>CAXBNP010000019.1:0-86669 GCA_963977145.1 uncultured Colwellia sp.
CGAGCGACACGGCCTGATCATATTTTTAGTGATAATAAAGCCAATGAACAGCGATCAGAGCAAAGCCAAAGTGTTATTGAACATGTGCGCTGGGGCGCTGGTCCAAGAGCTGGGCAAGCGCTGATTTTATGCGCAAAAGCACGGGCATTAATGGCGCGCCGTTATGCTATCAGCATAGCCGATATTCAGTTTGTTGCACCTGCCGTGTTGAGACATAGGGTTTTAGTTAACTTCCAAGCTGAAGCGTTAAATATTACGCCAGATAATGTGATTAATGATTTATTAGCATTTGTCTCCCTTCCTACAAGCCCATTGCAATAAAAATGGTCGCCCGTGTGCAACAACCTTATTTTGATGCCAAAACCTTATTACGCGTTAAAGATCTTCCGTTGGCCATTAAAACCTTAGCGCAAGGTTTTTTAAATGCGGGTCATGCTAGTCAACAGCGCGGTGTTGGTATTGAGTTTAGCCAATTTAGAGCTTATGAACCCGGAGATCAGCTGAGTAAAATAGATTGGAAATTATTTGCTCGTTCAGATAAATACTTCGTCCGTGAAGCGGAAAGAGAAAGTGATGTCAATGTTTGGCTTGTCCTCGATTGTAGCGAATCAATGTTACAACAATCTATGCCAATACAGGATCAAAAGCAGCAGCGAACAGCGACGATTGGTCAGTGGAACAAATTAGATTATGCCCGTTATTTAGCGGCAACTATTGCCTATTTAGCGCAACGACAGGGTGATGCTGTTGGTTTTTTAGCGCTGTCAGGTGAAAAAAAACAGCAAGTAGCGGCGTGGTCCGGTGAGCGTCATTGGCAAAAAATATTGCTAGCATTAACACAATTAAAGGCAACGGGCACTTTTCCTGAGACTCAAGTCATATTAAGACAATTGGCTGCAGTACGTAAAAATGGCTTGATTGTCGTTATCAGTGATTTTCATCAATTAAATGACGAACTACTGACCTTGACGGCAAAGCTAAGTAATCGTCATACCGACGTGGTGGCTTTTCATTTAGACAGTGATGATGAAATTTATTTTCCTTACCAAGGTTTAGTTAAGTTTCAAGACCTAGAAACTGGCGAACAGCTAAATGTTCAGGCAAAGCTGGTACGAGACGGTTACCTTGAGAATAAAAAGCGCTCAGATGATGCCTTGAAAGCTCAATTGTCCTTGCAAAATATTCACTACTTTAGTGCCAATATAGACCAAGCGCTAGACCAGGCCTTGGTGGATTTTCTTAGTATTAGGGTGAGAGGAAACCGTAAGTGACCCCGAGTTATTGGCCGTCACTGATCGTTTATAATCCGTGGGCTTTTATAACACTATTGGCATTAGCTTTGCCCTTATTACTGCATTTGATCAGTAAGAGTCAGGCTGTCCGGGTTAAATTTGCCAATATTGCTTTAATCAACGTATTGCAACCGAAAAGTATGCGGCAAATTCGCTTAACAGAATTTTGGCTATTGCTGTTACGTGTTTTATTACTATTATTATCAATATTACTGTTAGCTCAGGTTATTATCACTAAGCCTTTGCTTAACCATGACGAAATTTATCTTGTTAGTGTCGATTGGTTAAACCAGAGTGATCAACAGCAACGGCAACAACTGGCAATGAATAGTGCGAAGCAACCAACCTATCTATTAACCCCTGATTTTAAAGAAATCAGCGCTGGAGAAATACGCAATTGGCAGCAACAAGATGGTCAGGTTTTACACCAGAACATACTGCTACAATTAGCCTATGTTAGTCAGTTATTAACGCCAGAAACCAATATTAAGCTTTTTGTTACTGACCGAGCCAGTCAATTTAGTTTTAATGATGTCATTAGTCAGATAGTGCTAGCTAATCCTATAACGTGGCAAATCCAAACGCTCGCTAACGACAATTATCAGCAATATCGTGACGCTATAAAAATAGTGATTATTTATGATCAGGACCGTTTTGCCGATCTGAAATATTTTCAACACGCCTTTTCTCTACTTAAGCAACACGTTGCGCCCAAGCTTGTGGTCTCATACTATAGTACTAAGGCTTTAGATAATTCAATAAGCTATCAGCAAGCTTTGCAAAATAAGCCAGACTGGCTATTTTATTTAAGTACAATGGATATTAACCATCACATAGCTGATGCTCTGACGACGGGCACAACACTTTTTGTCGAGGCAAAAAATGACAATGTTAAACTAATATTACCTAATATCTTGACTGCTAATGAAAGTAATACTGATTTATTGGCATCAGAGGCTATTTTTTATCAATGGGCAGTGCCGTTAGATATTGTCAAACAACTTAATAGAAAAATTATTACTCAAAATGATGAAGTGCTTTGGCAGTATACTCAGCAAGATGGCTCAAGGTTGCCGATGTTGACTAGAACGACCCTAACACATCAAGATGAAGTGGCAGAAAACTCAGTTGCTGAAAACACACACCCAGCAAACAGCAAACAAAAAAATCATATTTATCAACTGCACTCAAGATTTTCTCCATCTTGGAGCAATTTATTGGTGACCAAGCATTTGCCGCTTTTTTTACAAACGTTATTGTTTGAACCATGGCAAAAACAAAAATTAGCAGAGCAACAAATATTAACTAGAGAGCAAATTAGCCAGCTAATTTATCGCCCTGATAACATTAAATCAAAAAGTGCTAAATCAGCAGTGCTTTCGAGCGCTACTTTGTTAGCAACGACTAAACTAAAAACTGTCGAACTACAAGGTGCTAACCCGTTATTAATGCAGCAGCAAGTTAACAATGATTTTTGGACTGAACTCTTGGTAGTCTTGTTCATTTTACTGTGGGCCTTAGAACGTATTGTCAGCGAATTTTTTCGCCCGAAAGCCCATGCCGATAGCAAAAATCAGCAAGGTAGTGGTACTGAAGTTGAAAAAGCACAGGCAGTAAAGTCGACTAAGGCTATTGATTAATGTCTAACGCAGAGCAATACCACCAGCAAAGGTTACTTATTAACGGTGGCAAGGATGCAAAGAAAAACCCAAATAAATCAGCATTAATTCAGCATTTAAATCATCTGGTAGCGCGCTGGAAACGTCAGTTATTATTACAACAAGTGTTGTTGTTTTTACCGATTCTATTAGCTTTAGTCAGCGCCATATTGTTTGTTTTATTAAGCTTTGATATTTTAGCCAACGCAAGTGCTACAGCAACATGGGTATTTGTGCTTGTTACTGGGTTACTTGCTAAGTTGGCGCAGATAATTAGCAGTGAAAATTATGCTAGTATTACGCTAAGCAACCTGATTGTTCACTTAAATAATCGCTTTGTTATGCTTGAAGATAGTGCACAATTGTTATTACTAGATGCACAACAGTTATCAGCCTTAGAAAAACTGCAACAGGGTAAAATACTGACCCGTTTAGATGATATTTTAAAACAACAAGCGCAAGTGAAGTATCTCGATTTATCGCCTCAGTTTGCAAAACGTCGATTCGCTATAGCAAATGCCTTACTGGTTTTTTCACTGATAATATTGACACTTATTGGTAGCTTACAGCTGTTGAATACAGCCATGTCTTGGTTTCTGCCAACAATAGATACGCTCCAATTAGCCGAAGAAAATCGCCCAATTAAGCTAGATGAAACACCGGTCGGTATTTTATCACAGCAAGTCATTATTGAACCGCCAAGCTATAGTGTAGATAACAACACTGTTGATAAAAAACCAATGCTTAAACAGATATCTGACTCTTTGGATATTGATACCTTGGTTGGCAGTCATGTCAGTTGGATTTTTTCGTTTTCTGCGCCAGCAGTAGATTATTATATTGTTTTTTCCAATGGCGAACGTCATCAATTAAGTCAGCACAAAGATGGCACGCATCGTTTTCAAGATAGATTAACCACCAGCATGGTTTATCACTTAACGGTTATCAATGAAGACATTCAAGTGTCTGAAGACTTTGCCAGCGTCCATCGGATTAATATAACGCCGGATCACGCGCCGAAAATTCGTTTTATTGCACCGAAAAGTACAGTGACTGAATATGGTAAAAACAGTACACCTAGTTTAATGGCGCAAGTGCAAATATCGGATGATTTTGCGATCACAGACGTTATCATTTTAGCCTCGATAGCTAAAGGCACTGGCGAAGGGGTTAAATTTAGAGATCAACGTTTTAGCTTTGATCGCAGTGAAGTCATTGCAGGTAAAGTGCATTACTATAAAAACTGGTCATTACAAGATTTAGCGATGGAGCCAGGAGATGAACTCTATTTTAGCATTGTGGCCACTGATAATCGTGAGCCTGAAGCTCAGCAAACACGTTCGCCAACAAAAATTATTCGCTGGTTAGAAGCCGAGCAAAGTGGCATTAATGCCGATGGCATACTGATTGATTTTATGCCTGAGTACTTTAAAAGTCAGCGTCAAATCATTATTGACACCATAGAGCTTATTGAGGACAAAGCCGATCTTGAGCTGGCCTTGTTTAATGAAAAGTCAGAATTACTCGGTATAGCGCAAAGTGCGCTAAAGGAAAAATATGGCCAATATCTAGGAGATGAATTTTCAGGGCAGCATAGTGTTGGTGTGACAATGAGTGAAAGTTATAGCGCTGACAAGCAGCAACAACCAAAAATACAAGTGCATGATGAACATGGCGGTACAAATGCCGTGATCACCGCTGTCGGTGAACAACCGCATGATGAGAATGTTAACCATGAGCATGGCAGTAATAAGTTAAATACTATTAGCCGTGGTGATGTTTCGGGCCGAATGGCGCTTATTAATCGCTATGGTCATAATCATGAAGATAGCGATGTCGGGGTAATGACCAATCAAGATCCGAAAGCTTTGATGAAAAAAAGCCTAGCCAATATGTGGCAAGCTGAGCTGCATTTAATGTTGTCAGCGCCGGAACTTGCCTTACCTTTTGAGCAACAAGCACTTCGGCTATTAAACTTGGCGAAAAAAGCCGAACGTATTTATGTAAAACGTTTGGGCTTTGAGCCACCTCCGGTGACAGAGCAACGTCGCTATCAAGGTGATCAAGCTGATATTTTAGCTAAAAACTTGCAAGTATCCTACTTTCAAGTTGAGCAGTTATCTAACCAAACTCAACAGGCACTTCGACAGTTTTTACAATTACTGAACCAATTTAGTCAGTCTGTCTTATCTACCCACTTGCCGAGCAAACAGCCTATAAAGTTATCGGGGCGCTTAACTGCGGATGAACTAGCCTTTATCGAAGTGGTGAAGCAGGGCATAGCAAAGCAAATTGATCAACGACCGGCATTACTCGAGGGGCTAATGGTGATAGAGCGAATTTTACTTGAGCAGCAACTGCAATTATCTCAATGCGATAATTGTATTACCTTACTAGTAAGCAAGCTTGAGCAATTACTACCCAACCCAATAGCTAGCCCCAACAGCCAAGAGCAAGATTATTATGATCAACAACCGCTAATTAAAAGTTATAGCCAATTTTTAGAGGATAATTTGTGATTATGGCTTTAAATGATTTTGTCATCGCCAGTTACCGATTAACTATTAATAGCCCTTTACATTGGGTAATAGTGGTATTAGCGGTAATAAGTTTGGTCATTAGCTGCTGGTTGATTTATCAAGGTTTTACCAGGGAACTTTCTAATAACTTACCAAAAAAAGCGCCTTTGCGTTTTAGGCAAAAAGCACATTTATCTCTGCTGATTTTCGCTAATATTATTGCTTTTTTCAGTGTGTTGTTATTTGTTTTACCGTTTGAAAAACAAGTGCAAACCCCAATGTTTGATATGCTATTAACGGCTGGATTTAAGCACAAGGTAACTAATGATGATTTTAATAATATTGATATGAGTAATGAAAAAATATTGTATTCATTACGCTTGGCTGAACACATCTGGCTATTGTCAGATGAAAATGATGTTATGGAAAATCAGCCGTTATATCAATGGTTAGTTACCAACTATCGAGATAAAGTCTTTGTGATTAATTCAATACAAGTACTAACTGATTTATGGGCGTCAGCGGCAACTAAAAATACGCAACTTTTTGGGCTTAACCATAAGGTGCCGTCGTTAATCCAAATACTTGGCGATGGACTAACAAGGGCACAATGGCAACATTTAGCAGCCTTTAACCAGCAAAAACGTGTTCAACATTCGTCAAATACAGCACAGTCACCCAACATCGAGTTTAGTTTTTATGCCAGTAAACCGTTAACGGGGGTAACTAATTTACATTGGCGGAGGCAGTTACTATTAGGGCAAGCATTAACCGTAACAGGACAGTTACAACAAGCATTTACAGCTAATAGGCAATTCCAGTTAAGTTTAGTCAATAATAATGTCGTTCTCGATAGTATAATTATTGCTGGGAATGAGACTTTTTCATTGGCGGCAACGAGTAAAATCCCAGGCTTATTTAGCTATCAACTCATATTAACTGAGCTGCCAAAAAAACAATCGAAGCAAGGTTTCAAAAATCAAGCTATTGCGAGTAATAGTCTCACCAATCTTAATGTATTAAATGAAAAAACAGTGTTAAAAATTAGCGAAGATATAGCTTTTAGCGTGGCGACGGGCAATAAACCGCGAGTACTGATTAAACAATCAGCACCTTCGTTTGAAACTAGACGGCTAAAGCAATGGCTAAGTCAGACGGGTAGCAAAGTGCAGACGATCAGTAAAATAAGTAAAAATAAATGGGCACAACAGCAGGTCAATCCTGTGACGCTTAATGCCGAAATTAGCGACAATAATGCTGCAAATACCAAGCTATTGTCTCAAGGAAGCAAAAATACAGCACAAGGTAAACTTTTAGGGCAAGCGCATTTGTTGACTCAAAGATTATTAGCCGAACATGATTTTTTGATGATCGACAGTCGAATGTTACTATCGCTAGAGCAAACTGAAGTTGACGCTTTATATCGTGCAGTAAAGCAGGGCCTAGGTTTACTGATTAACGCTGATGCTTCGCTGTTGCAATTTAACCATTCAGTTGCAGATAAGCGTAGTCAGTTATTGAGTTTATTTACAATAACGGCTGTTGACGAGTCATTGAGTCGAGTTGTTGCATCCTGGCCAGATAAACCAGTCCAGGATGTTAGTCAAACAATAACACCGCAAACGATATCAATTGTTATAAGCAGCAAAAAACATCAAGGCATTAATTCACTGATCCAATCAACAACGGGACAAACCTTAGTGGCAAAACAGTCATTTGGGCTCGGCACTGTTGCAATATCAACACTTAACCAAACACACCAATGGGCCTTGCAGGCTACTCCTGCACTCTATAGTCATTACTGGCAATATCTATTCTCCGCAATATCTCGCAGTCAAAATAGCACGCGTTGGCTTTCATCAAAGCCAGCCATGTTAGCTTTGGCTAATCAATCTCAAGATATTTGTTTAATTTCACCTTTAGAAACCGTGTATGCACCAGCAATGCAGTTAAGCTCCTATCCATTATCAAAACATAAAAAATGTGCTCTATTTTCTGCTCATCAAGCAGGCTGGTTTGAATTTACAGCATTGACTGAAAAGCAAGTACTGTTGGCTAAGCAAGCGCGCTACTTTTATGGTAATAATAAATTTTTAGCTTGGCAACAAGCCATCAAACATAACGCCAGTAGACGATATGAGAGTGAAGCGCCGACAGCAAATAGGGTGTTATCTGGTCGTGAGGTGAATGCGGCCGCCACATACCGACAGATAAACAAGTTATATCTTTGGTTGATAATGTTTATATCACTAGCGTTATTGTGGCTTGAGCGTAAATGGCACGCTGGTTAAGTACCCGCTTGCTGAAAATAAAGCTGAGTAAGGGCGAGACTTAATATTTTAATGGCTGAAACATTATCGAATATCTTCTTGGCTATAATTAAAGTCGATTGCTGCAATGATAAGCAAAACTGCGCCAAATATAATCGCCCAATGGGCACCGAACAAAGCTAAGACACTGCCAACTAGCGCAATGATAACATTGGCCAAACTAAATGTTGTGGTAATTAGGCCCATAAGTTGGCCTTGCTCTATGTTGGCGTATTGCTCAGAAATATAAACCGGCAATAAACCATTGAAAATAGCGATAGCGACACCGGTAAAGGCATAAATAGGCCAAACACTGCTGGCTGATAGTACTGGATGTAAACTAAACAAAATGGCCATCAATACCATGCCAACAATGGCGCCAAATTTCAGTCCAAATATATACTTTAGCTGCTTAACAAAAAATACACTGGTAATAGTCATAAACAAGGTTAAAACCACGGTTATATAGCCTATATCGACACTAGCAAAGTCAAACTTTTCAACCAGCCAAACCGGATAAAATTCATAATAGGAATTTAAACCAAGGGTAGCAAGTAAGTAGATTAAAAATATGCGCCTGATATTTTTATTAGCCAGTAATGCAAATGAGTTCTGCTTACTGAAAAGTTGCATAAAGTTTATGCTTGATTGATTGATTTTCATCCTGTCGGCGGGTAAGACACTGGCGACGCTGATGAGGGCAACAATTAACACTAGGGCGGCAAAATAAAACACAGTATCTAATCCGTAAACTGCCAGTAGACCACCCGCTAAAGGGCCAAGTAGCCAGCCTAAATAACTCGTGGCATTAACAAGGTTAAAAGTATAAGTTTTATCGAGTGTTGGCGATAGATCCACCGCAACGGCTTTAGCTATACTGATATTGCCTGAGAAAATACCAGTAACAAATCGCGCTAAAATCAGTAGTAAAAAACTTTCGGCGATTACCGCAAGAGCCGATAATATATAACCAATTACTGTCAATGTTAAGGTAATGATTAAGGTTTTTTTTCTACCATAAATCCCCGACGCAGCACCTAAAACAGAGCTACCAAGAATAACACCTAACGGATATATCGCTAAGACAATGCCAAGCAGTATTTTGCTAGGTAGATTGCCAAAAGTTGTCAAAGAGCTAATTTCATTCAGAAAAAGTGGAGCTAAAATCGGATAAGGCAAGGCGATGCCGGCACTACTAAAAAGTACTACTAGCATGACCGAATATAGCGATTTTTTCGCTTTTGACTGCGCTCTATTGTCCTGCTCGGTAGTTAATATTTTACCGGCTGATGTTTTTATTTTAGCAACGCGATTCATAGAACTTGATAGTTATAGTGGGCTAATGATTGCTATAGTATGTCGCACTCAGAGTTAAGTAAAGTTTTATGTTTGTATAGTGATGGGTGGTTACAGGTATAATTAACTTAAGTTAGTGTTCTACTATGCTAATAGTCATTGGGGTTGCCGCCATTGTTATAAAAACACAATAAAACTCAGGCTGTTAGTCTACCTGTAATTAAGTGTTACTAGCGGGTAATAAGTTGTACTAATGCCGTAACACCTTGTACATAGCGTTGTTAATTTATAATAAACATTTTATGCTCAATCCATCATACTTTCGATGGTTGTAAATTATTGCTTAGGCTAAGTACCAGAGTAAATGTTGACCCGTGTTAATAATATGTCCATGAAATGGCTGATAATGCAGCTTAATAAACTAGGAGCAGGTGAATGTCAGATAATAACTCGTTAGTAAAGAAGATATTACTCGTAGAGGATGACCGACAGTTATCTAATTTAGTGACTGAATTTCTAGAAACTGAGGGTTACCACGTAACCCAAGAATTCAGGGGGGATACGGTTGAAAAGCGGGTTGATAAACTGGTACCCGACTTAATTATTTTAGACATCATGCTACCGGGTAAAGATGGTTTTGCCGTATGTAAAGATTTGCGCCCTAGCTACAAAGGTCCAATTTTAATGCTAACAGCGAAAGGTACTGACTTTGATCAAGTGTTAGGGTTAGAGATAGGTGCTGATGATTACGTTATTAAACCTGTTGAGCCTAGGGTGTTGCTAGCGCGTATTAACGCATTATTGCGCCGTGGCCAATTGCCATCTGACGGCAAAGAAAATGCAGAAATTGATTGTGGTCAATTACACATTAACCGTGGCTCAAGGCAAGTGACATTGCACGGTGAAAATATTGATCTTACCAGTCAAGAGTTTGATTTACTCTGGTTATTAGCCAGTCGTTCCGGTGAAGTGCAAAATCGTGATTATATTTATAAAGCGGTTGTTGGTCGTGAATACGATGGTATGGACCGAAGTGTCGATGTGCGGATATCTCGTTTGCGTAAAAAGTTACATGACAGCAATGAAACGCCTTTTCGTATTAAAACTATTTGGGGACAGGGGTATTTATTTGTGCCTGATGCTTGGAGTTAATGGTTATTTTAACTTACAAACTGGTGAGTTGTAATAGTAACTCATCTGCCTTTCTTTTTTCTTTTTAGGCGTTTTAATGAAACTCGGTCGCTCTTTTTTCAGCTTATACTTTCTGATTATTTCTATATTTATCATCTGCTCTTGGATGCTCGATGAAGTATGGAGTTCATATCTGGAACAAGATATTGAATCCTACACCGGCTATAAAAGTATGTTGTTAGCTTTATCTAATTATATCGAGAAGCATCCTCAGGATGAGTGGCAAGAAATTACCTTAGCTGCTGCACAGCAATGGCAATTACCATTGAAATTAATGACAGAACAACAAGTTAAAGAAATCAGCGACCAGAAACATGATGTGATTAGCGAAAACGATACCCATATTTATTATGATAATGACGCAGTAGAGATACATCATCGCATCAATAATACCGCAGCCGTGATTGTATTAGGGCCGGCCAAAATGCCAACTAGGCCGAGAATGGAAGCGCTAATTAGGGTGATTTTGTTGGCAAGCTTAGCCTTTCTCTTGTTCTTCTGGTTGCGGCCGTTATCTCGTGATTTAGATCAGTTAAGAAAAACGGCCATTGAGTTTGGTCAAGACAGTTTTGACGTTGTCGCCCCGAAAGCGAGGTCGACCATGACAGAGCCTATGGTAAACGCATTCAATAGTATGGCAAGTCGTATTAAACGGTTAATTGATGCCCATAAAGAGCTATCAACAGCGGTAGCACATGAGTTGCGCACACCTTTGGCACGCACTAAGTTTGCCTTACAAATGTTAGCTTGTACTGATGATAAAGCCAAACAGGAAAAATACCGTACCGCAATTAGTAAAGATATTTGTGAGTTAGAGCAATTAATTAGTGAAATGCTAATTTATGCAAGTTTTGATAATGATAAACCAATACTGAATTTCTCTGAACAGTCATTACTTGAAATTGTTGAGAAACAGGTGAGTAACTATCAGCAATTTGAGCAAAAAATTACGATTAATAATCTGATTGGCAACACAAGAGTTGACGCGGACCGACATTTTATCAGCCGTGCATTAAATAACTATATTGCTAATGCGATAAAATATGGCAACGGTGAAATTGATATCACCATAATGAAAAAAGAAGATCACTGTCAAATAATAGTGACAGACAATGGCGACGGTGTCTGTGATGATTTTAAATGCACTATATTTAACGCTTTTTCTCGTGGTGATATTTCCCGTAACCGAGAAACAGGTGGTTTTGGTTTAGGTTTAGCCATTGTCTTCCGGATTATGGAGTGGCATGGTGGTAGCGCGTCAGTAATTGACAGCGAGCATGGAGGAGCGAGCTTTATGCTTAGCTGGCCAATTAAGCATATTGTCGTTTAATGATAGTGACAAAACTGGCTCTGTAATCACCGATACGTTACAAGCGATATGTTTTAGCTTTGAAAAATTCACAACCTCGAGCCAATGTTTTGTATTTATTATAAAAAATTAATAATAAATTACCTATAGCGTTAAAGTAATTCATGTCACAGCCGATATTAATATTATCGGTAGTAAATCAGTAGATTAATGTGACTTCAGACGCTTTATCAAACGACATACTTGTTCATGAACTTCAGTTAGGCGAACAGCTTAATGAGAGCGTTCATCATCAGCGTCGTTCTGATTTTTCTCTATTGCTTGCCATGCTAACAGACGATGTTCGAGCGCATAGCCAATTTAAGTTACCGCTTTCACAAGTTACAGAAAAAAACACTACATCTGATCAACTACGAAAATATTTTCAATTACCTAATGAAGCGCCGCTAGCATTAAAGAATATGGAAGATATTACGACATTTAATCAGGCAAGTTTGATAGAAGAGCAGCAATTAGTACATTTACGTCTAACCAATACACTTAATCCTAAGCCCATAGCATTTCGAGATGATGCCAAATTTATAGACCAACAGGTTATGACGAATACCAGCCTGTACTGCCAGCAAAAGCATCAACAAAATTGTTTAGAAAATAGCTCGGCTCTAAGAGCTGAATTTAATGTTAATGCTTGGCTCAGTGCTGTACAAACTACCATCGTGAAAGCTCCACTGATGGAAGTTTATGCTTAAAGGTTATTAGCGCAGCAGTGTTTAAATTTTTTTTCACTACCGCAAAAACAAACGTCATTCCTTGTTGGTTTATTTAATACTTTACTCTCTGAGACATCGGCATCTAGATAGCGCCATGCGTTATCTTCAAGTACAAAGTTTGATTTTTCTCGCATGTGAAAAAATTGTCCGAGATGTTGGTAAAAAGCAGAGAATTCTACTTGAGCACAATTGTGGTTAGTTAAGTCTTTTTGATAATCACTGCTATGATGGATAACCAGTTTTAGCCATTTTGTTTGCGCCGCCCATTGTGCTATGTCTTCAAGAGATTGTTCGGCTTTGCTTGAATGGGCATAAGTTAAGTATATGTATTGTGCTTGCTTATTAGCGTAAGCGGAGTAGCGTGAGCGCATCAGTTGCTCCGGAGAGTTAGCTGGTGTCTTTGCTATGATAATAGCTTGGCAACACAGAGCGTAAGCTCGTTCAGAGCCACAAGGACATAACATCTAGATAGCCTATTTAGCTAAGTTTAATTTAGCTTAGTTTATCATGATATTCCCAGTGCTTTAAATCCTTTATGTCAGACCTTAATTAATTGATACTTCCAATTCAAACCGTGAACAAAATATTGATGTTTACACTAAAGTTAGGTGTTTTCAATTTCTCTCTTCAAAATACGTCATCACTAAAACTAGTAACAGAACACGAGTGCTTATGAGCTAACATTAAATTTTTATCGAAAACTCAATACTTGAAGGCACAGGAAATAGTTCATCGAGAAATATTATGACGCCAAACTAGTGCCAATTAGTTTTACTTACATCGTTTTTTTCTAGTGTAGCCGCTCAAAATTAAAGACTTAATGCAGTTGACTGGGTTGTGGAATATGGCGTTTTTGCAAGATAATACATTGAGTTTTACCAAGAGCGGCAGAGCGAGATATTTCTTTTAATTGTGCATTATTATAATGCGCGTTTGATAAAATTATTGCTGAACAATTACCTTTAAGTAAGGTATTTTTAATATGTTCTAAGTTAATGTTTACCTTATTTACATTCACTTTTAAAATTTTTTCAGGGTTAATTTTCCCCATCATCGATAGCTGTTCTAAAGAGTCATTTTCAGGGTTAATCATTAAAATCCACTTGTTGTCATTGTGATGGATTTGACAGATATTTTGATACTTTTCAGATAAGTCATATGAGTTTTTTACCCGGATAACATTACACCAAGCGCTAGGTAAAGCACTTGTATTTGATGTTTTAATTGTAGAGTTTAAGGCTAAGTTATTGTTATTTAGTTCTAAATTAATTTTATTAATGTTCATCATAGTGCTCACCTCGATATACTGTATAAATGTACAGTATATCGGTTTTATTGTTATTTCAAGCATTATCTAATTTATTTTTATAAAACATCTACAGCGCATTGAATGGCAAAAATTTATGCGATTTAGCTATTCATCATAGCGAGCATTTAATCGCCATTACCGCTACGCGAAACAATAGCTTGGCTAAACGAAATTTACACTTAAGTAAATGTTAAGAATGTCTTGTTACCTTTTCTTGTCATCTAGCGTTGATGAATGCTCGTTATTTATTAAGCAAGAATAAAGCGGCATGTATCAGGAGAATATAATGGAAAATAGCATGGCAAATAGTAAAATCGCAAAAACAATAATGTTTAATATGGCGTGGTTGTTGGTGCTGTTCAGTGTGATTTTTTGCCAGCAAATTAGTGCGAAAAATATTGATGATAAGATCCAGCAGTTAAGTGATGGTTGGGCACATGTTAATTTTGAATTGAATGGTGATGATCAAGAAGATGCTTTTATGAAACTTATTGTTCAGGCCAAAATGGTAACGTCAAATTATCCTAAACAAGCTGATGCTTGGACTTGGAGTGGCATTATTAAGTCAAGTTTTTCAGAAGTTAGTAGTGGCTTAAATACCTTGTTGTATGCAAAATCGGCGAAAAAAGATTTTGAACAAGCGATTGCATTAAATCCGAAAATTTTAGCGGGCTCAGCCTATATAAGTTTAGGGGTGCTTTATCATAAAATGCCCGGTTGGCCCATTGCCTTTGGTGACGATGACGAGGCAGAAGTGTTGCTAATAAAAGGCCTTGAAAATGATCCTAATGGCAAAGTTTCAAATTTTTTCTATGGTGAGTTTCTTTTCGATGAAGACAAATATCATCAAGCTAAAAGACATCTATTACGCGCTAAACAGGTACCGTTGCGAGTAAATTGTCTAGTTGCTGATAAGCACCGTCAAGATGAAGTAGAGTTATTATTAGCGAAAGTAGAAAAAAAAATAGCCCAAGAGCCTAGACGCTAAAAGCATATGAAGGGTATAAAGTGTATTGTGCTATTATAATAGCGTTTAAAATCAGATTGATATGCGCACGCCTTTTTTAGCGTTTAGCAAGCGCTTTGCAAACGATGATATTTGGTTTCAGGATATAAATTAAATAGGTTTTAAGGTAGCGAGATGAGAATTTTACTTGTTGAAGATGATTTACCCTTAGCACAAGCATTACAGCAGTCTTTACGTCATGAAGGCTTTGTTGTTAACCACCTTGAAACGGGTAAAGATGCGCTAACTGCCTTAGCGGTTCCAGACCATGATATGGTTATTCTCGACCTCGGTTTACCCGACATAGATGGCTTATTAGTACTGAAAAAAATTCGGGCTAAAAAACAAACCACACCGGTGATTATTCTTACTGCGCGAGACACTATCGAACAACGTGTTCAAGGGCTTGATTTTGGCGCTGATGATTACTTAGTTAAACCTTTTGATATTAATGAATTACTTGCAAGATTACGGGTCATTGAACGCCGCCTAGGTACAGCGGATAGTGCGATTATTTCAATTTCGACAGTCAAGCTCGATAGCACCGCTCATAAAGCTTTTGTAGCAGAGCAAGCACTTAATTGTTCGAAAAAAGAATATATGGTTTTAAAAGCATTAATGGAAAACGCTGGCCGTATTCAATCACGTGAGCAAATTGAATCTCGCTTATATGAGTGGGGTGAAGAGGTGATCAGCAACGCGGTAGAAGTACATATCCATAACTTACGCAAAAAATTACCTGAAAATTTTATTCAAACCGTTCGTGGTGTTGGCTACACCATCAATAAGGCTTAATCACGTTATTATGTCTATTCGCCGTTATTTGGTCCTAATGCTGTTATCTATTATTACCTTAATCATTTTCGTTTCTGCTATTCAGGGTTATAAAGCCAGTATGAATAAAGCAGAAAGTTTGTTTGACGATGAACTCGTTTCACTTGCGCAAGTGATTAGTACCATAGCGCTACCTAAAGGGGTTGTTAAGCACAAGGTAACCAGCAACTTTGCTTATCAAGTGGTGATAGATGAACAGGTGATAACGCGCAGTGAAAATGCGCCCGAAAGGCTAATCAATAAATTAAATAACGGTTTTAAAGATGTTAATTTTTTAGGTAAACGTTGGCGCACCTATAGTGAAAAAATAATCGATAACCCAGCGGCGAATTATTGGCTTATTATTGCCCAGCCATTAAAGCAAAGGTTTGATCTTGCCGAAGATATAATCTTATCTGCGGTAACGCCGATTATTTTAGTTATGCCATTATTGGCATTGATTATTTCCTTGGCAGTGCGTCAAGGTTTGAAGCCGTTGACCTTGCTAACTCGGGCATTAAAAAATAAAAAGGTAAACGACCTTAGCCAGTTATCAATAAATTCCAACAACGAACTTGCGCCGGTAATAGCCACATTAAATGAGTTGTTCTTACGTCTTTCATCGGCGTTTGAACGTGAAAAGCAATTTGCCTCTGATGCTGCGCATGAACTTAGAACGCCACTAAGTGTCTTGAAAATTAATCTGTATAACTTGCAACAAAGTTTTAATGACGTAATAACTACTACCGGTGAACAAGACTTAGCATCATCGCAGGCATTACCCTTTGAGCAGCTAGAGCAAAGCGTTGAACGTATGGCGCATGTGGTTGATCAAATATTAACGTTAAACCGTACCAATCCAGAACAAATATTAGCTGAAAGTGAAGCAATTAATTTGCAAGCGCTATCACAAGAATGTATACAAGAGCTATATCCGGACATCGCCAGCCGAGGTCATGATATTGAGTTAAATAGCGAACACAGCACTATTTTTGGTAATCGCTTTGCCATCACTACTTTATTGAAAAACTTGCTTGCTAATGCCGCGAAATACACCCCAGACCATGGCAAAATATTAGTTTCGTGCAAGCAATACGCTCATGGCATTATCTTGCGCGTTGAGGATTCAGGACCCGGTATTGCTCCAGCAGAATATGCTCGGGTATTTGACCGTTTTTATCGTGTTGGTGGTGACCGCCATAATTCAAAAGTTATCGGCTGCGGTTTAGGTTTGTCGATAGTTAAGCATATTGTCCAATTACACCAAGCAACCATTAGCTTGAGTGTCTCTCAGGCGTTAGCTGGCTTATGTGTTGAAGTGATCTTTCAAAGTGAAGGAAATAGTCGTTATAACAAGGCGCTTAATCGTAAACAGTCAACATCAAACTCGGTAGGGGGCGCTTAATGATCAACACCTCTATGCAATTTATCCATGGCGTGGTCATTACCTTGTTATTACTGTCGTTTTCTAGTTTGGCTAAACGAGCAGAATTTCAGTTAACGCTTAATAATCATTTATTTTATCCAGCAGAAATAGAAATCCCTGAAAACACCAAAGTGAAATTGATTATTCATAATCAAGATGACACTCCTGAAGAGTTTGATAGCTTTGATCTTAATAGAGAGAAAGTTATTTTCCCGCAAAAAAAGGCCGTTATTTTTATTGGCCCTTTATTACCCGGACGTTATGAATTTTTTGGTGAATTTAATCCCAATAGCGCCCAAGGTACCATTATTGTTGTGCCCAATAAGTTAGCTCCAGATCGCACTGAATCCGATACAAATGCGAAAAAATTTCCAAGCAATAATACTGCGATGAAGGAGGTTAGCTATGTTAATTAACACTATTATTTTATTTTTTCGCGACGCGTTACCGATATTTGTTATCACGACGATTTTAATTTCCTTGTTACATCAACAAGGCATTAAACAGCGTTGGTATGTTATTGCTGCTTTTGCTAGCGTGCTGTTAAGTTTACTGTTATTAACGACTATTGATGATATTTCCCGTACCTTGGATGATACTGGCCGAGAATGGCTATACGCGTTTTGCTATATTGTTTGTTATTTTCTATCGTTAATATTACTGGGTCAGTTAGTGGTAGTAAATACGCAAACTCGTCGCCAAAGGTGTTTTAGGAACAGGGCAGTTGCGATGGCCTTAATGGCTATTTTGATGACACTTAATGGCGCTAATTTTTTGATTTATCTTACCGGTTTCTGGTATCAAAACAATGCCTCTAATGTCTTAACTACCGGTGTTGTTCTTGGTGTAGGTATTTGCGCTAGTATCGCCGTGTTACTGTATTTTTTTATGGCATTTTTCCAGCGTTATTGTCGCATTGTTCGAGAAATATTATTGATTTTTTTTAGTGCAGGCTTATTGATGAAAGCAAGTAATTTATTAATACAAATAGATGTACTACCAAGCGATAATTTTCTATGGGATTCAAATCACGTCATTGCTGAAAACGCTGAAGTAGGGCAATTGTTAACGGCATTTTTCGGTTATGATGCAACGCCAACAATGCTGCAACTATGGCTTTATTTATCCGCTATCATGCTTGCTTTTTTCGTGCTTTTTCGTGCTAACCCTACAAAGCTAAATCAACGCAAAACCGTATCTAAGGAAGCTGTGTAATGAATTGTCGAGTGCTAACAGGTCTGTTACGGGTTATATCCATCAGTCTTGTCATCATTATTAGTTATGTCGCCGTCGCCGATGGCGTTGTTGTTGATAAGGTTTATCATCCTTACGTGTTGCCAAATGAACGTGAATTTGAATGGCGTATGCTGTCGCATCAAAATGATGGCGGAAATAGTTTAGGACAACGAATTGCTTACGGACAGTCATTAACTGAAAATATCATGGTTGAAGTTTATCTGGTCGGTGAGCGAGATAGTCATGATGATTTTGGCCTTTCTGCCTATGAAATTGAAACCCGTTGGATGATCACTGAACAAGGTGAATATTGGGCGGATTGGGGGATGTTATTCGAAGTAGAAAAAGAGCACAAACGCGATATTTGGGAATTTACCACTGGGCTGTTATTCGAAAAAGAATATGGACGCAATAGTTTAGCGCTTAATGCTTTTTTAATTTATGAAATTGGCAGTGATATTCAAAACGAATTCGAAACGGAATTACGTTTGCAATACCGTTATCGTTGGATGCCTCAAATTCAACCCGCTATTGAAATTTATGTTGGCGAAGATTATGCCGGTATTGGTCCTGCGTTTATGGGCATACAAAGGTTTGATGGTCAAAAACAATTAAAATGGGAACTGGGCTTTATTACTGGCTTAAATGGCGATAGTAAAGATCATATCTTACGAGCGGCTATCGAATATGAGTTTTAAAAAACATTATGTTTAAACCGTTACTATTTCGACCAATACTTTGGTGCGTTTTTGCTCTCTCATTAATGGTTTTTTCTTTGGGTATTAGTTGGCAAGCAAGCAAAACCGCGAATTTCCTATATAGTTTTTGGTATCAAACATTAGAAATTCATGCTGTTATCAGCAAAAATGTACCAATAAATAGTCAAGGCAAGCGCGATTTCCCAATTAACGACTTTGAGTTACATCAAGAAAAATTTTCCGATATTGTCCAAGCTATTCATCGACAGGGTAATGGTTTAGCCGATATTGCTTATTTAGATCATCAAGGGGTGTCACAGGAATTATTAACCTTAAGTGAAGTGCTGCATTTACAAGATGTCGCTAATTTACTCGACACTATGGTTAAATTTTGGTCGGTTAATTTACTTTTTCTGTTTTGCTTAGTGGCTTGCTATTGTCGTAAAGTAAACCATCGAACGACGGCGGCAACTCACCAGTTGATAGCAGAACCGATATGGAAAATGCCGACAGGTAAGCAAAAGTTAATAGCTTTAGCATCTGTTGTTTTGATGATGGTATTTATGCTTTGGCTATGGGGTTTTACCCCGGTATTTTACTATTTGCATACCGTGTTTTTCCCAGTCGATCATCAATGGTTTTTTTACTATAACGATTCGCTAATGGCTACACTCATGAAAGCGCCTGATATATTTGCCGCGATAGCAGCACAACTTGTTGTCGTGGCGCTGTTAATCGCAGGCACAATAGATGTAATAGTCAGTCGTATACAGCATAAAATTTAATTTTGTATTGAGTGACTTATCAATCATAAGTAGTAAAATCACTTAAAAAAAATTAACTTTTCAGTAATTTTATTAAGTTATTTTTAGATTCTGCCGAGTATAAATCAGAGATATTATTACTGATAAATAATGACGCTTTTGCTGAAATGCTTTTTAATGTTTGTATATCTACTGGTTGCCAATCTATTTTACTCGCGGTACGTTCACAACAAATAATACCTAATGGAATATAGTCCTTTTTAAAGGTAACATCCAATAAAGAATGAATGTTGTGGACATCAAAATACCCTTGATTAAAGCACTTAGCTATGTCGTTATTTCTGGCATCTGAAGCAACTAAAAATTCATGTTCTATGATATGAGCAAAGTAATCTTGATAATCACTTGCGAGTAATTGCTCGCCATTCGACTTTCTGCCCAACTCATCAACACACATTAATGAAACCATCTCAGTATGTTCAACAAAAAACAGCCAAATGCCAACCCGATCACAGTTAGGAATAGCAGATTTTACCGTCATGCAAATTTTTAACAATTTCTCATTTAGCGAGATACGAGGATTGCTTAAATAAACGGAGAGGTTGGCTAGTTTTTCCATATAACAGGTCAATTGATGCTTTGTAAACTGAGTATACACGGATTGAAAATATTCTTAAATCGAAAAATATTTAATAATATATATAAAAACATAGGCTTAATTTTTACGGCGCGGTATATTTAAATTTAACATTTTTTAACACTAGTTAAGAGTATTTACCTTAGCTTAAGGTCTAATAATTAATAGCTTAGTACTGTTTTTAAAGCAAAGGTGTACAGGTGTTTAATAGTAAATTAAAGCGCTTTACCATGCGTAAAGCGCATTCAATATGACTAAAGTAATTACCTGCTGAGGTTGGTTAATTCATTAATACGGTCTTGTGTCAAAGTGATGTAACATTTTTTAAAAGCTGAGGCCGCACTGGCATCTGGCGCAACAACTAAGTACTGCCATCGACAATTATTTTCCCGATAGCTAATAAAGTTACGTTGCGAGCGCTTAAACATATTGAGTGTAGCGCTTCGACCGCTATTGGCTGCTAACTCTTCTAAGATAAAACTTTGATTATTTACCCAAGTTTGTAGTTCACGATCTTTCTTTTCTTTCACACCATCCAAACAACGTGAAATGTCAGCAATTGTGGTCATTTTTGTTTGACAACTTTCGACGGTATTTTTAGCCATCGCTGAATTAGCAAACAGTAAAACGCTTGTGAAAAAAATTTTGCTAAGTTTTTTATAATTCATGGGCAATATTAATACTTATGCTGGCAGTACTTTTTTGTAAGGTTTAACGGTAACGTTTTTATAAACACCCGCGGCTATGTATGGATCTTCATCGGCCCACTGTCGAGCATCAGCTAAGCTGTTGAACTGGGCAATAATAAGTGAACCGGTAAACCCGGCATCACCAGGATTTTCACTATCGATAGCGGGACAAGGACCGGCCACCAGTAATTTACCTTGATCTTGCAACACCCTTAGTCGAGCTAAATGGTTTTCACGTACGCTCATACGCAGGGCTAAACTATCTTCAACATCTTCACTATAGATTAGATAAAACATTTTACATCCAAAATTACAATTTAATTAACAACGGCGAACTTAGCTTATTCTTGCTTTTCTTCTTCTGGATCATCAGGCATATATTTATATAAAGACATCACTGAGCCAATAGCAAAGACAAACGTTAATGCGGTTAAACCGAATACTTTAAAGTTAACCCAAGTTTCTAGGCTAAAGTTAAAGGCAATGTACCAATTAAGTAAACCGCATATGGCAAAAAACATTGCCCAAGCAAGGTTTAATTTATTCCAAATAGTTTCAGGTAAAGTTAATGCCTCAGCTAAAAATTCTTTAATAATATTTTTATTAAAGAATTTTTGACTCACAATTAACGCAAAGGCAAAAATACCTTGGATAATAGTGACCTTCCATTTTAAGAAGGTATCGTCATGCATGTAGATAGTGAGGCCGCCAAAAATGGCAATTAAGCCAAAGAAGATAAGGTTTCTTTTCGGCACAGGTTTTTTCTTTATTATGAAGTAGGCTATTTGAATAGCTGAAGCAACAATCAACGAGGCCGTTGCCCAATAAATATCAGCAAATTTATAAAAAACGAAGAAAATTACTAACGGAATATATTCTAGAAATGCGTGCATAGGCTCAAAATTAAAAATGATAATAGAATGATTCTATCCAAAGCCAAGCCATACGCCAATCTATTTAATGAGGTAAAATGTAATCGCTTTTAACAATCAGCGCTAAAGCGTTATTCAGCACTGATATCTATAGCTTTAAATTTCAATTTAATATTAGTGATTTTTATTCAGCTGGTAGCCAAAAGGGTCGTCGATTGAATTAGACGGCTCGGTAAACCATTTAGCACCAGCTTCCGTCATGTAGAAGTGATCTTCTAATCGCACACCAAATTCATTCGGCAATACCAACATAGGCTCATTTGAGAAACACATACCTATTGCCAGTGGTGTGCTATCACTGCGTACTAGGTAAGGCCATTCATGAATGTCTAGACCAACACCATGGCCGGTTCTATGCGGGCAACCAGGGGTTTCGTAATCTGGCCCCAGTTCTTGACTTGCGATGTAAGCTCTGGCAGCAACATCCACATCGCCGCAGGCTACGCCAACTTTGGCAGCATCAAAAGCGGCTTTTTGTGCCATTTTTTCTACGAGCCACATCTCACGTTGACGTTGGTTTGGTTCACCAAAAACATAAGTACGGGTAATATCCGAGTTATAACCTTCGACTTGGCAGCCGGTATCAATTAATACCATATCGTTCTCTTCCAGTGTTTTGGGTGATTTTACACCGTGTGGAAAAGATGTGTCAGTACCAAAAAGCACGATACAAAAATATGAACCCGCAGTAGCGCCAACTTTACGGTGCGCTTGATCAATAAAATCAGTGACTTCTTGGGTAGAAATACCAACGCGTAGAATACGTGCTACCGCTTTATGTACCGCGATAGTCATATCTTTTGCTTGCTGCAATAGTGCTATTTCAGTCGCTGATTTTTGCGCTCTGCAGCCGGCCGTAACTGGTTTTGCATCGATAAGTTCATATTCAGGTGCCGCTTTTTTAATACCATTAGCAATAAAGAAGGCCGTAGACTCATCTATTGCCACTCGACCTTTATGAATACCAAGCTCAGCCAAGGTTTGTTTAAATAATTGATAAGGGCTTTCATGTTCTTGCCAGCCTTTTATTTCACCTTTAACGGTCATATATTGACTAAGCGTGCTGACCTCAAAGAACGGCGTGATATATTTAATCTCACCTTGCTGGGGAATAATGGCACCAACCATACGTTCGCTGGCGTACCAACGGGTACCCGTGAAGTAATAAAGATTCGTCCCCGCATCAATATAGGTTGCTGCAATATCATTTTCAGCCATAATGGCTTGTGCTTTAGTAATGCGCTGTTTTAATTCAGTTTCGGATATTGCTTGCACCTTGTCAGTCATATTGAGTAACTTTTCAAGTTCAATTTTTGCAGTCGAGCCACCAACACCTATAGTCATACTTGTTCCTTAAAAAACCTTAACTAATTTAGTCATATTTTATACAAAAATATAGCCGATGTATGTATTAAATTGCTGAGCGGTATCTACCTTATGAGCGTGTTATCTATGCGAAAAAAAGTCGAGTTTATCAGTGGTAAGCACACCTTAAGTGGTTTACTGGAAAGCCCTGAATCTGATGTAAAGTTCTATGCCTTATTTGCCCATTGCTTTACTTGTGGCAAAAACATTGCCGCCGCGTCACGTATTAGCCGTACTTTAGTGCGCAAAGGTATCGCGGTATTAAGGTTTGATTTTACCGGTTTAGGCAATAGTGATGGCGATTTTGCCAATAGTAATTTTTCTTCAAATATACAAGACTTAATCGCGGCGGCAAATTTTCTTCGCTCAGAGTATCAAGCGCCACAACTTTTAATTGGCCACAGTTTAGGCGGCGCAGCGGTACTTAGTGTCGCTCAACATGTTGCAGAAGCAACTGCGGTTGTTACTATTGGCGCGCCATCAGATGCCGCACATGTCATTGATAACTTTGCCTTGCAGCTTAAAGATATTGAACAATATGGTAAAGCTGAAGTTAATTTAGCAGGGCGTATATTTACCATAGAGAAACAATTTTTGGATGATATAAAACGTTACGACATCAGTCATATTAGCCAACTAAAAAAAGCACTCTTAGTGTTGCACTCGCCAATTGACAGCACGGTCAACATCAGTGAAGCAAAAAAAATATATCAAGCGGCATTGCACCCAAAGAGCTTTGTCAGTTTAGATAGTGGCGACCACCTCTTAAGCAATAAACGTGATGCCGAATATGCTGCTGATGTAATAGCCGCGTGGGTTGGGCGATATATTGATCATGAAGATAACACTGAGAATATAGCGCTAAGTAGCAGCGTTAAAGACATGGTTGCTAGCAGCAAGGTCGCTAAAGGTCAGGTCATTGTTGAGGAAAAAAATCATAAATTTACCCAAGATGTCAGTACAAGTAGTCACTATTGGCTTGCTGATGAGCCCGAAAGTGCTGGTGGTAATAATATGGGCCCCGATCCTTATGAGCACTTACTTGCCGGTTTAGGCGCTTGTACGGCAATGACACTGCGCATGTACGCAGTGCGAAAAAATTTGCCCGTTAAGCATATCAAAGTTGAGTTAAGCCATAGTCGAGATTATCAACAAGACTGCCAACAGTGTGAAAATAAAACTCAGGCTATTGAAGCGATAGTCAGAGACATTAGCTTTGTTGGTACCTTAGATACGGAACAACAAGCGAGATTTTTAGCTATAGCCGACAAATGCCCTGTACATAAAACGCTGCACAATCAAGTTAGGGTAATCAGTAAACTGCTTAACTGATAAATCAATGCGTGTTTATTGATAATTCGGTGGCCAGCATAGGGATTCAAGTTCTGGCCACTGATGGTGTTAAAATCGTTACTAAATGTGGTGATAAAAAACGCTCTTAACAAGTGAGTAAAGCTTTAGGTAGCTTGTTCTTAGAACAGGTTAATCCTCAATACCCCCCATGCAAAGGTATTTGATTTCTAAGTAATCGTCTAAACCATATTTTGATCCTTCGCGACCACTGCCTGATTGTTTGACCCCGCCAAATGGTGCGGCGGCATTCGATATAATAGCTTCGTTAATACCGACCATACCGTACTCAAGTGCTTGTGCAACACGCCAAACGCGGCCAATATCACGGGCATAAAAGTAAGCGGCTAAGCCATATTCAGTATCGTTTGCCATAGCGATAACATCCGCTTCATTTTCAAAGGCGATAATCGGTGATACTGGACCAAATATTTCATTATGAGCGATGGCCATATCATGAGTAACATTGGTCAATATGGTGGGCTGAAAAAAGTGACTGCCAGCTTGATGGCGCTTTCCTCCGGTGTTTAATACTGCACCTTGGCTAATTGATTCATTGACCAGCTTGGCGACATTGTCGACAGCCGCGCTTGAAATCATTGGTCCAATGTCGGTGTTGTCATTAATACCATTACCGACTCGTAAGTTATTAACCGCAGTGGCAAATTTTTCAGTAAAAGTTGTTAGTAGTTCTTTTTGGACAAAAATACGGTTGGTACAAACACAGGTTTGGCCAGCATTTCTATATTTAGAGCTTATTGCGCCTTGCACCGCCGCTTCGATATCGGCATCATTAAATACAATAAAAGGGGCATTACCACCCAATTCCATCGACACTTTTTTAACGCTTGAAGCACACTGCTTAATTAAAGTTTTCCCAACGGCAGTTGAACCGGTAAAGGTGAATTTTGCCACATCAGGATGGGTAGTGAACACTTGACCAATCTCGCTAGCGTTTTCACCTGCAATAACGTTAAAAACTCCAGCAGGAATACCCGCGCGATCGGCTAATTCAGCCATTGCCAGTGCTGACAATGGTGTTTGTGCTGCCGGGCGAGCAACAAAGGTGCAGCCGGCAGCTAGCGCCGCTGCTGCTTTTCGTGCGATCATCGCATTTGGAAAGTTCCATGGTGTAATCGCGGCCACAACGCCAACTGCTTGTTTGATAACGATGATTTTTTGATTCGAAGACAAACTCGGTATGGTATCGCCATAAATACGCTTACCTTCTTCAGCAAACCATTCAATAAAACTGGCACCATAGGCAATTTCGCCCTTAGCTTCGGTTAGCGGTTTGCCTTGTTCAAGAGTGAGTATACGGGCTAAGTCATGCTGATGTTCCATCATCAAGTTAAACCAGTTACCTAGGAGTTTTGCTCGCTCGTGCGCCGGTTTGGTAGACCAGGCTTTAAACGCTTTTTTAGCCGCTTGTACAGCCAGTATTGCTTCTTGAGAACCTGCATCACTGACTTGTGCAATGACTTCACCTGTTGCTGGGTTTGAAACACTAAAACATGTATCGCTGTTGTGCCAATTGCCATCGATATATGAGCCGGATTTAATTAACCTTTGGTCTTTAATATTACGCAAAATATTCTCCTATCCCTTCTTAACTTGGCAAGCTATAGCTACATCACTTATCTAGCAATTATCCATCACTTATAAGTCAAGATAAAGTCGTCGACCGAGTACTAATGTCGTTATTTTATTTAAAACAAAGCATTGTTGCTAATAGTCGATAAATACTGCTTTTAAAGCTGTTTTATCTGTTAACGATAAATTATCATAAATCCCTAGTTTACATCACAGCTTTTTATTCGCGTGATCTGTAATATATAGTCTACATCGAAGGATTTTGTATATGTCACAAGCGCTAAAGGGTATTAAAGTAGTTGATTTAAGTCGAATCTTAGCCGGACCTTGGGCATCACAAATGCTGGCAGATATGGGCGCTGAAGTTTTTAAAATTGAACGACCGGGAAAAGGCGATGATACACGTCATTGGGGACCTCCGTTCATTAAAACAGCGCAAAATGAAGAACCGGCGCAAGCGGCTTATTACCATAGCGCCAACCGCAATAAAAAATCCATAGCAATTGATATAACCCAGCCCCAAGGCCAACAAGTGATCAAAGATATGATCGTTAAAGCCGACGTGTTAATCGAAAACTATAAAGTGGGGGGGCTTGAAAAATATGGTTTGAGCTATCAACAAGTAAAAAGCCTCAATCCAAAATTGGTTTATTGCTCAATCACCGGCTTTGGCCAGCATGGCCCATATGCCCATAAAGCTGGCTACGACGCCATGATCCAAGGCGAGGGCGGTTTAATGAGTTTAACCGGGGCTAGTGATGGCGAGCCGATGAAAGTCGGTGTTGCTGTCGTTGATGTAATGACCGGTCTTTATAGTGCCAATGCCATTCTTGCGGCATTATTAGCTAAAGCTCATACCGGCAAAGGCCAGCATATTGATATTGCCTTACTCGATGTGCAAGTTGCAACATTAGCTAATCAAGGCATGAACTATCTAGCGACCGGAGAAAGTCCACAGCGTTTGGGTAATGGTCACCCCAATATTGTGCCATATCAAACCTTCGCGACTAATGACGGCAGTTTAATTTTAGCGATCGGTAATGATAAGCAGTTTGAAAAATTTTGTCAGGCCGCCCAATGTCCAGAGCTAGCAAACAATGCGATGTTTAAAAGCAATCAAAAACGCGTTGAAAACCGTTGCAAGCTGATACCTATTTTAGCGTTGATTCTCGCCAAGCAAAGCACTGACTACTGGGTAACGACATTAGAAGCTATTGCGGTTCCTTGTGGACCAGTAAATAACTTAGAGCAAGTATTTAACCACCCACAAATTCAATACCGTAAAATGGTTAAGCGCTTGCCAGATAAAGATGGTACGCTGATCAACACAGTGGCATCGCCAATTAATTTATCTGATACGCCATTACAATATAAACACGCTGCGCCAAATATCGGTGAACATAGCCAACAGATTTTAAAGCAATTTTTAACCTACGATGACGAAAAAATCATGGCGTTATTGAACAGCGCCATTGTGGTGTGATTTATACTTAGCAGAATATTACTGAGACGTCTCAGTAATATTCTGCTACTTACGGAGTTTAAATCCATTATTTTTCAATAGTATACTGGTATTTTTAGTTTTCCGTAAACTATTGTATCGTCCTCTTAGTCGCATACTCAATAAAAATAACTGCTAATGCTTTAGTTGAACACCATGGCTGTGTATTCTGACAAATAAAAGGGGGTTTTATGTCAACCTCCTTTTTCAGCAAGTATAAGGCATTTCAAGCGCTCAATGCGTCACCGTATTTAAATTGAAAAGCTTATATATCTTAGCTAAAGCTATTCATAAGATAAAAATTTTGATTATTGACCGAAAAGAGTTTCCTCAGTACGCTATGGGCAAATGAATAGTATTTAGGTTTTTAATTGCTTTATTTTGTGTGGTGCGGGAAAGATCATTAGGTGTTTAAATCCAATCTACGAAGATAATTATGAAAACTATGACTTGTCAGCAATTAGGTGGCGCAGGTGATATGAAGTTCCTGGCTAACTTTTTTGATGAGATAGCTGAAATAAGTAAAGTACATGGAATGAAAATGTCTCAAAAAAAAGATGCAAAACACCTTCAAGCAATGGCTGAAATGAGTGCACTTATGCAACAGACTCAAGCAATGCAAAACTGGTTCGAAGCAAAAAAACAAGAGTTTAATGAGTTAGCAGACGCTTAATGTTTAAAATCGTTTGGTATATAAACATTTAGGACTCAATGTAGCAATCTGATCGCTTTGCTCTATTTTAGCCAACAATACTGAGTCCGTTACTAGGGGCATTGAAGTGAAGATCAACTAATTCAGTAAACGACTAACATTTTGTATGCTTTTATCATACCGAAGACCATTAACTTGATATAGGTCATACATTTATCACTTTTTTATGGGCTAAATCAGAATAAGCAATTTATTCTACAAGCCCGCGATTAGTCTTTAAAGGGCTCAGAATAAATGGAAATTAGCACCATCTCATGGCAGCAAACTATCCCGCTTCGTCAAAGTGTCTTATGGCCAAATAAATCCCCTGAATTTTGCTATGTCGATGGCGATGATGATGGCTTACATTTTGGTGCGTTTATTGAAGGGACGCTTGTTTGTGTTGCTTCTGTTTATTTAACTTCAGACAAAGCTCGTTTACGTAAGTTTGCTACTGATGCTAGATACCAAAATCAAGGTATAGGCTCTAAAATGTTAGCACATATTCTTCAATCGTTAAAAGCTAGCCAAATAATATGGTTTTGGTGTGACGCAAGAGCGTCAGCTGTAGCGTTTTATAATCGCTTTGGTATGCGTGTATGTAGCGAACGCTTTTATAAGGCAGAGGTATTATATTATAAAATGAAAGTAGCTTTATAGTGGGTATAAAAAGTATATAAGCCAATAACATAGGATAAATTACCTTGGTTAGGGTTATATTGTTGCAGGCATTAGGTCATGATTTTCTAGTTATATAGCGACTAGCTGTCTGTAATAGCCTAGTGTATTGATTGCAAATAATAAAAGATTAATTTCAGTCTTTATTTGAAAATACTTTTCAGCAGCTATGTTGCAAGTCGGGACTTGGATAATAAGTTGGTTTATTTAGCCTTTATCTACTAATATGGATTAAGATCAAACTAATAATGTTAAAGAGTTACCATTACATGCCGTTATATGTATAAGCATTAAAATATGAGGTATAACTATTAATGAGCAGTGTAATAAGCCCTCACTTGCAAAGGTTTGAAAAACAAATATTAAGTTTGGTTCCCTATGCCAGCAACGAAAGATTAGAATACCTGGTTCAAAAACTCCTACCTGACGAAGGCTCTGGCCAACACCTTGCTGTAAAAAATGAAATCAAAAAGCTCGCTCAACAGGCAACTAAGTCAATTGACTTACGTTTACTATTTACGGATTGTGAAATAGTAAAACACAATAAAATCACTCATTATCTTGATTTAGCTGGTAAAGCGTTATTTAACAAGAAACTCGTAGAATACCAAAACCTATACACCATTGCGATTTATCATGAAGTTTACGAAGATGCTCAAGAGAGATCCGCACATAAAGATAAAAGTGTCAGTGAAAGCGATACTGATATCGCTAGTAAAAGTAAAAGTAAAAGTGAAAATGAATTTTCCGCCTTTAAAATAGATAAAACTGAACCTAAACCATTAGTGAATAAAAATCGCATCATTCATGAAATGAAGACACTAAGTTCTGCTTGCAAAGTATTTGTCAATCCTATTATGGGCATGACGGCACAGGGCAAAAAAGAAGTCGGTATGACTGCTAGTATTGAAAAAATTAATAACCTTAAAGTGGTTATTCAAACGGCCAATGAAATCGCAGATATAAAAGCCAATAAAGTGTATTTATGGTTATATGATCACCATATAGAAATAGACTTTACTGAAGAGCTTGAGCTTGGTTTTGAAATCATAGATAGTCAAAAATCAACTGAAAATCAGGGCTTTAAATACCTACTTAAGTTTTCAAGCCCATTAACAGATAAACAAATGCGTTATTTGTTTTGGCATTATTTAAAGCAAAAGAAACTTGCTATTGTAGGCCCAACAGAACTTTTTGTTAAACCATTGTTTGACTCGGTTACCTCGAAAAGTTATGAGCAATTATATTTAAATAAAACTCATGATATCCCGCTGCTTTGTTATAAAAATAATGATGGCTGGCATGCGAAAATTGCGATGAAAACTTCAGGTAATGACGAGTTATGGCACTTTTTTAGTGATGAACAACAAAACTTTCACTTACCGGTGTTGCTTGGACATAAAGACATTAAGCATGCTTTGAACGAACGAAGCAATGTTGACAGGTATGCACTACTACTGAAATCTCGTTATAAGGGATCTTTAACTTACGCTCTGATGTGGTATGACGAATTTATTAACGATAGCAGTGTTAAAAAGGTTTTTAATCAGTATTTTAAAAATGGTTTATTTAGAGTCATTAAAATATCATCATCGTTTATTAATGCCGAAGAAGATGCCTATGTGCCATCAGCGTTGCCTTGTCATGTTCATCCTAAAATGGCGGTATTAAATAGGGCTCCGCCAAAACCTGCATTAGATATGATTCGTGATTGTGACCACATGATCACGGTATCCGATATAACTAGTTTGTATGAAATTATATATCAGCCAATTAGCAGTGACATTATTGAATTAGAGCAGCCATTACCTGAACGATATCAACTTAGTGATGTTGCAGAACTCGCTAAAACTGAAATTGTCACCGCTGAAAATGATGATGCGAGAAATGAAGATCGCTTCGTACTATCGTTTTCAATGGCGATAACTCGTAGTAATAATGTCGTTACTCATATCCCCGGAAAAACTAAGAACGTTTCTATTGAAGGCTTATTAGTAAAACTTGCCACCGACGTTAAGTTCAAAGCCGGTGAAGAAATTGAAATAGAATTGACCATACCTTTTATTGAACAGGAACGTGTGCTGAAAAAACAGAAATATTTAGTCTTAGGTTATGACAGTGATGGCGCCGTTCGTTTATTGATGAACTCAATTGAAAGTCAACATTTAGCATGTAGGGCAATACGAAAGTATCTTTATCAGCATGTTGACACTATAGAAGCTTGTGGTATACGCGGTAGCCGAATTTATGGTTTGCAGAAAGTGATGAGGAATATCTATGCCCATAATCATTTCACTATTCCATTCTATTTGAAAGCAACTAAACACCAACAGTACATTAATGCCGCGAGTTTTAGTGGTAATTCAGCATTCAAACACCTTGTTTACAAAAATGATAACAGCGAAGAAATTATCCTTAATTTGTTGAGTCATAAAAAATTTAGAGATTCATGCTTATCAATCATCGCTGCTCTGGCATACCAAAATTTACCTGCTCGTGCCTTTTATATATTGGTGTTACCAAAAGGGGAAACTGAAAATGAAGACTACTCCTTTTGGTATCGTGATTTATCGGTTTTGAAGAAATCTGCTCAGTTAAAAACCTATACCAATAAAGTGGTGAATCTTGGCCAGCCAGCCATTTTAAAGGTTGAATTGAAACAAAGTAATAAAGCTCGAAATATGTATTTTCGCGATGAAATAAATTATTTAAAGAGTTTGAATAAAGATCTGGCTCATGACCTTGAATCACAATTAGCAAACACTATTGGTATTGGAGAAGTTACTGACTTGACTGATATCGCTATCGATATGATTAGTCATGCTAAGTAAATACTTTATCCTATAGCGTAACGGCCATTAGCCCAGACAAAACAGCTCGCCTTGCAAATTTTAATACTGCTCTTATAGTAAATTAGCCACACAGGTATTACTTTATTGGTGAGCCAACGACTCTATCTTTGATCAGTAAAGTATAGGGCTATGTGTGATCATTGCACCCGAATAGCTTTTATTTGAGCTTTAATCAAACATAATGCTTAATCTTAACGTTAGGCTGTATTGCGGTATAATTTCCAGCGCAGGTATTTAAACCTCGGCTGTGACACTTGTAATACTAGTAAAAATTCAGTTTTTTCGTGACTATATTATATCTTCAGTCTGCAGAGCGTTATGACGCTTCAATTTGACGTTTTAAATTATTCTAATCTTCGTAATCTAGTTATCAGGTATGGTGAAATACCTAAAGCGATAATGCGGATACAAGCTCCATAACAGAACTACGAAATAAATACCCGCTGAAACTTATGACATGAAAATGTTAATCTTTTGATTTTATTGTTTTTTAAATATAGACTAGCGACTAAATTGCTGAGTGTCGATTGAAACATTACAGTGATTAAATACCGTTAAACTAATTTTTGTCTACCTTGTTGGCCTACTTATCGCTCTAGAGTGTTTAATTACACTATTGAAAAGTAGCTCAACGTACGACAAATAATATTTAAACTGCTGTTTAATGAGCATTAACTATTCTTGCGGTTAAACATTTTATTTAGTAATAAAAGTCCCTTTCAATGGACGTTAATGCAAAAGGAGAATTGCCTTGAATATCAACATGACTCTTGTCGGTGAATTAATAGTTTACTCAATGTTTATTGTTGGCGGTTTAAGTTATTATTTAGGCAAACGTAAAACCTCTAGCCCAAAATTAGCGACATTAATTGGTATTGTGTTATGTATTACTCCTCCGCTCAATCTGGTTTATCTTATTGTTTTAATGTTAAAAGACAAGGTAACGTCAAATCCTAAGATTGAAATTAATTCGTAAGCTTTAATTTTAGGATGTTTAACCAACAATTCCTGAGTATTTTTGGCTTATCACCCACGATAACAAATCATTTTAAACCCGTATTTTTAATAGGATATATTTTGAAAAAATTAGCATTAATTTTATCTACTCTTTCTCTTAGCTGTTTGGCCGACAGCAATGTTGACAATAACTCATACGCTGTTGGTTTAGGTGTTGGTGCCATGTACAGTGGTTTAGGTACCAATTTCGCATTAGTATCAAAAACTGATATGAAATATATTTCTGCGGGTTGCGTAAAATATAGCAGCTTTAGTGGTTCAACTTGTGGCTTTGGTGCCGGTTGGATCATGACAGACTTATTTGGCGCTAAGTCTAATAAGCATGGCGTTGGGGTTTATGTCAGCTTGGTTGATAATGAGCGATATACCAGTAATACTTCAACGACTGAAGGTACTAAATATTTTCGGCATGAAAGTGATATTTATGGTGCCGGTGTAAGTTATACATATTTTATCAATGGTATTGATCGTTCAGGCTTTAATTTCGGCTTATCTGCTCATGTTACCAATGCTGATTATGCTGATAATTTTGGTGGGTTTTTGCAAGTAGGTTACCAATTTTAATGTTACAGCAAATAGCTTAATAAATTTGTCTGATTAATATAATAGGGACGTTACATGAAGTTAGTTTTTATAATCGCTTTGTTGGCTTTTGGTGGCTGTTCTTCGCTAAGGCTAAATTCTAATGCAGACATTTATCTGGGTGAAAAAATAGAAAATAATGTTCGCAAAAGTGCGGTTAAAAGATATACCAACAACGAAGTTTGGAAATTAGGCGCAATTCAGCTTGGCTATGTTGAGGCTGAACACTGTCAATTAAACGCTAGAGATCGCAAGCTTAACCAAGATGCATTGATATCATCATTAAAAATTAAAACCCAAAAAATGGCCGGCAATGCCCTAGTACTTGATTCCTGCTTAGTAAATAATAATAGCGCCGGCTGTCATCGTTATACAAAATGTCAAGGTATGGCATATAACATAGGCTATTAAAACAGAGTGTTAAAGGAAATGCTCTCAGAGACTTCATGCAGCCTCTTAAAAAAGTTGTTGAATAGCAAATAGACTAAATTTAGCTGCCTAAATAGCAGGTGAATAAACCAAGGTGATTGATCATGATTTTAAACATGTGTGCAGCAAAGCTTAGATGAAGCGCATTATTTATTTAGCCTTAGCCTTAGCCGTCAGCGGCACCGGTTTGCTTTTTACGGTCAACTCATCTCATGCTGATACATTAAAAGCCTTTAAAAGTGACGGTTGTAGTGCGTTTCCTGATGGCACGTTTGAACAAAGAGAGCTTTGGTTAACTTGCTGTATTCAACATGACTATGAATACTGGCAGGGGGGGAGCTATCAGCAAAGGTTAGTGTCTGATCAAGCGTTAAAAACATGCGTTACTGACGTTGGTCAAGCTGAAATTGCAATATTAATGTTAGCGGGTGTTCGCGTTGGCGGGACACCGTATCTACCTACTCAGTTTCGCTGGGGCTATGGTTGGTCGTATCCTAGATTATATGGTCCCTTATCTGCAGAGGAGTTGAAACAAGTGCAAAAACTTCAACCGCTATTAACTGAGATATACGTAGAATAATTTATTACGCTGGTGTTTTGGCTACAAAGGCTAGCGGGCCGCATGGATAAACGATAACTGTAAGATTATAGCTATCGCGTTTAGTGTAGATATTGAAAAGTCGCCGGTCTTAATTTAGCCAATGGTATAGCAATAAAATTGCTTAATAATAGTTATCGGAGCGTATTATGGTTTCAAAGGCGGATGTTAATATAAGGCTAGCGACCCGTGTTGATCTTGATAATATAGCAAGTTTACACGCGAAAAGTTGGCAAGAAAATTATGCCCAAGTGTTATCAGCTGATTACCTAGAAAACAAGGTATTAACTGAACGTATAGCACTGTGGACAACACGACTAAACTATCCAAGTGCCAAGCAAGGTGTTTTTGTCGCTGAAGTTAACCATGAGTTTGTTGGCTTTATTTGTGTTTTGCTCGCTAACCATAAAACATACGGCACTATTATTGATAACTTACATGTCAAAGCCAATTATAAAGGTTTTGGTTTTGGTACGTTATTACTTCACAGCGCAGCAAAGTGGGCAAACCAGCACGATGCTAAGCAGCCACTGTATTTAGAAGTATTGGCTTGTAATACTAGCGCCATGGGCTTTTATTCGTCATTAGGGGCGACTAATGTTGCTAACGCTTATTGGCATACTCCATGTAATAATCAAGCGAAAGAATTTATTTATTGTTGGCCATCGGCTGAGTGGTTAATGAATAAATCAAGCGTTAAATAATATAAAACAACGTTATAGTGCATCGTGATTAGATTTTTTCATTATTTTTCAAAAAACTTTATAAATTTATTAGGTAGATATGACAGAAGTAAAACTAATAAGTATGTTAAATACTTTAACTAATACCGAGGTGTTCTTTGGTCCTCAAGGCTTTAAAAACGTGCTGTCGGTAGATGAGTTGAATAAGGCACAATTAGGTTTTGGCATAAGTGAGCTAGGTCAAGTAGTCGCGAGTGATGATAGCGCGACAGAGGAAAATGGCACTTGGCAAGCATCATGGCAGGTTATTGCCCGAGATACTGAATTAGGTGACCCGTATTTTATCGACAATAATCACTCTGATTTACCCGTTTTTACTGGCTTTTTAGCTGACAAGGGCTGGGAAATAGAACAAGTAGCAATAAGCTTAACAGCTTATATCGCCTGTATGGAATTATTGCTTAACCATGGACAACAAAGCCAAGCACAATTTGTTCCAGACGAAACTAGTGTCATTGATCAAGGTATATTACAACTGTTGCAAGAGCAATTGATCACAACTTCTGGCTGTAAGCACTTCTGGCAAATGTTTATGCAATGTTATCTAGATTGGCTTATAGAAGATTAGCAAGTTGCTGCAAATGTTTTGTTTTGTTGTGATTGATTTACCAAAATTTTTTGAGCAATTACCCAAGCTACACTAAGTCATCAGCTTAATTTAATACTGATGAAAACCGCAATAACTAACTCTTATTATAAGAAACCGTAAATACAAAAGGATACTTAACACGTGAATGTCATGCTCATCACTGCAGGTTCATTGAGTGCCATGGCCGCTATTTTACATTTAGGCTGTATATATTTTGGTGGCCCTTGGTATCGATTTTTTGGCGCCGGAGAGCAAATGGCAATAATGGCAGAACGTGGTAGCATGCAACCCACGATAATAACGTCGGCTATTACCTTAGTATTGGTTGTTTGGTCACTTTATGCCTTTTCGGCTGCTGGGTTAATCATTCAATTACCTTTTGTTCGTATTATATTGGTCATTATTTCAGTTATTTATCTACTTAGAGCGCTGGCGGGTTTTTTCTTCATTAATAATCCGCTGGGTCGAACACCTGAGTTTTGGCTGTGGAGTTCAAGTATTTGTTTGCTAATAGCGACAGTGCATATTATCGGCTTAAAGCAAGTGTGGACATTGCTCTAGCGATTTGATTTCAATTCCTGCTGTTTTTAAATCAGCGGTTAACTCAGCCGTTTTTTAGTTGAGTCAAGGCTAGCTAATCATATTTTCTTGGTATTCTCTTGGTTATTTCATTAGGTTTTCACTATATACATGGTTTTATGAGCTAGTCTTATTGATATATTGATAATGAAACGGCTTGTAGAACGACTATTTTTAGCCGTAAATGTTTTTGTAACTCTTTGTTTTAAATTTGTTATGTTCGACTTTTCCATTAAATGTTATTGAAGATTCAATTAGTGGTTGGACCAGTGGGTGGATCTGTGTATACTCGATGGTACTTATGCAGCAATGCAAAAAAATTATTATTAAAAGTGTTAGGAGTTAACCATGCTAAGTTATAAAGCCCCGATAGCAGACATCAAGTTTTTGTTTGAAGATGTATTTAATTATTACGGTCACTACCAAAAGCATCCTGAATTTGAAGAAGCGACACCCGATTTGGTTGATGCCATCATGGAAGAGTGTGCAAAATTTAGTGAAAATGAACTGCTACCACTTAACCAAAGCGGTGATGAAGAAGGCTGTACTTTTGATAATGGCGTGGTAACAACACCGAAAGGCTTTAAAGAAGCTTATCAAAAGTTTGTTGAAGGTGGCTGGCCAAGCTTGTCACATCCAGTTAAGCACGGTGGTCAAGGCTTACCAGCCTCTCTTGGTATGGTAATGTCTGAAATGATGGGCACAGCTAACTGGTCTTGGGCTATGTATCCAGGATTAAGCCATGGCGCAATGAATACCATTCATACCCATGGCACTGACGAGCAGAAAGAGCTATACCTCACCCGCCTTATTGAAGGGTCGTGGACCGGCACTATGTGTTTAACTGAGCCACAATGTGGTACAGATTTAGGTCAGGTTAAAACAAAAGCAGAACTGAACGATGATGGCACTTACAGTCTTACGGGGACTAAAATCTTTATTTCTGCTGGTGAGCACGACTTAACCGAAAACATTATTCATATTGTGCTAGCAAGATTACCTGGCGCGCCAGCAGGTACCAAAGGGATTTCACTCTTTATCGTCCCTAAAATGCAAACTGATGAACAAGGCACCATTGGCGAGTTTAATAATGTCTCTTGTGGCTCTATCGAGCACAAAATGGGTATTAAAGGTTCTTCAACGGCGGTACTTAATTTTGATAGTGCGAAAGGTGTTTTGCTTGGACCTGAAAATAAAGGCTTAGAATGCATGTTCACCTTTATGAATACCGCACGTGTCGGTACTGCGCTACAAGGTGTTTGTGCTGCAGAATTAGCTTATCAAAACTCATTGATTTACGCGAAAGAGCGTTTATCTATGCGTTCGTTATCAGGTACTAAACATCCTGAGAAAGTCGCCGATCCTATTATTTGTCATCCTGATGTACGTAAAATGCTTATGACCCAAAAAGCCATCAGTGAAGGTGGTCGTGCGATGATCTATTACACGGCGAAGTTGGTTGATGAAATTGAAAATGCTAAAAGCGAAGAAGAACGTAAAAAAGCGGATAATCGTTTAGGCTTCATTACACCTATTTTAAAAGCATTTTTAACTGAATTAGGACAGGAAAGTGCTAATCATGGTTTACAAATCTTTGGTGGTCATGGCTTCATAAAAGAGTGGGGCATGGAGCAAATTGTTCGTGATACCCGTATATCTACACTTTATGAAGGTACAACAGGTATTCAAGCACTTGATTTATTAGGACGTAAAGTGCTGATGACGCGTGGTAAATCATTAAATGCTTTTGCAAAAGAAGTGCTTATTTTCTGTAGAGATCAGAGTATGATCTCGAGCAATCCTCATAAACGTCAAATGAATAAGTTTATCTGGCCGTTAAGTACAACAGTCGCTAAATGGCAGCAATACACTATTCGTTTAGGACTTAAAGCGAAAAAAGATCGTGATGTTGTTGGTTCAGCTTCAGTCGACTTCTTAATGTACTCAGGCTATATCGTCATGGCTTATTTTTGGGCGCAAATGGCACAAGCTGCTTATGAGAAGTTAGCCACAGATGTTGAAAATAGAGACTTCTACCGTGCAAAAATTAAAACCGCTGAGTTTTACTTTGAACGCTTGTTGCCTCGTACTAAGTCATTAGCCGTAACCATGATGGCAGATCCTAAAACTTTAATGCAGTTAGATGAAGAGTTATTATCTTTCTTGTAATAAGTTAGCTTTGCTAAGTGCATAGACATTAAAGGCCGTATTTTATTTACAATACGGCCTTTTTTATTGGCAATATTTTATACAAAACTACCTAATGTTGACTTTTACTGGTATTAAACTTAACATCACCGCAACTTAACTTTATGAAAATTAAGTTATTTATAAAAATAATAATAATGACTTAGTTAATATAAATAAACTAATATCGCTTGGTGTATTTATGTTATTACTACAAAAACGAGCGCTATAATGAAATATAAAACCCTGTTATTTAGCACGGCATTAATCTTTTTGTCTTCTCATACTGTTGTATTGGCCGTTGATATTACCGCTATCGAAAGTTACCTTTTGATGTCAAAGGCACGTGAAGCCAAGAATAACAAGCGTGAATATATGTGGACAGGGGTTGTAAGTAATGACGTTGACAACTTAAATAAGAATTGGAATAGACCGGTAATAGAAAATTGGGGGGTAAGTGATCGTTACCCTGGCACTAAAGGTATGCCTGTTCCTTTAGTAAAACCCTACATTGAAACAGATGGCAATTTTACTGGCCCCAATGGTGAACACTACGGTATTGAAGTTGAGTTTGGTGACACAACAATCTTACCACGTGAGCCAAATAGTAAAAATGTACGTTTATATACAGACTTTGGACAAACAGACGCCTCAACGCTTGGTATGACCCGTGCAGAAATACATATTCGCAGTACTTTGCAGGACATGAAGATTAAAGAAGGTGACACTTTATGGTTAGGTTGGTCTGAGCTTTATAGCCATTTGGATATGAAAAAAATTACGACAGTATTTCAATTTAGAAATCAACCCAATGAGCAAATCCTTGCTGAGGCGGGTTTCACTAATACTGAAATAGAGGCGATTGTTGATGCCGACTTAAATAAAGGTGGTCCAGCTGTTGGCATTACTACCACACCGGTAAATGAAGAGTTGTATTACCAATTTAACGCTAGACAGGGGGCACCTATGGATTGGCAAGTACCTCAGGGGCACTCACACCTCACAAATTTTCCCATTGAAAAAAATAAATGGTATGACTTTGTCGTACAAATGAAATATTCACAAGGTAGTAATGGTCGATTTCGTATCTGGATTTATGAACACAATCCGAGTGTAGTCGCTAATTATGCGGTTGCTGATGCACCTGAGTGGGATTTTAATGGTGCTACCATGTACAGTTATCCAACTAATTATTTATTAGCTATTGCTTCACCAGAAATTCGCCATGGCGTGTATCGTCATGAACGCGTTAATTCTGCGGAGGTTATTGCACAAAGCGATAGATATATGATTAAACACCTAGGACCATTAAGGCTTTGGCGTGGTGCGGATGACTCTGGCTTTAAAGAAGTTGCACCAAGATAAATATATAGCATTGTAAAATTTATGATGTTGGTAAAAAATTAATATTAAATCACTTGGAAAATTTAAAATGATAAAGAAAACAAAAATAGTTATAACCGCATTAATGATTTCTTTGGGCTTTGTTGGCATGTCTTATGCCGGCAATAATTCGGGTAAACAGGATATTTATTATTATAAAATAGATGCTGGAAGAATAGTTATCTATGCGCCAAGTGGCATAAAATTTATTGATAATGCCAACTGTAACGGAACCAATGAATCCGCAGCTGTGGCTATATCAGCGGTGCGTGATGATTTTGCTGAACTATATGCTTCAGTAATGTTAGCGCACGCCAATAACCGTAAAATAGCGTTTTGGCTAGATGGTGCTTGTACTCCAGCAATGGCCGGTGGCCCATTTCCAACTGCAAGCATGGTGTACGTGTATTAAGTTGGCTTTAAATATTATTCAGGTGATATTTTCACCTGAATAAAAAAGTGCAATGTACACATTATAAGGACATGTTTTTTCATTTTCCTTGTCAATACGCTATTTTTAAATCAGGATAAAAAATTAACATAAATGCCACACCTTCCTAGTAGACTTTTGAAAAGATTAGCTATGATTAATTTTTCACTTTGTGATTAGATATATAGCTTAGATCAGATATATTCAAACTTAAGTACAACAGGACTTACATTAAAGGCGCTAATTATTGATGAATAAATATATCCTAATAAGATGCACTTTGATCATCATAACGTTATTACCCGCTTGCGTACATTATGGGCTGCGTGGTTCCGTTGCCAAGTATCGAACATAACTTAACAGTCTGTGCGCAAGGCAGCGAAAAAGAAAAGCAGCAATGCCGTAATGAAATTAAAGCGATTAAGCGTGCTATTGCTAAGTTTTAGAGGAAAGTATTATGGCTGAAATTATGGCATTTATTAATGCGATTGAAAGTAAACTAAAGCAAGCAGATAGCCGAGTTTTGTTAGCTTTATTAACCGATGCTTCTGGTTATAAGCCAAGTTTACAGGGCAGTATTATAGGCTTTGGTCAATATCATTATAAATATGATTCTGGCCGCGAGGGCGATGCCTCTGTGATTGCTTTTTCACCACGTAAGCAAAATATTGCAATTTATATTATGCCGGGCTTTGCAAATTATCAGCAGCAATTAGCGCAACTGGGTAAACATAAAGTGGGTAAGTCATGTTTGTATATAAATAAGTTGGCGGATATTGATCTTAACGTTTTAAAAGAGATAGCCACTTTGTCAGTGCAAGAAATGCAAAGTAAATATAGCTGCAAAAATAAGTAGTCGTGCAGCTATAGGTTTTTATTTATATGCCATTAATCGCTAAAACGGCGATGGAAACTGACGTAGTGCATGATTAATATCTTCAAGTACATCAGTGCTGAGCGGCTGATTAAACGCATCGATGTTTTCTTGTAATTGTGCCATGGTCGTTGCGCCAATAATGGTTGAAGTAACGCCGTTTACTTGCTCACACCAAGCTAACGCCAATTTTGCAGGCGACATATTATGCTTTTTTGCAATGTCGACATAAGCCTTAACCGCAGCGTTAGCATGAGTGGTATCTCTAAAAAGCCCATGGCGTTGCATTAACGTGAAGCGACTGCCTTTTGGCCGTTGCCCGTTGAGGTACTTACCAGTAAGTAGTCCTGTCGCTAATGGTGACCAAGGCAAGTAGGCAATATCTTCATGGACACAATTTTCAATTAAATATGGCCAATCTTTGGTGTGCAATAAGCTAAATTCATTTTGTATTGATACCATGCGCGGTAAGTTATGCTCAGCGCTTAAACGTAAATATTGATTAATCCCCCAAGGCGTATCGTCTGATAGTCCGCAATAGCGAATTTTGCCCGCTTTAACGCAACGGTCTAAACCTTGTAAGATGTCTAGCATTTCTTCATTTTGCTGAGCCGCATTGACCTGTGTATAGTTACTGCTATTAGGCCAATGATTACCAAAGTGTGGCGATTGACGATTAGGCCAATGTAACTGATAAAGGTCGATATAATCGGTTTTTAAGCGCTTTAACGAGGTTTCAACTGCGGCTATAACATTGGCCCCCGTGATGTTACTGCCATCACGAATGTAGGAAAAGCCAGGACCGGCAATTTTTGACGCTAAAACAATATCTTTTCGACGCGATGGCTTGGCTTGCAACCAATGGCCAATTATTGCTTCGGTTTTACCGTAGGTTTCTGCGGTAGGGGGCACGGCATACATTTCCGCGGTATCTATAAAGTTAATACCTTGCATTTGAGCATAGTTAAGCTGGGCATCTGCGTCAGCTTGATTGTTTTGGACACCCCAAGTCATGCTACCTAAACAAATGCGCGATACTTCTAATGAACTACTGCCTAGTCGAGCATACTTCATAACTTAACCTTTAAAAATTAGGACATTTTTTTGGATCAGCGGATCCAGCGAAGAAATTTAAATTTCATTTTAGTGTATGGCGCAAACCTTACCGGTAAGTCTTTAATAAATGGCCGAACAAGGACAGATTTTAAATGGCTAAAGTTGTCAAAGCCAGCTTGGCCACTATATTGCCCTATACCACTAGGTCCTGTGCCGCCAAAAGGTAACTCGGGTACGGCATTAAACATAATGACATCATTAATACATTGACTACCGGAGCTAATTTCGTTCACCCAAGCCTGACATTGTGCTTTATCTCGGCTGAATATATAGGCCGAAAGTGGCTTATCACGCGCTTTAACAAATGCTTTTGCACTGTCGAAGTCTTCAATCGCAATGATTGGGAGAATAGCGCCAAAAATTTCATCAGTCATTAAGGCACAATCAAGTGGTGGGTTAACCACTATGGTCGGTGCAATATAGCGTTTATCAATATCGCATTCACCACCCACTTCAACCTCAAGGCCAGTTAAATACTGGCTAATTCGCTCTGCATGGCGTTCATTGACAATACGTCCGTAACTTTTGCTTTGTTTTGGGTCTTCACCAAACATCTTAGTGATTTGCTTTTTCAGTGCAGCAACTAATGGCGCGATCATAACTTTTGAGGTGATAATGTAATCAGGGGCAATGCAAGTTTGTCCAGCATTCATCCACTTGCCCCAAGCTATTCTTTGTGCGCTAATATTGATATCGGCACTTTCATCGACATAAACAGGACTTTTTCCGCCTAACTCTAAGGTGACAGGAGTTAAGTTTTTTGCTGCTGCGGTCATAACAATACGACCGATTTGACCATTACCCGTGTACATAATATGGTCAAACGGTAATGCTAGCAATGCCGTTGTTTCTGCAACGGCGCCTTCAACGACAGAGAATGCCTCGTTATCTAAATATTGAGGTATAAGCTTAGCTAAAAGCAGCGATGTTGCTGGCGCAAGTTCAGAGGGCTTTACAATGGCGCAATTTCCGGCGGCAATAACGGCGATTAACGGTGCTAGTATCAATTGCATTGGATAATTCCAAGCACCAATAATAAGTACCGTACCTTGCGGCTCAGGTTGAATATAAGAACGACCAGGTTGTGCGACGATAGGTGTGGCAACAGGACGTTTTTTGGCCCAGCGATTGAGGCGCTTACAAACATGGTCAACATCGCCAGTGACATAAGATACTTCAGTGATCCATGCTTCCTGCGCTGGTTTGCCTAAATCAGCGTAAAGTGCAGCTAAAAAATCTTGTTCATTTTCTATGACTAAGCGCTTAATTTGTTGTAGCTGTTGCTTACGCCAAACTAAATTACGCGTACTATTTGAGGCAAAAAAATGCTGATGTTGCGCCAGTTGTTCGCTAAAATCCACAAGTACTCCTAGGGAAAATCAGTTAAATTCAATGGTCGGATGACTTAATTTAACTGATTTTACACCTGAGTACAAAACTTTAGTTATGGCTTTACGTCCAATACAATCGCTAGGGTTTGGTGCAGTAAAACGCGGATATTACTATTATTTAATGCTGAGCTGTTAGATAGTAATTGCTGGTATTGTATTTGTGTCACTATGGTGTGTAATATTTTTGCATTGACGATAACTTTGTCTTTGTTGAAGTATTGACATAATTTTAAGCAAGGTTTGAGTTGAGCTTCATCATGATGCTCTGCTATTAAACGCAATGATGGTGCAACTAGCGCCTCATTAAATAAATGCTGTTCGACGATAAGTTGCTGGCGATTATTATCAATATTTAATGTGATCAAATTCAGCAATAAGTCACTTAATTTCTCTCGTAAAGCAACACGCAAGCTAACTTTCTGTAATGCGACTTTAGTATTTTGATCGATTAGGCTTAAGATTGGCTGCCATAATTGCTCAATGGTTTTAGTAGCATGGTTGTAGTTTAATGTAAATGCTTGTTGCACTAACGCTTGAATATCCTTGAAATAATAAGTTGTTAACGAGAGTTGGATATTAGCATGAGCAGCGATAGCGCGATGAGTGGTGCCTTTGATGCCTTGTTCAGCCAGAATCGCGATTGCTGAGACTAAAATCAGGTTTTTAGTCCTTTCACCTTTGCTGCGTCGTTTAACGGGAATTTGCTCAATAATTGATAACATTTATTCTTTCTACTCGCCAATGGTTACTGTTAGTGATGATATTAATTTTCGTGATTTCGTGAGTTATGTTGCTCGCGATGGCTATATTGCTAATATAACTTGTTAGTTACAATTTAGAAACAATACAAACAAAAAAATTATTGTCGTATCAGCAAAGATATTTATCTTTATGATTAATCTATTGTTATAAAAAAAGCCCTTTACTCTCACTGACAGTAAAGGGCTCTATAATAGCGTTTTAAAAGTGTGGTATTTATCCTGCTTTTAAATAATCAGAATCAAAGTCATCAACATTAATGGCAGCTTTGCGGGCAATTTCCGTTGCGGTAAGTAATGCCGCTTCTTCTTCGCTGATAATATTTGCTGCTAGGCCTTTTTCAGCGACTAGATCAAGATCATAAAAAGGTAGGCGCTGACCAAGTTCACGACAAATTTTGTCAAAAATTGGTTCACAAGCAATGATATCTTCTAACGTTTGCTCTAATTGTCCTAAAACATTGCCAGGCTCACGCGTTAGGTATTGACCTTGACCTAAGCGTGAGCGCGTTTCATTGTGGTATTGCAGCAAGGCAGCAACTTTATGATCAGTTTCGTCTGATGGTCTCTTCAACCAACAGCCGAGAGGCAAAATAATAAGCCTTAATGCGACCGCAACAGCCCGATTCGGGAAGTTATTAATAAGCTCACTAATAGCTTGTTGAATGTTATATAAGCTGTCTTCTAGTGCCCATTGTACTAATGGTAAATCTGCGCTTTGGCGACCTTCGTCGTTATAGCGTTTAAGCGTTGCTGATGCTAAGTATAAATAACTTAAAATATCACCAAGTCGTGCTGAAATACGCTCTCTGCGTTTTAAATCGCCACCTAGGGTTAACATAGCAATGTCTGAAAGCATGGCTAAGTTTGAACTAAAACGGGTCATTAATTGGTAATAACGTCTAGTTTCATCGTTGTAAGGCGCACTTAGCGCATAACTACCGGTGAAGGAAAACCAAACACTGCGACAAATATTGCTAACAGCAAAGCCAATGTGACCAAATAGTGCATGATCAAAGTCATTTAATGCTTGGTCTTTATCTTGATTATTCGCCGCTGATAATTCAGCAAGTACATATGGGTGACAACGAATAGCACCTTGACCATAAATAATCATGCTGCGGGTCAGTATATTTGCACCTTCAACAGTGATAGCGACAGGCGCACCTTGATATGCGCGAGCAAGATAGTTGCCCGGGCCCATACAAATACCTTTACCACCATGAATATCCATAGCGTCCGCGACGCAACTGCGCATTTTTTCAGTCAGGTGATATTTAGCAATAGCAGAAATAACACTTGGCTTTTCACCCATATCAATGGCACCAGTCGACATCGTAGTAACGGCATCCATCAAGTAGGCATTGCCGCCAATTCTTGCTAAAGCTTCTTCGACACCTTCCATTTTACCAATAGATATTTTAAATTGGCGACGAATACGGCTATAAGCACCGGTTGCTAGCGCTAACGATTTAATGCCACCGGTACTATTTGAAGGTAAGGTAATCGCTCTGCCAACCGATAAACATTCAACCAGCATGCGCCAGCCTTGTCCTGCCATTTCTGGACCACCAATGATGAAACTTAGCGGTACGAAAACGTCCTCACCTTGGGTTGGGCCATTTTGAAAGGGTACGTTTAAAGGAAAATGACGACGACCGGTAATAACACCTTCGATATCTGTTGGTATCAACGCACAGGTAATACCTAAATCTTCTTCTTCACCGATTAAATGGTCAGGGTCTTGCAATTTAAATGCTAGGCCTAATACTGTGGCGACAGGTGCCAAGGTGATATAACGTTTATTCCACGTTAATCGCATACCTAAGATTTCTTCACCATTAAACTTACCACGACAAACAACACCGTAATCAGGAATAGCGCCAGCATCTGAGCCGGCTTCTGGGCTAGTTAACGCGAAGCAAGGGATTTCATCGCCTTTAACTAATCGTGGTAAGTAGTAATCTTGTTGCTCTTTTGTGCCGTAATGTTGCAATAACTCGCCTGGACCTAATGAGTTAGGGACACCAACGGTTGATGACAACACAGTACTAACGCTAGAAAGTTTTTGCAAAACGCAAGATTGAGCATATGCGCAGAATTCAAGACCACCGTATTGCTTTTTGATTATCATGGCAAAAAATTTATTATCTTTAAGGTATTGCCATACTTCTGGTGATAAATCGGCAAGCTCGTGAGTCGTTTGCCAATCATCGGTCATGCGACAAACTTCTTCTACTGGTCCGTCTAAAAATGCTTGCTCTTCTGCACTTAATCGTGGTCTTGGGTAGTTATGTAGTTTTTTCCAATCGGGTGTACCACGAAATAATTCCGCTTCAAACCAGGTTGTACCAGCATCAATGGCTTCTTGTTCCGTTTTTGACATTTCCGGCATAATGCCTCTGAATAATGTCAGTAATGGATTAGAGATATATTGTTTACGAATATCTCCAACATTTAATGGTATGGCGATAATGGCAAAAAGCAACCAACTGAAGAAAGATATTATCTGGAAAAAAGTTCCCACGATCATCAGCAAGGTAAATGCGATGGTAAATGTTGAGAGTGAAGCGCGTGAATACGCCATAAACCCACACAATGCTATAGCAATGAGTATCCAAGTTAAGTAGTCCACATATTTTCCTTAATGTTGATATTTGAAGTCAAAGTTACTGGAGGTCAGACCAGAGTATGGGTTAAGCTTAATTCGTCTTGTTAATAATTTCAAATTATTTATTGTTGGATACTGCTAAATTACAGTGTTCTTCTTCAAGTATAGAAAATATATGAATTGATAACCATAACAACGTAAAATAGCTCTGCAGGTTTAAACTGATGATAAATTAAATTATTTAATCATCGCGTTAGATTAACATCATGAGATTACTCTGATTAAGCTTAGCATTTACTAATTTAGCGTAAGGGCAAGTAACCTCAGGTTAAGCATTAACATGGATCTAGGTTGTTTTTCTTACTAGGGCTTTAAACTTTACCTCTATTTAGGGTATATCTCTTTCAAACTTTTACTTTTATTGGGCTCTTTTTTATGTGTGAATTACTGGCCATGAGTGCCAATGTCCCCACGGACATTTGTTTTAGTTTTAGTGGTTTAATGCAGCGGGGCGGTAATACTGGACCGCATAAAGATGGTTGGGGCATTACTTTCTATGAAGGTAAGGGCTGTCGAAGTTTTAAAGATCCATTGCCGAGCGCTCATTCGCCCATTGCTCAGCTCGTTACCAATTACCCGATAAAAAGTGAAACGGTGATATGCCATATACGCCAGGCAAACTCTGGTAACGTCTCTTTGGTTAACACTCATCCCTTTGTTCGCCCTATGTGGGGTAAGAATTGGACTTACGCGCACAATGGACAATTAGCTGATTATAAAGCTAAGTTAGCCACAAAGTACCACATGCCTATTGGAGAGACGGATAGTGAACAGGCATTTTGTTGGATATTAGAGCAACTTCTGCATAAATTTGACGAGGTTCAACCTAATTCAGCGGTATTGTTTCAATATGTTATTGGCCTGTGTCAGCAAATAAAAAAATTAGGTGTGTTTAATTTATTGCTTACTGATGGTGATTTTTTATTGGTTTATTGTTGTAATAATTTACATTGGTTGACGCGAAGAGCACCGTTTGGCAAAGCGAGTTTAATCGATGCTGAAATGGTGGTTAATTTTGCTCAAGAAACCACTGAAAATGATATCGTTACTGTTATCGCTACTCAACCATTAACTGACGATGAAAAATGGCAGAAGATGCAAACAGGAGAAGGATTACTATTTTGCAAAGGGCAATTAACTTGCCAAAGTAAGCAGGATTAAACAAAAGGATAAAAATAAAGTGACTGTTAACTTAGCCACTTTTCGATAGTGCTTTAGGCGCTATGATAATTAAATTATTTTATTTCAGAAGTTGCTGTATTTATTGGCGTAACTGATTTTAATTGTGCTTCAAATTGTTCTACATCACCTTTGATTTGATGTAGTTTTACCAAAAGATAATTCAGCTCTGGCGCAAACCATGCGTAAGTGACGCGTTTTTTCTCAATTACTTCACGTTTAAGTCTTATAGTCTTGACTAAACCATAAGGTAACATCAGTTCTTCTTTACCGTCATATTGATAAACGTAATTTTTAATTGAGCCCGACGATTTAATCACGGGATAAACAAAATGTTCTTGCTCGGGGTTAGTGATCATATTTAGGCGATGTTGCAAGTGATAACTGAGAGAGTCTTGAATGTTTTCTGGGAAGTCGACAGTTTTTGTTCGCTCTTTTATTTCATCAATAGCGCTATTCTTATTGATATCATAACGCCATTTATAATGTTTATCTGAGCCAGTACCTTCGCGTATATATTCATAACTTGTTGGCGTAACATGATAACCGTCGAGCTTAACCACTGAGGTTTCTTGACGAGTATCTGAGAAAATTAACCACTCAATATCTGTATGGTAACTGTATTGCGCTAAGCCATTGTCTAAATAGCTTAACTGACGTGTCGCTTCTCCAACCGCTTTAGATTTATGTAAGATAGTATATTGTGCATTAAATGCAGGGATCACTACGCTACTTTCTTTATCTGCGGCCATGGCAACAAAGGTTAAACTAGACAAAAGTAAAGGGATATAAGGTAATGATTTCAACATAGTAAATTCTCTAATATAAGTGCTACTCTTCGCTAGCATACCCTGAAATAGGCAGGATTACACCATCGAATAATGCAGATTCTTCAACCATGGTTACGCGCTTAGCACAACACCAGTTGACCACCATCGGATAAATACGATGTTCTTGTTGATGAATACGTTGCGCAAGTTCTTCAGCGTTGTCTTCTGGAAAGATAGGTACTTTTGCTTGCAGAATGACTGGCCCACCATCAAGCTCTTCAGTCACAAAATGGACGCTGACGCCATGCTCGGTATCACCGGCATCGATCGCCCGTTGATGGGTATGTAAACCTTGATATTTAGGCAATAAAGATGGGTGTATATTGATCAAGCGACCTTGAAATTTTTGCACAAATTTTGGCGTTAAAATTCGCATAAAGCCGGCTAATACAATCAAATCTGGCTTATAATGGTTAATTTCATTGATCAGCGCACTGTCGTAGTCTTCTCGACTATCAAAATCTTTATGTGAAAGCACAGAGCTTGCTATTTCAGCGTCCTGTGCTCGCGTCAATCCATAGGCGTCAGCTTTATTAGATACTACCGCGACGATTTCGCCGCCGTAGTTGTCTTGCTTACTTGCATCGATAATTGCTTGTAAGTTTGTGCCGCCGCCGGAAATAAGTACTACAATTCGGCTTCGCATTAATGATTAACCTTTGTTGATAATAACTTGCTCTTGACCTGCTTGCAGATCAGCTATTTCACCAATGTGCCAAGCGTTTTCACCTTGAGCGTTAAGAATGTCAATGCTTTGTGCTAAATGTTCAGCAGGCACTACGATGATCATACCAACGCCACAGTTAAATGTGCGATACATTTCGTGTTCGCTGATGTTGCCATTTTCTTGTAGCCAATTAAAGATTGCCGGCCATTGCCAGCTATTGCCATCAATAATCGCTTGAGCGCTTGCGGGTAAAACACGAGGAATATTTTCCCAAAAGCCACCACCAGTAATATGTGATAATGCGTGTACTTCAACATGCTTAAGTAGTTCTAATACCGACTTAACATAAATTTTTGTTGGCGCTAAAAGGTGATCGGCTAATGACTTGCCGTCAAGTAAATCATTGGTGTCAGTACTATTAACTTCTAATACTTTTCGTACCAATGAGTAACCGTTTGAGTGTGCACCTGAAGAACCAAGGGCAATAAGTTGATCACCAGCGGCTACTTTAGTGCCATCCAGTAAACGTGATTTCTCTGCTACGCCAACGCAAAAACCGGCGATATCGTAGTCGCCTTTATGATACATGCCAGGCATTTCAGCGGTTTCACCACCAACTAAAGCACAACCAGCTTGCACACAACCTTCAGCAATACCTTCTACTACGGCTGAGGCTACCGCAACATCGAGTTTAGCCGTAGCATAATAATCGAGGAAGAATAATGGCTCAGCACCTTGTACGATTAAATCATTAACACACATCGCTACTAAGTCGATACCGACGGTGTCGTGCTTTTTTAGGTCAATGGCTAAACGTAATTTAGTACCAACGCCGTCGGTACCAGCAACAAGTACCGGTTCTTTATAACCGGTTGGAAGTTGGCATACAGAGCCAAAACCACCTAGACCCCCCATAACTTCTGGACGAGTAGTACGTTTTACCGCACCTTTAATATTTTCAACTAGGGCATTACCTGCATCTATATCAACGCCAGCATCTTTATAACTTAAAGACTGTTTTTCTTCGCTCACGGGAAACCTCAATTATGTTGTTAGTTTGCTTGTACGATAAAGGCGCACATTCTACCAGTGCAAAGGCGTGCTGAAAATCTTTAAAATAAATTATTTTTTATAAGTGATAAAAATCAGCAACATTATGATAAGATCTTCATTATGAAACACTTGTTAATGCTATATATGTTCAGAAATTGTCTGATATTCTTATGCTTTGTACTGCCGCTTAAAATTAGCGCTATCGAGGTTGAAAACTTGTACAGCGCAAAAGTTGCTGTGGCATCGCAATCTACGGTTGATCGCAACGAAGCGCTTAAAGCTGCCTTACGGGCAATTTTAGTTAAGGTTGGTGGTAAGAAAATTGAGCATCCACTTATTGCCCAAGCGGTAAAAAACTACAATCAATATGTCACGCAATATCAATATATTCGCAACAGCGATAAAATATTACTCAATGTTTCTTTTGACGAAACCAAGGTTAATCAATTGTTTAAAGCAAGTGATTTGGCGATTTGGGGACGATTAAGACCACAAGTGATGGTTTGGCTAGTCGAGGAAGATGGCTTTGAGCGGAAAATAATTTCTTCAACATCGAACTCATTGTTACCGAAAATTATTAATGATTTTTCTCAGTTACGTGGTTTGCCATTAGTGATGCCAATCATGGACTTAACTGATCTTACTAACCTGACATTAACGGATGTCTGGGGGCGTTTTTCACAACCTGTCGCACAAGCTTCTGCGCGTTATATGGCAGAAGCGGTAGTCGTGATAAGAGTTTCAAATTCAAGCCTTATTAGTGGCCAAGATGACATCACAGACTGCTCGCTTTGCCAAACGCATGGCTTAGTGGTTGACTGGAGTTTAATGACCGATGCACAAAGTGAGCATGCACAAATATTCAGTGAACAATACCTCGGCGATAACGTTGATAAACTATTAATAACGGCGTTGTCTGATATTACCGATATTATTTATCAGCAATACGCCTTATCAACGTCAAACAATAATGAGATTCAAATCGATGTTGCTAACATCGCTTCATTAGCCGATTTAATTGCCGTGTCAGATTTTCTCAGTGACTTGTCTGCGGTGCAATCAGTACAATTGGTTAGCGTCAAAGGTACCAATCGGCGTTTTAAATTATCGTTAATAGGCTCGCATCAAGCTTTACTCGCCTCATTAAAGTTAAGCGAACAGTTAAATCGCTATGTTGATCCCCTAGCTGCGCCTGAAGACATCGGGCAAGTACCGGTATTTTATTGGGGTAAAAAGTGAAAAAAGTTTCGCAATTAACCTTATCGGTACAATTACCTGATGATGAAACCTTCGCCAGCTTTCAAAGTGAAAGCAACCAAATGGTGGTGCAACAATTAACCCAATTTCTTAATCACATTGCTGACGAAAATAAATCAGTACATAGTTTGTATTTATTTGGTTTAACAGGGGTTGGTAAAAGTCATTTATTGCATGCCAGTTGTGCTTATGCCGATACATTAAACATAACGTCGCTGTGTTTGTCATTTTCTGAGCTTACCCAACTCTCGGTTGACGTGCTTGATGGCTTAGAGAATATCGATTTAGTCTGCCTTGATGATATTCAATTGATTGCCGGCAATAAAAAGTGGCAACAAGGTGTATTTGATTTATATAACCGTATGGTTGAACAGAACAAATGTTTGATTATTACCGGAGATCAAAGCGCTGCGCAGCTAAAAATTAGTTTACCCGACTTAGTATCACGACTAAGTTGGGGCTTAACTGAGCAGTTAAAACCATTATCAGATAAAGAAAAGTCTTTTGCCTTGCAATATCGTGCTCAGCAACGAGGTTTGTATATTAGTGATGAGGTGGCAAGTTTTCTAATTAACCGTTTATCGCGAGATATGACCAGCTTACTAGCGGCGTTAGAACAGCTTGATCAAGCGTCAATCAGGGAACAGCGTCGCATCACCATCCCCTTTATTAAAGATATACTATTTTAAATCATTAAGTTAACACCTGCTTTAAAAGTAAAAATGTAAAACCGGTGTCATCAAAGCATTCTTTAACGCTCTAATCACAAAGTGTTTTTTGCTTATAGCTATTTTCGTGTAAATATAGTGACGCTTACTTGCCTATTGGAATTGGTTTTTCATAAAACATTGCGCCATCGGCAATGACCCTGTGACGTTTTGAATCATTGAACGATAAATCATCAAGCGTGGCTTGATTAACACTTGGGCTAATGGTTAAATTTTCCGCCCAAGTTTTCCCTGAGTCCATCGCTAATGGCGCGGCTAAATTGTTGATCAAATTTGTTGCTTCAGTAAATTCTGGCAATATGCGATGAGTTACATAGTTAACTCTTTGTTTAATATTAGTATCGCCGATGCGGCCACGTTGCCCCCAAGTCACTATATATTGTTCATCAGCACTTTGAGGTTGGTTGGTGACGGCAATATCTCTATCAACATCGTAGCGTGCTTTCATCATCAAACCGTCGAATAGCATGGCATAGTCTTCACGCTTACTGGTGTAATTGTAAAATTGCGGGGCATGTTCGGGGCTAAAAAAGCCTGTTACGTCAGTTGGATTGTAACTTTTATCCTGAGCTGTCGCCGTTTCTCCTTGGTAACGTACCTTTGCTAGCCGATACATTTCCGTGCCATTGAGTGGCAATGCTGTGCTCAATAAATCAGATTGTATGCCGGTTGATTGTAATATTTTATCAGCAGCCGCTAATATTCGATCATTTCGGTTTAAGTTTGACCAAGTGCTTTGGGCAAAAAAGTCATTGGCGTGTGCGAGTTCGTGATACATCAAGGATGCTAGATTATATACACCTTCGCTGGCAGCGCGCGTTACTCTTATACCTTTTGGGTAGTAAAAGCTGGCGTAGTGATTATTTTTTACATAACGCCAAGGCAAAACAAAATTTAGCTCATCGCCAAACGATGCTCGATAGTCGGGGGCTTGATTAATGGTATCTCTTTCATCAGGTGTTAACCAAAGATTTTCTGGGTCGAGATGAATAGCGCCGGTGACTACCCAATAATATGACGGTCGAATGTCAGAGGAAATAACAATAGCAGTGGTGGCACGCAGTAAATTTTTAAAATCGCCGTGCGGATCTGAGTTTTGTAAAAACTCTTTGAATCTTTGCCCCATCCATTGATGAGAAACAACAACACGGTTCATAATATCGTCAATGCTGGGGGTCGTGGTATCTTGTGCTATGAGGGGTAAATCATTTAAACGACAGCTGGTACGAAAATCAATGGTATTACTGTAGACACAATTGACTAAAACATCGGCGTATGGAGAGTTGGTATTGAAGGGAAATACCCTTGCTAATCGTGAATCGTATGCGGTGTTATCGCCGTCATCAATTTTACCGGCATTTTCAACTAATATCGCAACGCTATCTTGATAAAGCCTTGTACCATCTGAGGCACTTACGGTGAATACTAACAAACTATCAAGGCTAACAGCAGGTGCGTTAAAAAACACCACAGCTTTTCCTGCGGTGGGCTGACTAAATGTTACTGTTGGTCCTGAGATTTGTTGCCAGAGAATACTATCGCTAGCTATTGCCGGATTTTCTAAATAAGCGCTTAATGAAACATCACTTCCTTCTAGCGTTGCATAACCTAATCTTGCCGATATTTGGCTCCTTTCGTCTGAGACAAAAAGCGTATGTGTTAACGACTCACTACTACCGTTGCGGTTAAAGTTTACGTTAAAGCTATATTCACCAGCCTCTGGCGGGGTAAAAGCGATACCTTTTGAGTTACCCGCATGAAAAATAACCTCACGGCCTGCCGTTTGCTGCCAATTTATTTTACTTAAGGTGTCGTTAGGGTAATAGAGAAATAGCTCTATCGCTTGTGCAACTTTACTGGTTTCATCAAATGTGATTATGCCGGTTTGCGTGATAACGGGCGTATAATCATCATCGCTAGTAGTCGCTTTACTGTCAGAAGCACCGCCACACCCAGCTAAATATATCGCCAATATACTTAAGATAAGTAAAATGGCGGCGTTTAATGGTTGATTATGACTAACTGGAATATTATTCATTCGCGGCTCTTCTTCAATGCTTGGTTAATAAACAGACCTGTTAAAGTAAGATATAGTTCATAAAAACAGCGACAGGCTTTTATATGTCTATTTGTAGACAATTTTAATCACAGAGTAAAGCGCTTTCTATTTGAAGCACTGTTGAAGATACTTATTTGTGTAGTCGAGCTGGAAAATTAAGATAGCAGGGCGTAACTAGCACCGACTTAGGCGCTATACCTTAGTCTAATGCTAGCATTTAATGGTGTTTTATCGGCGATTTAACAACGAACAGCTTAAAAATTAAAAACACTTAAGCTATGCTTTCTTTTTACGAATACTTAAACCCAATTCTTGTCCGCGATATTTTGCATAATAACTACCGGCAATAAACATGACAGAGGCAAAAAAGAACTCTCCTAGCGCCCATAGTTTTTCATCGGCTGAAACCCATAATGTTGTTAAGCTATGCAGAAAATAAATCATAACAATAAAATTTGACCAGGCGAAGGTATAAGGGTTGCCTTGCACTAATCCTTTTAATGGAAATAACAAAGGTAAAGTAAACATAACCAAAGTTAACGGTATCGATAATGCGCTATCATCACTGATAAAAACCAGCCAAAATGGCATGTAAAAAAGCAACGAAAAATAGCCAAACAATGTGATGTGCTTGAGTGTAGTGGTTGAAAAACGTGGTTTATTCATCATATTGACCTAATCATTTGGCTGCATTAACGAAAGCACGTTTTCTGGAGGTCTACCAATAATGGCACGAGTGTCATCACGAACAATAGGACGTTCAATAAGTTTAGGTGTTGCAGCCATGGCAGCGATTAATGTCGCATCATCGGCATTAACCAAATTTTGTGCCTTAAATTCAACTTCTTTTGTTCGCATCATTTCCAATGGTGAGATTTTTAATAATGATATTAACTGCTCAATTTCAGTAAGATTAAGCGGGGTTTTTAAATACTCAACAATAGTTACCGGGTGATTTTTTTCTTCGATAAGCGCTAGTGTTTGTCGGCTTTTTGAGCAACGTGGGTTGTGATAAATCGTTAACATATTATTCTCTTGGCTTGTTTTAGATAATTTTTAAATGTTGAGCGTATTTTAACTTATTTTTTACAGTCGCTTCAGCTTTTCTTGTTGTTCTTGTAATTGCAAAATACGACCTTTCATTCTTTTTTTTAATAACGGGTTGTCTTCAACAAAGTTATAAGCGGTTTGTAATTCATCAACGGCTTTTGGATAGGCACCTAGTAGGGCATAAACTTCGGCTTTAGTGGCATGCATAAGCGCCATTTTATCTTGTTTTCGATATACTTGGGTTAATAAATCCTGAGCAATAAAGTTTTTTGGACTGATCACTAAAAAATTCTGTAATAAGGTTTCGGCCTTACTATATTGTTCTGCTTCATTTAGCACGTTAGCGTAGTTTAGAGTCACCACCTGATTATTGGGCATTAAAAGATTTAACTCCGCTAACATGGTAATTGCTTTGTCGAAAGCTTTTACTGCAATATAAGCATCGGTTAATGCATCAACATAAAACAAGTTCTTATTGTCGTCACGTAATAGGGCTTCAAGTTGCGTAATTGCCGTTTGAAAATCTTTATTTTCATAGTGGGACAAGGCAAGACCATATTGGGCAGCGGCTTCGATGCCATACCGCTTTTTGTCCAAACTTTGCTGAAAATTAATTATATTATCTTTAGCGTTGCCTTCATATCTCGCCATAATACGAGCTTTAGCTAACTCGAATTGCAAATTTGGGGCAAGTGGTCGCGGTGAAAAATTTTGCGCTCTTATTCTTGCATCTGCAATCCTAGACTCGGGCAAAGGATGGGTTAATAGCATCGCTGGCGGCTTAGATTTATAACGATATTTCTCCGCCATGATTGCAAAAAAGTCCGGCGCACCTTGAGGATTGAAGCCGCTGTTGGCTAACAGCATAATGCCAACTCGATCCGCTTCTTGTTCATTGCCTCGGGTATAATTTATTCCCGCTTGTTGTGATGCTGCCATCGTAGTGCTTAGTGCCGCTAAACCAACGCTAGGGTTTATCAAAGTCAATAACACGCTAGAAACCATGGCCGCCATGGTTAATGGTTGTGCTTTGTTTTGTGACTCTAGTCGTCTGGCCAAATGGCGCTGGGTGACATGTGATATTTCGTGTGCGACCACTGATGCGAGTTCACTTTCAGTATTTGCCGTCGTGATCAAACCACTATGAATAGCAATATGGCCACCAAAAAAAGCAAAGGCATTTAACTCTTCGTTACGTATGACAAAAAATTCAAAACTATAGTTTACGTCTTTAGCATTGCGCACCATGCGATTGCCTAGGTCATTAATATATTCTGTTAATACTGGGTCGTTTAATACTGGCTGGGAGGCACGAATTTGGCGCATCATTTCGCCGCCTATTTGACGCTCTTTTTCGATTGATAACACGCTAACGCCGGCGGAGCCTATTTCAGGAAGTTTGTTTCTATTAGTTTCTGTATTTGCGGCAAATACATGACTAGAAATGGTGGTAGCTAAGGCAAATGAAATGATAAGCGGCTTGAGTTTAAACAAATTTAATTTTCCATATTGTTAGGTTTATCAGAGCTATCAGTTGACTGACCTTGTGAATGCTTACGATAAATTTCTTGACAAAATTCGGCGACTGAATAGCCTTTTATGTTGATAATATCAAATGACTGAGCTAATAATTGAATTAATTCATCAACGCGCTTGTTGGCGAAGCGAATAAGCGCATAATCGGCTTTATCACCTTGTTGGAAGGTATAGACAATAAAAGGAACTAATGAGTTCAATCTAAACAATATTTGCATGGTATCAGGTGTCCATATTATAAATGGGCAAAGCGGATTGTTAAGTTGAGCTTGGAGCACCCGCTCATCATTGACTATAGGGTAGCAATGTAATTCATAATGCTGTTCAGTCATACTATGATAAAGTGATATTTTAGGCTTATTTGCGAGCGTTATCTTACCCGTAGGGGCTTTTTTAGCGCCTAACAGACCTAAATTCCAGTTACTAGAGTCAAGTAATTGTTTAAAAGGGCTATCAAAACCATGAGTTAAAATGCCATCAACTTCACTAATTGAACTGGCCGCCAAATGATAAATAGCCGGTATGTCACCCCAGTTAATCTTTTTTTTGTAGGCGTTGATTTCATTAAGATTCGGATTATCAGAAAGCTCGCTCATTTAACCTCTTTACGCTATTAAGAAAATACATCAAAAAGAATGTATAAATGCCATTGTAATCGATTGTCGCAAATTAGATAATTAAACTAAAGCACTGTGCATGTTTTTATTTATGATATACGAATACGATGCTACACAAGATAAATGTCCAGTTCCATTGGTAAATTTACGCTTGTTACTAAGAAAGTTAACATCCTTTGATAGTTGTTTGATACGCATTTGCGACAATGGTTCTAAAAAAGATATTCCTAAATTGTTATTGAAACAAGGGTTTTATTTTGAACAACGTAACGTTGATGAGCATATTATTGAATTAACAATAAGAATGGAAAAGTAAATATTATGGTTTCACTGTTTAGCGATTGGTACAAAAGAAATTTTTCAGATCCAAGTGCGGTAACCTTACTGGTTATTTTAGTTTGTACTTTTTTGTTTGTTTACTTTTTCAGTGATTTATTAATGCCGGTATTTGTTGCCGTCGCGATTGCTTTTTTATTGGATCTCCCAGTCAACAAACTCTCACAGTTTGGCTTGTCTCGATCATTGGCCGTGGTGATCGTGGTTTCTGCTGCTGTTGGTTTAACATTAATCGGCATATTAGGGCTGATGCCGGTCATATGGCAGCAAAGTAGTAATTTACTGCAAGAAGTACCGCAGATGGTTGGAAAAGGGCAAACTTATTTATTAGCTTTACCAGAGCAGTATCCTGAGTTAATCAGTGCTGAGCAAATTGGCCATGTTATTACCTTGGTTAATGATAAACTGATTGAATGGGGACAAGTGGCATTAAAAGCTTCGCTTAATTCAATTTCCAATGTTGTTGCACTGCTGATTTATTTGATTTTAGTCCCCTTGATGGTGTTTTTCTTTCTAAAAGATAAAAGTGTTCTCTTCAACAGTTTACGTAAATTTTTACCAAACGATCGCCGGATGGCAAAACAAGTTGGCACCGAAATGAACCAACAGATCATGAATTATATTCGTGGTAAATTAATTGAAATTATGATTATTGGCGCGGCATCAACCATAGCGTTTATTGCGCTTGGGCTTAATTACCCTGTGCTACTTGGCGTGTTAGTGGGCTTATCGGTATTGGTGCCTTATGTTGGGGCGACTATTGTAACATTGCCGGTATTACTGGTTGCTTTGTTCCAATTTGGTGCCAGTGCCGAATTCGGCTATGTAATGTTGGCGTATGGTATTATTCAAGCTTTAGATGGAAACTTGTTGGTGCCTTTACTTTTTTCTGAAGCGGTAAATCTACACCCAGTCACTATCATCATCGCGGTGATATTATTTGGCGGATTATGGGGCTTTTGGGGGGTGTTTTTCGCTATTCCATTAGCAACGCTTGTTAAAGCCGTACTCAACGCTTGGTCAACAACAACGCAATATGAAATCATAAAACAAGATTAATGTCTTGGTGATAAAAATTAATGCCCAACCTCCTAGCGGGCATTAATTTATAATGTTTACAGCTTATCCTTTGCTATTTAGCCGGCTGATTTCAAGCTAGGTCACTGTCATAAGTAAGTTGATTTACCACCTGCAATACTAGCGCTACCATCAATGTCATGGCTAGTGTCATCTTTTAACCAACCGAGATTCTAAACTTTGTAAATGCCAGCTTGTATTTATATCAGGCTCAACAACTACTTTAATCAGCCAAAGATAGTATCCACTTTGACAGACATTGATTACCGTCTATTGGCTTTAGGTTATATACCTAGGTCGTTTACTTTTGATGAAAGTGCACTTTGCCACTTATTATACGACATAATATATGCCTTCATTAGCATAGTGCCGGCCAGAGGTTGGAAATGTTAGTTAGCGCAGCTACAAGAAGTGTTCTGATAGCTATTGTATAAACACAATAGTAAATGAGCTAGACAGCATTGCCTAGAAGGGTAGTGCCGGGTAATTTCAGCGGTTACTTTTGTTAGCCTCATTCTACCATGGTGACACCAAGCCAGTTAAGTTTGAAGTTTATGCTTCTTACAATTTCTCACCTTCCTTGTACATTTCATCGACAAAGACCCTCAAGAAATCAACGCGAGAAGGTTTTATTATGTTGCCATAAATAAGCCAATACAAAAAACTCAAGCAAGGGAATACCTATTATGAATAAATCACTTACTAGCGTGGCATTACTTTTAGCCTCATCAACTGTGTTTGCAGCAACAGAGTATCCAGAAAATCCGGTATTAAGACCAATGACCTTAACTGATGGCACTATTGCTGTTGGAGGGGCTATAGCGTGGGGCGAAGAGAAAAGTGACCGTCGAGGTGCACTTAGTTTACATGCGGCTTATGGCTTAACGGATGATTTAACCCTTGGCCTTGGTGGTCTTAAATATCGACTTTTAGCACGTCCTGATAATAAGTTGGGTTTGGAGTTAGCCTTAGGTTTAGGTGTTCGAGGTTATCAAGAATCAGCTGTTAACGGCGATGCCGTTGCTTATGGTACTGATTTAAATGCAAAGTATGTCTTTGACAAGAATATTGCAATGACTTTCTCTTTAGGCTATGTCAAATGGGATGAAGAAAAACTAAAAAACAAAGATGAATTTCGTTACTCTGTCGGCGTACAAGCTAATATTGTCAAAGATTGGACAGCAACGGCAAACTATACTTATCGAGATTTAAAAGACTTCGAGCAAAATCATGCCCATGAAGTCAAAGTTGGTGTTAATTATGCCTACAGTAAGAATACGGATATAGGTGTTTTTGCCGGTTACTCCAGCTTTGATGCGCAAGAAAATGGTTACGAACTTGACCATAGCTTTGACCGAATTGCCGGTATGTACGCAAGCTATCGTTTTTAAATTATTGCCCGCGGACTCTTTTATCACGCACTAAGTTTAAAATTATGGTGTTTGGGGCAATTAAGTGCTACCAGTGAATATGAAAATACCTTAGAGACAAGTTAAAGATTTTTTCTCTAAGGTATTATATCAAGCGGCTTTTAAATGAAATCGCTACCTTTAGCCATCAGCGTTAATTGCTGAAATCAACTCAGCTAAGCACCTTTCATTTTTCTCATGTGGCACTTGGCAAGTTCCAGCGGCATTATGACCACCACCGTTATACTTCAACATTAACTCGCCAACATTGGTTTTTGAACTGCGATCAAAAATAGATTTTCCGGTCGCAAAAACCGTATTTTGTTTTTTCAATCCCCACAGAATATGAATTGAAATATTACATTGTGGAAATAGCGCATAAATAACAAAGCGATTACCCGAATAAATAATGTCCTCTTCGCGTAAATCCAAGACAACTAAATTACCGTGCACAGTTGCACATCGCTTTATTTGCGCTTTAAATTTCTCTTCATGGGCAAAATAAAGCTCAGTTCGCTCTTTCACGTCAGGTAGTGCTAATAGCTCATCAATGTTGTGATCTTTACCAAAATCGATTAGATCCATCATAAGTTCATAGTTTGAGATACGAAAATCTCTAAAACGTCCTAAACCCGTGCGAGAGTCCATAATAAAATTAAGCAATTCCCAACGCTTAGCATGCAATATTTCTTCCATATTAAATTGCGCAGAATCCCCTTTATCTACGGCGTCCATCATACTTTCCCAGCTTGCAGGGAAGGTTTTTACGCCACCGTAGTAATCATAAACAACACGGGCAGCTGAAGGCGCATCAGGGTCGATTACGTGATTGTCTCGTTTTTCATTGCGCAGCGTTTCACTATGATGATGATCAAAGGCGATATGAACACCATCAACATAAGGTAAGTTGGTGGAGATATCATTTTTCCCTACGTCAATAATGCCGTCTTGCATATCTTTGGGGTGAACAAAGAGAATGTCGTCAACTAAATTAATATGTTTGAGTAAAATTGCACAAACTAAGCCATCGAAATCACTGCGAGTAACTAAACGGTATTTTTTATTATCCGACATTTATTATCTCCATTAACTATAAATTTTTATTTGGTACTCATTATTTATTTAAGCATAATAACAGCAGATTAATTAGGTCCAAGACAAATTTAAATGTAAATAAGCTGTTTTTGCATTTTGTGTTTGTCTCGTCATTATCTTAAAATGGCGTTAAAGGAAGTTAAAATAAAGCCATGGAGACCTTTGTAATTTTAGTCGTAGGGTAACGTGGAAATGTCGAAGCAATATTCTATTATTCCAGTTGATTCGATGATTTCTACGTTAATAGATAGCGCTATTTTTATTCGAGCATTGACTAGCGCTACCTTACTCAATGCTGACGAAAAATGTGTTTACGCTTCGGTTTATTGGTTTAATTATAGCGACTCGTTATTAGGTTACCAAAGTGTTGCCTCTTATCAACGTGATATCAAGGCAGTGGTCTTCCAGTTTATCAACTCTACAGGCGGAAACTCTGCATATATAGCTAGTTTATCTGACCAGAAGTTTTTGCAAATACCGGGTAAGTAATAACTTATTCAGCAGGCGTCATAGCTTGATCAGTTTAACTTGAGGCTATTCATCAAACTGTCATATTTTAATCATCTAACTGTCATATAAATTGATTAATTTAAAGAAAATTATCAATATGAGTATTTGTGATGCAAGTTAAAGAATGGCAAGAAGAAAATGCTAATAGCAGTGATGATTATTTTGACTATCAGCAGAAAAAAAATAGTAAAAGATCTAAGCGCCAATGGCGAGAAATAGCAACTTTTAAGGAAAAAAAACGCATGCAATGAGAAATTGAGTCCTTTAATGACTAAGCAATGCATTAATATTATGTCTTTCGATATTAGATCGTTAGTTGGTTATATTTTATGGTCATAAGTTTGCGCTCTGCTGTACTTATATTAATGATTTCGCACCGGCATTAAACAGAAAATGAGCAAATTAAGCGGTTTTTTTTATTTCTCAGCAATTTCAGCCGATGTTTTCTGGTCAAAGCAAATAGCATTAAGCTATAATCCGTTTTTTGTCATTAATCGTGTATTACTTCATGAAGTTCCCCGGACGCCGTCAACATAGACATTATTTCCCTGTAGATAATAAAAACCCGTTAACAAATCAAGTTAACACGAACTCAAAAGCTGAGAAAAACTATATTGTCGGTATCGATCAGGTTTTAGTTGATATTGAAGCTAAAGTTGATCAAGCTTTTTTGGATGAATTTGATCTACAACGTGGGATGTCACAAGTGATTTCAGATGAAGTCACTCAGCGACTATATAAACGCCTAAAAGATGAGACGCTAATTAATTATGAGTTTGCCGGTGGTACCATAGGTAATACGCTACATAATTACTCCGTGCTTGCTGATGATCGCTCTGTTTTACTCGGTGTTATGTCAAAAAATATTCATGTAGGTGATTACGCTTATCGCTTTATTAGTAATACCTCTTCACGTGTTGATCTGAATTACCTACAACCGGTTGACGGCCCAATCGGTCGTTGCTTTACGCTGATTGATGATACGGGTGAGCGTACTTTTGGTATTAATGCCGGTTTAATTAATCGTTTACACCCTGATTCTATCGATGAGTCATTAATTGCTGGGGCGTCTGCTTTGGTTATTAGTTCTTATCTGATGCGCACACAACCCGGCGATACCATGACCGAAGCAGCAGTGAAAGCGGTAAAATGCGCTAATGCAGCTGGCGTGCCTGTGGTACTAACGTTAGGTACCAAATTTTTAATTGAAGAAGAACCCGCGTTTTGGCGAGATTTTGTGCAAAAGTATGTCAACATACTGACCATGAATGAAGAGGAAGCGCTGGCGATAACGGGCATAGAAGATCCGCTACTCGCTGCAAACCAATGTCTTGATTGGGTTGATTTGGTTATTTGCACTGCTGGAAGAGATGGCTTATATATGGCAGGCTATGTCGATGAAAAATTTAAGCGAGCAAGTGAGTATCCGTTATTATCAGGCGAAATCCACGAATTTAATCGCTATGAATATTCACGTCCGATGTTATTAAAAGACTGTCTTAAACCGATGCGAATATATACCCATTCTGCACCTTATATGGGCGGGCCTGAAAGTATCAAAAACACCAATGGCGCAGGTGACGCAGCTCTTGCCGCAATATTACATGACTTAAGTGCTAATGTTTATCACAAAAACACCATGGCTAATTCAAGTAAACATGAGCAACCGGCGTTGACGTACTCGTCGTTATCGCAAATGAGTAAATATGCTAACAGGGCGAGTTATGAGGTGTTAGTACAACACTCTCCACGTTTATCTCGTGGTTTGCCAGAGCGAGAAGATAGTTTAGATCAAGCTTATTGGGCGCAGTAGGCTAGTTTCGTGGTTTGTTTGCAATGACTAGCCCTTAGCCACTGTCATTGTACTGACTATTTAATTAGTCAAAATAAGACTACAATGGCTGCGCTTTTTAGCTGATACAGTTCTCGGCGTTTTTAATGACTTCCTTTAATGAGAATTTTAATTTTTTTGCATGACTACTTTAACAACGCATAAATCATCACAACGCCGTTTACTTATTGCACTGGCTATCACCAGTGTGTTTATGTTGCTACAACTGGTGGGCGCTTTTTACGCTAATTCATTGGCGGTATACGCCGATGCAGGGCACTTGTTTGTCCATAATAGTTCGCTATTTATTGCCTTAATTGCCTCGACGTTAGCGATAAAGTTTGGTCGCACCTTTAGTGATGGTTATCGTCGTTTAGAGTTATCAGGTGGTTTGATTAACGGCAGTTTATATATCCTGATCAGTTGTTGGATTTTGCTACAAGGCGCAGAGCGATTATTTGGCCACGAACATCATGACGAACATGAAATAAATACCTTTGTAATGTCGGCCATAGCCTCACTAGGTTTCTTGTTTCACGCAGCGTCTGCTTATGTTTTATATAAAGGCCGTAAAGATAGTGTTAATGTTTATGCGGTGTTTTTACATACCTTTTTTGATTTACTCTCTACCATAGTTACCTTTGTTACCAGTATTGTCATTCATGCCACCGGTTGGACAATTGTTGATTCGCTGTCGAGCATACTGATATCTTTCTTTGTGCTATTTACTGGCTCTAAGCTGCTATATAAATGTATAAAGGGTTTATTTTTTAATGGTGTTCGTCTACCCGCATTGAAAAAAATTGAAACCGCCTTACAGGGGGTTGAACACATAGATAATGTCCATAATCTAATTGTTAAAAGTGACAATGGCCAAGTGATTGTTGGTGCTCATATTGTGTTAAAGCATCAATGTACATTAGAAAAACATGATGAAATTTGTCGCTTTCAGGTTGAACGAGTCTTAAAAGAACAATTTGATGTTAGCATCAGTGTTTTACAAATAGAGACCAACGGCTGTACACACAGTTAAATTAGCGGGCTACCTAAAACGATAAAAATCGTCGCGGTGCACTCATTAGTCGTGACGATTAAACTTCATTGATTAGCGATGACATCGCTTTTTAGCGCATTAAACTTGCTAAGTAACTAAACAGCAAACGGGGTGCTTTATTAAATACCTTAGTTTTCTAATGACACCCGTGTTGTTATAAATCCAGCTGCGGATATAAAACCATAGCGATAGTTTCCGTCTCACCTTATTCATTTCCTTTTACTTGTCGTTATTAGTTTGCTAACGTTGAGTGAAATATAAATTAAAATAATAAGCTTATGATTTTAATCACTTATTATTCATTATAAATCGAGGGAATTATGATAAAAAAAATCTTTAAATGGTTAGGCATTATATTGCTAACCATTATTGTACTCGGCGGTAGTTTTGCTGCTTACGAATGGCACGCCGATAAACCGATGAGGTTTCGCTCTTTTGTTGATCGTGAAGTATTAAAAATGGCTTTTCAGAGTCCAGAAACACTTACATCGTTAGGCTTTTTAGAATCGGTGGGTATAAGCGGACATAACGCAGAATTAGATGACGCGAGTCTAGCCAAAGCTGATGAGCTATTTGTTAAACTCAAAACAGTACATCAAACGATGAATGCTTATGATGATGAAAGCCTGAGTGATGCGGATCGACTTTCGAAAGAAATTGCACTGTATTTGTTAGATTTTGCCAAAGATGCTGAGCAATACCGTTATCATAGCTACCCAGTAAATCAATTATTTGGCATTCAAAATGGCTATCCTAGTTTTATGGAAGCGCAACATCAGGTCAATAGTATTGATGACGCCGAAAACTACTTATCTCGTTTGGAAAAAGTTAAGCTGAAGTTTACTCAAGAACTTGAGGGCATAAAACTTCGAGAAGAAAAAGGCATTATTCCTCCGGCCTTTGTTATTGAACGCGTGCTAGAAGAAATGAATAACTTCGTTAACAAGCCGATTGAAGAAAATATTCTTTACACATCATTGGCAAAGAAAATGTCTGAAAGTGAAAGTATCTCTGTCGATGAACAAGCTGAGTTACTAGCGAAAGCAAAAGCTAACATTGACACTTTTGTGCATCCTGCCTACCAACAGTTAATTGATTATTTTACCCATTTGCAAGCTAAAGCAACAGCAGATGATGGTTTTTGGCGGTTACCTCAAGGCGACAAAGCTTATGCTAGTGCGTTACGCTTTTTCACCACGACAGATTATACGCCGCAGTATATTCATGATATTGGCTTAAAAGAAGTTGAGCGTATTCAAGCTGAAATATTAACTATTTTAGCTGAGCAAAATTATGATGTTTCGCAGGGATTTACTACCGCTATTGAGCATTTAGCGGCACAAGAAAGTTTTTACTACGAAGACAGCGACGCGGGCCGTGCGCAAATTTTGCAAGACTATCAAACCATTCTGGACGAAATAGATGCAGGATTAAGTTCAGCATTTAGAATTCGCCCGAAAGCCGGTATGGAAGTGGTTCGTATACCTGAGTTTAAAGAGAAAACGGCGCCAGGTGCTTATTATCAACAACCAGCAATTGACGGCAGTCGCCCAGGTCGATTTTTTGCTAACTTATACGATATTAAAGCAACACCTAAATATGCTATGAGAACATTGGCTTATCATGAGGGTATTCCTGGTCATCATTTTCAAATTGCGGTTGCTATGGAGTTAGAAGGCTTACCGTTATTTAGAATGTTTTCACCCTTTACCGCCTATGTTGAAGGTTGGGCGCTTTATAGTGAATACCTAGCGTGGGAAATGGGCTTTCAAGACGACCCCTTTGATAACATTGGCCGACTACAAGCAGAACTATTTAGGGCTGTACGGTTAGTGGTTGATACAGGTATTCATTATAAAAGATGGACACGACAACAAGCGATTGATTATATGAAAATCAATACCGGTATGGCACTCACCGATGTGGTGTCGGAAATCGAACGCTATATTGTTATGCCAGGGCAAGCTACGTCGTATAAAGTTGGTATGATGAAAATTTTAGCACTGAGAGAAAAAGCTAAAATAGCGTTGGGCGATAAATTTGATTTACGTGACTTTCATGATGTGGTGTTAAAAAATGGCGCTGTACCGTTAGATATTTTAGAGCGCTTTATTGATCGTTATATAGCCGATACATTGGCAAAAACTTAGTTTGGTCATTATTATCTAACAATGCACTAATTAGCGTATCTATTATCTCAAAATCCCTTCGGAGCAATTCGGGGGGATTTTTTTTGCTCAATTTTTATTATCTAGACCATCTCTGATAGCTAGCAATAGCGAAATTAAATCATCCGAGCGTGCAAGTATTAAGGCATCTCTGGAATTGCTGCTGCATTTCCTCCAATGACTTACCATTATCCTTATGAGCTCGGCTTATCAGTTCCAGACATAATCTAACTAGCACATCTATGTTGGCAGGGGGTATTTGTTCCAGACATAAGCCAAGTACCAACATCGATGAGCACAAGTTTAACTCTGAATTATTGATAAGAACACGACATTCACGCTAGGTGCAGAAGGAGGCGTATTTTATATGGCAAACCTAAGCTATAAGTTAGGTCTAAAGAGTTTGTCACGCCATTTATCCATAATGGCCTTATGGCTGCCATCTTGATAAAGGCTTGCTAGCTTTTCAGCTAAATGTGCTATTACTTTATCGTCAGTTTCTGTACTGCAAGCGAAGAAAAAGTTTAGCGGTAGTTCTTTTATTTCATAGATCAGTTGCAACTCATCTATTGCCGCTCCTGCGTATTCTGTACGAAACTTTATGGTGATATCATCGGCTACGATTAAGTCTATTTCTGGTCGAGTAATAAGTAAATTGACCAATGACTTGGTATCATCTAGAACATATAAGTGTTCGCCTTCGTTAAAGCCTCGTTCCATTAATCCAGTATGGGCGATATCATCTCTATTTACTGCAATGGTGTATTTTTTTGCATCATTTAAAGAACTTACTTGGATATCTCGACCTTTAAGGGCCCATAATGCGGTATTGCTGACGTGAGATATTGGTCCTACCCACTTAAAGAGCTTTTCTCGTGACTGCAATCGAGCGATAGAAAATATACAATGATTGGCTTTTTTTTGCGCTAGTTTATAAGAACGCACCCAAGAATAGCTATTTAATGAGTAGGCGTAGTGGCTACGCGCCATGGTCTCTTTAATGATATCGACTGCAAAACCCGTTATATTATCGTTTTTACTTACTATTTGATAGGGGGGGAGATGCTCAGTAACTATATGTATTACTGGGTTGTTTTCAGAAAAAGCCGGTGTTGATACAGCAAATATTGTTAAGCTAGTATAGAATAGCTTTTTTATATTATACGCTACCTTATATTGGCCATAATTTGCCATAACAGTGGGGGTTTTCCGATCGTATTGCAATTTGACTTCCTTTTTCAACCGCAAATCCATTTATGGTCAATAATATTATTGTTGAAGTTTTTTAGTCATATCAAATCATCATATACAACTGGCTTGCTAAAGCCAAATATTACCAATTAACGCTGCTAAAACGCATTTTATTTGACAATATGAATTTTCGGGGGGAGTCATTAGTATTTTTATTCAGGGGGGAACTTGCGTTATTATTTATGTTTTTAAAGTTCAATACACTCATTCAGTGTCAATGGTAACTGTCGCAGTAAAGTTACTTATTGAGCGGATAAGCAATGCTCGACTTGTTGTTGATAAAGTTGATAAATAAGATCTTCTTGGTAGGTATTCTTAACCGCTGTGGTTAATAAAGGTAATAGGGTGATAAAAGGAGATTTTTTTGCTAGGTGCAACCCCCATTCTTTGCTGCCAAGAGTATAGGCATTAGCCATTAAACTTAAAGCTATATTTTGCTGACTTAACGCATATTGAATACCGACTCTTGAGCCAACAACCCCGTCAACACGGTTGCTTTTTAACATACGAATTGCTTGGTCATAACTATCCACGTTGACTTTATTTAATCTAGTGTCTTGGTCAAAGGTTTTATGAAATTGTGCATTTCTGATCACGGCAATGTTTTTAAGTTTATATAAGTCATGATAACGTTGAATACTAATGTTACTTCGAGTAAGTACGATAACTTCTGAAAGTGAAAGTGGGCCGATATACTCAACGTGATTCTCATGAGTACTATTTTTGAAGATAAGGGCTAGATCAAGCTCACCTGTTTTCAATGAATGTAAAATTCTAGTGTATGGATAAGTCATTAATTCAAGCTTTACCTGTAGGTTTTTAGTTACTGCTTTTATCGCAAGTACACTTACACCAAGACAATGTGGATTTTCAGTGAAACTGTTAAATGGCGGGAAAGGCGGAACGCTAATGGTCAGTTTATTATTGTTTGCATACGACAAGTTACTAGTCATTATCAGCACTAAAAAAATGACACTTGGCAGGTACGTACTTATAGCGAATTTTTTCAAAGAAGTATGGTTAACTATTTGACATATAGATGCATTATAGTCGTTGTTGTGAATTATTGACATTATCTGTAATTTATTATCATTGACTAGTAAAGCGGTATGGGTTTACGCTCATCGCTAGTAATCATTTGTCGTGAGCTAAATGATTACTTGAACTTTGATCCTGACTCGGTTACTGGTGTTTACAGATGAATTGCCAGCATTTACTGACAAATGGCTGAACTTGTTTTTATGAACAATAATCCAAGCTATTATAAGAAGGTTTTTAGCCAGTTAGAGACAGTATAGGACATGAGTATTGACTTCATTACTAGGACGGTTTTGGCGCTTATTTTGAAAGATAAGGCGATATGATAGGGAGCTTAGCTACTTGCTGTTAGGCTACCAAAGAGCCATAGCCAAACCAGAATGAAAGCGCCAATAGTCTTGGCTTTTAATGCTTTAAATACGACCTTGCATGCCATTTTATTATTTACGGATAAACACTCTATCCGTGAACACGGTTTTGAACAGTTAGAATGATGGCTAAAAAGCTTGGATTTTACAGTCGATAGCTTGCATTAGTTAATTACAATAATGAATAACATTTTTTCTATACGCAATCGTTATATCATTGTTCTGTGCGGTTATTTACTGGCGGATATTAAGAGCTAATTGACGTTAACACAGTAAAAATATTATTATGAAATCATTTTTACTTAAGATTAAATATCCATAATTAGCAATTCATTGGCGTTGTACAAGACAGACTTTTCTTAGCCAAGTAAAAATCACCTCATATAAGATATGGCTTTGATTACATGGTAAATTTAAGGTTAGTTATTACCCCTCAGCACATAGGAATAATATTGTTAACACAAAATAACTACTACCCAGCGGGTGGCCGAGTAGATAAAGAAATAAAAGTCATTAATGTTAATCCGACAGAGCGAGTTGATGTTTTCAGCGCAATGGCTAAACTACCGTCTGCAAGTGCAGAACAACCCGTGCTTATTTATCGCCAAACGCTAGCGAATGGCGAATCAGAATATCGAACGGTATCGGCAAAGTGTCCACATCAAGGGGCCGATATTAGTCGTGATGAACTCAAAACAGATGGCAATGTATACTGTTCATTACATCGCCGTCCGATAGGCATATTTAGTGAATATAATCATGCTTACTTAACAGAAAAACGTGCAGATGAATTTTTTATCGTCAAAACCTAATCTCTTAGTAAGGCGTCTAAGCTATCTACAATATCACTCCAATCTGAATCAAGTTGAATAGCTTCTTGTAAAAATTGTGCTTGGCCGCTGTTCCAAAAATGAGCATCAGCAAGCGGCTGACTTACTGGTACGCCACGATTAGTGGCAATAAAGCGTTCTATTTCTTCATCACTATTGTTAATACCCAACTGAGCAAATAAGCCTGTCATGTTGTGGTTTGAACGATCCATAAAATACTCCTTACATTATGCGTTTAAGTATAGAGACTAGTTGATAAATTGCACTAGCTTATCCAAGTGGTTTATTCTATTGCCGTGTTAACCGACGTTGCTTGTGATAGCCCTTTGGCTTTTGTGTTAATACTACTGCTACTAATAGCCGTACCTAATAAAGATAACAGACAATAGCTGGTGAAATAATAAAAGCCCGGCCCTAATGCCGATAATGTTTCACTGCTAACGATGAAATTTAACTTAAAGCCAAATATGGCTAATTGTTGCTGTGTTGCCGTTTCAGCATGATTAGTTGAAAGCACAGCCAGAAAAATCGCCACGACAAAAACGTCCGCCATTGACCACTTACCAATTTTGCTAATAAAGCTATAAACAAGCACTTCTAATTGCGAGTGTTTTTTTAGATAAGCAACACAGAGTAAAATAAATTTTAAAACAGGAATACAAATAGAAAATGCGAAAATTAGTACCGCAACTAATAAGCGTTCATCTTGCCAAAGATCCTGTATGGTTTGAATTAATGACAGGTTTTTATCAATGATGGTATTGGTGAGTGTTGCTCCACTTACATTGGCGGTCATCGCCATATTAAGTGAAAACATTGGCAATAATATACCCGGAATAAATAACGCGATAGCGACCAGGTTAAAGAGAAAACCTAAATGTTTTTTAATCATAATGTTATGACGTTTTCCTAAATGAATCAGAGTAATGCTATTCATCAAATGGTAAACGATAGTGCCAGTAACTATCGCTTGGTATCAATGATTACTTTTTAATTTGAACTTCAGTGAGTTTATCAACAGTTGCTGAGCAAGACTTTATAAAAACTGACATAAAGTATTCAACTTCCGGCATTTGCATTTTCAAGGTTGCTAGTTTCAACTCTAGACGTTCTTTTACATGATCAAATTCATGGTTGTGGTGATTCAGTTCATCAAGTGCTTTTATATAAGCGACTAGAATATCCGCGGCTTTAACGATTTTTTTATATTGCTCATCAACATTATCTTGCACGATAATATCGGAAAACATTGCTTGAAATTCTTCAGGTAAAGATTCAAGACATTGTTTTTCTGCTATATATTCAATTTTTTTAAACTCACGAGCAATTTCAGGGTTAGCATATTTGGTTGGGCTGACAATATCACCGAAACGGGTCTCGCTAGCTTCGTGGTAAAGCGCCACCGTGGCTACTTTATCTGCATTGATGTTACCGCCAAATTTTTCATTTTTAATCACTGCTAGTAAATGCGCGACAATGGCCACTTGATGAGAGTGCTCGGCAACATTTTCAGGTTTAACACAAAACATCAATGCCCAACGTTTTATGAGTGGCATTCTAAACATCCAGGCGAGAAAAGTACTTTGCATTATGAGACCTTATTAATCGGGTTAATGATGAGTTTATTGACGGTAAGTGCTGAAAAAGTTTGCTAGCTTTTCCAGTGCTGGTTTTAATTCATCGACATGGGGCAAAAAGACTAAGCGAAAGTAGTTTTTCTGTTTAATATTAAAAGCGCTGCCGTGCACTAAGAGTATTTTTTCTTGCTTGAGTAAATCTAGAATCATCTTTTCATCATCTTGGATGTTAAATTTTTTCTGATCCACTTTGACAAATAAATACAGTGCGCCCATCGCGGGGTTACACGATAGACCATCAATGTTATTGATCATTTCATGAGCAAGATTACGCTGTTTTAATAAACGGCCATCGCCCTGAATTAGCTCATTAATACTTTGATAACCACCCAATGCGGTTTGAATAGCATGCTGTACTGGCACATTAGCGCATAGGCGCATTGAAGCGAGAATATCTAAGCCTTCTAAATAATCTTCAGCATGTATTTTAGGGCCAGAAATTACCATCCAACCGGCACGAAAACCTGCAATGCGATAATTTTTCGATAAACCGCCCATAGTGATAATCAAGACATCGTTGGCTAATTTTGCAGTCGGGATATGTTGAGCTTGATCATAGAGAATTTTATCGTAAATTTCATCACTGAATATAATCAAATTATGCTTGCGGGCTAGTGTAATAATACCTTGTAGTACTTCTTCGCTATAAACTGCACCCGTGGGATTGTTCGGGTTAATCAAGACAATGGCTTTAGTTTTTGATGATATTTTTCGCTCGATGTCATTTAAGTCCGGAAACCAGTGATTTTCTTCATCACAATGATAATGCACAGGTTCACCGCCCGATAAAGCAACAGCCGCGGTCCATAGTGGATAATCAGGCGCGGGAATTAACACTTCATCGTCATTATTGAGCAAACCTTGCATTGCCATAACAATGAGCTCGCTAACGCCATTACCTATGTAGATATCATCGACACTGACATCTAAAATACCTTGTTGCTGGAAATACTGCATCACTGCAACACGCGCAGGGTAAATGCCCTTAGACTCACAGTAACCTTGAGCTGTTGGCAGATTATGAATAACATCTTTTAAAATATCATCAGGCGCTGCAAAGCCAAAGGGGGCTGGGTTGCCAATATTTAGCTTTAATATTTTATGACCTTCATCTTCCAAACGTTTGGCTTCGGCGGCAACTTGTCCACGTATTTCATAACAGACGTTTTTTAATTTTGAAGATTTCTTGATAGTTTTCATAGTGGCGGTCTTATAAATAATAAAAGTGAATTAACGTTATCGTCATTGTTAAATAGAAATTGCAGCGAAATTTGTTGTTATTGAACGGACCGAGCGGTAAAAATTATCGCCGTCATTAGCCTAAGACCATTGTTGCGAATATTGCGTAACTTTGAAACAGTTACTTGCAACTTTTTTATAGCAAATCATCAATAATTGCTTCATCTTGTCATTATGATTAGATCTCAAACAACATTCTCGTTAATAAACCGCATTAATAACGAGCGCTGACTAGGAGGATTACCGATGCCTTTACCTTTATTATGGTTAGGAGCCGCCGCCGTTTCTGCGTTAGCGGTTAAAGGACTCGCTGATGATAGAAAGTCACAGCAGCGTAAACGGTTCAATAGTTACAGGGCTCTGAGCCTTGCTGATCTTGAACCACACCAATCGCCCATCGCCAGTTATCCAAGCGATATGTTTACGACAGAACAACAAGTAATACCGACGATTGGCGCTATTGTTTGTTGTGGCATCGGTGGTGTATTAGATCATACTGGCATTTGGATTGGTGATAACACGATTATTGAAGTTGATGGCAATGGTTTAGTTAAACCTGTGTCGCCACAACGCTTTACCCATACACGTTCAGGTAAGGGGATTTTTATCGCTTGTGACTCATTAGGCGTGCCACTGGCAAGTGAATCGGCAGCAGAACGGGCAATAGAGCAAATGTATCAAGTGAGGGACTATCATTTATTTGATAATAACTGCCATCAATTTATTTGGCAGTGTTTGCAATCTAACGCTAAAGCGATCACAACCTTTAAAGCCTTATCGCTTAATGTTGCCCAATTGTATGACCGAGTCGTTTATTGGGATAGTTGCGATTTATATTAACAATAAAAATAAAAAAACGGCTTTGTAGTAACTACAAAGCCGTTTTATCTTTAAATAATCAAACTACTACTTAATGCTTAATCAACTAAGTGGCTAGCTATAGATTGTTTATGCAAATAGCGACATAACATCGCTAATTGCTAACATAGACTTTTCACCGGTCAGGCGATTTTTCACTTCAATCTCTTGGTTATCTAAATTACGCTCACCGATAATAAGCAATAAAGGGGTACCAATTAATTCATGATCGGCAAACATAACGCCAGGACGTTCTTTACGATCATCAAAAATGACTTCGATACCGGCCGCTTGCAATTGCTCGTACAAAGCTTGTGCGGTTTCTTTAACGCGTGCTGATTTAGCCATGTTCATTGGCACAATGGCCACTTGATAAGGTGCAATTGCGGCAGGCCACTTAATACCATACTTATCATGGTTTTGTTCTATGGCTGCGGCCACAATGCGTGAAACCCCAATGCCGTAACAACCCATAGTTAACATTTGGTTTTTACCCGCTTCGGTTAATACACCACAGCTCATCGCTTGTGCATATTTCTCTCCTAGCTGGAAGATATGACCCACTTCGATACCGCGCTTGATAACAATGTTACCTTGACCACAAGGGCTAGGGTCGCCAGCGACAACATTACGTAAATCAGCAACGCTATAATTTTGTGCATCACGATCCCAGTTAACACCGGTTAAGTGCAGGTCATTTTTGTTTGCGCCACAAACAAAATCAGCTAAATGTGCCGCACTTCGGTCAACAATGACGTCAATGTTTAAACCAACAGGACCAATTGAACCGGCATTACAGTTAGCCGTAGCAAGGATCTGCTCGTCAGTGGCAAAGGTTAATGGCGAGGCAACTTGCGCTAAGTTTTCTGCTTTAACTTCATTTAACTGATGATCGCCACGTAGTACTAAAGCAACGATTGGCGCTTTATTTTCTTTTCTGGCTGTGCCTATTACCAATAATGTTTTCACGGTATTGCAAGCATCAACGGATAATGCTTTGGCAACGTCTTCGATGGTGCGCACGTTAGGTGTGGCAACTTCTGCTAAGTCTTGTGTTGCAGCCGGGCGTTCACCGCTTGGTGCTAATGCTTCGGCTTTTTCAACGTTAGCGGCAAAATCACTGCCATCACTAAAAGCGATATCATCTTCGCCAGAGTCTGCTAATACGTGAAATTCATGCGATGCTTCGCCGCCAATAGAGCCGGTATCCGCTATCACTAGACGATAATCTAAGCCTAAACGATCGAAGATACGACAATACGCGTCAAACATTATTTGATAAGTTTTCTTCAAGCATTCTTCGCCTAAATGGAAAGAGTAAGCATCTTTCATTAAAAACTCACGGCCACGCATAACACCGAAGCGCGGTCGAATTTCATCACGAAACTTTGTTTGAATTTGAAACAGGTTCAGTGGCAATTGTTTGTAGCTACTAATTTCATTGCTAACCAGTTTAGTGATCACTTCTTCGTGCGTTGGCCCTAAAACAAAAGCACGATTATGGCGGTCGTTTAAACGCAGTAATTCAGGACCGTAATCTTCTAAGCGACCAGACTCTTCCCATAAGTCTGCTGGTTGCACCATCGGCATTAATACTTCTAATGCACCGGCACGCTCCATTTCTTCACGAACAATGTTTTCAACTTTACGCAATACTTTTAAACCGGTCGGTAACCAAGTATATAAGCCAGATGCGACATTGCGCACTAAACCTGCACGTAACATTAATTGATGACTGATAACTTCAGCGCTAGCAGGGGTCTCTTTCAAAGTTGAAAGTAAATATTGGCTTGTACGCATTGAGAAAAAATTCCATTAGTAAGCGAGCATAAAATATGGCGCTTATTCTAGCAGGGCAGTTTCAGCCACAAAAGGTTTAAATTGCCCAATAGCTAAAATTTATCGTAAACACAGTGCTAATAGTGGTTAATACGCTTAAGCACTTGTTGCTTATCTGCCATTCCACCGAGAGTGACTAACTCACCGTTTAGCTCTAATAGACCGCGATGGTCCATTGTTGCGGTTTTACTATGGGTTATCTGCCATTTATTGGTTGCAAGGTTATAGCGCCATATTTCACTGCTTGGAATGGATGGTTCTCCGTTATAACCCATACCGTTATAATTATAAGGATTATGACTACCACCAATAAAAACAATTTCTTTTGATTTCGATGTAGAATCTATTAACCCTTTTGCCGCCATGCGATAGCGCGACTTACCGGTAGGGTGCTTAACTTTATACCATGAGATTTTACTTGGCATTAGCGGATTAATTTCGCCGCGATAACAGGCGCTTTCAGCGGCATAACTTCGACCTTTATTGAGGTGTACATCAACCCTAACGCCATCGCAAATCAGTAATATATTACCAACAATACCACCCGCGTGACCAAATACCGCTTTCCCTGGAAAGGGCGATGCCTGCTGCCATTGGTTGGTTTTGCTATCATACAATTGCACTAGATTAATGTTACCGTCATTGTGCCAGCCGCTGACTAAGTAGATATAGCGGTTGTTATAAGGCAGCGCGATACTATCATCGACAGGCACCGGCATGGGTGCTAATGCTTGAAATTTATCCTCTAATACATGATATGCGTAAACGTCAGGCACCGACACTTCACTATGATCTTGTGCAACGGTATAACCACCAAATACATAGGCAACATCATCGAGCGCTGTAGCAACACTGGCTAGGCGACCAATTAAGCCATTAATGGGGTGCTTGATAGGTACCGATGATCTTTCGCGCCATTGACTTTTAGAGACATCATAAACGTAAGTATGATTATGGACATCTTGATAATCTTTCATTTTTCCTAAACCAGAAAAAGACAGTAAGAACCAATGATTGTTTACTTTGACTTGGGCAACAGCATTATTCGTTACAGGCGCTGGCATAGTTGTAGCTGTAGAAAAGAAATTGACCGAGCAAGCGCTAATAATAAGCACAGCTTTGAGTCGCGTTAGTTGAGAGCAGTTAAATTTTATCATGGCGTGTGCAAAAACAGCCTTTTCGTGAAATTGTAAATATAGTTTAGCGTATCAAATAAAGCCGAGGGTCCATACAAATATTACTTATGGTAATTATTGCGTTTTTGGACGTTAACTAAAGTGCGAATCAAGCTGATATTTACTGCACTTTTATCACTTGCTCGGGTATAGTGACTCGCCATTAATAAGCGCACTTTTACAAAATAATATTTCAATCATCAGGAGAAGTATATGTCAATATCGGTAATTACTGCGGATTATCATGACGTGCAACAAGCAAAGGATGTGATGACGTGCTTATCTGCTTATGCGCTTGACCCTATGGGAGGCGGAGAAGCCTTATCTGAATTCGTCACCAGTAATTTAATTCAACGCTTACAGCAACAAAGCAACGTTTTTAGTGTTTTATGTTACGTTGATGGTGCAGTGGCTGCACTAGCAAACTGTGTTGAAGGTTTTTCAACCTTTAGCGCCAAGCCGTTGATAAACTTTCACGACATTGTAGTACTTGAGCCATTTCGAGGCCAAGGTCTTACACAGTACCTATTTCAATACGTTGAAAAAATAGCGATCGATAAAGAATGTTGTAAACTAACCCTCGAAGTACTAGAGGGTAATACCGTGGCTAAAAAATCTTATCAAAAAAATGGTTTTGGCAGTTATCAACTTGACCCTGAAATGGGACAAGCAGTTTTTTGGCAAAAGAAACTATAAAACACGGGTTATACCAATTTCATTCATTATCTGAGCATATTTACTGGTTAAAATAACCAACGACTGCGTTATTTATTTAATAAATAGAGCAACTAGTTATTAAATAGAGAGCTTATATTTGGCCGTTTTTCCTATGGTTAACGTAGGGCACCTAATTAATGAACTTGCTATAAATTTTTACTATAACCCAGGTTTTAATTATCGGTTGTAGCGCTCTCTTGTTGTTGCTTTTTCGAGGGACAGCCTATTGCTGTGAAAGTTTGAGTTTGTGGTTAAAGCAGTAAATCATAAAGTCATTATTGCGTTAGAAAGAAATAGGTTTACGTTTTGAGCGATTGCTTTCAATCGACGGGACCGTTCCTGTGTCAATGTCAGTATTGGTTTTACGCTTTTTCGCTGGCTTAACCTTACTTGGCTTAGTCATAGCTGATTTATTCTGGGTTATTTTGCCTTGCTGATTTTTTTCAACTTTGACATAGTTAACCTGAATGATCTCACCATTAAACTCAACCATATCGCCGTGCTGTACTTTTTTTCGTTTTTGAAATTCAACCTCGTTATTCAATAAAACATAACCTTCGCTGATCACTATTTTAGCTTCACCGCCACCACTAACCATATTCGCTATTTTTAATAATTTGCAAAGTTCGATGGGCTGCACAGAAATATCGATAAGAGGTATAGCATTAGTCATGGCTGTTCTTTAAAAACTGAAAATAAAACGTGATTATAACTGAGTTGCTTTGTTATGTCCTCTGCTCATCTGCTTATTGAAGAGAGCTAGTAATATTTAACCCAATAAACATAGCACTTAATTAGATTTTTAATGTGGTAGTTAAAGAGGTAAGTGGCTTTAACTTTAAATGTTTTTTTTGATAAATTAACGTGGTGGGCGATAAGGGACTTGAATTATTTACTTGGCGCGGCTGATAAGACTAGAAGGTGCTTTTGGAAAATCGCTAACATCAGTGCCACCTAATTACATTTACTTGAGCCAATATTATTAGATTTTTCACCTTTGAATATATTGAACACTGCTAATGCACACTTTTGACACATTGCGACCTAAATTTACGAGTAAAAACTCCTCCGTGCGCTTTGAAGACATTAGCATCTAATTTTTTGCCATATATTTTCTCATGGATCTTTTCTATCATATTACTGAGCGGGCTCAGTAATACACCTAAAAAACGCCACTAAAAGACTATTTCATTGATTTTATTGTAATTAACACCGTTTTCTATGAGGGATATTACTGAGCGGGCTTAGTAACATACTATTTTTGATAAAAAGTTGATTACAATGGTTTCTAATGCTTTGAAGTTATGGGATATTAATGCGAATTAAATAAAAATTATGAAACGGATATTACTGAGCCGTATACATAATAAGCTGTTAGATTTTAGGCGCACATTGATGTATTTTTCAAGTCTTACAAGAGAGGAACAAAAAATAGCACCATTCAAAATGGTGAGATTAGCAGCTTTTTTTCTGGCAATAATGTCTGTAGTAGCACCTATTTATAAACTAAATATAGCTTTACCAAGCTTCGATTCATTATCTGAGTTTTCTGGTTCAATTCAAGAGTTTGAATTAACGAAAGGTAAGAACCCTATATATTTACTAAAAGTACTAAATAAAGATGATCAACTCACTTTTAGGCTAGCTACTGAAAATATGAACAAAAAATTATATAAACAATTAAATAGAGGCGGTGGTATCAAAGCTTGGTACAAACGAGATTTGGGGCTTAGCCTAAACGTGTATCAAATTGAAAGGAATAGTGTAACTATTCTCGATTACAATACTATAGTTTACGACCGTAAAACTAAAGGTGAAGAGTTACTAAAACAGGCTTACACTTGGTTCCCAGTGAGTGTGATTATTGCATTTTTAGCCCATTTAGGTGTAATACTAAAATCTAACAAGGCACTAAAGCAGGACAAATAACAGTTGGTTTTTGCTCCTTCGTCGCCTATTTTAACCAACTATTATTTGCCTCTTAGTGAGGCGTTAGGGGGCAAAGAGGTTCAGTGAAATATAAAGCTATATTCATCTCTATTTTAATTTCTATGCTGTCGAGCTGCGTTCTAATATCAGAAAGTACTACTGTTCCGCATGCAAACTATAAGATAGAAGCGAGTGACCCTTCTCAAAAGCAGGAGGCTTTGGAAGTTGTAGGTCAGGTTCTTCATTCACTTAAATTTGAGCTGCAACCAAATGACTGGAAAGTATGGGAAACAATACTAGATGCAGATCGCTTGGCTGAGAAAAAACAAGAGCTTCGATATAAAAGAGATAACTTTGAAGTATCTTATCGTGCCATGTATGGCGCGGAAACGAGTGGCTTTATTCGGCTCAGCTTCTATGAGCAAGAAGGTAGACAATTTTCAGAAGAAGGTATCGGTTTGTTTTACCAAATACATAGAAAATTCAGCGATAGCGGCCTTGTCCATATCGTTGAAACGGTGGAGGATGTTAAAGCTGCGCGGCCACTAGTTACCCCTGAAGCGTTTAATGCACAGCAGCCGTTGCCTCCACTCTCCAAGAAGATAAAATACGCGGCATTTATTCTAGGCGGTCTGTTAGTCTACGCCTTTATAATTCTCTATCCGTTTTGGATGTTAATCCGAAAAGTATTATCAAATCGCCAAAATGGTCTTCAAGCAAAGCGAGCTGCGTTTGCTCTGGTCTCTGCATTGGTTATATTTCCTGTGCCGCTACCAATGTCCATGTTTGGCCCGATGCTCCTAGTTCCTGGTTTTTTTTGTATTCCTTTCGTCATGGGGTTGCCTAGTGACTATGTGCTATTTGTGGCAATATCAATATCAGGCACATTATTATTATCAACAATTGCTTCCTTGTGGTTTATCAAAGAGGCCCCTAACAAAGCGTTGCACCGGGTAAACAGGTGAACGCGGCGTTAGCTTTCAAATTTAATATGGAGGTGCTTATAAAATTTGTCTAAAAAGTAACTATAATCAATTTATATTTTTAATTTATAAGGAAATAACATGAAGAATTTACTAACTATTACTTTAACTTCGATTTTAGTATTAGGTTGTACATCAACAACAAGTATGTCGTTAAAGGAAAAAAATAGTGCATATTCTAAATATGTATTAGATGAAAATTTATCTAATAAAGATAAAGTTGAAGGTTTTAAATTTAGTGGTTGGAAGTCCCTTTCAGATAATTATTTAATAATTACTGCTGTTCATAAGAAAGATTACCTTATAGAAACTAAAGGGAGATGTATTGATTTAAATGACTCTCACGGCATTAAGTTAAATCGCTCTTCAAATTTTGCTATTTATAAACTTGGTGATTCTATATCACCTGTAGGACTCACATCTGAAAGTAAAATTTCGGACAAATGTTTTATCAAATCGATTTATCCAATTACAAGACTTCAAACTGATTACTTAGTTAAAATTGGTAAGCCTGTTCAAAGTGAAAGCTAACAAGAAGTTCAAAAGGAAAAAATAAAGTTGGCTGTTCGCTTCATTTTAGCAAACAATTTTTTGCCTCTTAATGAGGCGTTATCGATACAAAATCTAATCCTAAGCTTTGTTTGGCGCTTATTACCTAATGTCCGCAGTGTAGCATGACCTGAAAGGTGTTGGTGATTGCGCTACTTCCGCAATTGGCTATCAGTTGACCTAAAGAACAAACCATAGTTAATGTCAGGAATGCGCACAAAGTGATCATAAATTCTATGGCGCTATGTGCCCCAATGCGAGTTAGAGCTAACCGTTATTTTTGCCACAAATTCGAGCTAATTTAGACGCGAATTTATCATAGTAAATAGTCCGTTCAGCCACCATTGCTGCCAGTCGCGAAGGTTTAGAAGCATGACTTCTTGGCCCATATGAGCTTGCCCCGACAATACAAAACAATTAGTTAAGCGAATTTTGATTCTGAGAAGATACACGAAATTTCCCAAAGCTGCCTGGCTTTGATTTTTTGGTTATTCCGCAAATAAGACAGATGGTATAATCGACATTGATCTTAGTTATTAATACCAATCAATTTTGGATGTCTGTCTTATTTTTGATTTTTAACTCACTAAATCTATCTTCAAAAGTTACATCCTAACTCAAATATAAATGTTCAATTGAGATGTATATACTTTATTGTATTTTTTGTGCAAGGCCTTGTAGTGTTTTAACTAAAGATATTATTTTTGGTTGCATTTGCTCATTTTGAGTTTCATTTTGTAGAGATTCTGCGAAAGAGTTAAGTTGTTCGGCTAGATTTTTATCTTGGCTTTGTTCTACGAGTTTAGCGGAAACTTGTTTTAGTGTTTTTGTCAGTGATTGATGCAATTTCTGAGTAATCACTTTTTGACGCAGTAATTGATCTGCGTAGGCGCTTGCCACGGAAGGCTGAATCGGCCAAGTAAACTTCTTTTGGAATTGAGCATTAACAATTAACGGGTCAATTGTATTGGCGGCGTTTAACTCATTATCAGTTAAAAAATCGCTGGCTAACAGTTTTATTACATCTAGACCGCGCGCAATTTCTGAACCATATATTATACCCTTGTGCCAGTAGGCAGACCAATATCCCGAAAGAATCAATTTGTCTTTATTCAAAGGGCCTCTATCAAAATAAGCAATTTCCATGGGCTTAGCAGAATCAGTAAAGTCAAAAACTGAAAGACCACCCTGGTACCAAGCTTGCACCATAATGTCGCGTCCCGGTACAGGAATTAACGAACCATTATGGGCGACGCAGTTTTCATTTTCCGATTGCGGTGCCGGTAATTTATAATAGCTTCGGAACTCAAGTTTGTTATCAACAATATCGAATATGGCATTTGCCCCCCAATTCTTCGGATCAGAGGCGCGACAGCGCGGCTGTGATCCTCCGCCCCATTCATCGGTAAATATTACTTTTGTTCCATCATTGTTAAAAGTCGCAGAATGCCAGTAGGCAAAGCTCTTATCGCTTACTGCATCGAGTCTAACAGGTTGTTGAGGATCACTAATATCCAATAAAATACCGTTACCAGAGCATGCTCCAGCGGCAATATTCAATTCCGGAAAAACCGTAATATCGTGACAGTGATCAGTTGTATATGTCTCTTGGGTATTGCGACCGTGATCACCTCCCTGCCAAAGTCCAGCGACAGAGCCGGTTTTAAGATCAGCGAAGATCCTTGGCTGATTCACTATGCGCGCTTGCTCTGGCTGTGTTTTAGAAATTTCTACAACATCTATACTAAATAGAGCCGTATTAGGATCTTGTAGTGCATCGCTACAGCCTGCGAGTTCTTTGCTATCGCGAACGTTTGCAGTGCCTGAGACATATACATAAAACTTGCCTTCTTCGTTCGGATCAGTAACCACTGTATGAGTATGAGAGCCTCGACAAGTCTGTACTACTGCGACTTGTTTGGGGACTGCCAAATCGCTAATATCAAATATCCGTATTCCTCGCATTCTATGTTCGCTAATCGCTTTAGAAACGCCTTGTAATCCACAATCTAAGCGTCCACGCGTTTGCTCTACCGACATAATTAGAATGTTGTCGACTACAGACACATCGCCTTGTCCTCCAGGGCAAACAACTGATGAAATTAACTGCGGTGATTCTGCTTGAGCGATGTTGTAAATATTAAAACCGTGATAATTACCAACAATCGCAATGTCTTTAGTAAACGCCATATCTGTATTCGCAAAATTCCATAATGCAGAATCTGACTCTCGGTCTTTACCATCCTGTTTACTTTTTTCACGCTGTTCTTCACGTTCTTTAGCTTGTTTAGCCTGCTTTTTTTCCTCTTCTGTTTTTGGTTGTTTAGTTGATGTAGCCTTATCAGTTGATTCTTCATCATTTTGTTCATTACCAGACAACCCAGCAGGATTTAGCGGAGAGTAAAACCCGGCAGGTCGATTGAGTGTGGTTAATAGTTTAACGTTGCGCTCCGAATACTCGGCATCAAGATAGCCCGCCTTTAAACCAACTCGAGGGTCAGGGGAAAGTTTGGCGACCATTTCTGCCATTCTTTCAATTTCCATTTTTTGATCGGCACCGACATCCGTTGCAAAAGCAAACATGACTGATTCTTGTGCCGCGCCGTCATTCTCCATAAGTTCTCTAACCATAATGAGAGCCCCATGATGGTGTTTAATCATAAGATCTAAAAAGAGATGATCAAATTCATTGGTTCTAGCTTGTTGGAGCATATTCATTTCTTCTGGAGATAACATTCCAGGCATTAATTCTACGTCGCTTGCATGATGAGCATGGACTGTAGTGACTTCTTGATTACGCTCTTTTAGCCAGTTTTGCATTGATTTGATTTCGTCTTTTTGCGACACATCAATACGCTGAGCTAATGTAAGTAGTTCGGGGTTTTCACTGCGATCCTTGACCAATATAGTCATATCTAGTGCCTGAGCATGGTGCATGATCATGCCTTGCATGAACTTAATATCTGCTTCGGTATATAATACATGTGCGAGATCAGTAGCCTTATCCGCAGAGATTATCCGACTTGGTTGACCGGGTTTTCCGGGTTGCACAATGTTCGTTTGACTACTTTTGGGGTTTATCGGCTTATTTGACGTTTCTGATATTTTTTTTTCGTCAGAACCTAACTCGCTTTTTGTCTGAGATGAGTCGTCAGAACAGGCTAATATTGAGAGTGATAATATGAGTAGGAGCCAAGTGCGGAGCATCATCTTTCCTTGAGTTATGTTAATAGCTAATTGAAGCTAACAAAATATGGCTAGAACCGCAAATTTGGAGCACAGTTTATATCGATGGCAAGATATTTATAAGCAATGACTTTAACTTCGTATTTAAATAACAAGGAAAAATATCATTGTAATTGCCCTGAGCTCATTTGAATTGAACTTTTGTCACTGCTGAGTTTTGAACACTCTTTTTATTCATGATTGCTTTGTGCGAATTTGCGATGGACTCCGCCTAGAAAGAACGAAATTCGAGAAAGGTGGCTTGGTTGTTTTAAGTCATTTATTACCATAGGATAAGACGAGAATTACATTGTGTTCAGAGGTCTGTAACGCGTCATTAGTGACGATTAACCCAAATATTCCAATTGGTTTAATTTTTGGCACTAATATTTGTTAGTGCCAATGTTCCCTTGGTACGCTTAGCGTAAATTAGCAAGTAGTTATGGCTAACGTCCGCTTCAGGCTCTGAGCTGTCGTTAGTAACTCAAAAGTTAATGTCGGCTTTTGGCTGTCAGTTGACCTAAAGAACAAACCATAGTTAATGTCAGGCACTTCTGATGAAAATTGGTGACACAACGGATGTAATCTTTCACTTTAACTTTTATGCTGACGGAGATGATTTTTAAAGAGAATTTGTGAATGATACTGGACTTGAATTAGTGAATCGGCGCGGGTGATAAGAGTAGAAGGTGCTTTAATTTTTGTGTTTACGTAGAGAATTTTTGAAATAGAAGTGGTGGATGATACTGGGCCTGAATTAGTGACTCGTGCGGGTGATAAAGTGTAGAAGGTGCTTTAACTTTAAGTGTTTTTAATTTAAGTGTTTTTGATTTAAGTTTTGAATTTGAATTTTTAAAGTGGTGAATGATACTGGACTTGAATTAGTGAATCGGCGCGGGTGATAAGAGTAGAAGGTGCTTTAACTTTAAGTGTTTTTTAATTTAAGTTTTGAATTTGAATTTTTAAAGTGGTGGACGATACTGGGCTTGAACCAGTGAATCGGCGCGGGTGATAAGAGTAGAAGGTGCTTTAATTTAAGTGTTTTTAATTTAAGTTTTGAATTTGAATTTTTAAAGTGGTGGACGATACTGGGCTTGAACCAGTGACCCCCGCCTTGTAAGGGCGGTGCTCTCCCAACTGAGCTAATCGTCCATTTTATTTTACTTCTTTATGGCAAAAGAAGTGCTGAAAGATACTGGTCTTGAACCAGTGATTCGGTGCGGGATGTAAAAAGTAGAAGGTGTTGACCTTATTTCTTTTCCACACTAAATTGTTTATCTTACTTTTAATAAAGTGGTGGACGATACTGGGCTTGAACCAGTGACCCCCGCCTTGTAAGGGCGG
>CAXBNP010000020.1:0-79674 GCA_963977145.1 uncultured Colwellia sp.
GCAAAGATACTGGCTTGAATACAAATCCGTGGCCAGTTTTACTTGACCACTACAGGTACCCCTCTATAAAATGTGTCCACCAATAGTGACTAATGCTGGTGAAATGGCGCTTCAACCTCCACTTTTGTATTTATTTTGATTGAGCGATAAAAGACTTCCATTGCGATACGCGAGGGATAAACATCGGTACTCGTTTTTGATATTCGATATATTCCTCACCAAATTCTTTTATTACCGCTAATTCCTCGCGTTTGGACAGTCGGTAATAGATAAAGATGATAATCGGTAGTAATCCGACAGAAAAAAGTGTTGGCCAGTGCACCACGCCTTCACCAAACAACGCAATAAATAACCCCGTGTATTGTGGATGCCGTGCCAGGGCATAAAGTCCATCAGTCACCAATTTGTTTTCGTGTCTGGCTCGGTGTACCTGACGCCAGCCTTGAAAAAAGATACCGATGCCAATGAAAAGCAAAATGTAGCCCAAAATCATTGAGATCATCATGCCTGTTTCACCCATCCCCATCAAAGAAGACCACAGATTGGCATTGAGGCCGGTTCGGTCGAGTCCACCAAAACGAGCGAGTAAATAAATAGTGAGAGGAAAGCCATACATTTCTGCATATAGCGCAATTATAAAGGCTTGTACCACCCCTGCCCCAGCCCATTCATGCCAAGACGAAGGAGCCAAATATTTATACATATACCATGAGACAAGCACGATCATGATCAGCGCTAGTACCCACATCCCTGAATGTGAAAATTCCATTATTAATCCTTAAGTTACGATTATTTTTTATTTAAACCAGCGGGTATTTTATTACAACAACTCGTCAGGTGCTCAGCGTTATCGTTTAAATTTGGATCGACAAATTTATAGTAGCCTTCTTTAAGTTGATTCCGCCAATCATCCGCAATATCAGCTCACTTACACCAACGCTGAGTTTTACGTCAGTCAGATTAAAAACCTCCTCTTTATGTTGCATTACTCTTTTGGCAATGTAACTTTATGGCCAAAAGAGTTATATAACGGTACCCAAATTAACGCGATGTACCATCCGTACGCATAGCTTTCAACCGCACCTAAAAGAAAGCTGCGCCATGATATCCACGTAAAGCCGGGTAAGAGCTTTAACCAAACAGTGTACATCGCCTGTTCTGGAAGAATGAGATCGAATACCACACAGATTATAAAACTCATTAGCAAAAACAAACTGGTGGCATTGCCAAAAGCAAAAAGAGAAATTTTAGGCTTCATTTTTGTGTTCCTCTTTAACAGTAAATTTATTAGGCTTTTTGCTTAGTTGTTCAATATTGTTATCAAACTCATCTAAACAAGGTTTGGAACAAAATCGAAACAACTTACCATCGACCAATTCACCATAACCTTCGTTGTCAGCTACAACTTTTCCACAGACTGGATCCATAAAAACATCACTATCTGATTTTTTTCCTTCTGCCTTGTGATGGCCATGCACCATATGTGAGCCACAACCAAAGCGCATCAGAAAATAAAATAATACGGCGTAAACCAGTAACGACAATAAACCTTCCATAATGAGTATCCTAATTGCTTCTGTTAAGTGAAAAAACGTGATATTTAACTACCTGCATCACGCAGCGATGCACTTTTATTTATTTAATTGCACCATATCAAACTTTTTAATTGTGCCGGACAAAACTGAAACTTTAGCGAAGTGTTCATCTATAATTTCATCGATTATAATTTGTCCTTTTTCAAATTTACGAAAAAAATCGGCACCGTCTTCATTATCATCATTCATAGAAAATCGGTAAGTATTTAAAATTTGTCCCACTTTTGCACCGTCATCAAATCCAACACAGACAACAATATTATCTGGTGATGCAGATACTACTTGACCACGCATTAGATATCGGTGTGATAAATCACTATTTGCGCATCCTGTGAGCACTAAAAAAAATACGGTTAGAGCAAAATTTTTAAATATTTTTGTTAACATAAGTAATTCCTTGTTAAGTTATTTTGGCTAGACACTAACGTTTTCTTTTAGTCGAACTTGGTGGTGCTTTATGACAACTCCAAGGTTCATGACCAAAATTATCTTTAACGTTTTGATCACAATATTTGTAATAACCCTCTTTAGTATGCGTCCACCAATCGTTGTGAATATCCACTCCATGTTTTCTAATAACATATTCAATACCATCAAGGTTCAAATTCGCCGCATCATAGGCTAAATGAATGGTCTTCTCTTTACGATTGAAGGAAACCTCGTCTAAGCCAAACATGTGATCTATTTCGGCAATTAACGCATCGATGTTTTCATCGGTTACCTTGCTAAGCCTCAGATTTCTAACCACTAGGTTATTTTCTCTAACGCCAACTCTATGATCTAAATCAGTCATAATAATTTCCTCTCAAAGTGTTTATTTATTTAACAACCAAGATGCCGCTATACATTTTCATTTGACAATGAAAAGCATATTCACCTTTTTTCATGGGCGGTAACTGGACATCAAAGGTTTTATTTAGCGGTAAATCTGCACTTATTTCTAATTCAGGAAACAGCACGGTTGCCGCACAAGGGCTGGCATCTTTACGCAAAAACTTTATCTTTAATGCTTTATTTTCAAGTAAAGAAATATGCGCAGGCTGATAAATTCCGTCTTCAACAACAACGGTTATTTCACTGTTATCTTGCTCATCGCTCACTTGGGTTGATTGCGATTGGTATAACCAAAACCACCAAACAATTAACACGATTAAACCTAAGCCAATTAAATTAATTATTAACATCTTGAACCCCTTATATTAATGCTCTTTAGGTTTAAAAAAACGTAAACGGTTGGCATTACTGACCACAGTTAATGATGAAAATGCCATGGCAGCACCGGCAATAACAGGACTGAGTAACAAGCCAAAAAATGGGTATAAAATCCCTGCCGCAAAAGGTATGCCTGCTGCGTTATAAATAAATGCACCTACAAGGTTTTGCTTGATATTACGCAGGGTGGCTTTACTGACGGCTATCGCATCGGCAAGGCCATGTAATGAGCCTCTCATCAAGGTAATATCTGCACTTTCAATCGCGACATCGGTGCCGGTACCAATAGCAAAGCCAACATTGGCTAAAGCCAATGCGGGGGCATCATTAATACCGTCCCCTGTCATGCCAACAATTTCTCCTTGCGCTTGCAGCTCTGCTACTTTTTTTGATTTTTCTTCCGGCAGTACTTCCGCGAAGACCTCTGTAATGCCGACTTTTTTCGCTACTGCATGCGCCGTCGCTTTATTGTCACCCGTTAACATCACGACTCGAATACCATTAGCTTGAAGTCTCTTAATCGCCTCAACTGAGTCTTTTTTGATCGGATCGGATACCGCGATAATGGCCGCGAGCTTGTTATCAATAGCCAAATACATCGGTGTTTTGGCTTCATCAGCGAGTTGCTGCGCTTGAGCTACAAATTCATTTAACGCGACATTATTTTTCAACATCAACTTTTGATTGCCAAAAAGTAAGCGCTGACCATTAAACGTTGCTTCGACGCCGTGGCCCGCAATGGCTTGAAAATCTGTTGTTTTTTCAAGCTCAATGCCTTGTTCAAGTGCTGAATCAACTATAGCTTGCGCCAGTGGATGTTCCGAGCCACTCTCTATACTAGCAGCGGCGGTTAAAATATACTTTTCTGTATAGCTTTCGTCTGCGACGATCGTATCGGTTACTTTAGGCGCACCCTCGGTGATTGTGCCTGTTTTATCTAGGATCATGGCGGTAATTTTTGAAGCAGTTTGTAATGCTGCACCGTTACGTATCAACACACCCGCTTCCGCTGCTTTACCGACGCCAACCATTACTGACATGGGTGTTGCTAGGCCAAGTGCACATGGACAAGCGATGATCAAAACCGTTGTTGCGGAAACCACAGCAAAGGCTAATGTTGGCTCAGGGCCAAAGTTAAGCCAAACCAACGCACTTACGATGGCAATAATCATCACCACAGGAACAAAATACGCCGAAATAATGTCAGCTAATCGACCTATAGGCGGTTTAGAGTTTTGTGCCCTTTTCACCATATTAATAATTTGTGCTAATGCCGTATCTTTACCGACACGTGTCGCTTTAAATAGAATGGAACCTGACTTATTTAATGTACCGGCAACGATTTCATCATTTTCAGTCTTTTCAACCGGCATGGGCTCACCCGTTAACATCGATTCATCGATTGAAGTATGACCGTGCGTTACAACGCCATCTACTGGAATTTTTTCTCCTGGTCTCACTCTTACAATGTCATCGAGTAAGACTTGCTCGATCGCTATATCAACTTCCTTCTCGTCACGGACAACGCGGGCCGTTTTGGCTTGTAATCCGATTAAGCGCTTTATTGCCTCACTCGTCCTCCCTCTTGCTTTCACTTCAAGCGCTAAACCAAGATTAATGAGTCCGATAATCATGGCCGTTGCCTCGAAATAAACATGGCGAGCCATCTCTGGTAGTGCCATAGGAAAAAGCACGACAACCATAGAATATATCCAAGCAGTGCCTGTCCCTAAGGCTATTAATGTATCCATATTAGCGCTGTGATTTACCAATGATTTCCAAGCACCAATGTAAAAATGTTTACCCGCAAAATACATAATGGTTGCACATAAGATACCAATAATTAGCCAAATACCTCGCTCTAACGATGTTTCAACGGTCATAGGACCACCAAAAATGCTGTAAATCATTAAAGGAATACCGAGACCCAGCGCGATCCAGACCTGTCTCATTAGGCTGGTGTAGTATTTTTGATCAGCAAGGTCTTTTTCATCTAGTAATTCATCATCACTGCTATCATTGGCACTTTTTGCGTTATAACCTATGGTTTCAATCGCTTTTATAAGCACTTCAGGAGCTACTTTTCCGGCGACCGATACCGTTCGTAAGGCAAAATTCATTTCGGCACTATCGACGCCATCAATACGCTTCAGCGCTGTTTCAATCTTGGCGACACAACTTGCACAGCTAGCGCCCTCAATAATCAACTCTTGGGGATTTTTATGGCCAGTGCAGTCCGTTGGTTTATTCATAGTTATCTCCTTTTTCACGCGTTCTCTGCGTTATAACCAAGTGTTTCGATGGCTTTTATAAGCACTTCAGAAGCTACTTCTCCAGTTACCGATACCGTTCGCAAAGCAAAATTCATTTCTGCACTATCGACGCCATCAATACGCTTTAACGCGCCTTCAATCTTGCTGACGCAATTTCCACAGCCAGCGCCTTCAATGAACAGCTCTTGACTATTCTGTTTGTCAGTAATGTTCGTTGGTTTATTCATTATTTATTCCTATTTGCGCATCATCTCGATTATCACCTTCGATGAGGTGGCAGATCATATGCCCAGCCGGTGTTTTATCTGGCTTGTCTTGCCAATCATTAATGGCACTCTTTAGCTTTTCTCTTAAGCGTAGTGCGGCTTGAAACTGTTTTTCGGTTTCAGCAAGCCGATACTCAATAATTTTTCTCACTATTGGGCAAGCGGTATGCCCTTTGTCAGCCTCAACTAAAATATCTTTGATCTCTGCGACTGAAAAATCTAATTGTCTAGCACTTAAAATAAACTTAAGTCTTTGTTGAGCTTGTTTACCGTAAATTTTATAGCCATTTTCAGCACTTTTTAGCGGCATAATGAGTCTAATTTTAGTGTAGTACCTCACCGTATCAGGTGTTGTATTCAAAGCTCTTGCTAGTTCTGTTACTTTCATTACACATGCCCTTATTCTTAATATGCGTCACACAGTATTTCTAAAAATTATGCTTAACTTACACCTATGCCTTAGACACAGGTCAAGTAGCTATCTGCAAATACTATTCTTTGTTAGCAAAAATTTTGAAAGTTAATCACTAATAATTGACATCGTTTCATTATCTGCAAAAAAACAACATTACGATCTAAATATCAAATAATTAAATGACGGCAATATAAATAGCATGGCGTATAATGCCGTCAAAATTTATCCGTTGATCTACGGTTATACTATTGTTTTAGGAATTCAATAATTGCCGCGATATCTTCTTTACTCATTGGATATTTAGGCATAGCAGAAGCGGCATTATTAAATTTAGGATCGATTATTTTTTGCAACACAAATGCCTCACCTTTATCTGAAATAACATCATCTAAAACAGGACCTAGCGTACCGCCTTCTCCTTTAAGCTGATGACAGCCCTGACATCCAAACTGTGTGACTAATTCAGCACCTGTCCTCTTAGGGACACCCGCACTTTCATGACTTGAGATATTTCGCACATCAGCAGTTAAGGTACTCGCTAGAAAAGCTTCTACAGCCAATGCTTCCTTACCGGTCATATGTGCTTTCGCACGCATGTGAGGTATAACAACAGACCATTCTTTTTTAGAATACTCTTCTGCGGGGCGCGCATTGTGGCAACGAGCACAATTTTCACCATAAACTTTGGCACCTTTGGCAACTAATGATGTATCGCTTAAATGTTGTGCTTGCACTGAAAGTGCACTGAGGGTTAACGTAATCAATGGTAATAATAATTTAACTAATTTCATGAGTGTTCTCCTTAAAAGCCAAACGCTAATTGTAAAAATACGCGATCATCGATTATTCCACCATGACCTGCACCTTCGTTATCGATAGAAGTACTTTCAGCTCCCAACTTTAACACCGCACTTGGCTCTAGCCAGTAATTGATACCGTAATATATACGGCTCCCCATTTTGCCTGCATCTTCTTCAAAATCATGACCAATGCTGCCATCAAAGTCTGACTCAATATCAGAGTAGCGAACAACTAACTCAATAGGGTTTAACCAAGCTTTACCTAGCTGACGTGCCTGCCAAGTACCTTGGATATACCAGCCATTTTTGTCAAAATCTTTTACCCATTCTTCGCCGTGTTCTCCTTCTACTTCTGCCTCAGTCTCACCTTCGGTTTCTGCGGTAGAGCCAAAAATTTCACCGCGAACACTGGCATAACTGCCAATCCAGTTAAAATCAATGTTATAAGCGCTGTAGTTCAAATCACCGTCGTCACTATAATCACCGCTATAATAAGAAAGACCTATTTCCCATTCAGGCAAAAAGGCATAAGCAACACGGCCACCAAAGGCCATACTGTCATTGTTATCGCCTTTTTTAACCTCCATATCTACTCCACCACCATGATCTCCTGCTTCTTGACGGGGACCACTTACCGTATAAAAATCGGTAAAAATACGACCTGCATCTCCTAAGGTCCATGTATTGGCAATGTTAATACCCGTATCACCCATGATACTTGTAATACCACCTAATGAGCCGTTGCCACCGTGACCACCATAAAGGCCAGGATTACTCGCCGCTTTATTGATCCAACTTGGGTGTAAATTCGCGCCAAATTGACCAAAAGGCAGTAAAAATTTTCCCGCAGTAATAATAGTATTATCATTGAAGAAGTAATGCATATTGGCATATTCAAGTTCGGTTTCTGTTTCACCTTCAGAGTTGGTACTAAATTCTATTTCAGCTTCAATGTGAATTTTTTCAGACAATTGAAACAAAAAAATAGGAATGAAGCGTGCAACGACATTATTCTGAATGGCATTGCCGTCCTCGTCTTTCATATTTGATTGTGCGATATAAGTTACATCACCATAGCCAGCAAGCGCTAAACGACCAATATCTAAAGTGGAATTTTCTTGTGCATTCGCAGTTGTCATTGTTGACATTAATAAGGCTGCTGCAACAGCCGAGTAGAGAGGTACCTGTTTCATGGTAACACCTTAGTATTTTATTAAAACGCAGGGGGTCACCGCTTACGTTTTATGAATTCAAAAAATATAATTATTAAATGTAAGTTGTCGAGCCAAAGAAATCGTTTCAAGATGCGGAGAGGACACTAGGTCGCCACCACTTGGCTTTAAACATTAAAGGAAGTTAAAGAAACCAGCAGCCAAATTTAAGGCGCACTGATCCCATGTTCAGGTAACTATTGGAGGTCGGTAAGGATTTTTCTGAGGTTGAGAGATAAAATTTTGTTCAGGCATAACCAAAATAGTTGTAACTACAGGTAAATACTCAGCCAACACACTATATTGCACAATTGAATAGTTTGCTTGTCCTGCTATATTTTGCACGCAATCACAATCATTACATAGGCAATTATCCATTGCTTTAGATTTTGACAACTCATGCGTCATACTTTTCTGCTCACCGTCTTCGTGATGAATAGATTTTTGATGATGCTCGTGAATATTTACGGTATTTTGAGACGTTGATAATACGGAAGTGCTTAAAGCCATTGCAGAACAAATATGAATAGCTGTTGCAAATACCTGTCCATTAACGGACAAGTAAATAAAAACAATAAACAACCAATTCAATCGAATTAACATGGCTTTGAAGCCCTCTTAAACACTTTAATATCAGTATATAGTTGTGTCACTAAAATACCTTGATTAAGATCAACTTTAACCCTAATCCCACTATTAATGTATGACTATATTGCTCAATTACCTTGGTTCGGCGTAATATTATTGGGCATATCCTTAGCCCCCTAGTCGTTGGCTAAATCACGATATGTTGAAATTGAACAATTTAAAGAATGATAAGTTAATACGACGATTATCTTAGCTTGGTAAACAACGTTTAATAATTTATTTAATCCATCAACTATTATTGTTTACTGTAATAGCACATATATCTTGGTGGTTGAGCTAGATGAAAGATTGCTTATTATTCGCGTTATATACGACCTAAAACATTAGAGATAGCCATACAGCCTAACATACTAACTTGATCAAATAGGCATCGATGATATAGATGATATAGATGATTTATGTATACAGATAATGCCATCTAAAGCATTAACTGCCAACAAACTGTCATCTTCAAAAGCGACATGTCCAGGCTGTAAATTATGCTTATAATCTATTATTTCTAAATGAGATATTGCCCATAACTCTTGGTCTAACTTTACAATTAAACCTATATGGCCAAAGCATTTCATTTGTTTTTCGATAAATTCAATCGAAGAATTCCAATCCAAAATTCTCTCGGTACCATTGATTTTGGGCCAATAGCTATGATCGACTTGTGAATAAGCTGACTGATAATAATAATCAATATCCTGAAAAAAAACCTTCAATAGTTTAACCGACTCAAGGTGCATTTTTATCATTAAAGTAGTAAAACTTTCATTGATATATTGTGACATTTTGGCCTGTAGAATAATATCGCCAGAATCAAAATCCTCACATATTTTATGTATAGTCACGCCTGAAAATTCGGGAGACCTTATTAAATAAGGTAAAGGTGTAGGCCCCCTGCCATGTGGCAGTAATGTTGGATGTATATTGATAGCATACTTCACATTAGTATCAGGAACTAAATAAGAATATTCTGCAACGATGAAAATTTCCGCGCCAAGTGATATCAATTGATTTAATTCGCTAAGGTTAGGCTTATTCTCATACCGAGGGATATCGTTTTTATCACACAATCTATCTATAATAGAAGAATCATGTGTAGAGTCATTTTTATATACTCTCAGCATTTGATGACCTTCATCTATTAAATACTTTAAACATGAAGAAAATAAATTATTTCCAAAGTAAACAATTTTCATAATTTTCATAATTTTTTTTTTGTTATTGTAAAAATCAAAATGACTGAAAATATAGATATAATTGTTATTTAAATCATATCTATAATTCTCAACACTAGATAAAGTTTTCAAGAAAATAAAACAATTAAAGAACAATAATTAACTGCATTAATTTCGTTGAGATAAAGTGCATAACCATTAATGTTTATGTTCTTTCTTAGGTTTATAGTCACGACTAGATGAATGACTGTGTACTAACTTCCAAAAACCATCAATTTTTCGAAAGAGAAATGTTTGGTAGCCACTTTTATCAAACTCACGGCCACTCTTGTTAACTTTACCCTTTACACGAGTATCGGCAATGGCCCAAGCGAAGCTTTTATTTTTACCTTCAAAATGAATCTCGATATTACTGAAATCCAACTTTAAATATTCTAACGCATCTTTTTCAGGTTCAACGTGATGCTCAACTAAAGAATCCAATCCAGCGTTCTGCCCACCACCTTCAATATAGCGAGCACCTTTAAAGTCGAGAAAGTTTTTTCTAAAGGGTGTTCCATCTCCATTTTCCCAGCCATATTTAATACTCGAGATTATATCGATTATGACCTGTTTGTCCTTGTCATTATGTTGTTCATCACTATGGGCGAAGCTCATAAAACTTAACGTAAGTACTAAGACTGCTGTGATATATTTAATCATTATTATTATCCTTTTTATCATTTTATCATTTTATTTAATTATTAGTTTGACCAATGGATACGCACTATTTTCCATTCACCTTGTTTTTTTTCTAATACAATAGTCTCCATACCTTCGTATTTTCGCTCTTTTCCTTTGTATGTTCCCACCGTTTTACTTCGTGACATCGACACAGCACTGTTACCCATAATTTTCACATTGTGCTCTAATGGTTCACTCTTCATCGCAGCAAGGTATTTCATATCTGACAACATATGATGGTGAGCGTATTCATCAGCAGAACGCTCAGCTCGTCCGCCTTCAAAGATTAAAACATCGTCAGCCAGTAATTTCCTCGCTGTAGTTTTATCACCTGTTTTCAGCGCTAGATGGAACTGCATAACCACTTTCCCGGCAGGTGAATCTACACCGATAAACATTTCATTTTTTTGACCAGAATGATGTTCACTCTCTTGCGCAATACTTACATTTCCCCAAAACACTACGACTAAACTGATAATCAACATAGGGATTTTAATTTTTATCATCATTTATCCTTTTTTTCTTTAAATTTAATTAAACATTAATCTATCGCTGTAAGTATTTGGTATTGCGCTGGTGTCAAAGTCGGTAATCGTTTTATAAAAGCAACCATTGCCCAGATGCGTTGATCATCATGGGTTTTACCCCATGCAGGCATGCCTGAAGCCTTAATTCCATGCTTAATCACCCAAAAACTCTTACGATCAGCTTGTGTTGCATCGCCATGTTCGTGCCCTTCATGACTTTCAGGAGAAAGTGATAAGTTAGGTGGTGCGGGATACAAACCTACGCTCATATCACTCTCACTCTGACCCGGCTTTAAATGGCAACTAGAGCACATAAATTCGTAGTCAGTACCACCCATTAATAGCAGTTCTGGATCACTTAAATCAGGTACTTCAATAGCTTGAGCGGCCTTTTGAATAGAGTTTTCTCTGGTTTCTTCTAAAAGCCAGTAAACTAAATCACTATGAGGCTCATCAGCCGCCACATCAACTACACCTGAATACATCACCGTAGCCGCTGTACCTATGCCTAATACAACAAGTAGTAATAATAATTTAATTATTTTCATATGTTTTCCTTTAAGCAAATAGTCACCTAACACACGCTAAGTGACTATTTTGGTTAATTAATGGCTATGTTCATTATCACCATCTTTCTTTTTCATTTTTTGCTCAGTTTTTTTCATCTTGCCGTGCTCCATCTTGCTATGATCCATTTTACCTTTGGACTTCTCAGCCTGCTTCATACATTTCTTCATCATGGCGATAGTAACAGGATCCTTCATATCCATCTTGCTGTGATCCATTTTGCTACAATCAGCTTTTTCAGCCTTTTTTGCATGCAAACTTGGATCATGTGCTGTCGCGGTTAGTGATAAAGTAATGGCTGGTATCAATACCAAAGCTAATTTTGTTAAAGTTTTCATTTTTTCTCCAATTATATAAATTAAGTAAATATGCACATAACCTTTAACAGCTAAAAGTTATGCTTATTTTCCATTTTAGGCAGTCTTAAATGCTGAAGACTTCCATAAATAATACAATGCTGGTAAAACAAGTAAGGTTAAAATCACCGCACTCAACATACCCCCAACCATAGGTGCAGCAATACGACTCATCACTTCTGAGCCAGTACCTGTGCCGTACAAAATAGGTAACAGACCAACAATAATCGCTGCTGCGGTCATCATAACGGGGCGAACGCGCATACCCGCACCATGCAATACCGCCTGAAGCACATCAGCTTTAGTGGTGGTAATATTTTTTTCCTGATGCTCTTTAAGCATTTGTTGATAAGCTTGGTTTAAATAAACCAACATAATAACCCCTATTTCCACCGCAACCCCTGCTAACGCAATAAAGCCAACACCAACAGCAACTGAGAAGTTATAACCTTCTAGGTACATCAACCAGATACTACCCACCATGGCGAGCGGTAAAGTACCCATGATCATCGCAACTTCAATAACATTTCTAAAGTTTAAGTACAAGAGAATAACAATGATGAATAAGGTTAGCGGTACCACGTAAGTCAATTTAGCTTTCGCTCGCTGCATATATTCATATTGACCCGCCCAAGCAATGGAGTAACCCGCTGGCAGTTTTAATTTATCTGCAACCACTTTTTGAGCTTCCTCAACATAAGTGCCGACATCTACCCCCTCAATATCAACAAATGCCCAGCCATTTAAACGTGCATTCTCTGATTTTATCCCCGGAGGTCCATCTTCAATAAATACATTCGCCACATCACCTAATGAAATGCGCTGTCCATTTGGCGTAACAATCGGTAGTAGTGAAAGCTGTTCAGGAGAATCACGATAGTCTTGTGGGTAACGTAAACTCACAGGATAACGCTCTAACCCTTCAACTGTTTTAGTAACATTCATACCACCAATGGCAGTAGCCACCACCTGTTGAATTTCTGCAATGTTTAAACCATAACGAGCGGCCTTTGCGCGTTGAATATCAACTTTGACATAACGGCCACCTGCAACACGTTCTGAATACACAGAGGCAGTGCCAGGTACGTCTTTTAAAATAACTTCTATTTGCTTACCTATGTCTTGAATAACCCTCAAATCAGGGCCTGCTATTTTAATACCTACGGGTGTTTTTATGCCTGTTGCTAACATATCAATACGCGTTTTTATTGGCATAACCCAAGCATTTGTTACTCCAGGAAGTTTCACTAATGCATCCAATTCTTTTTTCAAGCTTTCAGTGGTTACACCTTCACGCCATTGGTCATGTGGTTTTAATTGAATAAAGGTTTCAATCATGGTTAATGGTGCCGGATCGGTAGCCGTTTCAGCACGACCAACCTTACCAAAAACAGTTTTAACCTCAGGAACGGTTTTAATCAACTTATCGGTTTGTTGCAGTAATTGTCGTGCTTGCCCGATTGAAATACCCGGATAAGTGGTTGGCATATACATTAAATCACCTTCATCAAGCGGTGGAATAAATTCACTACCAATTTTATCCAGTGGGTATATACCAACACCAAGCACCATTACTGCTGCCAGTAATGTCGTTTTAGGAAAACGTAATACTGTTTTTAACGTGGGTAGATAAATAAAGGTTAAAAATCGATTTACCGGGTTTTTATGCTCTGGTAATACTTTTCCGCGAATAAAGTACCCCATAAGTACAGGGACAAGCGTAATTGCTAACGCAGCAGATGCAGCCATTGCATAGGTTTTAGTAAATGCTAATGGCGCGAACATTCGCCCTTCTTGAGCCTCTAAAGTAAATACTGGCACAAAACTGACGGTGATAATTAATAGACTGAAGAATAATGCTGGTCCTACTTCACTGGCTGATTCAATGACAACTTGCCAGCGATTTTCATTCGTTAAGGGGGTTTTTTCCATATGCTTGTGCATATTTTCTATCATTACGATAGCACCATCAATCATGGCACCAATCGCAATGGCAATACCTCCCAGCGACATGATGTTGGCATTAAGACCTTGCATATGCATCACTATAAAGGCCGTTAAAATACCTACAGGCAAACTAACGATGGCAACTAAGGAAGAACGCACATGAAATAGGAAAATAATACAAACGAGCGCTACTACCCCAAACTCTTCTAACAACTTAAAGGCAAGGTTATCAACTGCTCGTTCTATTAGCGCAGAGCGGTCATATACAGGAATAATTTCAACACCGTCAGGCAACCCCTTTTTCAGTTGTTCAAGTTTTGCTTTAACATTATTGATCACTTCCTGAGCATTTTCACCAAAACGCATCACCACAATACCACCAACCGTTTCACCTTCACCATTAAGCTCAGCGATGCCTCTACGCATTTGTGGCCCGGTGCCAATATCGGCAACGTCTTTTAACAGTAACGGTGTACCATTTTGATTAACCCCTAATGGAATATTTTCAAGATCATCAACACCCTTGATATAACCCGTAGCGCGAACCATATATTCAGCTTCAGCCATTTCGACCACTGATGCACCGATTTCTTGGTTACCTTTTTTAATGGCCATTTGAATATGAGAAAGCGGAATACCAAAAGCTCTCAGTTTGTCTGGATTAACTCTTACTTGATATTGTTTAACCATACCACCAAGAACAGAAACTTCAGATACGCCAGGCACTGTTTGTAATTCAAACTTTAAAAACCAGTCTTGTATGCTCCGTAATTGACTTAAGTCGTGTTGACCCGTTTTATCCACTAACGCATACAAGTATACCCAACCAACCCCTGTCGCATCTGGCCCTAGTTGTGGCTTAGCATCGCTTGGTAAATTTGGCGCAACCTGACTTAAATATTCAAGCACACGGGATCGTGCCCAATATAAATCGGTATCCTCATCAAAAATAACATAGACGTAGGAGTCACCGAAAAAGGAATATCCACGTACAGTCACAGCACCAGGTACTGACAACATGGCCGTTGTCATAGGGTAAGTCACTTGGTCTTCGACCACTTGGGGTGCTTGCCCTGGATAACTTGTTTTTATTATTACCTGCACATCAGATAAATCAGGTAATGCATCAATAGGTGTTTTGTTTACTGAATATAAACCTGCGCCAACCAATAAAAATGTCGCCAGTAAGACAAAAAATCGATTACCGACGGACCAACGAATAATAGAAGCAATCATAATATATACTCCTAATTAGTGGTTAGAGTGATCAACAGCAGGCTCTTCATTTAAAGAAGAGTTTACGGGTTGTTCACTATTAGTTAGTTGAGAAATTTCAACAATAACAAAGTTGCCATCTCTTATTTCAAAAGTGAATTCAACCTCCATTCCTTCGCTAAACCCTGTTAGATTAACACCTTTACCCGTAATAAAATCTACAGTTTCCGCTGGTCTATCCCACTTTTCAATGGCTGAACGACTAATATTTATCATGCCGTGATCAACCATTAATGAATTAATAGTGCCCGTAACTGTTGCAGAAGAAGTGCCTGAGCTAACGTCACTGCCTTGAGTCATCTCCATATCGCTCACCACGCTTTCATCCGGTATATGAATTTTACTTATCTGATAATCACCACTTGATGTTTTAGTCACCTCGACATGCAAACTAAGACCCTCGGTAAGTTGTGAAAAATCTACAGCGTCTATCGCGATGAAATCCATGGTCATTTCTGGCCAATCCCATTCGGGGATCGCATCATGTGTTAACGTCAACATTTTATGATCAACCATCAAACTTTGTATATTTGCTTGTACCCAAACAGAAGATGGGGCGGGATCCTTATCTTCTGAGTCATTGCGATCCATCCGTTTAAAGTCAGATGATTTACTTGATTCAGAATCAAGTAAAAATTGAGCTGAACTCACAATTTCTTCCCCCTCATTAAGCCCTTCAAGTATTTCAACGCTTTCACTGTCATATCGGCCAACGCGAACTGCGACAGATTTAAAGCTCCCCTCGCCTAAAGCGAGAACAACTCTATCTTGATTACCCGTTCTAATAAGGGCTTCTTTAGGAATTAATAGTGCTTGTTCATCACCTGTAGTATGAATTGCGATTTGTGCAAACATATTAGGCTTAAAGTCACCGTTTTCATTTTTAAAACGTATACGTACTTTCACCGTGCGTGTTTTTGCATCAAGTGTCGGATAGATGAAATCCACTTGTCCTTGCCAAGTTTTTCCCGGTAAATAATCCAACGTCATCGTGATCGGTGTTCCAGTTTTGACTTGTCCTGCCTGCCTTTCAAAAACTTCACCTTCAATCCAAACTTCTGATAAATCACCAATTGACATAAGGGTTGAACCAGGTTTAACAAAAAAACCTTCACGTATCTTTAAGTTTTCGACAACACCGTTTTGAGGCGAATAGAAAGTAATGGTTTGCTGAACTTTTTTAGTTTCCTTCAACTTCTCAATAGCTGATTTAGGCAATTGTAATGCGGCCAATCGGTTTTCAGCAGCGCTGATTAACCTATTGTTTTTACGATCCAGTGCTAACAGTAGTTCTTCTTGAGCATTAACTAACGCAGGAGAATATATATCGTATAAAGGCTGATTCTTCTTAACAGGGTCACCCACTGCCTTAATGTATAATTTTTCTATCCAACCTTCAACTCGCGGGTGAATATGAACTAACTTGTCCTCATCGTAGGTAACATATCCCACTGTATTTATTTCTGTATGTAATGACTTATAGCTAGCTGTTGACGTTCTAACACCTAAGTTATTCACTACATCAGGAGAAATCCGGATGGTTCCTGGGCCTTCATCAGGTCCTTTACCACCATCGTCATAAACAGGTACTAAATCCATGCCCATAGGAGATTTCCCAGCTTTATCTCTTTTATAATTAGCATCCATCGGAGCTACCCAGTAAATCGGCTTCTTTTCTTCAGATACCGCATTTATACCTTGTTCATTCCCTGAAGGAATAAACACAGTGTAGGCTCCAAAAGTTAGGATCCCCCCGATAATCATGCCCATAATGATAGGTTTAATATTATTGCTCATTATTTTTCTCCCACACTAGCTGCATATTGGCCGCTAGAGGTGTAATTCATATTATTAGTCGTCATTGCAGTCTTAATGCTGCCAATGAAAAGGTAATTTAGTTCAAGGCTTATTTTTTGCTCTTCTACATTGAGGGTTAACTCATCTATTTCTGCATTTAAAACAGCAATACGTGAGCGCACCACTTCCGCAAAATCACCATCATCATTGGTATATGCTGTAAGTGATGCTTCTGCTTGATCATGTATTTGAGGTAATAACTTCGATGTGTACAGGTTTTGTCTGTCTTTGAGACGTAGCAATCTTCCTTTGGCGCTAGAATAAGAACCAAGTAATTGTCTAAGCAACAAAAACTTTTCAGTTTTAACTGCTTCTGTTTTAAAAATGGCAGATTGCACTTCTTTATCTTGTCGATTTTCGGTAAATAGGGGCAGATCAAACGTCACTCCTACTGAAAACAAATCAGCTCTGCTTCTACCCATAGGATCATCGGCTCGATATCCATAACTAGCACTTACCCCCCATTCCGGCTGATATTTTTGCTCCGCAAGCTTAATACTTGCTTTTGTTGCACTAACTTTCTTTTCAATAGCAACAACAGATGGATGGCTTGTGAAATACTGAACTAGCTCTAGTGGATTTAACCAACTTTTACTGTGAACTAATTTATTATTAAGTAAATCTATTTGTGGGATCTGCTGACTAAGCTCAATGTCATGTAAAGAAAAATCACTATATAAAGTAGCTTCTACAGAATCATTACCTGTCGAAAATTTGGTTAACCATTGAGATAACATACCTTCAAAACGATTTTTTTGTTGACCTAACTTTTCTAATCGGTCTTCTAATTTAGTTAGTTCAAGTTGCGCTCTAACGATATCTTGTTGACGAGTTTTTCCTAATGCAGAAGAATAACTCGCTTCTGCAATATCCGCTAACTGCTCAAACAAAGACCTGTTTTTTTCTATTAAAGCGATACTCTGTTGCACTCGATATGCATCCAGCCATAAACTACCTACCGTGACAGCAACCTTTGCTTCTCTATCCTGTCGCTGGAAGGGAAATGCTTCACTTTGAATTCGAAGTTGCTGGCTTTTAATATCTAAGGTATCGCCACGAGGGAACATTTGAGCTATTCCTATTTTAGCTTGTGTCATCCCTTCCTGACCAAAATCAAATCCATTGGTAGGTAAATTTGCTAGACCAATAGATATTTTAGGATCAGGTAATGTACTAACTGCTGTACTCATTGACTCAATAGATCGTTGTTTATGAAAATTACCCATAAGCCAAGGATCATTCTTCTGTGCCGATTTTATTGCCATCTCAAAAGATAAAATGCTTTCAACACTTGATAGGGGTAGTTGCGCAGCAAGGGATGGGATAAATAAAAGAGCTAATATACTTACCCCGCACTTTGTACGTAATTTTCTATTAATACTTTGTTTAATCATCAGAACTGTTCCTCATATGACCGAACATTTGAATAAATTTCATAGCTTCCATCTGATTTCAAAAGAAGAACTTTATATGGATGAAATTTATCGCCCACTTCCATACCAGGAGAGCCTAAAGGCATTGCAGGAACTGACAAGCCAATGACAGTATCATCATGCTTTTCGTTCAAGAATTGTTGAATGAATTTTGCAGGTACATGTCCTTCAAAAGCGTAACCATCTTTAGAAATAGCGGTATGACAAGAGCGATATCGTGGCTGAATCCCTTTTTTTTCTTTAATGCTTGAAATATCATTTCTGTTATGAACTTTGGAATGAAATCCATTCTCATCAATATGACTTATCCACTTCTTGCAACAGCCACAAGTCGGACTTTTATATACGTCTAGAGATATAGGTTGTGCTTTAGCAGTATTCGATTCTGCTCTAACTGCATCACTATCAGAACAACTTGCGATCAATGTCACTACGAAAAATGTAGCGATGATCTTTAAAATATATTTATTTGGAAACATAATTCCCCCAGTGGGATATCAATTAATTTTTTGATTAATTAGATTATTTTTGATGTTTAGTTATGAATTTAAAAATTCAGGGATCAAAAAAGCCTAATACAGATATTAGTTATATAAATGACCCAAATTTTGGATACATTTAATCTGTATTTAACTTAGTATTGGAGGTCTATAAAGAGATGTAGGTTGTTGACTTTGTGCCAACGATAAATACGAGGGTATTTTTGAAGATAAATCTATAATTGGATTACTGTCAGCGTCTTTCAATAATGTTGCAAGACTTGAACAACTACCAGTAAAACAGCTACATGTTTGTACGCAACAATCATCTTCTGATGTTTCAGTATCACTAGCCATTTTATGCTTGCTATGATCCATCATTGACATATCTTGTGATTGTTCTTGGCCATTCATAACTTTCATACTCATCATATGATAAGACATAATAGTAGACGCCATTGCCTGACCAACAAAGGTCAAACATACTAGCAATACTAATAATGTTTTAGGAAAATTAAAATTCACAAGTAATCAACATAATATATAATTACCTAAATATTCGCACAACAAGTGCTTTTTTTCAATAAATAAATGTAGGTGATGTAAATAAAACGACATTAAGGTGTAGTAATGTCATGGGATGTATCTACTCAGACTAGATCTAATGGTAAAATACATCAGAATTTCACCGTATCTGTACACTAACTAATGTCATTTTGCGATCAAATAGAACATTCACAATAAGTATACTTATTGTGAATGTTAAAGTCTAAGCTACTTCTTGATGCATATTTTTTCGTTCAACTACATAATATACTTTCTTTCTTCTAAGCTAAACACTTAGAATGCCAAACGAAGACCTACAGTTAAAGAACGTCCCGCTTGTGGAGCAATATCTTTAATAAAAGACGTATGATTGATCACTTCATCATCAAGTAGGTTTGTTCCTTTCATAAAAAAGGTATAATCACTGTCATTTATCGAAAATTGATAATTGAAATCGATATTAACTAGCGTATAACCGTCGGTACTCGTTTCAAATTCTGCGGTGTTATCTTGTTTCATATATCGAATAATATCGAGGTCAATATACCAATCATTCCTTTCATAGAGTAAACCAGCTCCGATTCGTAGTGGCGATATTCTTGGTAAGTCACCTCCATCAGAAAGTTCACCTTTTACGTAGTCAGCTTGGCTGTGCAAAGTTATTGTACTTGCGCCAGAATCAGATAATATCCAATCCAACTCTAACTCCAACCCACTGAAGGTGGCATCCTCTTGAGTGAATTGAAATACGGGCAATCCGTCTTCTATATTGCCCGTCGCTTTTTCATAAATAAATTGATCAAAGCTATTATAAAAAGCGTTCAACGTGAACTTAATATCTCCTTGATGCTTACGTAAAGAAACATCAATGTTATTAGCACTTTCTTTCTCGAGGTTGATATTACCCAACTCAAAAGATTGCGTGGCTAAGTGTGGCCCGTTTGAGAGTAATTCTTCAGCATTAGGTGCACGCTGAGCGTGTGCTAGCGCTACTGAAAAAGAATAAGTAGGATGGAATTTCCATAAACCACCTATTGAGGTACTGAAAGCATCATCTTTTAATGAGTTATCCAAACTAATTGAACTCAGGGTTTGTCTATCGTTACGGATCCCGAACTCAACATTTACATTACCAAACGACTTTTCTTCAACAAGAAATACACCGATTGACTCTGTTGTTGATGGCGGAACAAAGGCCTCCTCTCCAATCGCAGAAAAATCACGATTACCGACTTGAAGCCCCAAAGCACCTTGCCAGCCGTCAAGAGGAACATGAAGTAGTTCAAAACGTGTTTCATCCGCTTTATTGGTGAAAGTTGTACCAATTTCGCCGCCTTCAAGTTCAACATGTTGGTAGTCATTTCGACCATATCTGAACTTGATTTGTTTGACGCCAGTAAAGGGTTTAAATACAGTACCTTTTATATCAAACCGTTTTTGGTCCACGTCAATACGCACCAATTCATCCGCATTTTCTTCTGCCGGTAATCCATAATTATTATTATATTTCCCAAAAGAAACACCAATAAAGCCTTTTTCCTCATCAATCCATGACAAGCCTAATGTTGCCCCATCGGCAGAAATATCACTATTTGCTAACCTTCCACCCAACGAAGAGGGTAAATTTATATCCTTGGTATCGCGTTTATAGCCATCAACATGCCAAGCCCATTGCTTGATGCCACCATCTAGCCGTGCTACTCCAGCTTTTCCTGCTGAAGCAGAATCGTAACGAAGTTCAACGGCTCCTTCTACTCCATTTTCAGGTGATTTCTCTGGTATCCTATTGTCTACAACATTGATCACTCCACCGATTGCTCCACCACCATAAAGCAATGTTACTGGCCCCTTCAATATTTCAATTTGGTCAGCTAAAAGTGGCTCGCTAGATACGGCATGGTCGGGACTGGTAGATGATGCATCTAAAGTACTAAGACCATTTTGCAAGACACTAACTCGGTTGCCGCTGAGTCCCCTGATCACTGGCCGACCTGCACCTGAGCCGTAAGACGACACTGAAACCCCAGGTTCCTGCGCTAGTGTTTCACCTAAATTAGAGCTTCTTTTATTGATTAACTCTTCTCCGCTTAACACCGTAACTGGGATAGCCATTTCTAATATGCTTCTGTCGCTAGCACTCGCGGTAACCATTATGGTTTCAATTTTTGAACCTTTGATTTCGATAAGCGTTGTTATATCTGAAGAGAACGTAATATTTGTCTTTCTAGTGAGGTTAGAATTTATTTCAACATCAATGGTATAGTTAACTTCTTTAGCACCATTAAATTGAAATAATCCACCTTCATCCGTAGTTTTAATTATGTCATAATCAACAATACGGACTTTTGCATTCGTTACTGGGATGCCATCATGATCGATAATTTGACCAGAAAAAGTATTTAGTTGACCTGAAATATTGTTACTGTTTGCTAAAAAACTAGCAAAAAGCATTAGAATAGTGATTGTTATACGCATTTTATGTTTCTCAAATTTTTCTAATTACAATTAACCACCGATAATTAAAATGGGATCAATTGACAAACGACAGACAAAATTATTCTTTCAAATAAATTAATGAACTGTCGAAAACTAAGTATTGCTTATGATATTTAGGAAAAAATTTGAGGTGGACCACGTAAATAAATTAGTCGATGAGTGATTAACTCATTATGTGAAGTATTGATAAACCTGTAGATAAATCTCGCAGTAGTTGAATCAAAGACTGCATTGTCTGGTGCGGTATGGATATTATCCAAAGAAGATAGTTTGTTACAAACTTTGCAGACATGGTTTGGTTGATGTGCAGCGCCATCATATTGATGGACTTGATAGGAAAATTGCATAAAAAGAAAGCAAATCAATGCTAGCGGTAGCACAAAGCTTTGGTTCTTTTTAAGGTTCATAATTTGTTTCATTCAAGTAATCAAATTCAAGTAATCAAAGAATATTCATAACGATTTAATGTTATCACATTTCAAACTAAATGATGAATACTATTCTTTGGGATGAAGTGCATGACCATTAATGCTTATGTTTTTTCTCAATGCAACTTCGTGACTGACGGCAATGGTGGCATTGTTACCAGTCAAGTTATTCGATTAATTGGTAATATTTATAGTCAAACCATGCGTATTTATATCTGTGGGGAACGTCCGGTTTCGTATCCTAGCCGACATAAATTGAGGTGAATATTAGCCCTCAATTTTGACCGATTTAGGCTCCAAGCGGCCTTTCGTATAATCAATATAATGACTGTTTTATAGAATATTTGTCATTTATTAAGTGGCATCGCGTATCTAATTGAATGGCCATAGTCGATGCAATTGGGTGGCAAAGTCACACGTTATTTTCCACCACACGAAAAATTAGTGCTCAAACGCTTTTTAAAAACGCTAAAATGTAAAAAAGCCCGTCAATCTTTCGATTAACGGGCTTCTCTATATGTGGCGGTGAGATAGAGATTTGGACTCTACAAATAGGTACTGTGCTACAAACCCTATTATCGGGTTTGGTAAACACCAGACGAAAAAAAACCGCTAATAAATTAGCGGTTTTTTAGAATGTGGCGGTGAGATAGAGATTTGAACTCTAGAAGGGCTACAAACCCTTGCCGGTTTTCAAGACCGGTGCTTTCGACCACTCAGCCATCTCACCTGAAGTGCTAAAGCATTGCTGCTTCAGAACGGGGCGAATAATAAATACTGTGCGCCACTTTGTAAAGTGCTAATTGCGCTTATTTACCGTTTTATGTCATTTTTTGCATCAAGTGCTGAATAAAGCATCAAATATCAATTTATCAGCAGCTATTCTGCACTTTTTAATGATATTTCTCAGTACGATTTGTAACAATCGTATGCAGCCGTTTTTTTCTATTGTGCTGTTATACTAGGCTATTGGCTATTTCCCGGAGTTATTGTGCCTAAAACCAACCCATCTGTTGCTGATAGAAGTCTATTAAGCTTAACTTGGCCCATTTTTATTGACCTATTCTTCATTTTTATGATCAATGTCACTGACGCTTGGTTTTTAAGTCGTATCTCGGATTCCGCTGCCGCTTCGATTGGGGCGGTTATGCCGATATTAGGCATTGCCTTTGCGCTGTATAGTACTTTGCACCAAGGTGGTAGTAGTGTGGCTTCGCAACGCATTGGCGCGGGCGATCACAGTAAATTGGCCACCACGTATGGCGCGCTATTTGTAATTTTGTTATTCGGCGGCATTTTCTTAACCGTTATGATGATGGCCTTCGCGCCTACGTTTGCGCAATGGATGGGCTTACAAGATGATATGTCGGCCATGGCCAGTATTTATTTAAGCACTATAGGTATGGGCACTTGGATACTCGCGATACGATTTGCTGCTGCCGCCGTTTTAACCTCGCAAGGTAAAACCCATTGGAATATGTGGTCGACCTTCGTCATGACCATAGTCAATATACTGTTTAACTATTTACTCATTGATGGCAAATTTGGTTTTCCAGCCTTGGGCGTGCAAGGTGTGGCCTATGCATCCGTTATCGCGTGGATAACCAGTTTATGTTTTACGCTTGTTATCATTATTAAGCATTTAAAGATTAACATTGCCCTACCGCGCCGTTGGCTATTATTTAAAAAAGAAAGTGCACCCATTTTAAAAATTGCACTGCCCTCGGTGTTGGAGCCAATGTCGTGGCAATTTACCCAAATATTGATGACGGTGATGATTGTCACCATGGGCGAACTGGCATTAGCGACCCGTATTTATAGCTTTAATTTACTCTTTACTGCAATTCTTTATGGCTTTGCTATTAGCTCAGGCGTACAAATTAAGGTCGCGCATTATATCGGTGCTAAACGTTTTGATGATGCCCATAAACAACTGATGCTCGGCCTTAAATTAGGTCTTATCGGTGCGATGTTTTTTGTCTTCACTTTATTGGCATTTTCCGATCAGCTCTTTGCCATATTTACTGACAATGTTGAAATATGGGCTTTAGGGAAATTAATATTATTGGTGGCGATCATGGGTGAATTTGGTCGCAGCATTAATCTCATTGTTGGCTCATCGTTACGTGCCTCTGGTGATGCCCGTTATGTATCAACCGTCGGTTTTGTTCTGATGTGGTTTATCGCCTTGCCGTTAGCCTGGCTGTTGGGGCTACACTTCGCCTATGGCTTAGTGGGTATTTGGCTAGCGACCAGTTTAGATGAGTGCATACGCGGTGTTATTGGTTTTAAGCGTTGGCAAAGTGGTGTATGGCGAACGAAAGGCATTTATATTGAAGAGCTACCCGTGCACGAGCCTAGTTTAAACGAACGTATTGATTACCAAGAAGCTAATGATTGTCACGATATTTTGCAGCCAGAGCTACCGTCAACGCAAAATTTAAAACCATAAGCACTTGCTGGTAAAAAGCCGTTAACCATAAAGATGGTTAACGGCTTTTTTGTTGTCTTATATCAAACTAAAAATTAACTATAGCGTAAGAAATAACATGCTAAAAAGCATTTAGCCCTTAATAGTATAGTAACCTTTCATCGACAATGAGACTGTAACCGCTTGCTGGGTTTTGTTTTTCCAATACCAACCGTGTAAACCTTTAAACGGGGTGGTGAGTGAGCCTTTCATCTCATTTGAAGTGGTAATAGAAAAACTTTCAAAATAGCCTGTAGTGTCTCCTGCGGGCTCGCCATGAAAATCAAAATAAAGCGCGCCGCCATCGGTTTGCCATTGATATTCTACGTGGGCGTACTTTTCCATATACAATTTATATTCTAAGCCTTTGCCTGCTGGAATAACGATCTCAACCTTATCCGTGCGTAACTCATCACTTTGTTTACCTCGTTCTACGACTAGCGTGGGCGATTTTTCTGCAGCTTGCGCTATGGCAGTTAAGCCAAGCGCTTTGCCTATGCCTGTTGGGTCAATATTATATTCTGCCGGTAAAATGCAAGTAATAAGTAGTGCAATGGCGACTAAAATAGCAATACTAGCGGCTTTAATCAGTGTGCGGGTTGAGTGCACAGGGATGGTAAATTCATTCATGTTATGTCCTAATGTTTTTCTCTGTCTCGATTAGCCTAAAACCAGCTAACCTTAATGTTGGCAAGCGTTAAAATTGACGCTTAAGTGGTAAAGTAGCCAGTGAGTTGTAAACCTATCAGCATAAAGCCAGCGCTCATTAAGGCGGTATTGGTTATGGTTGCAAAGCTTAAGTAGCTAGCATGTCGGCGCCAAAAATTTAGCATGATCAATACCATGGCTAATGCTAAAAACTGCCCTATTTCCACGCCTATATTAAATGAAATGATATTGCTGACTAAACCGTTACTGGGTAATTGAAATTCTTGTATTTTAGTGGCTAAACCAAAACCATGAAATAAGCCAAAAACCGTGACGGCAATTTTGGTGTTTGGTTGATAATTAAATAAGCGTTTAAAGCCACCTAAATTATCAAAGCCTTTGTAGACCACAGATAGTCCAATAATCGCGTCAATTAGATAAGGGTTAATTTCAATATGGCTAAATACACCATAGAGTAAAGTTAAACTATGGCCGAGGGTAAATAAGCTAACATAGAGAATGACATCTTTACTGCGAAATAAGAAAAACACCACACCGACCAAAAACAATAAATGGTCGTAACCGGTTAGCATGTGTTTTGCGCCAATATAAATAAAGGGCAAGATTGCAGTCCCTTGATTAGCTTCCAAAAATTGTCTGGTCGCATCGTCAACGCCATGGGCTAATATTGAAAACGAAGCCAATAGGCCCATGATCAAAACTAGCCAACGTATTGAGTAATTATGAGTATTCGTCACTAAGCTTTCCTTACTACTATTTTTTAACGTTATATCCCGCGCAATAATAACAAATAAGCGTGTAATATTGCTTAAAGCTAATTGGCGATATTTTTATGACCTCGTTTATACACTAAGTTTGTATCTAGTGGGAATATATTAAATAATAGTAACACGCAACTAATGACGATAAGTACCCATGAACAACACTCTACAAATGATCAGTTTAGTTGATCTGGCCATAGCTTTTATTCCAGTTTTTATCGCGCTCTACTTTTTATATTTATGGTCGTTAAGTGTTAAACAAGCGAGTTACGCGCTATCACGTATGCTGGTGCAACTATTAATTATTGGCTACGTTTTAAGTTATATATTTTATTCAGACAATAGCTGGTTAATTGCAACAATTTTAGTGACCATGATAGGTATTTCTTGCTGGATAGCCCTGCGCACCTTACCTGAACATCGTACGGTACTGTTTAAGCATGGCTTTATGGCGATATTTATCGGTGGTGGTTTTACGCTATGGGTTATCAGCCAAGGAGCACTGTCGATCACACCATGGTATCAACCGCAAGTTATGATCCCACTTGCTGGCATGATATTCGCCACAGCAATGAACAGTATTAGCTTGTGTGTGGAACGACTATTTTCCGAGATTGAAAATAAAACGCCTTATCCTATGGCAAGAAAACACGCCTTGAACGCCGCGACAATCCCAGTACTTAATGGTTTATTTGCTGTGGGTCTTGTTTCAATACCCGGCATGATGACCGGACAAATATTGTCCGGGGTTTCGCCCTTAATCGCAGCTCGTTATCAAATTATCGTGATGTGTATGATATTCGCCTCTGCGATACTTTCTGCGGTGATATTTTTAGTATTATCTGAGACTGCAATGAAAAAAATCAGCCAGCAAAAGTCTCTCGAATAATGTAAAAACCTCTTTTTGCTAGTATTAACAACCTATAAGCCTCGTTGCCACTCTTGTCGCAAAGGTATCGCGTTAGGCTGATTAATCGCCGTATTGACTTGAGCCAGCAACGCGGGTTTGTCTTTGCCTAATATACCTTTGAGCACCAAATAATTTGACGCATGATCGGAGCGAAATATGGTTTTATCTAATTCTAATGCCGTTAACAAGGTCGCCATTTCTTGAAATAGCTCTTGCTGATTTAATTGCCGGAAACGACCGTTAAAGTTTTTGGCGAAACGCGCTTCTCCTAAGGGAAAAGACACCACTAAGGTAGAGAGAAAGTCTGGTTGTGCAGCATTCATTAACTTGGCAGAATTAACCGCGTGTTGCTGCGATAGCTCGGGACCACCGAGGCCATTTAAAATCATCACCGATGATTTTATACCCGCTTGTTTGATTTTGTTTAGTGCAACTAACGAGCTTTCATAGCTCTCACCCTTTTCAATCAAGCTTAAAACCTCATCGTCACCACTTTCACAACCAATATACATTAAGCTTAAACCTAGGGATTTTAGTTCCGCTAGTTGCTCGACGGTTTTATTGGCTAAATTTCGCGGCAAGCAATAACTCGATACGCGAGTCACTTGCGGCAAGTGTTGTCTTATTATCTGAAGGATCTCTTTTAAACGATTAAACGGCAACATCATGGCATCGCCATCGGCTAGAAATACTCGACCAACCGGTAATGACGATTGCACTATGGTCAGTAATTCTTGCTCAATTAATTCAACTTTCTTCGGCTTAAATTTCTTATTAGTATTGGTATACATGTCACAAAACGTGCACTTATTCCATGAACAACCGTTAGTAACTTGTAGAATAAGACTTTTCCATTCACTAGGAGGCCTAAAAACCGGTTCAATGTAACTAAGTGGGTACATACAAAAACTCCAAAATATCTGAACAATAATTAACTAAAATGAATATAAGGCAAAGGCATTATGATTGGGCAAGTGAAGTCAAGTGGCAAAGCAGGTTTAACGGCTATTTTACTTAACGCTTGCTTTGACCTAATCGCTGACAGTTTAACGCTAGCTCGAAAACACGGCTTATTATGCCAATAATGTTAGCACTTTTTGCAACTGATCTCTCAAGGCAAAAATCTCTTGTTGATCAGCGCTAGATTGGCACAGTAATGCTTGAGGAATTAGTTTTGCCTTTTCGCGTAATAACAGCCCTTTTTCTGTTAAAGCGATCATAACAATGCGTTCATCTTTTGTGCTGCGGGTACGGCTAAGTAAGTTTTTACTCTCCATGCGTTTTAATAACGGTGTGACTGTACCGGTATCGAGCTTAAGGTTTTTTGTTAACTGACTGACCGAGAGTTTATTTTGCTTATTTTCTACTGCTTGCCAGAGCACTAATAACACTAAGTATTGCGGGTAAGTTAGATCAAGCGGCTTCAGTAACGGTGTATAACCTTGGGTAACCCTGCGCGATAAACTGTATAGGCTAAAGCAAAGTTGGTTTTCTAGATGCAGGGCTGGAAAGTTATCCAACCCTTTTTCATTGTTTTTCATAAAGTTTACGCTAGTGCGCTTTCAATATCTTTTGCCAAGGCTTCAGGCTTAGTAACTGAGGCAAAGCGAGTAACCGCATCGCCTTGCTTATTGACTAGAAATTTAGTGAAATTCCATTTGATATTTTTAGTGCCCATAATACCCGGCGCTTTAGCCTTAAGCTCTTGGTATAAAGGCGCAGTATTATCACCATTAACATCAATTTTAGAAAACATTGGGAAGCTAACACCATAATTTTTTTGGCAAAATGAGGCTATTTCACTATCGTCGCCCTTTTCTTGTTCACCAAATTGATTACACGGAAAACCTAAAATGACTAAGCCTTGATCTTTATATTTCGTATATAAGTCTTCTAAACCTTCATATTGTTTTGTAAAACCACACTTGCTCGCCGTATTAACAATTAACACAACTTTACCTTCGTATGCTGATAAATCTTGTTCTTCACCTGAAAGTAGCGGCATTTTTTTATTTAATAACGACATGTTGATCACCCTTTTTTGAAAAATGTTAAATTAAATTGCTTAAAATTAACTTGTGCACAATATAATAAGGCAATTATATTTACTGTCAAATACAATTTTTAATTTAGCAATGCGTTTAAGCGATATAAAACCAAAAAAAACGGTTATGTATAGCTGCCATTAGCCATACATAACCATTTGATAATTCGACTAGTCATGGTCAGTAAAAGCAAATTATGATGACAATTCTAATCACTTTACATAATTAATGGTCTAACTGCCTTAAAATTAAAAAGCGAAGTCGTCACTCGCTAAGGCCATCATTGAATCAACGCCGTTTTCAATACAAGCCGCATGTCCTTGAGCACGTGGCAGTATGCGCTTAAAGTAGAAATTCGCTGTATGAATTTTTGCTTGGTAAAAGGCTTTATCTTCGCCGCCGCTGTTAATTTTATTTTGCGCCACTGAGGCCATTTTCGCCCAGAAGTAAGCTAGGGTAACGTAACCGGCAAACATGAGATAATCCACCGAAGCGCCACCGATTTCATCAGCATTAACCATAGCCTTCTTGCCGATGCTAGCGGTTATTTCCTGCCATTGCTGACTGTAAGCTGCTAGTGCTTGAATATGTTCCGCCATTTCTGGGTTTGCTGCTTGTGCATGGCAAAACCCGCCAATAGCAGTCATAAAGGGTTTTAAAATTTCACCTTTACTACCTAAAACTTTGCGCGCAAGTAAATCTAATGCTTGAATACCGGTAGTACCTTCATATAAACAACTAATTTTGGTATCGCGCACTAATTGCTCCATGCCCCACTCTTTTATAAAGCCATGACCACCGAACACTTGTATACCATGACTGGTGCATTCAAAACCGGTCTCAGTTAAAAAGGCTTTTGCTATCGGGGTTAATAAAGCGAGATTAGTTTCAGCATCGGCTACTTTAGCGCTATCTTTTTCCGCATGGGTTACGTCAACTAACTGCGATAAATACCCGATAAATGCCCGGCCACCTTCAGCGAGTGATTTTTGCGTTAACAACATTCGACGCACGTCAGGATGCACTATGATTGGATCGGCTGGACCCTTTGGGTTTTTCACGCCACTAATTGAACGCATTTGTAAGCGGTCTTTAGCATAAGCGAGTGACCCTTGAAAAGCGGCTTCCGCTGCTGCTGTGCCCTCTAGTGCCACGCCTAAACGTGCAGCATTCATAAAGGTAAACATACAGTTTAAGCCGCGGTTAACTTCACCAATTAAGTAGCCTTTTGCACTATCAAAATTAATCACACAAGTTGCGTTCGCATTAATGCCCATTTTATGTTCGATGGAACCACAGTTAACCGCATTTCTATCTGCTTTTGTGCCATCATCGTTGACATTGAATTTTGGGACAATAAAAAGTGAAATGCCCTTACTTCCTTCAGGCGAGCCTGGAATACGAGCAATAACGATATGAACAATATTGTCAGATAAGTCATGTTCGCCGGCGGAAATAAATATTTTGGTACCGGTTAAAGCATAACTACCATCACTATTAATTTCGGCTTTGGTGCGCAACATCCCTAAGTCGGTACCACAATGCGATTCTGTTAAACACATGGTCCCGGTCCAACTACCCTCGACCAATTTAGGAATAAATTGTTGCTTTTGTTTATCGGTGCCATGCGCTTCAATTGTGGCTAATGCACCATGGCTTAAGCCGGGGTACATAGCAAAACTGTGGTTAGCTGCTGACATCATTTCACTGATCGCGCTATTAAGTGAATGCGGTAACCCTTGGCCACCAAATTCGACACTTTGTGATAATGTTGGCCAGCCACCATCAACGTATTGTTGATAAGCCTCCTTAAAACCGTCTGGTGTGGTCACTACGCCTTCGTGCCAAGAACAACCTTGCTGATCACCAATTTGATTGATGGGGGCGATAACCTGCTCAGTAAATTTGGCAGCTTCGCTTAAAATAGCATCGACCATGTCTTCACTGGCATCACTGTAGCCAAGATTTTGATAATGATTGTCACAATTTAAGAGCTCTTTCATGACAAACTTTATGTCGCGTATCGGGGCTTTATACTCAGGCATTTGTATTCTCCACGTTATTTTTAGACCAATAGTCTTTTTTATTCGCAATTAATTAAGTTGTTTGCTTTAAATACGGGCTATTTAACTTTCTAGATTACTTTAAATAGAATATCTATGCTAAAAGTTCATAGCGGTATGAAAACTACTTAAATTCAGTAATATATAAACATCACACCGAAAGACCCACATTAATGACAACGGTTAAAACTGTTATTTAATATGCTAATAATATGACCTCTATAAAACAAATGAATATTATTCATTACCCTCTATTAAAAGTTCGTATAGATAAAGTAATATTTCAATCATAAACACACTGGTTCAACATCCACACTATATGTATTTTGAATGCATCCTAATTATAATTATTCATTGGTGTTAGGACATTATCGGCACTAGCATAGCTAGTATCTAAAGCTAGGTTTACAATAAGCTAAGCTATTGCTAAAACGATTAATATCAGTTTATAAAATATTATAAAGGAATCTTAATGTCAGTGAATGCCCTGTTAGACAAACGCTATTCTGCTCGTGCTTATTTGGATAAACCGGTACCCGAGGCATTATTAAAAGCAATTTTTACACAAGCACAACTAGCGCCGTCCAACTGTAATGTGCAACCTTGGCAAACCTGTGTGGTGTCGGGCGACAAAAAAGAACAACTTAAAAATGACTTGGTCAGCACAATAATGAAAGGAGCTGCACCCAACCCAGATTTTAACTGGTTGCCTAAATATGAAGGTATTCATCGTGATCGCCAATTTGGTTCAGCTAATGCGTTATACAGTGCTATTGGTGTTAAGCGTGACGATAAACAAGGCCGACAGCAAGCAATGATAAGAAATTGGCAATTTTTTGATGCGCCCCACGTAGCCTTTTTCACCATGGATAAATATTTAGATATTATGGGTGCGGTTGATTTAGGCATTTATGCACAAACATTATCATTAGTACTTGCAGAGCATGGTTTATCAAATTGTATGCAAGGCGCCTTGGGTCAATTTCCTGAACCGATCAAAAAAGCGCTGAATTTACCCGAACAACGTGGCATTTTATTTGGTATGTCGTTTGGTTATGCCGATGAAAGCGCAGCGGTGAATAGTACCCGTACTGAGCGTGAAAAGATCAGTAATGCCGTGGCTTTTTTTAGCTAAAAGTTCATTGTCACTTTTCGAAAGGCTTATTGATTCCATACATTTTAAAATATAGACAAGGACAACATCATTATGATCACCATTCACCATTTAAATAAGTCGCGCTCGACCCGAGTAATTTGGTTACTAGAAGAGCTTGAAATACCTTATACCTTAGTTCATCATCAACGTGATCCCCTAACGCGCTTAGCACCTGAAAGTTTAAGATTAGTACACCCATTAGCCAAAGCCCCTATTATTGTTGATAACGGCATTACCTTATGTGAATCAGGCGCGATTATGGAGTATATTCTTAATCAATGTGTTGATGATATATTAAGACCACAAAAGAGTAGCGCTGAATATTATCAATATTTAGAGTGGCTTCATTTTGCCGAAGGTTCGTTAAGTTTACCTGTGATAAGTACATTACTCATGTCAATGGAACAGCGCGATGGCAGACAAGCACTGGATGGCTATATCGCAAAAGAAGTACAGCTTGACTTTAGCTATATTGAAAATACTTTAAGTAAACGTCAATATTTTGCTGGTGATAGCTTCAGTGCCGCTGATATTATGATGACTATTGTATTGGAAATAGCTGAAGGTCTTGGCTTATTGGAAAATAGAGATAGTACCAAAGCCTACCTTGTTAGCATGAAACAACGCCCAGCTTATCAAAAAGCAGCGAGTTTTGGTTAGCTATAATATTCACTCAAATTTTAATAACTTTAGGAAAAACCGTGGAATTAATCAATTTCGAAATCAATGAAAATATTGCAATAATTACTTTAAAAAATGGCAAAGTCAATGCTATTTCTCACCAAGTTATTGCTGAAATAAATGACGCCTTAGATCAAGCACAAGCAGCGAGTGCTGCGGTTATCCTCACGGGTCAACCTGGTGTTTTCTCAGCGGGTTTTGATTTAAAAACCATGAAAGAAAGCTCAGACTCAGCGGTCGCTTTAGTGACTGCAGGTTCTACTTTATCACGACGTATGTTGTCATTCCCTTTTCCTGTTATTGGCGCCTGTACCGGCCATGCTATTGCTAAGGGCGCATTTTTATTACTGAGCTGTGATCACCGCATCGGGAGTTTAGGACCATTTAAAATCGGGCTGAATGAAGTTGCTATTGGTATGACGATGCACCAAGCGGGTATTGAAATAGCCCGCAATCGTCTGCCAATTAACTATTTAACACGTTCAGTGATTAACGCAGAACTATTCTCACCAGAAACCGCGGTTTTAGCTGGATTTTTAGATACACTGGTTGAATCTGAGCAAGTATTGGACGCTGCTAAAGAGGTCGCTAAGCAAATGCTAACCTTAAATATGACAGCCCATCACGGCACGAAATTAAAAGAGAGAAAAGACATTTTAGCGGCACTAGATGCGGCAATTGAACTTGATTCTACTATGACGTTATCTTTATAGTTTATTGATTAGTTTCAATAAAAAGGTGGCTAGGTTAATAACTTAACCCAGCCACCTTTTTTGATAATATAAATAATTCAACTAACAAACTATTGAATAGCCGCCACTTTAACTATCAAGCAGTTGAATGATAACGTTAATATTGTAGTTAACTCACTGCTTTAATCGCCCTACCTATACCATCAACCGTCAGCGGAAACATCCTGTCGTCAACTAAACGCTTAACCATAGCTATTGACTGATAATAATCCCATTGATTTTCTGGTTGCGGGTTTAACCACGCGACTTTATTAAAATGGCCAACAATGCGTTGCATATAGTCGCTACCTGGTTTTTCATTCCAATGCTCTACGCTGCCACCCGGGGCAATAATTTCATACGGTCCCATGGTAGCATCACCAACAAACAATACTTTATAATCGCTGCCAAAGGTTCTAATTATTTCTTCTAGATCAACCGTATCACTGCGGCGACGGCTATTATCTTTCCATAAGCTTTCATAGACACAGTTATGAAAATAGAAAAATTCAAGGTACTTAAATTCGCTATGGGCGGCTGAGAATAACTCTTCACAGGTATGAATATATTCATCCATTGAGCCGCCAATATCAAAAAACATTAATACTTTGACCGAATTATGTCGTTCGGGCTCCATATGGACATCGAGCAAACCGCCATTTTGTGCGGTACAACGAATAGTGGTGTTAATATCAAGCTTTTCACTGGCACCCGTTCGGGCAAATTTTCGTAGCTTTTTCAAGGCTAATTTTATATTGCGGGTACCGAGTTCTCTGTCTTGGTCGAAGTTTTTAAATTCTCGTTTGTCCCACACTTTTACCGCGCGCTTATTACGGTTACCGTCTTGACCAACACGGATACCTTCGGGATTATAACCATAAGCGCCAAAAGGTGATTTACCGCCGGTGCCTACCCACTTGTTACCACCGGCATGACGCTTTTCTTGCTCTGCTAGGCGCTCTTTTAAGCTTTTCATGAGTTCGTCAAGACCGCCTAAGGCCTTTATTTTGTCTTTTTCAGCTTGGCTGAGTTGGCTTTCAAACTCTTTTCTAAGCCATTCATCCGGTACAAGATTATCGAAAACATCTAGTTTTTGCACGCCGTCAAAGTATTCAGCAAAAGCGCCATCGAACTTATCATAGTGTATTTCGTCTTTTACCATGACTATTTTTGCTAAGTGATAAAATGCTTCAACATCGGCAAAAACAACACCCTTTTTTAACAAGGCAATAAGATCGAGCAGCTCACGTAGACTGACCGGTACTTTGTGCTTTCTCAAGGTTAGAAATAAATCTATAAACACTGGGCTTACCTATTTCTACGACTAATAAAGGCAAGTTTTTCCATTAATGACACATCTTGTTCGTTTTTAAGTAAGGCACCAAATAATGGAATGATGTCTGATTTTTTATTGATCAAGATATCTTGTGCCACATCATCAGCAACCAGTAACTTTAACCAGTCAATGAGTTCTGAAGTCGACGGTTTTTTCTTGATACCTTGCAAGTCTCGTAAATCAAAAAACACCTCTAAGGTATATGTTAAAAGGTCCTGCTTGACGTGAGGGTGATGAACAGCAATTATTTGTTCCATCTCGATTTTTGTTGGAAATTTAATGTAATGAAAGAAACAGCGGCGTAAAAACGCGTCTGGCAGTTCTTTTTCATTATTTGAGGTAATAATAATTATCGGGCGTTGTTTGGCTTTGATCACTTGTTGGGTTTCATAAACAAAGAACTCCATTTTATCGAGCTCTTGCAACAAGTCGTTGGGAAATTCGATATCGGCTTTGTCTATTTCGTCAATCAATAATATCGGCCGTTGTTCTTCCTCAAAGGCCTGCCAAAGTTTACCTTTAATGATGTAATTAGCAATATCGTTAACACGGGCATCGCCCAATTGACTATCACGTAAGCGTGATACGGCATCATATTCATACAAGCCCTGCTGTGCCTTAGTGGTAGATTTAATATGCCATTGATATAATTTACAGTTAAGTGATTTAGCTAACTCTTCTGCCAGCTGAGTTTTACCAGTACCTGGTTCCCCTTTGATCAGTAGAGGCTTTTCTAGGGTAATTGCGGCGTTTACCGCTAATTTAAGTTCGTCTGATGCAATATAATTTTCTGTACTGTTAAACATGGGCTTACCTTTAACTATGGTGCGAAATAATTCATCGCACCATTAAAAATTTTGATGATTTTAATTTATTGACTAGCACAAAGCTATTGGCCATTGCGGCTATTTTTATCCAGCAATATTTTTGATTTAGATGACTTGGCCTTTTTACCTAGCTTGGCTTTGTTTTAAAACTTATCTTCTAACCATTTTTTTGTTAAGCCAATAGTAACCATAGACTTAAGCTTAAAAAGTGCCATCCAATCACCGTCTATCGGCACTGCATCTCCACAGCGTGGATCTGAACGTTGTAGCGCGCCGGTCATTTTGTGATCGATGGGAATAGCATCACAACCATGATCTGTTTCACAAATAAAATCCCAAGGTTCACGCGCCGGTGCGTGACAGGTAAAACAGTTACCATCGAAACGATTCACCACATCAACAAAACCACGTTTTGCGATAGTTGAACCACTTTCATCAACTTCCAGTTCAAAAAACTCCCAATCACCCGTGGCTGGAAACGTGCCTGACTCGCGCTTAACCATAACTTCTGTTGGCACCAATTGCACCACTGAACCGGCCGGATATTTAGCGCCTTTGGGTGCATTCGCCGCCGCTAAGGTGCTGTCAATATCGCCTAAAAGATTATCAACATAAAAGTGACGAACCGGTGTCATGTCTCTGATACAACTAAAGCTTCTTTCATCAACGTTAACAACTTGAGCCTTGCCCTGAACTGTGTCAGTTGACTCTACATTGTCTGTGTTATTTTCTGCCTGAGCAGATAATGAAATCAGACCCGCTAGCATAACGCTGTAAAGGCTATTATTAAGGTTTTTTTGACTCATATTCATTCCCACTTTAATTTAACTTAAAACTTATAAATTTAAGTTATCGTTAGTTGATTAAGCCTTTATTGACTCTTTGGCAATAAATCATTTCAACTTACGATAATACTTTCGCTATTAACTGTTCGACTAATGCATTAAAGCTTGACGATTAACTTACCTTTATTTTTGCCGGTAAAGAATAAGTTCAAACCTGTAATTGCAGACTCAAGGCCATTTAATACGTGCGCTCGATGTTTTATTTTCCCTTGCATAACATAAGGCGTAAGCTTTTCTAATAACGTGGGAATATCACCAAAATGGTCTGGCATCGTAAAGCCTTGTATGGTTAGGCGCTTTTTGATGATCGGGATCCAATTTGGCGCTAAATCAGGGGTTTGTTTGGCGTAATCTGCAATTAGACCACAAACCACAATCCGACCATGGGCATTCATTCTTTCAAATACATGATGCTGTATTGGACCGCCGGTATTTTCAAAGTAAACGTCAATACCCTTTGGGGTTAGTTCTGCTAGCTTTTCAGCTATGTCATCGGTTTTATAGTTTATCGCGCCGTCAAAGCCCAAATCATTCACTATCCAGTTGGCTTTCTCCTCACTGCCGACCACGCCAATAACGTTAAGTCCATCCGCTTTGCCTAACTGGCCAACAATAGAACCAACAGAGCCTGCAGCGCCTGAAACGACTAGTGTTTCACCTTTTTTAGGTTTACCTATACTAAATAAACCTTGGGTCGCGGTTAATCCTGGTAAAGCAAATACCGATAAAATGGCTTCATCGGGCAATGGCGCAGCAACTTTATTTAAACCGGCTCCGTTACTTAAATGGTATTCTGTCCAGCCCATCATCCCCATAACTCTATCGCCGACTTTAAAGTCAGCGTGGTTACTTTCAACAACTTCGCCAATACCTGAGCTGCGCATAACATCGCCTAAAGCGACCGGTGGAATATAACTTTCGGTATCTGGACTCATCCAACCAAACATCGCAGGATCTAACGACATATGGTTTTGTTTAACTAAAAATTGCCCTTCGCCAATGCTAGGTAACTCTTTTTGCACGATTTCAAATAGTTCTGGACCAATTGGCCCGCCTGTAGGTCGAGCGATTAAATTAATTGCGCTATATGTCGTCATTATTTTTCTCATGGTTAATTTCTTTATCTTATTTAAACATAAAGAAGTGATTAATTTTTAATAAGCCAATTTAGGCTAGCATTTTAGGCGTTATTTTCGTAATGCTTTTCTTAACACTTTACCAACGTTTGTTTTCGGTAACTCAATCATAAATTCAACAAATTTAGGGCGTTTATAATTGGTCAGTAACTCATGACAATGATCAAAAACATCTTGCTCGGTTAAGTTGGGATCTTTCTTAACAATGAAAACCTTTACCGCTTCACCGCTAGCCTCGTTTTTAACACCAATGACCGCAGCTTCAAGCACCCCCTTGTGCATAACAAGTACTTCTTCTATTTCATTAGGAAAGACTTTAAAGCCAGAAACAATAATCATATCTTTTTTGCGATCTACTATCTTAAAAAAGCCGTTTTCGTCCATGGTGGCAATATCACCAGTTGCTAACCAACCGTCTTTTAATACTTCGTCGGTTGCGTCTTGGCGCTTGTAGTAACCTTTCATCACTTGCGGACCTTTAACCCACATTTCTCCTGGCTCTCCTAATGGCACTTGTTCACCGTCATCACCAATTAACCGAATATCAGTTGAGGGTGCAGGAAGTCCAATGGAACCATTATAACTTTCCTGATTATAAGGGCTCATGGTAACCAGTGGTGCACATTCGGTTAAACCGTAACCTTCTAATAAACGCCTACCTGTTACTTTTTCCCATAGCTCAGCCACAGGACGCTGCACTGACATACCACCGGCAAAACCGAGTTTTAACGGACTAAAGTCAAGTTTGTCAAAACCTGGGGTATGTAATAAACCATTAAATAAGGTGTTGACTCCAGTGATGGCGGTAAATGGGTATTTACTTAATTCTTTAACAAAACCTACCATATCTCTTGGGTTAGTAATTAACAGATTGGTACCACCAAACGGCATAAAACACAGGCAGTTAGATGTTAAAGCAAAGATATGATAAAGCGGTAAAGCCGTGACCATAATTTCTTTACCGACTTCGTAGACATTTTTCGTGGCCGCATTAGATTGTTCGACATTAGCGACCATATTACGGTGCGTTAACATCGCCCCTTTTGACGGACCGGTTGTGCCGCCGGTATATTGTAAGAAGGCTAAATCACCACCTTCGACTTCAACAGGCTTAAAAGTAAGTGTCGCACCTTTAGCCATAGCCTTATTAAAAGTTATTGCCTTTGCAAAACTATACGCTGGCACTTGTTTCTTAATATACTTTAAGACGAAATTAACCATCGCCCCTTTAACTTTACTCAGCCGGTCACCAACACCGGTAATGATAACGTGTTCTACATCACTTTTATTAATAACTTTTTCAAGGACATGAGCAAAGTTTTCAAGAATAAGAATCGCTTTTGCGTCCGAATCCTTTAATTGATGTTGTAGTTCACGCGCCGTGTATAGCGGATTAACATTAACCACCGTTAGCCCAGCAATAAGAGCGCCAAATATTGCCACTGGATACTGCAATAGATTAGGGATCATAATGGCAAACTTGTCGCCTTTTACTAATCCTAAATCCTGTTGTAGATAGGCTGCAAAGTCAGTGGCTTGCTGACCAAGTTCTTGATATGTAATACTCGCACCCATATTGATAAATGCAGTATTGTCTTTATATTGATTGGTATATTTAAAAAACAGATCCGCCAACGAATTATATTTATCTGGGTCTATTTCAAATTCAACACCAGGCGGATAACTCTTCTCAAGCCAAATTTTTTCCATATTTTTATCTCCCCAATTACTCGTTTTTAGGTGATTTTTATTGAGTAATATTTTTCAGTTACTCATATCACATTGTTATTATTTTTAATGTGCTTAACTATTGCGGCAATAATCGCGGTAATAGTTACAGTACTTCAAATAAACCAGCAGCTCCTTGGCCGCCACCGATACACATACTTACAACGACATATTTAACATTGCGTCGCTTGCCTTCAATTAAGCGCATAAGCACCTTGTGCTGCTCTTGAGATGTTATAGCGCTCAGATACCACTTCAGCAGTATCTAGCATAGGCATATATATCGTTGGGCGATAGGATTTTACCGTCGGTTCTACCGTGCGATAGCTATTTATTGTGTCGTTTTTCACTAAACTAATAGAGTCACAGCCACCCGCAACAATGACTTGTGCACCGTCGCAAACAATAGGGTTTGCCACTGTGGCAATTGACATTAAAGCTGATGAACATTGTCCAATGGTCATACCTGCAACCGATACCGGTAATTCAGCCGCCATTGCTACTTGACGGCCAAAGTTCATACCTTGATTACCTTGCGTCAACGCGGTGCCAAAAATGCAATCTTCAATTTCATTGCCATCAATTCCAGCTCGTTTAACCGTCGCTTTAACCGCGACAGCGGCAAGTGTGGGTGCTGATAGATCATTAAATGCACCGCGATAAGCTTTGCCGATGGGGGTTCGTGCAACGGATACGATTACTGCTTCTCTCATGATGCCTTCCTGTTACCTACTGATAATTATTGATAAAACCCAAACACATTGGTTACGCGTTACAATTCATGATGTAAAGCCATGAAAGCCATCGCTTGTAAAACAAACTTCTCACCTTGTTTTGCGCCCGAGGCTAATGCGGCTTGACCCGATGGGTTAGTTAACTCAGTCCATTGCTCACGAACGGCTTCAGGGCTTTGCGTATGCTCTGGAATAAAGCAACCTTGGGTTTCAAAAATACTGGCACTGGCATAACCACCGGCACCAGCACATAAAATAAAGCGGTTGGGCGCGTCATCGTCACACAGCGTTAACATACCTGCCGTCACAGCTTCAGGGGCAAATGCTTGGACAATTTCTGCCGGCATTAAATCTTCGGTCATCCGGGTGCCTGCAGTAGGTGCAAGGGCATTAACACGAATATTATTTTTCGCGCCTTCAAGTACTAAGGTATTCATCAAACCTAATACCGCCATTTTGGCAGCACCGTAATTTGATTGACCAAAATTGCCATACATACCGCTCGATGATGTAGTCATGACAATACGGCCATAGTTTTGCTCTCGCATGATGTCCCAAACGGCTTTAGTGCAATTAACCGAGCCCATAACATGAACATCCATCACTAGTTTGAAATCATCTAAGGTCATTTTTGTAAATGACTTATCACGTAATATGCCGGCATTATTAATCAGAATATCAACACGGCCCCATTTTGCTATTGTTTGATTAACCATATCTTGTACTTCATCAAAGTGGGCAACGTTGGCACCATGACTAATCGCTTGGCCACCATTTTCAGTAATTAAGCGCACAACTTCTTGTGAAGCTTGTGATGAAGCACCACTACCATCGCGAGCACCGCCTAAATCATTTACCACCACTTTAGCACCGCGTGCAGCAAGCGCTAACGCGTGTGAGCGACCTAAACCATTGCCTGCGCCTGTGACGATAGCAACCTTACCGGCAAAACTGATTGACATAGTATCTCCTTAAAATGGCTTATTGGGTCATTTGCACTGTGATCCACTCAGCAACTAATGCGGGGGTATCACAAGCTTCGATTTCAACCGTGACTTGGGTAGATAAACGATATTGCCCTGGCTTTTTCTCATCAATAGCCAGTATTTTGGCATGTGCCCTAACCCGGCTATTGACGGTAACAGCTTGTAGAAATCTGACTTTATCGAAACCGGCATTTAAGCCCATTGAGAAGCCCTCAATAATGACACTGAAACTTTCAGCAAAATGAGAGAGCATTGATAATGATAAAAACCCGTGTGCTATGGTTGAACCAAACGGTGTTGTTTTAGCTTTTTCTTCATCAACATGGATAAATTGATGATCGAGCGTACAATCGGCAAATTGATTAATTTGCGCCTGTGTTATTTGGTGCCAGGGGGTTGGCTCGGCTTGAAAGCCAATATAGTCGGTTAACTGTGTTTTTTTTATAAGGGTTGTTGCCATGAAAAATCCCGCTCTAGCGACTCGCTATGTTAGTTAAAAACTTTGCTTAAATATTTAGACATAATTTAACGCTATGGCTAATGCGCATTAAATATCGCTAAAACCAGTCAACTTTCATGTCGTAAGTGGTACTGTCGTTGTTACGTAAAATGGTTGACCATAAGGAGATTTCTGGCAGTTCAAAGCGATAAAAATACTGTAAGGCTTGCAACTTACCGTTATAAAAATTTTCATCTGCTTGATGGGGTTGCTTGCTAAGCGCTTGGCTTGCGACGATACCTTGCTTTAGCCATAACCAAGCGATAATAATATGGCCGAATAATTCTAGGTATTTCACTGAATTAGCTAACGCAAGATCAATATTCGTGGTCGACATCGCCTTTAAAACAACTTGTGTAGTTTGCTTTAAAGTGTCAACGGCATCACTCAGTTGTATCGCATAGACATCTAAGCCTTGATGATGCTGTACTTGTTCAATGGTGTTAACTATTTCAGCTACGGTTGCTAAATAGCCCGCCATGTTATTCATCGGCACTTTGCGGGTTAATAAATCTAACGATTGAATGCCAGTCGTGCCTTCATGAATGGCATTTAAGCGGTTATCACGATAAAAAAGCTCGACCGGATGTTCGTTAATATAACCATGTCCACCTAGTACTTGAATCGCCAAGTCGTTGGCTTTAGTGCCGTACTCGGCTGGCCATGTTTTAATGATAGGGGTTAGAAAGTCCAATAATAGATGGGCATGTTTTTGCGCTTCAATGGTCGGGGCGGTCTTTTCATCATCGCTAAGCTGTGAGCCATATAATACCAGTGCTAGCGCGCCTTCTGCATAGGCTTTTTGTGCCAATAACATACGACGAACATCCGCGTGTTCAATAATGTTAACCATGGCAGATAAGGGGTCTTTACATGAGGGTAAGCGCCCTTGTGGGCGGTTTTTTGCGTAATCAAGGGCGTATTGATAACCGGCAACAGCTAAAGTTGCACCGCTAGTACCCACCATAATACGTGCCTCATTCATCATATGAAACATGTATTTAAGCCCTTGATTTTCCTCACCTACCAAGTAAGCTACTGAACCATTGTTTTCACCAAAACTGAGTGCCGTCGAGGTTTGAGCACGCCCGCCCATTTTGTGAAATAAGCCGGCAAGGGCCACTTCGTTATCCTCACCAATAGTGCCATCATCGTTCACCAAAAACTTAGGTACCACAAACAAAGAAAGCCCTTTGATACCTTTAGCTGCACCTTGTACTCGTGCTAATACTAAGTGAACAATATTCTCACTTAAATTATGATCGCCACCTGAAATATATATTTTATTACCACTAATGCGATAGGTTTCATCGTCAGACTTAACCGCTTTAGTAATTAAATCGCCCAAGCCCGAACCACTACCAGGCTCGGTCATTGCCATTGTGCCCATAAAGCGTCCCGAGCGCATTGGCTTGACCCATTTTTCAATTAAGGCTTTACTGCCATGAGCTTCAAGTAAATTAGCATTGGCGTTGGTCAACATATTGTAGCCCAAGCCGACACCGCCTGCGGCGGTTAGATAGGTGCTAGCGACACTAGCGATAATGGGTGGTAGCTGCATTCCGTCTAATTCATAATTCGCCGTAGCAGAAGAAAGGCCTGATTGAATAACCGCTGCTATAGCGGGTTTTAACTCGGCAATCAGGCTGATTTTTTTGCCATCAAATGTCGGTTGATGGCTATCAAGTTTCTGACGAATAGGTAAGAAGTATTTTTCTGCTATCGCTTTTGCGGTATTAATGACTTGATTGAAAGTCTGGCGGTCATGGTCTTGATAACGCGCTCTTTTGATCAGTGATTCACTATCAAAAAGCTCATAGAGCATGAATTCAAGATCACGTTGGTTCATTAATGTGGCAGACATAAAACTCTCTTCTTATCTTTTCTTATGGTGTTAAAATATTCGATTTACCGATACTTTTTTAGCCATGACTATTGTGCAGAAACGCCGCCATCTATAGCGATACATTGCCCCGTCATATAAGTATTGGCCGGTGATAACATCATCAACATCATGGCGACAATTTCTTTCGGCTCCCCTAAGCGATGCATAGGTGCGCCTTTACTCATTCTTTTTTGCTGCTCTTCGTCGGCAAAGTTCGTCACCATAGGTGTTAAGGTAAAGAACGGACAAATCGCATTAATGCGGATATTGTTGCGGCCATACTCAACGGCACCCGTTTTGGTTAAACCTATCACGGCATGTTTAGCCATCGCATAAGCACTGCCTCTTGCTGCGCCACTAATACCGGCCATAGAACTGACATTTAGAATCGCGCCCTGACCCTGTTGCAACATTTGTTGTATCTGATGACGCATACCAAATTGCACACCTTTAACGTTAATGGCAAATTGGTGATCCATAATGGCTTCATCAATCTCGTGCAACGGCATAAATTCGTGCGCCACACCGGCATTGTTAACACCGATATCAACGCGAGAAAAATGTTTAATCGCTGTATCAACCATGGCTTTACAATCGTTGTTTTTCGACACGTCACACGCTATCGCTATCACCTCAGCGCCAGTTGAGGCTATATCATCAGCCACTTTACGTACGCCCGCTTCGTTAATATCACCGATGACCAATTTTGCACCACGCTTAGCTAATTCTTGGGCTAGCAGCGCGCCAAAGCCTTGAGCGGCGCCAGTTATAACCGCTACTTTTCCGGTGAAATCTAATAATGGATCCATGTTATTTCCTTTACATTTCAAATATGTCTGTTGAATTTTTAACTTTTATATCGCGATATTAAAAACGTCGTTTACTTTTGATTGCAATTTATTATTGTGTGGAAGTATGTTCAGCTTGCGCAATAATGCTCAAGGCCATTTGCGCTAAGGGTTCGACAAATGCACCTACTTTATTGGCATGTTCATTCGATGCATTACCCTGCGAAGCACGTTTTGCAACGCCTTGCACTATGGCGGCCAATCTAAAGAAGCTAAAAGCAAGATAAAAGCTCCAATTATCAATATGATCAATCCCCATACGTTGGCAATAACTTGCGACATACTCTGCTTCTGTTGGTATGCCTAAACTTGCTCTATCAATACCTTGCAAGCCATCTATGGTGCCCATACCTTGTGGCATCCGTAATTGCATACATTGATAAGCTAGATCAGAAAATGGATGTCCTAGGGTCGATAACTCCCAATCAAGTACTGCCATCACTTCGGGCTTATCTTTTTTAAACATAATATTGTCTAAGCGAAAATCACCGTGCACTAAGCAAACTCTGCCATCATCTTCGGGCAGATGTTTTTCAAGCCAGAGTATTAGGTTATCCATAGCGCTAATTTGTTGTAATTCTGTCGCTCGATACTGTGATGTCCAACGGCCAAACTGGCGCTCAAAATAGTTACCGGCTTTCCCATAATCACGTAAACCGACAGCGTCTAAATCAACACGATGTAAAGCGACTAATGATTTGTTCATCTCGTTATATATTTGACTACGGTAATCATTGCTTGAAATCTCAGGTAATGATGCGCGCCAATAAACCGCACCATCACAAAATTCCATCAGGTAAAACATCGCACCAATAATGCTGGTGTCTTGACAAAGATGATAAACCTGAGCAACCGCTACATCACTGTTTTTCAGTGCATCAAGCACTTGATATTCGCGATCAACGGCATGGGCAGATTTTAATAATTTACCTGCTGGCTGGCTGCGCAGAACGTACACGCCCGATTGCGCTGTAACCTTGAAGGTGGGATTAGATTGCCCGCCAGTAAATTTTGTCAGTTCGATTGGGCCAACAAAACCTGTAACGTGTAACTCAAGGTACTGGCTTAGTTTTTCTACATCAAAAGCAAGCGCTGTTGTCATCGTTTTATCTCTGTTATATTTTAATAGTTAACTTTTTAAAGTCATGACCATTAAGTTAATTTTTTTACTAAGTCACGGCCAAGTTGCATCATGTGCACTTGATCAGGGCCATCGGCTAAACGTAATGTCCGTTGCCCTGCATAAGCATGGGCTAAAAAGGTATCTTGACTAACACCCACCGCGCCATGGCATTGAATAGCTCGGTCAAGCACATCAAGCGCCATACTCGGTGCGACAATTTTTATCATCGCAATAATATCTTTAGCGGCTTTATTACCCTCTGTATCCATTTTTTGCGCCGCTTTTAGGGTCATCAGTCGTGCTTGCTCAATTTGACAAGCAGAAATAGCAATGTCTTCGCGTACCGATTGTTGTTTGATCATCGGGCGACCAAAAACAATACGCTCGTTGACCCGCTGACACATTAAATCTAGTGCTCGTTGTGCAACACCAATAGAGCGCATACAATGATGAATGCGACCCGGCCCTAAACGCCCCTGAGCGATTTCAAAACCTTTACCTTCACCAACAATGATGTTTTCAATGGGTACGCGAACATTTTCAAAGGTAATTTCCGCATGCCCTTCTGGTGCATCAACATAACCAAACACTTGCATTGGACGCACCATAGTCACGCCTGTGGTATTCATTGGCACTAACACTTGAGATTGTTGAATGTATCGGTTGCTATTGTCTGGGTCTGTTTTGCCCATGACGATCATAATTTCACATTGCTGACGACAAGCGCCGCTAATATAAAACTTTCGACCATTGATGACATACTCATCGCCATCACGCTCAATACGCAAGGCAATATTTGTCGCATCGCTTGAGGCCACCTCTGGTTCAGTCATGGCAAATGCTGAACGAATTTTGCCTTCGAGCAGTGGCTCTAACCATTGCTTTTTCTGAGCGTCATTGCCATATTTCGCCAATACTTCCATATTGCCGGTATCGGGTGCAGCACAATTAAACACTTCGGGTGCCCACATCACTTTACCCATAATTTCGGCAAGAGGAGCGTATTCTAAGTTTGTTAAACCGGCGCTATATTTGCCATAACTCACAGGTAAGAATAAATTCCATAATCCTTGTGCTTTTGCTTTGGCTTTAAGCGCTTCCATCAATGGTGGTGTTGTCCATTGATTTTCAACAACTTGCTGATGCATTTGTGCTTCAACTGGATAAACATGTTCATCCATAAACGTGCTTACGCGCTCAATTAAGATTTTAACCTTGTCGCTGTATTCAAAGTCCATAGTAGATCCTTATTATTTATCTCGTTATCGGCGTAATTAATGCTATTGACACCAATTAACTTAATTTCATCAACGCATCTTTGTTAAACGGCGCTATTTCATCGGTTTTATTGTGCTCAATTTTATTGACCCACTCAGGGTCGACTAACAAGGCACGGCCGATAGCGACTAAATCAAATTCATCATTATTTAAACGCGTTAACAAACCCTCAATACTCGTTGGGTTTGATGTGCCACCCAGATCAGTATTACCTTCGCCGGTAAAGTCACTATCTAAGCCAACACTACCGACCGTTATGACCGGCTTATTTGTCAGCTTTTTCGTCCAACCCGCTAAATTAAGATCTGAACCTTCAAATTCAGCTATCCAAAAGCGTCGGGTACTGGCATGAAAAATATCAACGCCCGCATTACTAAGTAGCGATAGAAACGTTGATAATTCTTCAGGGCTTTGACAAAGCTTAGCGTTGTAATCTTGTTGCTTCCATTGCGAAAATCTGAAAATTATCGGGAAGTCTGCACCAACTACAGCGCGAATCGCTTGAATAATTTCAACCGCAAAAAGTGCTCGGTTTTCTAATGAACCACCGTATTTATCACTGCGCTGGTTTGTGCCTTGCCAAAAGAATTGATCGACTAGATAACCATGTGCGCCGTGCACTTCAATAGCATCAAAACCAATCGCTTTAGCATCAGCTGCGGCTTGGGCAAATGAGGCAACAACTTCGTCAATATCAGCTTGAGTCATGGCCACACCGTTTGGCGTTCCCGGTTTATACAAACCCGATGGACTGTACGCTGGTACTGCTTTATCTGGGCCAATGCCTTCTTTACGCACTGAGCCTACATGCCAAAGCTGTGGTGCTATTTTTCCGCCTGCTGCATGAACTTCATCAACCACATGTTTCCAACCTGCTAATGCTTCATCACCAAAAATGGCCGGTACACGTTCATAACCATTCGAGGCTTTATGGGAAATAAATGTACCTTCAGTAATAATTAAACCGACATTCCCCTCGGCTCTGCGACGATAGTATTTTGCCACATCATCGCTGGCGACATAATTTGGCGAAAAGGTGCGGGTCATAGGTGCCATCACGGTACGATTTTTTAAGGTAAAACCACCACTGGAAAATGACTGAAAAAGTTTTGCTGTATTGTTATTGCTCATAGTATTCTCTATACTCTCTACGTTACTGTTTTCACAGTATATTCTATTGATTCGGCGACATGCTTTATGTACTTAAACCATACTCGTTAGTGTTGCGTTATAAAGGTACTTAACCAATTAAATAGCCGCCATCAACATTAATTGCCGTACCTGTGGTGTAGCTCGAGGCATTAGAGACTAAGTACAATACGGTACCCGCCATTTCTTCCGGCTTTGCCACGCGCTTCATTGGTACGTGATGTAACATTTGTTCAAGTATTTTTGGATTATTAACTAACGTAGCGGCAAATTTAGTGTCTGTGCCACCCGGTAATAAGGCATTCACCCGAATATTAAATTGCGCACATTCTTTTGCAAAAGTTTTGGTCATGGAAATAACCGCGGCTTTGGTAATAGAATAGATACCTTGATAATCTCCCGGTATAACACCATTGACAGAAGCGACGTTTACAATCGCCCCGCCGTTATTAGCTTTCATCAATTTTGCGCCCATGGTCGACATAAAGAAATAGCCGCGAATATTGACGTCAACGGTTTTTTCAAAGGCTGTTAAGTCAGTATCTAACACGTGACCAAAGTATGGGTTAGTGGCCGCATTGTTCACTAAAATATCTAACTTGCCATGCTCCATTGTAATTTGATTAAAAATCGCTTCTATTTGCGCCATTTCACCAATATGACAAGCGATGGCTTGCGCGCTACCACCGGCAGCAATAATGTCTTCAACCACAGCTTGGCAACCCTCAACCTTACGACTAGAGACAATAACGTGAGCGCCATTTTGTGCCAACAGCTTAGCTATTTGTTCACCAATACCTCTACTTGCACCAGTGACTAAAGCAATTTTCCCTGTTAAATCAAACAAATTGGTATTCATATTTACATTCCTATTTAATCATTTTTGTGTTGTTATTACTTTTTATCTAAAGGTTACCCAGTCAGCACCTGCTTGTGTTAAATGACCGTAGTTATTCAAATAATCAATATTTAACTTATTTTTTGAAAGCAGTAACTTTGTTACGCTGGTATTACGTAATTGTTGAATGATCGCTAAGGTGCTTTGATCTGACAAACCTAGAATATGTTGAATAAGTACTGAAATAGTGCCGCCAGAAGTAAAAATGCATATTTCCTTTGACGGCTTAGTGTTATTTAAGGTTTTTTTAGCGATTAGTGCTTGCTGGCCAACATCTTGCAAAGCCGCAATACAGCGTTTTTTAAATTGTGGCCAACTCTCAATATAATCACCATCATATTGCCCACTTACCCAGCGTTTAAGCGCTAATGAAAATTCTTTTTGAAAAATTTTGTTGGCATCGGCTTGTTGAGCTATTTTTTTCGCCATATCAGCAAAGCTTTTCCACCGTGCATCATAACGGGTTAAAAGCTCTAGGTGATTAAACTCATTGAAACCTGAATGAATAATCTTGGAGGGTTTGTCTCCTTGATAACCCAGTAAGAAATTTTCTAGTGTTTGTTCATGGCGCAGTAAATCACCAGAAAATATTTTCCCAGGTGCCGGGTGCGATTGCCAAAACTTACCTAACAATTGCGCTTGCCTAGTGCCCTTTTCAGACAACTGATCGTAATCTGCTTTGCCAAAAGAGGCTTGTCCGTGACGAATAAGATAAATACTAGCCACGAAACTACACTGCCGCCATAAAGTGTTGCTTTTGCTTTAAATTACCATATTTTATTATTATCATTTTATTGTCACTGTGACGATTTAAACATCAGTTTAATGAGATATAACCATGCTAAATGCAACCAATGGATTAAGCAAATGAATAGTAATTATGACCTATTATTCAAAATATGAATAATAGGTCATAATTAAAAATTAATGTTAGATCGTTAAAAATCGCTCAGAAGCCTTAGCGTTAGCGTTAGTATCGAGCAGAACGCCATGCTAAAACACCAAGCAAACTTAATGTCATTGTAAAAAAAAACCTTGTAATAACAAACTACAAGGCTTTTAAAAAGCAAATTTCAATATAAAATTTAATCAGTCGTTAATTAAAACTCATATGATATTGTTGCGCCAAAGGTACGAGGTTGGTTAGGGTAAGCGTTAAAACTTCCCGCTTGAATAGGTGGTGGAAATGCTGATAGTTGGTATTCATCGCTATTTAAATTACGCACCCAAAGTTGTAAATTAACGCCATTATTAAAGTTTAAACCCGCACTAGCATTTAAGGTACCGACTTCTCGTGTAAGTGATTCTGGCACATTCTCCGCTAGATGAACGTCACTTTCATACAAATAATCGGCTCGAAGATAACCGTAGGCACCATTCTCAAGTTCATAGCTGTACGTGATACCCGCCGTTATACTACGTTCATGAATACCTGCTGGCTTTTGACCTGATAAATCTATCGGCCCATTAAGTCCTGTTGCGCCTTGAAAAGAGTCATAAACCGGATCAAGTAAGGTGCCCGCTAAGCTAAGTGACCAATTCTCTGTTGGGCTATAAGCCGCGTCAAACTCAATGCCTTTCGTACTCTGTTTACCCGCATTGGCTAACACGAAACCTGTGCCAATAAAGATTGATGACTGAAAGCCTTCAATCGTCTGATCGAATATCGTCAGGTTAAATGCACCTCGATAAAATTTAGCCTTAAGTCCAAGTTCATAAACTTTCGCCTCTTCAGGTGAGGCAAAACGACCACCGTAACTTTGATTAGCCAGCGCCAAATCCGCATTTTCTAATGCTGCTTGATCTTTAGCAAATGGATTACTATTTCGAGATAAATTCCATGAAGATGCTTTAAAACCAGTAGCCGCAGAAGCAAAAACATTAATATTATCATTAACCTCATAAGCTAACCGCATTGACCAAGTGGTTTTACTATCCTGGGTTTTATGCTTTTCAACCGCATTAGGTAAACTCGGCATAGGCGGTAAAAATTGTAAGCTTTTTAAGGTTGGAATAGCGGGAGCTAACGGCGGAATAAAGCGCAATGGCGCACCGACTATCGTTAAATCATTATCGAGATCAATGCCTGAGAGCACATCATTGTTATTTTGATTTATCGTTAAATTTTTCTCGTCTTTCGTGTAGCTTAGGCCAAAAATGGCTGTAAGGTCATCGCTAATATGATAATCAAAATTAGCAAATAGCGAATAGGCCTTATTGTCTTGGCTAAATTCTGAGTTTACCGAGGTTTGATTTGAAAAAAACGTTCCTGGTGCAAGACCATATATACCTTCAACGCCAGCCAATAAGCCTGGAGCCCCTCCTGCTGCCATTAATACATCAAAGTAATTTCGCATATCATTACCAAAATATAGCGTATCACCCGTGCTTACATCTTCTTTAAAAATATATGCACCTATCATCCATTCTAGTGTTTTTGTATCCGTAGAGCTTAAGCGAAATTCTTGGGTGATGGTATCAATGTCGGTGTGGCCACCTTCTTTTAAAATATCTAAAGAAGTATAATCTACATCATTTAGGAAGTTTGAATCATTGCTACGAATAGCACTAATCGACGTAAAAGAGAAACCATCAAAGTCGACATCAAGTTGTAATGATACCCCACCGTCTTCAACGCCATTTTCGGGATCTATATTTAACGCTGATTTATAGGAATATGCATCGCTGTCATCAAGAACGACACCGCCTAATGCGCGAACTGCGCCAGTTGTAGGGCCATTAATTACATCAGCCACTGTACAACAGGCTTCATCTATTTCACTGTAGTCTGCGATAAATCGTAATGTTACATCTTGGCTGGGTTCATATAAAGCTTGACCACGAATATTCCAACGATCGCGATTATTGACTTCATTTAGGCCAACCACACTGTCGGTATAGCCATCTCGCTTATTGTAACCCGCGGAAAAGCTTAGCGCTAAGTCGTCGGATACGCCATTGGTAATATAACCTTTAACTAATTTTTGATTAAAATTACCGACACCAACTTCGACCTTACCCTCCATGTCATGTGATGGTGCCATCGTACGGACACTAATAACACCCGCCGAAGCGTTTTTACCAAATAAGGTACTTTGCGGACCACTCAGCACTTCTATCTGTTGTACTCGCGGTAAATCACCAATCTGTGCCGCCGCTCTAGAGCGGTAAACGCCATCAATAAAAACCCCTACCGACGGTTCAATACCTGTGTTATTGGTGCCATTACCGAAACCTCTAATGGCAAAGTTTGTATTGGTTGAACGCTGCAACGGTGTCACACGTAAGGTAGGTACTAGTGTTTGCAAGTCATTGATGTCTAATATTTTAGCTTGCTCTATTGCTTTGCCGCTAACCACAGTAACCGCCACAGGAGACTCTTGTAGACCTTTCAGTCTTTTTGAGGCGGTTATCATAATTCTTTCTACATCTTTAGTATCTGCTTTTACGGTTACCTCGCCTTCCTGAGCGTTAGCTGTAGTAGAGCTGATTGCACTTAATATCGCAGAAACGAGTAATGCTCTTTTAAAACCTTTCGTAGCTAATCTTTTCATCTTCATCCCCAAGCTGATAATAAACTGCGGTATATAGCAGTTTATTGCCTCTTATCCTGCTTAAATACATTGTTTAAGCATGAATTATTGTTTTTAAGACTCTTTGTTAGTTTTACCAAATAAGACTTAAATATCACCATTAGCCATTTGCTAACAATTCCTGCGGCACAAATTTCATACCACTTGACTATGCTAGGTACAGCAATTAAATTAAACAAATGAATAGTTTTAATAACTTACTATCCATAATATGAATAGTAAAAGTGAAATGGTTGATTAATTTTTAGCAAATTTAGTGGAGAACATATGAAGGTTGATTTAAATCTATTTGTGGTATTTGAAGCGATTTACTGTGAAGGGAATATTACCAAAGCTGCATCTGCGCTTAATTTGTCGCAACCTGCAGTTAGTCATTCACTGAGTAAACTTAGACGCAATTTTGATGATGCTTTATTCATTCGCCAAGGCAATGAAATGCGCCCGACACCCGTTGCCAATAATGTCATTGCCGATGTTCGTGAAGCATTGCAGCAATTAAAGGTTTGTTTGGCGCAGTCGAGACAATTTGAGCCTTTAGTCTCGAGTAATAACTTTAATGTCTCGCTACATGGCGCTTTAGAAGCCTCATATTTACCACCATTAATGCAACGGATCAAAAAAGAAGCACCATTAATTAATTTACAAAGTAGTCGTCGAGTTAAGCGTAGTGAGTTAGAAAATAAGCTTGCAAGTGGTGATGTTGATCTAGCAATAGACACTTTATTGCCCGTCAGTGACAATATCTTGCATACCCAATTAGATCAAAATAAATTGGTGGTGCTAGCACGTAAAAACCACCCTATCGTAAAATCTACACTCGATTTAGATACCTACCTCGCACAAGATCACGTACTAGTTTCATCTCGAAGCGTCGGACTGAGTATTGAAGATTTTGAGTTAGGTCGATTAGGATTGCAACGAAAAATTGGTTTAAGGTGCCAACACGCATTTTCCGCCTGTCAGGTTATTACTGACAATAACATGTTGCTCACGCTCACCGAAACAACGGCAAAAATGTACAGCCAAATACTTGATTTGGTGGTATTCCCTTTACCGGTTAGTTTGCACGATATTGACGTGCATTTATATTGGCACACCAATGTCGATTTTGATCCGGCTAATAAATGGCTAAGAAATCAAATTATTCAAACCACTTCGACTATATAAAGACCATTTTAGATAAATAGGTGTGCTTTAAAGGTGTCTCAAAAATTAGTAAGAGCAATGCTTTGGATTGATTATTACTTAGCCGTTTTAACCATGTTACACGCGGTTGAATATTGTCGAGTCATACTAGCAGCTATTTACTGCCTAAGGCTGAGAAAAATTTTCGGGGGCTTTGTATAACACTAGCTAGATATTAGTAATACTAACTTTTATATAAGGTGCTTTCATAATAAGGCAGATGTAATGATGAATTTTTATTACTCAGTATGAAACCATATTTCAATTTCATCGGTTGCTTGTTCAAATTTGGCACTGTGTTCTACATAAGCAGGTACATGGTACCATTGACCTGTTTTTACATGCTGAGTTTGCCCTTGCATAGTCAAAATTAATTCACCACGCGTGATCACACCATAATTATCAGTATCGTGCGTATGTAATGGGATGTCCGTTCCTGCAGGATATGATGCAAACAACACATCGCTACCATTTGCCGCCAATTTGTAAGCGTCAAATCTGCCATCGAATAACGGAAGTGCTTTTATTCTATCAGGGTATTGGCCAGCCATTGCTTAATCCAAAATGAGGTTATTTAACCCCTTAGATGTTAAGTAAATAATGTAAAGCGCATCAGATAGAGATTGGGGATGTAACACTATCTTTAACGTTATAAATAACAGCCATAGCCAATTAATAACTGTGCTAAGGTTAATTTAGCTTGCTCCACTTATTAATAATATTATCTAACTCACCAGATTTTTTTAAGTCACTAATAGCTTGGTCAATGGCTTTAACAACTGCTGGCTCAACCGACGCTTTACTAAACATTAGGTGAATACCGGCTTGGTAGATATTTAATGCGTGCTGTTCAAACTCGCCATTCATTTGATACTTGTTAGAAAAAGCTTTAATGGTGGCCGGATCAACCAGAAAACCATCAATATGGCCTTTTAAGAGTAAAGTAACGTTCTCTTCAATATCAACAACTTCAATAATATGTTCTTGAAATTCAGTGGTTTTCATTAATTCTTGGTATTCATCGCCATAATAGTAACCACTTTCAATACCTATCATGTATTTGCTACTAGTCAGCTCTGTTAAACTTGCTAACTTAATGATATTAGCTTTACCACTTCTAACAAATAACTTCACCGTCTCTTGTCTATAGGCTTGGGTAAACATAGCATAACGGAGTCGTTCTTCGCTTAGTGACGCGCCCATAGCTACATCCATTGCACCAGTTTTTATATAGTGTAAATGTCGTTTCCACGGTAACTCAGTATATTCTGTTGTATAACCCACTTTGGCGAGTATGATATTGAAAATTTCAAAATCTAAGCCGACAAGATCTTGCTGGCTATTGCGATATTGATAGGGAAACCATAGCTCCCAACCAACCTGTAGATCTTTAGCGCTACTGGTAAAGTTTATGATGAGGCACAAAACGATAAAGAAATTTTTCATGATGTTACTTTCATACCTATGCGAATGACGGCCTATGTAAGTAAGGCACTTATATTAAGGGCTTAAGTTTTAGCACTAATGCTGGATCTAAGCGCATATTAAACCAATTAATGCGCCAATCTAAATGTGGCCCAGTAGCTCGACCACTTGCACCAACTGCAGCGACAAGCTGTCCTTTGCTTACTTTATCACCAACATTGACATAAGCAGCACTCAAATGCAAAAACGTTGAGCTAACGCCATGGCCATGATCTATGATCATAGTACCTCCGGAGTAAAACATATCAGGCACAAACATTAATACCGTACCAGCGGCAGGCGCTTTAACAGGATCGCCTATATTGCCAGCATAATCTAAGCCAAAATGTGGCCATTTAGGTACACCGTTATAATAACGTTGGCTACCATAAACACCGGTAATGATACCTTCGATCGGAGCTATAAATCCCTCGGCAAACGCCGTTAGATCGCTATCAATTTTTCGAGCTGCTTTAATTTTTTTATTATCTTCCCCAGCGCGAATATTGGCTTTTTTATTAGGATTCATAATACTTTTAGCGATACCTTCAACCCGTTGAATATTGTATTCACGTTTTAGCGGTTTTATGATGCGCGTAACTACATCACCACTGGGGCTGGTGATGGTAAGTTTACTATTATTTTTTTCATCTCGGCTAAAGCCTAAAGCATAATCGCCATTTTTAGAAACCTTGATCGCTTTACCGTTAAGTGTAACTTTATTTTCAGCGGCGGTTTTACCGATAATTAAAGCACCTTGAAAGAATTGATCGCTAAGTTGTGTTTGAACTTGTGCATCTGCAAAGACAACTTGCGAAATCAATAAGCCAGTAATAAACGCAAGCCTAAATAGCCATGAACGCTGTTTAGCCATTAGCAATGGCCCCTTTTGCGACGCCTTCAAAGGCAACCACTTTAAATTCATCATTAGGCGCTTGCTGTTTAAGTTGACGAACAATAAAGTCAGCGAGTAGCTCAACCGTTGAGTCACAATCAACTACATCTAAAATTTTAGCTGATACAGCAATATCAAATCGTCCTTGCGGAGCAAAATATGAAAATAATTGGTGTTCGGGTGTCAAATTAGCTAAAGCAGTATCAGATAATTCGATATCGGCTAAGGTAGTACGATCGGCGTCACTGGCCAAATAAATATCATGCCAACGTAAACTCCAAGCTTCTTCGAGTGCTACTGAACGTTGACCATTTTTATAGATATGAATTTTTGAACGATGACCATGAGCAATACGTTGGCAATTGCCATCGTGTAGCTTTAAACCATGCGTATAATGATAATAAGCACCATCAATGATTTCGGGTCGTAAATTTAGCGTTAAACCTTCAACATTTTTTGGTAATTGCGCTAAAATCATTGTGGTCAAATAGGCGGTCACGGAAGCGACATCTATTTGCTTAGTCGCTATTTTGGCAAATGCACAACTTGGTGATTGTAAATAGTAGTCACTTTGCTTAGCGCTAAAGTTTACAAACTCATGGCCAGCGCGCTTAGGTGAAATTTCTACACTAATAGTGTCGTCTAGTATTGGTAATAACAATTTATGATCGACCGCATCATCAATAATGGCCTTAATTTGCTTTTTAACTACGGCAAAATCCAGCACCATACTCATTTCATTTAAGCTGCCATCGAGCAAAACATCAACAATCCAACTTTCGCCAACAATGCCGCGCGCGCGGCAACAATAAGAAAAGTCGATGACGGTTAAATCATTTACAAATAACTGCATTGATAAATCCTCCTATGACTTTACTTGCCAAGCAATACTTTCGCTTGCTCGGATGGGTACTACTTCATCATCACCAAATGACATGGTTGCAGGAACAGCCCATGTTTCTTTAACTAAGGTTATTTTGTCGTTGTTTACCGGTAAGTTATAAAACTTTGGACCATTTAAGCTCGCGAAAGCTTCAAGCTTATCAAGTGCACCAGCTTGTTCAAATGCTTCAGCATATAATTCGATAGCGGCATGTGCCGTGTAAGCACCGGCACAACCACAAGCAGACTCTTTCGCATGCTGCGGGTGTGGTGCAGAGTCAGTACCTAAGAAAAACTTATCGCTACCACTGGTTGCCGCTGCAACTAACGCGTGCTGGTGAATATTACGTTTTAGAATCGGTAAACAATAGTAATGTGGTCGAATACCGCCCACTAACATGTGATTACGATTAAATAATAAATGATGAACAGTGATAGTGGCTGCAACGTTATTACCCGCCGCTTTAACAAAATCAACCGCATTTTTGGTGGTGATATGCTCTAAGACTACTTTTAATGTTGGATACTTTGCAACTAACGGGCGCAATATTGTCTCGATAAATATCGCTTCACGATCAAAAATATCAATATCATGATCAGTAACTTCACCATGCACCAATAGCGGCATATTTTCTTCTTCCATCGCCGCTAATACCGTTGCAATGTTATCAACGTTGGTTACGCCAGATGAAGAGTTGGTAGTAGCACCAGCCGGATAAAGCTTAGCCGCATAAACAATACCGGACGCTTTCGCCGCTTTAATATCGTCAGGTGTTGTTTGGTCGGTTAAATACAACACCATTAACGGTTGAAACTGCTTACTCGGCTTAGCCGCCATAATACGTTGATGGTATTGGGTCGCTAATTCAGCATTAGTGACCGGTGGTACAAGATTTGGCATTATTATAGCACGACCAAAATAGCGACTAATATCAGCTACCGTGTTATTTAAGGCCGCGCCATCTCGTAAATGCACATGCCAATCGTCAGGGCGAGTAATCGTTAATGTTGTCATTTTCTTTCCTAATAATTCTGCTGTTGTTAGTAGTATAAATAACCACTAAGCTAACAATTCTTTATCGTATGAGCCTAAGCTATTAATCTAAAATTCGTTCTCGTTAGCATCTTCCGTAATTGAAGTGGCTACAACGGCTTGCTGTTCATTTTGATGACGGTTATTTTCTAATAGCGCAAATAGCTGCTCTTTTAAGTTTGGTGGCACTTTATAAATAGTAATACTCTCATTAGCTGGATTATAAACCACATCTTGGCCAAAATGGCTACGCTCAAAACTTAAACTGATCCCATTACCATAGCCAGCGTACTTAGTTACTTTATTTACCACCGCTTGATCATGAGGAAATGATTCCTCAATTGGGTATGACTGCTCTTGGCAAAACTTGTAGAAATCTTGACCATTTTCTTCTGTTTTTATAACATTGCCAATTTCTTGCAATGATACATCCTGCGCAGATTCTTTTTGTTCTTTACAGTAGCTTAATAGTTCTTTACGGCTTTGTTGCTTTTCATTGGCATCAAATTGATTTACCGCAACATAGTCCTCGACCGCTCGCACTAAAGTTTGGGTTTGCTCTTTTGAGTTTAAGCCTTCTTCACAACTTAAAAAGTCTAAGAAAAAATCAGACACTTTCCTGCCTGCGCGACCTTTGATAAAGGAAATATAGCGGTTACCTTCAGCATTATTTTGGTAATCAAATAAATCGATGCGGGCAGCTAACTGAAGTTTATTAGTATCAAGGTGTTGATCAGCTGAAATATTCAATTCACCATCAACGGAATAATGTTCAGAAATAGGAATTATCGCCGCCAGTAAATAGCGCCCCCCCATATACTCATAATGACAGACAATTAAATAGCCGGTTTCTGCAAGGTCGTATTTTTCTAATTCATTTTTTAGTAAATTTCCAGCTTGGCTACTAAATTGATGAAAACTTTGTGAGTCGCCTAAATAGCTTTCCATAATATCGACAAAACGGGCACTTTCACCTTCAGCAGGCATTTTAGAAAAATGTCCATATGCTTTACTACCTTTACTATTATAAATTTTATGCAGTGCATCAACAAAACTTTCTATTTTGCTGCTAGCCGCGACATTTTCAGGCCCTAACCTGAGGATAACTTCACCAGTTTCTTCTTTTTTTGTTAAAAAATGCAGTGCAATATTCGAAATTATTATGCTCATAGATAAAGGTCAGTATTATATTGTTCAGGCATTTGATAAACTTGTACTATGTTTATCAAATTACCAATAAGTGTTTAAGATGCCCATTGTATCCAAGTATTCCAACGAACGTGTAGAAAAAATTATTAAAAATTTGCTTGATGTACTCGTCAACGAGTCCGCAACCCCTGATCTAGCACTGATGTGCCTAGGAAATACCTTGACAGAAATTATTATAAATAATGTGCCAAAAGGCGAACGAGAGGCAATAGTAAACAATTTTACCAGCGCATTAAAACAATCTATACAAAAATCGAAATAAAACGTTTAAATAATAAACAACATTCATAAACAATAATAAGAGAATTAAGCAACACAATGGTTTCCTTTGAATCAAAACCCTATAGTAAACGCCTATTACAGTTAATTAGCTGGAGCCATTGGTTCACCTTCTTTAATATTCTAGCGGCAATATTATTATCGTCGATTTATGTATTGAGTGAGTCTATGCCTGACACCCTGTTAGGTAAAACCTATTTAGTAACCACTTGGTTAAGCCATATGGCTTTCTTAACTTTTATGAGTTTTGTACTCATTTTATTTCCAATCACTCTTTTGTTTCCTCGAACCCGTTTTATTCGCGTTGTTGCTTCTATCGTTTTTACACTTGTATTACTTTTATTACTACTTGACGCTTATATCTATACGCGCTTAGGTTATCATTTAAATATTTCATCAAGTGCACCAATACTCGAACTTATTGGTAACGAAATTCAACAAAATAGCCGAGCGTTTTGGTTTGTTAGCTTAGTGTTAACACTTGTTATTTTAGCGTTCGAACTTATAGCGTCAAATTATGCTTGGAAACACCTAAAAGAATTACAAAAAACTATTTTTGCCCGTTTTATTGTCACCCCTTTAGTCGCTTTTTTCTTTTTTAGTCATATTGTCCATATTTGGGCAGATGCTAACCTTGAATATGACGTATTACGTCAAGACACAGTACTACCGCTATCTTATCCCTCAACCGCAAAAACGCTATTAACAAAATATGGTATGTTTGATCAGGTCGACTATATTGCCCGTCGTACAAGCCCCTTAGCTTTTACTGATGCGGTCCCTCAATATCCACTATATCAGGGGCAATGTGCGAATAAATCGGTAATAAAACAATCTGTTTTCATGGTGATAACAGACCAAACATTACACACTGAACAATTAGATAAAATAAAGCAGAGAATCAAGCACGGCAGGCTATCGTTAGACAACCATGTAGATAACGCGTTACCAAAAGAGGCTTGGTTTAATTTATTCTATAGCCTGCCGAGCATTTATAAAAACGCGGTGATAGCACAACAAGCACAGCCCCTGTTATTTCAAATTATCAGCCAGAAAAACTTAGCTAAATCATTTACCATTATTGGTGAAGATTCCAGCGAAAAATCTACCACTAATGCCAATGGCTTGTTACGACTAACAACTAAACTATTTCCAGCAACAACTACACTCGATGATATTTCAAGTTTAATATTTGCCGATAAACTTAATAGCTATGCGCCCGGCTTACATGTATTTTATTTTCAGGGCAACAATAGTTATCAGTTTGAACTGTTTCTAGATGCCTTAATGTCCGCACAAAACAAAAAACATGACAATGAGCAAAACAAAGATATCCTTTGGATAAGCTCAATAGGTAACGCCTCAGTAGAAACTAGTTTATCGATTAAGCCTGCGTTACTTGTGTTGCCGGAAAGTAAAAATAAAGCTATTGATAAGTTGACTAGCCATATGGATGTTCAACCAACGCTAATTAAACGCTGGCTAGGATGTGATATTGACGCTAAAAGCTATAGTAACGGTACAGATATCAAACGCTTGGATAATGACCGTATTATTGCAAATACCATGGACAATGGTATTGTGGTTTTTAATAAAGATAAATCAATGTTTGTCGATCAAAATGGCAACTTTCAAAGTTACTCTATCCAACTTGCTGCACCAATTACCGCAAAGCCAGATTTTCCACTGATGATAGACGGTGTACATTTTATCAAACAATTCAGCAAGCAAGAGAATAATGTACAATAATTAATCGCTTAACTCTGATGAAGCGGTTTTTCATTGCATTCGAACCATAAATCATTAATATAGCGCCTATAAGCTTTAATCCCCATTAAGCTTATTATTCGGGGTATAGCGCAGCTTGGTAGCGCGTGCGTCTGGGGGACGTGAGGTCGCAAGTTCGAATCTTGCTACTCCGACCAATTTATAGTATTAAAGCCCTGTTTTTACAGGGCTTTTTTATCATTATAATATCAAGTAGCTTAAATATTTCGGTTTAAGCCTTAGTTAGCCAATCATTAAGCCTAATAGAATTTTAAAAACACATTATTTCCTTCTTGTTGAACTCTGTCACCGAGCCATTCATGTTTAGACTCTTTTATGACCTAGCTTAGATAGGTTATTAGCTGCAATGCATCGTTTAAAGCAAATATCGACAAGTTAAGTGGCTTATCTGTTTTTAATCCTCTAATCCTCTAAGACTTTAATAAGACACTGGACCATCTGATCTGATATCAACGGTTTTTTTTAGGTACTTAACATACGATAGCACAAGCTTGTTTTTATCATTTTTTATTGAAAAAGCTATCTTAGCGAGCGTATTAACTATGTTTAAATATCTTCTTTTCTCAAAGCCAATAATAGTCACCTTAGCGGGTGTTAGTACTATGCATTCCTTGCTAGCATGCGATAAAGTCGTTAATATCAAAAGAGATTTTTATAGATAATTTGGCAAGTAATGAGCGTAAAGTCATTAGTTTTAACCGGTACAGTACTACTGTTATCATTCGCCAGCGCCGTAAATGCAAGCGAAAAAATAACCGTCGCATTTGGTGAAAAATTAGCTCCTTGGGTGTTGTCTGACACTAATCAAGGAATTATTGTTGATATCATCTCTGCTGCAATGACACCATTAGGTTATGAAATTGAGCATCTTTATTTACCTTATGCTCGGCGTACCAGAACATTTAAGGAAGGAGGCGTTGATGTTGTCTCCGATGTCAATTTAAACACTATAAATGGCCATAATTTAAAAGGTTTTTTTTCAGATACGGCCTATTCTTATGAAAACTACGCCTTTAGTTTACATAAAAACCAGTTTCATTTTAGCCAAATAAGTGATCTTTCGAATTACAGTTTGCTTTCATGGCAAGACGCTACCATTCATTTAGGTGCCATCTATGGTGATATGGCGAAAAATAATCCGCAATATAGCGAAACATTTGATCAATCAGTGCAAGTAAAGATGCTATTTTCAGATAAAGTTGAAGTAGTACAGATGGATGTTAATATCTTTGATTATTATCGCGCTAAAATAGCAAATTCAGATAATATAGATACCACTCAAAAAGTCGACCGTTTTGCATTATTTGGCGCTAGCCCTAATGGTTTCTTTTTTAAATCAGAAGCAATGCGTAACCAATTTAACACCCAACTGCAACGCCTTAAAACGACTGGTGAGTATCAAAAAATATTCGAACGCTACATTAAACCGCAAATCCCTGAAACATCTGAATTAATAGATGTAGAGTCTTTAAATCAAGATAAACATTAATACATTGGCTATTTAAAATAGCGGTGGATCGTCACAAATAATGATTGGCAAGTTCCAAAGACATTTAGCGGGAGGATAATCAATAGACGCTCGTAGTGTAAAGTAGCAGTAAACTGCCCCCATATACTTTTTCCATAGAGCAATAAACTCTGAGCCTTTAACACAGCTCCCTCATAGTTATCTGATATGTGTTTTTAAAGTCTTTATGTTTAGGTGAAAAAACTGCAATTTGTATCGCTGAAGTTCAAGCCCCCATATCTCTGAAGTTTTAATAATTTGCATGCTGGTACTATTGACACCGACCATCTATTTAGTAGGCGTTCTGATCACCAACATCGAACATGGCGAACCTGAATCCACGGTTCCCTTAGGGTTCAGAGTCGGTCAGTTTTATATAATGAAACTAGGACGTAGCTGGATGAGTTAGGATTGAAGATGGAATACTTACTGAGGAATAAAAACCCGCTAGCCGAAACTAGCGGGGTTCATGAGATGATGTACTTTTTTCATTAAGGATCCTAAAACCCTTAAGCACCGGCAGCGATCTTCAGATTGCCGATTATTGTTCGGATATCGGCACTAGCATTAGTGATAACCGTTGCTTCTGGGTCGACTATTTTGGGTTTATTGCCGCTTATCTTTGCTGCGACTTGATTATCAAAAGCACTTAGTTTGTCCAGCGCAGACTGAAGCTCTGACAAATATGTCGCGTTATCAATAAGACCTCCATTAAATGCACTGACTGCATTCGCGACCGTCTTAATGACACCACCATTACCGGTAAGCTTTGCTATCATTCCATTACCACCCGGTGGATTAGCATCCGTAATGGCCTCTACCGCAAGGTTGATGGCAATATCTGCCGCCGAAACTAGGCTACCATTATTGAAGTTGGCATCGCAGGCATCTCCCAGTCCATCGTAATCAGAGTCGTCTTGCGTAGTATTGGCCTCTAGAGGGCAATTATCTGAAGTATCGTTGACGAAATCATTGTCATCATCTAAGTCACATACATCACCGCTACCGTCGGAATCGTTGTCGGACTGAAGAGGATTTTCAAGGTTCGGACAATTGTCTAAATCGTCGAAAACTCCATCATCATCTGCATCCGGCCCCGTAACAGGCACGGTGAGTAACCCTGAGACCGCATATAAACCGCCATGGGTGGGCTTGATCGTATTGGATCTATATCCATCGTAAATCCATGGATTGTTAGTAACGTTTGATCGGCCAAGTACAGGACTTGAACCACCTAGAGGGCGGTAGGTTTGGCCATTGTACCCGGTGCCTGTCCACGCATAATAGACTGTCTGGTTTCCTCCAGTTTCGCTGACTATAGTAGCACTATGACTGCCATACACTCCCGTGAATAATGCACCAGAATACGAACTGCCCGTAGTGGCTGTCGCAATATGCTCGCCGCGCGTGTTGTAAAATCTTCCAGAGAAACCACTTAAACCAGTGTTAACGATCACATTGACACTCTGCGTAGATGCTAGTGCCTTCCAGCTTGTACCCAAATCGGCAAGCCCCGGTGTCGAAGCCGCTACATTGGAGACAAAATCATTGTAATCATTGATGTCGCCCGAGGTTGCGACGGTTTCCGAATTAGTGATAAATATGAGTCTGTATGTGTCTCCTGCAACTAGCTCAGGTGGTACGGTTACAGGCTCCTGGGCGTTGACATGCGCGCCCAGCGAACTTGCAATTAATACTGTTGCAACAACCAGTTTATAAAAAGTTTTCATAGTATAACTTCCTGTAAGGTGATGAATGTTTTAGCCAAGTGAAATTTATTTCACAACTCTTTTTAATAAACTACTTCTCGCAAGGCGCCACGTGATGTACTTAGAATTAAGTACTGCACTGGCATTTAACTTAGCCTTAATACCTGTTTAACGTCTTGTCCTGTATCCACGATTGTTTGTCATATATCCACAATGACCTTCATCTAAAACAATTTCATTGCCAGAAAACAACAAAATTTCATGTGCGATTTACCTGTAATATATTGATATAATGTCGTTTTCTTGAGTTTTCTGGTGGGGGGACTAGACTGGTGTTATAAATAAAAATAAAAGTGAGTATGTTTGCATATGTTAAATGTGTCGAAACTATGGTTTTCTATGTGGCTTGTTTATTTATTTTACTCCGCCTTATTTTTATCACAAATCTTATTGAACAATGTTCATGCTAATCAATACCAATATGTTGGCAACCCCATTGCCCGAGTATTTAGTATTGAAGAACACCAAAGCAGTAGTCAAATTTGGTCTGTGGATCAATATATCGATGGTCGCATGCTGTTTGCCACAGGTAACGGATTATCAAGCTGGGATGGCGAAAATTGGCAGCGTTCGAGCACCCCTAATAATACCCGCATTCGCGACATCACCGTTTGGCACGACGACAAAATCTATGCTGGCGCTGTTGGAGAGCTTGGTTACTTTAGTTTGACCGACACCGGAGAATTCAGTTTTACCCTCATACCCACTGACCATCTGCTTGAAGATTTTGGTCAGACTCTAGGGGTAAACAGCAATAATGAAATGGTGGTGTTTAGCACAGGACAGGCCGTTTTAGTGTGGGACGGTAAACAAATTCAAAGAATTAATCAGTTTAACGCCAAAGGATCCCGAGTTTTCAGAATTGGCGACACTTTACTAGTTGAAGACAGGCATAAAATGTACTCAATAGACTTTGTTAGTGATAAGGCTGTTGCAACGGCTTTACCTTGGCAATTTCCTGCCAACATGCGCATCAAGTCGATTTTCTTGAATCAGCAAAATAAGATTGTCATGGTGACCAACATGCACGGTGTTTTTCAACTGGAAAATGACACATTTATAAAGGTTATATCGCCAGACGAACTGCCGGAAAATTACTTGAACAGTGGTATCCAAGGCAAAGACGGATTCTATTATCTAAACTCTTCTATAGACGGACTGATGATATTCGATGAGTCTTTTATTCTCATGCGTCATTATAAACAAACGGACGGTTTAGGCTTGTCCACCATTTATAATATCTTTCAGGACGACCAACAAAATATCTGGCTGGCTGGTCTACCTAACATCAGTGTTTTCCAACCGCCTCATAGTCGCAGTAAGTACCCCAACGATACTGGCACAGTCGATTTTGAAAACATATTTGCTATTGACCAGACTATGTTCTTTTCGGGGACGGGATTTTACCAACTTGCCTTTCCAAATGGAAAAACACGCAGCCCGATGTTTACCCAAATACCGGATTTCAACCTCGTTGTGCTTGAAATTTTGGCTCTCGAAAATGAACTTTTTGTGGGTACAGAAGCTGGCGTGTACTCATTTGATTGGACTCAGATAAATGAGCAAAAGGTTATTTCAAATCCCCAATTAATATCAACTCAAGATTGGGTTTCAGAGATGACATTTTCTCCTGATAACAAATTATTATATAGCACCATTGGAAGTCACTTGTCCCAATTTGAAAAAATTAACGGTCAATGGCAGCAAACGCGTTTATTCGAAGATAAAAGCGGTATGGAATATTTATCAATTCAGCCAATTGATGATAGTCGTCAGCATATTTGGTTCACAACCGAGCAACAAGAATTGTATAGATTAACCATAATTGCTGACAACGTTGAGTTAGATTCTCTACTCAAATTCGATAATCAATCGGCGCCACTTGGCAACGAGCACCTGCGTCCATTTATGTACGATAAAAGAGTATTGATAGGGACCCAAAATGGCGTGATCGAATATCAACCCATGGATATACCGAAGTTTACTCTGGCTGATGATTTTCCTAGTGCGTTAAAAACCCCAAACAAAGATGTATTCAAGATAGAGATCGATGACAAACAACGCATTTGGTATCACGCTGGCCCTGATACAGGAGTGATATATAAGGACGACTCTTTGTCATTTATTGAACAGGAAACATTATTTAAACCATACAATCATTCAGGTACTAGAGGATTGGCCTACTTCGATAATGCAATCTGGTTTGGTGTGGCAAATGGCAGCATTTATAGATTGTCTGAAGAGTCTATTGACAATGTTCCCAAAGCTGCGCCTCTGACAATTCAATATATTAACAGTATCAACAGCAATACGCGTTTACCGTTGAACTTTGCACAGCGTCCATTTTCCGTAGACAACAATTCAATTCGCATCGGTTTTTCACTTGCTGATTACTCATCTCCGGCCAAAACACGCTATCGTTCAAAACTTGCTGGGCCTAGCGATCAACAGTGGACGCAGTGGTCGACAGAAACAAGTAAAGACTTTATCTTGCTACCCGGTGGTGACTACACACTGTCAGTTGAAGCAGAAGATGTGTGGGGAAGAGTTTCTTCAAACCAACACCATTTTGCCATTTCCTACCCCTGGTATGCATCTTTTTTGGCAAAGTCGATATATATAATCGCGTTTTTGCTTGTCATCGCGGCGAGTATCAGAATAGGCCAAAAACTGCGTAATAAAGCGTTAGTGCAACAAAATCGAAATCTAGAACTTGGCATATTGGATCGCACCAAAGAAATAGCGCTTAAAGTAGACGAACTTAAACAACAGCAAATATTAAAAGATCGATTTTTCTCCAATGTGTCTCATGAGTTTAGAACCCCACTAACGCTAACTATTGGACCACTTGAAACCATACTAAAAGAGTGCAATGCACAATTAGATGGTAAAATTAAAAATTTAACTTTTACTGCGTTAAATAATGCTAAAACAATGCTGGCCTTAGTGGGACAGGTACTGGACATCAATCGACTTGAAGTTGGACAGTTAACTCTTCGCGTTAGCCAGTATGATATAGCAGAGTTAATCAGGGCGAATTATGAGCGTTTTTTACCTTGGGCTGAGCAACATCAGCAACGGTTAACACTGATTAACTGTGAAAATCCACACGATATATATTGCGATTTAGATCAAATCGACAAGTGTCTCTCTAACCTACTTTCCAATGCGATTAAATACAGTGGCAAACAAACCGTGATCTCGATAGAACTCATTCACCGGCAACAGCTGTTGGGAATAAGGATCACCGACAATGGCCATGGCATTCAATCATCGAATAAAGAACAAGTTTTTCAGCGATATTATCAAGAAGAACACTCTACAGATGAATTATCTCAGGGCACAGGCATTGGCTTAGCTTTGGTAAAAGATTTAATTGAGTTGCATCACGGCTCTATAGATCTGGAAACAGAAATCGACCAAGGCTGCCAGTTTACACTATGGCTTGCTTATGGAAAGTCACATTTCAAATCAGAACAACTGGTAGAGCCAATCCTAATAAAGAGGGACAGTATTACAGAAGATTATTTAACTGACTCGCAGAAAAAAGATTATGCAAAAATTTTAGTTGTTGATGATAATGCTGAATTACGACAATTTATCTGCCAAAGGCTTACCAATAACTTTACCGTTATTGAAGCTGACAATGGCGAATCAGGTTATGTTTCAGCGATAAAAAATTTACCAGATATCATTATTTCAGATATTACTATGCCGGTGATGTCGGGGCTAGAATTGACAAAAAAAATTAAAAATCACCCAGAAACTAAACACATACCCATTTTATTGCTTTCAGCACAAACAATGAAAAGAGATATTGTAAAGGGCTTTGCCAGTGGGGCAGATGATTACTTGATCAAACCATTTGACACATCTGAGTTAGTTATGCGGGTTAATACCCTGATAAAAAGCTGCAAATCTATTGCCCGACAAAAAATCCAAATGACGCCAGAGCTGGAAGCTGCGGCTAACAATAGCAATTCGTTTGAGCACAATTTGCAAAAGCATATTTTTGCCCATCTACATGAGGATGACTTTACTATTGATATTTTGTCTCAGCTTATGTTTATGAGTAAAGAAACACTGCGCAGAAAATGCCATGCGAGTTTTGAAATTTCGCCGTCTGCGCATATTCAGGAAGTACGCTTGCAACAGGCAAAATTATTATTAGAGCGAGATAAAATGAATGTAAGTGAAGTGGCCTACGCTGTAGGGTTTGACAGTTTGTCCTACTTCTCTAAAGCGTTTAAAAAGTATTATGGCTTGACACCCTCAGCGTTGATTTCACAAGAAAAAAATAAAATCTAGATACAAAGACTTACTCGGCACTGTCTCCCATTTAAAGGAGCACAATGACCGCTATTGGCACAGCCTATGGTAAATGTTAGCGCACTATATTTAACTTTGACCGGATGTTAGCCATAACTACCTGCTAATGTCGTCTAAGCGACATTTCAGACCAAAATTTATGCCCGATTAACTAAATATCAACCCAAAGTTATAAGTCGACTTTAGAGTGTTTAGCCGACTGTAAAAAACGCTGACACTATGAAAAATTTACTTCCGCTAAGCGCACTTACTTATCTTTATTCTCTGATGATTTGTGAAGTTTTTTATAATTTCCTCACGACTTTTTACGCAATAACTTTAATTATTTTTCCCAATCTAGCTACGGCCCAGGAAATGCGGTTGAAAAATTGACATATTTTGTGAAGATCCACATAGAGACTAATTTAATCCTGGAGATTAAAACCAGTTATTAAAGTCGAATTTAATATTGCTTAAATTATATTATCGCAAAGGCTTAAGGACTTAGTCACACGCTAAATTTTTAAAAAATAAGGTATTACCACTAAAATCACACCAAAAATCAATAACATAGAAACGCTAGACATGAAATATGGAAAGACAAAAAGTGCCAGTCCTGTACAAAGTGGAACAATCGCTTTTTGTTTTTTTCCATAGATGAAATAACCGATACCGATACCGCCAAACAGCACGCTCCAAACCATTATTGATGAACTATCCATATTTAGAAATCACTTATTCTAGATGGGTGGGCTAAGCCGTTAATGCATTCAAAATTTAACACTAGCAGCCTCAGCTCTTATTAATCTCAACGTCTTCAACAGGAGAAATATAGCCTTGGTAGCCTTCTGCTTTTAATGAATTAAAATCTGCTAATTGCGCTTGATCTTCGATCCCGGTAATAATAACGGCGATATTCAGTCCCTTCGCGACATTAACTAACGCCCGACAAAGTTCTTTATTTTGATTTAATTTCTCATAATAAGCGAAAGATAAATCTAACTTAATATAATTAGGTTGCAGTTTTTGTAAATATTCTAAAGAGCCAATTTGGCGACCACATTGGTCAATACCTATCTTTGCACCTGCTGCTCTAACAATTTCTGCTAGCTGATAACATTGTTCAAATGAAGTTATGGCGGCTGATTCTGGGATTTCAAATGAAATACGTTCGGCAAAAACTGACTGTTTAAGATATTGCGCTAACCATTGAATAAATTGTGGGTCTTGCAAGCTGTCATGCGTTAAATTAATCGCGATGCCCTCTTCCGCAAGCGCCAAAATATTCTGCTGTTCAATTGATTGCAATAAACATTTGTCCAGTTGAGCACCTAACGATAGCAACTCTATAAATGGCATAAACTCTGAGGCAGTGACAATTTGTTGATCTATGTATAAACGACAGTATATTTCACGTTGAATGACTTGTTGAGTTGTCATACCCAAAACAGGCTGCCATTGAAAACTAAAATAGTTGTTATTAATTGAATCAACCAATTTACTACGCCATTGCTCTCGGCTATATTTTTGTGGTTGATCCGCATCTATCCAATGGCTTATTTTATTATCACGCTGTGCTTGTTGCAGTGCATTATCTGATTGAGATAATAAGTCCGCAGTATTCATATGTTCAATACGCTGGCTAACACCTAAGGCAAAGCGTGTATTAGCTGTGCAGCCTGCTTTGGTGATCTCTTGATTCACTATCCTAATTAACGATTGCAGGTAAACTTTAATGATATTTTTTTCTGCTTTAGTGATCAAAAATGCAAATTCAGTATTGGCAATACGCGCAATGGTACATTCAGTTATTGCCGGCAACTCTGCTTGCATTCGTTTTGACACAACTTTGATAATTTCATCGCGACCTTGATAACCATATTTACTATGAATATCTTCAAGCCAATCAAACTTAGCTAATATAAGGCCGCCAAAACCGGGTTCATTTAACCAGTTATTAATTTGTGCAGACAAATATTGGCGATTAGGCAACTGAGAAATTTGATCAATAAGCTTATCTTCTTTTAGTTCATTAACTTCTTGGTCTAAAGTAGAAAATATTTGCTTTAATTGTCCTGACATCGAATTAATTGCGCCAACAACGTCTTGTAACTCTGAAGTTTTGGGTAATTCAAGATCTTGGCCAAACTTACGTTGCGAAATATTTTTCGCATGAATAGCCACATTATGCAAAGGTTTTAAAATTCGATTCAATTTGAACCTTAAAACTATAATAGAAAGAATAAAAAGCAATGACAAAATCATCAAAGTGTCATTCATCACTCGCCATAACTCTCGATAACCCAATGCAGGGTGACCTTCAACTTCAAGCGTTGCTAATTGCAACCAACCTGAGGTGATTAAACTTTCTTTTTTTTCTATAGCAAATAAGTCTAGATTAATAAACCATTGCGGCACCCCTTCGATAACAATTGGGTTTTCCCAAACTTGCTCTTTACCATCAGCTAACCATTTAAGCGTAACCTTACGATAAAAACCGCCTTCAAAAATAACGTTAACCAAGGTTTCAGCTGTGGCCAAATCTCCCGTTTCAATATGAGGTTTCAACATTAACCCTAACGAGGTTATGGTATTGTTTAAGTCAGATTCCATTTGTTGACTCATAAAGTCACGTGTTTGGGTAAATTGAAAGTAAACTAAGCTGGTCATGACCAATAAGAAAAGTCCAAACAGTAATGAGTTTATTTCTCTGAATAGGGTCATAATCTTAAAACTCCATTTTTATTTTTGGTTGTTTAAGTTTTGAAGTGGTTATACGCTGTCTTAAGTCGCGCCAAAGTTTAAGCTTTGATGATTTTCCGCTAAGAATACCGCGTCCCTTTTCTTTATTAAGCCATAATTGACTCGCATTAAAACTGTATACCGGGATCAGGTCGTTACGCAGACTTGCCGGTTTAATAACGCCGTCAAGGTTATCTAGTATTAGCGGCATTGCACTAGGAGTTTCGTAATAGGCGAGTACCATATGGTATTGATTTAGTTTTACTGCTTTAACCATAGTGATCCTCATTTTTTCATCTGCGATACCCAGTTCTAATAAGGTGAAGTATTTTGCTATTGAATAATCTTCACAATCACCACCGTTAACACCGATAAATTCAATAGGCGTAGCCCAGTAATTACTAATTCCCCATAGTTTACTATCGTCGATAAACTGGAACATATTAAAGAATTGATTAACTTTTTTTAATCTTTCCAATTCTGAAAGTTGCTCTTTTGGTTGCATTAATTTAAACCAAGCTTTTCCTCTCTTACCTGCCCTTTCGCCATAACTTTGCTCCAATGCCGCAATTATTTTTTTTTCGTTGAGCGGCAATGCAACTTGGGCAAATATTGCAGATAAACAAATTATACTGATGAGTAGTATATGAATGGCTTTGCTAATGAGCCATTTTAAAAAGCAACTTTTATTAATACTACTCATTGATAATTAATTAGCTTGGTCTACCGTATAAATAGTCCATTTGAGCTCATCAATATGTTCTGTATGTGAGACCTCAGCCATTATACGACGATTTACTGCATGCGCTTGTTCACTATCACCTTTATCCTTTAAACGCTCGAAGCCATAACCAATAGATGAAACACGATTTTCACTAATTTTAAAGTCGTTAACTAACATTAACGCAATAGCTTTAGCTCGTTCATTTGAAAGTGCTTGGTTTAACTTTGCTGTGCCCACGTTACTACTATGTCCTTCGATAATAATATTTACCTCTGGATAGTTTTTTAGAAACTCTGCTAACTTGCTAACTTCGTCATGCGCGTGCATAGGTAATTCATAAGAGTTATTAGCGAAGTTAATCGCGATTTTAAATGGCTTTATTTGCGCTATCTTGCTGCCACAGCCATAATTATCAATTGAAGCGCCAATTCGAGTTTCAGGACATTTTTCGCGGGCACTGATCACACCGTCACTGTCATAGTCTGTTAAATTATACTGCTGTTGAACTGACTCTTCTAACGTAATGACACGAGTTTCAGCACAGGCAGTAAAAAATAATACCGTACAAGCGACAAGAAGATATTTTGACCTAGTGTTTATTTTTACAAATGATAATTTATTCATTGTAAGCTCCTTGTTCATAATCATGCTCACCTTTCCAAGCTGTTGAGCGTGTTACTCTTAATGAATCAAGTAACTGCCCAGTAGCATTTAATAAACGGTACTTAGCACTCAACTCATTAAAGTCTGCATCTAAATAATCCTTACGAGCTTGAAACAATTCATTTTCGGTATCAAGCAGATCGAGCAGGTTTCGTTGACCAATGTCAAATTGTTGTTTATAGGCGGCTTGGGTATCTTTAGAAGTAATAACATGTTGCTTTAGATATGTTTTTTGCAAAGCTAACATTTCAAAAGCATTCCACGCAAGACCAAAACTTTCCGTGACTTGACGGTGAGCGCTATAGTTAATTTCTTGTGCTTCTGAAACTTTATAGGCCGCACTGCGTTCGGTAGCAACATCTTTGCCACCTGAGTAAAAGTTGTAGCGTAAACGTAGCATTGCTGTTGCATCATTTCGATGACCGCCAACATCAGCACCAAATCGATTAATGCCACTTTCACCGCCAATATCATTATCAGAATTCGCTGCTAGTTCTAAAGATAAGCTTGGGTAATATCTAGCATTAATCGAGTTTTTAAATGAACGAGCCGCACTTATATCTTGCTGAGCAGATTTAATTACCGGATGACTTTTTATCGCTAAACTTAAGCCCGCTGTTTTGTTTTTAGGCAACATATCAGCATCGGGTACCGGTAGCACTAGGTTTTTCGGTTGAGTATTCGTTAAACGGATAAATTGCGATCTAGCATCGAGGTTATTATTACGCGCCGATATCATGTTAGATTGCGCACGCGCTAATCGCCCAGTCACTTGAGACAAGTCCGCGATATTACCTAAACCAGAATCGGTACGTTCTTTTATTTGATCATATATTACTTGATGTGAGGCAATGTTTATTTCTGATAATTTAACAAGTTCAGCTGATTTTATAAAATTCAAATATGCTTTCGCAACTTGTAAAGCAAGGTCTTCTGAATTGGCAATTAATGTCCATTGTTCTGCACTTGCTTCAAACTTTGTTCTATCAATTTCATTGCTAGTGAACATACCATCAAAAAGAATTTGTTTAATACTAAGCCCAAACTCGCCACGAGCCAATTCAGTTTTACCGTCATCGCCGTTAATCGCATTGCGTCTATTTCCGGGGGTATCGGTATATTCATAGCCATAACCCGCGTTTAAGTCGATAGTCGGAAAGTAACCGGCTGAGGCACGATTAACATCTTCTTCTTTAGCTTTAAATCGTGCAAATGCCTGACGAATATCTGGATGTGTATCTAGTGCGGTTGCAACCGCTGATTCTAAGCTTTGGGCATTGCTATTGGCACAATACAATACCGACAAGCTTAAAACCCCGACCATTTTTATTTTATTTAAGTTAAACATTACGTTATACATAAATACTCCATATTATTATTATTATTAGTTGTTATTAGACAAGCGTTACCTTTCCCTTAGTGCCGCTTCATTCGCCCTTAATATCGGGTTTAAAATATATTCTAAAATTGTTCGCTTACCGGTAATAACATCAACTTCTGTTAGCATACCGGGAATAATGGGCATTTCTTTGCCATTTTTATTTTTAATACTCGAGGCATCAGTGCGCACTCGAATAAGATAAAAACTGTTTCCTTCTTCATCCTGAGTTGTATCGGCGCTTATATGCTCTACTTTACCGGTTAATCCACCATATCGTGTAAAATCATAAGCGGTGATCTTAACAACAGCCGGTAAGCCGGGATAGATAAAGGCAATATCTCTAGGCTTAATCTTTGCTTCGACCATTAATTTATCTTCAGTGGGTACAATTTCAGCAATGGTTTCGCCGGGCTTAACTACTCCACCTAATGTATTAATGTGTATGGTTTTAATTGTACCAACAACCGGTGATAAAATTAATGCTTTAGTCACTTTATCTTGGGCACCAACTTGTGATTCATTAATACGAGATAATTTATTTTGTAATTCATTAAGCTCTGATCTCGCTTCTGTTCGATAAGCAAGCGCTGTTTCTCGACGATTTAAGATTGACTCTTGTAAGGCAGATTTTAACTTTGGTGCTAACAAACGTACGGCACTTAATTCACCTTTAAGCTCATTGACGCTGCGTTCTAATTTGTACAGTTCAATTTTTGAAACGATATTTTTTTCTGCCAACGGTCGTGTCAAATCGAGTTCTTTACTGGCTATTTCATAACTTATTTTTAAGGTGTTAATTTTAGAGCCTAATTCAGCAACTTCTTGTTCTCTTTGTTGTATTTGTTGGGCTTGAATCGCTAATTGATTAATTAAATTGTCTAATCTTCCTGAATACTCTTCTTGTTGTCTTTCAACCATAAACTTAGCGTTTTGTTGCAGATCCTCTGGATAAACAGGCACTTTTATATTAATTTCTATTTGCCGTTTCCAATTTTCGTTAATACCAATTAGGATACTTGAAAGCTCTGCTCTTAATCGGATAACATTGGCTCTTAGACTATCAACCTCTTGTTTTTGCTCTGCAAAATCTGATCTAAAGCGAGTGTCATCAATACTTGCTATAGCTTGACCTTTGAGTACTTGCATACCTTCTTGAACAAATAGCTTTTGCAACACGCCACCATCTAAACTTTGAATGATTTGCACTTGAGTTGAAGGTATGACTTTGCCCATTCCTGATGTAACTTGCTGAAGCGCAGAAAAATACGCCCAAACGAGAAAACATAAAAGTAATCCTGCCATCGCCCAAATAGTTAGTCGGTGTAGGCTCGGAACTTCAGTAAGCATTGCACCATAAACATCATCAGCCATTTCTAAATCTTGTTGGCTAACTTTCATACGTTCGCCTCTTGATTCAATTTTTCACCTTTCAACTGCGCGATGACTTTATCTTTTGGACCATCGATGATCAATTTACCTTTATCTAACACAAGTATGCGATCAACCAATTTTAGTAAATCCATTTTGTGGGTAATTAATAACATGGTACGATCTTTTGCCGTTGCATTTATTGATTCAATAAACTGTCTTTCCGCGCGAGCATCAAGACTGGCAGTAGGCTCATCTAATAATAATATTTGTGGCGAATTTAATATCGCTCTTGCTAGAACAATAGATTGTCTTTGACCACGGGATAATGCGCTGCCGCTTTCCCCTACTTGTTGATCAAGGCCCTGACTATTGTGATCGGTAAAAGCACTAACACCAGACTGTTGCACCGCTCTTATAAGTTGATACTCGGTAACTTGACGAGTGCCAAATAGAATATTGTCACGGATGGTGCCATGAAATAAAACAATATCTTGCGGCAGATAACCAATATTTTTGCGCAGGTCGCTTGGATGAATTTGTCGATGATTTAAACCGTCAAATTGTATGCTACCTTTGCTAGGTTGATAAAGACCCAGCAATAATTTTGCCAACGTTGTTTTGCCAGAGCCATTATGACCAACGATAGCAATCCTTTCACCTTGGTTAATCTTAACCGACATCGGTTGCAGAGAATCACTGTCAGCATTAGGGTACCTAAAACTGATATTTTCAGCCTGTATATTGCCACTGAGTTTTGTCCGACTCACCAAATGTGCTTTATCTTCAAACTCGCCTTCTTGTGCCATTAAAGTATCAAGTTGTTTTAACGCGCTTAAGGTTTGATTTGAACGAGTCATTAAACCAGCAAGCTTAGCAATAGGTGAAATAGCTCTGCCGGTTAACATGACCGCAGCAATAATTCCGCCCATGGAGATTAAGTTATCTGATACCCGGTAAACACCTAGCACGACCACAGCAACCACGGATATTTGCACCATAAAGCTAGCAAAATTTAACACCGAATTAGTGATTATTTTAGATTTAAGTAACCAACTAGAAGTATGCCCGATCATTTGTTGCCATGCTCGTTGCACAACACCTTCTGCGCCATTAGCTTTAATAGATTCTAACGCGCTCAAACATTCAATTAAATGGCCATGCCTTAAACCTGAAAATTTACTACTTTCTTCGATAGCTTTTCGTAACTTAGGCTGATTTAACAGTGTGTAACTAATAATAAGTACCGAGGCAATAATTGGAAACATCACTAGGTCCCCTGCAACAAGCCAAATACAAAGCATAAATAGCACGGCAAATGGCAAGTCGACCAAGGCACTTATGGTCGCTGAAGATAGAAATTCCCTGACACTGTCAAACTCACTTAATTGTTTTGCCATACCGCCAACACTGGGTGAGCGTTTTTCTAACGGAATACCAATCACTTTGGCAAAGAGTTTTGAGGAAACTTCAATATCAATTTTTTTACCGGCGACATCAATTAAATAACCGCGTAATTGTTTTAAAATAAAATCAAATATATAAGCGACACCTGCGCCAATAGCCAATACCCATAGTGACTCAAAAGCTAGGTTAGGTATGACTTTATCATAAATATTCATCACGAAAAGTGGTGAAACTAAGGCAAAAATATTAATCATAACCGAAGCAATAATGACATCTCGGTATATTGATGAGGTATTCTTTATTTTCTGCCATAACCAATGTTCTTTTGAACTATTGAGATGAACATCAAAATTTCTATCGCCGCGGTATTGTTGTTTTATTAAAAATAAATAGCCGACAAAACTTGATTCTAATGCTTCTATGGTTAGCTGTTCTTCGCCACCGGTTTCAGGTAAAGAAACAGTGGCTTTGTTGTTTTCAATATCAAGTTCTTGTAATACTAAAGCTTTTTTATCTTTTAGCATCAATATGCAAGGTAACAACATAGGGGGTAATTCGTTTAAGCCTTTACGCACCAATTTTGCGCTCAACCCTGCGCGAGAAGCGGCTTGAGGTAATAACTCCGGAGTTAAATTAGCGCCGGTAAGTGGTAAACCGGCCGCAAGCGCATCAGCAGAACATGGATTGCCATAGTGCTCAGTTATAAGCACTAAGCTATCTAACAATGGGTCAGAACTTAACTTTTGTGAAGCGTTAATTGTCCATTGAGCTGACTGTTGCACGGTTGATTGCACGAAGTATTTGATCCCTTAAAACAAACGGATGCTCTAATGGCGTAAAGACCTCTTACGCGATTAGAGCATTGTAATTATTACAAAAAATTTACACTACATTATAGATAGTCTGTCGAGTCGAGTTCAATTGGCAGTGGTACTACTTCTGACGACTCATCACCGGTCAATGTTACACCTTTGTTTAAGAAACTATTGGTGACTATTATTTCACTATCCACTTTAGCATCTACTTGGTCGATACTTTCTAAGGTCAAGCTTTCGTCAACAAGCGTAGCCGAAACTTCACTTTCCGAATCAGTTTTTAATGAGTCGTCATTACCTGAAAGTTCATTAAACAGGTTGCTTTGAGCTAGGTTATCAGTGTTATTGTCCACTAGAAGATCCGTTAGATCATAAGCGATTTCTGGGTTGATATATTCATTATTTGCACTTACCGTTGTGGTAGTTTCTACATCATAAAACATGTCGATAAGCTCACCGTCCGAAAAAGGAGAGCTTATCGAATCATTATTTTGGTCATCATGATTCATGGTAATGGTTAAAGTAGCATCATCCGTTTCAGCATTAACTGTGTCGCCATCTTTGATGGTATAACCAAATTGTATTGACGCAGGTATAGTATTAATGTCCATCCCGGCTGCCAGCCTAAATGTATATAGACCTTTATTATTAATCCATAACGTACCGAAGTCAGTCACTATACTATAAGAGGTATTATCCGCATCAAATACGTAGGTTTGACCATTATATTCAACTTGAGTCAATATAATGACGCCATCTTCTGAACTGTCAATTCTATCTCCGGTGCTACCACGGGTAATAATACTACCTCGCACACTTCGACCTATACTTAAGCCATTATTATCTTTATATGAGATATAATTATTATCATCGACAGCAACAGGCGCAGTATCATGAATACTAATAGTAACATTAGCCGTATCGGAATCCGTACCATCACTCAAGGTGTATTCAAAGCTTGGATAATTCGCACCTAAAACAAAACCTTCACTATTTTGATAAGTGAAGTCGCCATTCGCATTAATACTTAATATGCCGCCTTCAACAGAGACGATAGCAAAACCATTAGCAGCAAAGACTAGTTCAACTCCATTAATATGGGTAACCGCTAGCGTTGAACCGTCGCCGCCATCATGATCTGTAACACCATCTCCATCATTATGAGTTATAACATTACCTGAAATACTTTCACCTTCATCAATATTAAAACCATCATCCGCCGCTACCGGTGGATCGTTCACTGGTGTGACAGAAATAGTTAAAGTAGAGATATCGGTATCACCAGCACCATCGGTGACGGTATAAGTCACAACCGGTACAGCGCCATTGAAATTAGCATTCGGTGTAAACGTATAGCTACCATCAGCGTTTAAGGTTAACTCACCTTCCGTTAACGTAACCGTATCACCAGCGGTATATGTATTGCCGCCTACGGTGAAGCTCGTCACGGTTAATGGACCATCAACACTGGCACCATTATCAAGCACATTACCTGTGGCCACCGTATCTTCGGCAATTGTCACGGCTTCGTCGGCATCAGTAAGATCTGAAGCAGGCGTGACATTAATGGTTAAGGTCGAGATATCAGTATCACCCGCGCCATCGGTGACGGTATAAGTCACAACCGGTACAGCGCCATTGAAATTAGCATTCGGTGTAAACGTATAGCTACCATCAGCGTTTA
>CAXBNP010000021.1:0-76784 GCA_963977145.1 uncultured Colwellia sp.
ATATTTTTACTTTAAGGTGTCTTTACAAAAAGAACAACCGGAAACCTAGAACGGTATATCGTCATCAAAATCAATGGTTGGTTCTTGTGGGTTTACTTTCGGTGCATTCTGTTGGAAGCCACCTTGTTGCTGCTGGAAACCACCAGACTGTTGCGGTGCTGACTGCTGTTGGAAGCCACCCGCTTGCTGTGGTGCTGATTGTTGAGAAGCAGGCTGCTGAAAGCCACCACTTTGTTGAGCAGGCTTGTTATAAGCCTGTTGTGGCGCTGCTTGCTGGTTAAATCCACCACCTTGTTGAGCTGCTGGCTGTTGAAAACCGCCAGACTGTTGAGGCGCTTGCTGGTTAAAACCACCAGCTTGAGCACCGCTACCACCTCGAGAATCTAACATTTGCATGGTACCATTAAAACCCTGAACAACTATTTCAGTGGTATATTGGTCTTGGCCTTGCTGGTTTTGCCACTTACGTGTTTGCAAAGCACCTTCAATATAAACTTTAGAACCTTTCTTTAAATATTCACCCGCAATTTCAGCTAGCTTGCCAAACATAACCACACGGTGCCATTCAGTTTTTTCTTTTTGTTCACCCGTTTGCTTGTCTTTCCAACTTTCTGAAGTTGCAATAGTGAGGTTAGCAACACCACCACCGTTAGGTAAGAAACGAACTTCAGGATCTTTCCCTAAGTTACCTAAAATTATTACTTTATTGACACCAGCCATGAACAAAATCCTATATTTACCGTAAAGCGTTGCTTTACTTGTTTAACACTTTCTAAGCGGCAGCTCGCTCAGAATATTTATTTTTAATACCGATAGCTAGATTCTATCACTACGGTTAAAAAATTACGCTAGCTTTACACTATTTTTCTCAAAAATTTTATCGCCAATAACCTAGTTACGACTCATCAGCGTATAAGTGTTTTTCCATTTCACTTTCTACATCAAAAGGAATTTTTAAAGAGCTTTGATTTTCATAGCAAAAGTGCACCATAACTGCAGTACCTGAGGCACACTTAATATTGTTTTGCCATAATTCTTGATATACGTCGAACGACGAACCTCCTATTCGACCAATATAAGTGCGTAACTCAATCTCTTTGCCGTAAAAAATTTGCGCATGAAAGCTGACATCTATTTTTGCTAAAATTAATCGCCATTGTTTTAAATTTAGTTCTGGCATAAACCACTTAAAAATCGGATCTCTTGCTCCTTCAAACCATACTGGCACCATAGTATTATTAATGTGCCCTAGTGCATCGGTATCACTAAATCGGGTGGTTATCATTTCACTAAACATAAAATCTCTTAAAAAACGAAAATTGTTGCAACATTCTACAGAGATTTTTCAACAAGGTAATTAAATTCGTGACAGTTTGTTGTATGCTGAGAGCAGATTAATAATAAGAACATAGCCATGACAGATTTTATTGAAGTTTACCCGAACGCACTTAGCCCGGATTTTTGTAAAAAATTCATCCTTGATTTTGACAATAGCCCACACCAAGTGCCGGGCAGAACCGGTAACGGCGTTGATACCACTAAAAAGCTCAGCCATGATATTTACCTCAACCAACATGCTGAATTTCAACCTGCACTGCAAACGATTTTACAGGCCTGCGGCGAACATATTACCGACTATATTGGTAAATACTTCTTTAGCTTAATTGGTGGTATTTCGTTAACGGTTCAACACCCAAAAACCAAGCAACCTGTGGTATTGACTGTCGATAATTTTGAAGAAGTCGGCAAGCCTAACTTATTTAATTTAATAAAATATTTATTCAACCTAGCCCCCGTTAACGCCCAACGTTATGAGCAAGGTAAGGGAAATTATGGCTATTGGCACTCGGAAATATTTCCGCAACAGGGTGAGAACAAAGCACTACATCGTGTTTTATTGTTTTTGATTTATCTCAATGATGTTGAAGAAGGCGGTGAAACTGACTTTTATTACCAAGATAAAAGCATTAAACCTAAAGCCGGCAGCATGGTCATTGCCCCCTGCGGTTTTACCCATACGCATCGAGGTAACATTCCTATTTCTTCAAATAAATACGTATTAACCTCTTGGGTGAGTTTTAATCCGGCAAACCAAATTTATACTGCGGGTTAATAACATTACGTTGTCATTGTCTGTTCAAAGGTAACGAGAAAATGTTGGCAAAATGAATTAGCTGCTACACTGAATTTTATGTTTAAAATATTTTTATACCTATTAGCCTTTTTCATGCCGCTGTGCATTGTTGCACAGCCATTACCGGTATTGAAAGTTGTCAGTGAAGAATGGCTAGGTTACACCAATGCAGATGGCACAGGTACCTACTGGGATATTATCAGAGCCGTATATGGTAAACACTATCAAATAGAGCTTATTGCAACGACTTGGAGTCGAGCACTTAATTTAGTAGAAACAGCACGAGCAGATATTCTAGTGGGGAGTTATAAAGACACTAGTCGCAAGCTTATTTATCCAAAGTATCATCTTGATCTTGAGTATCCGCTATACGCACTTTTTGACAAAACCATTCATAATATTAATGAAATGAATGATTTAGCAGGGCTTTATATAGCAGGTAATAAAGATTACGGCCTAGAAAAACTTTTGCCTAGCTCTAGTCACTTTTATGGCGTGCCATATATCGATAATGTGGTGAACCTTATCGACAAAAAACGTATTGATGTTGCAATCAGCTATCGTAGCAATTTATCTTTGGCCGATCCTGAAAACCGCTACAGTCATAAAGCAATAGGGAAAGAGCAGCGATTATATTTGGCCTTCTCGCAATCCGCCAAAGGTGAACAATTACGAAAACGCTATGAGCAAGACATTATTATTTTAATCGCAAATGATGAGTTAAAACAATACTTCCCGAACAAGCTCGAATATCAACACGCCCAACTTGATAGTTTACTAGCCCTACCGCCATTAAAGTAATCGCGAGTGCATTTTATACCCAGGAATGCGAGCAAATATAAGTCATTTTGCTGCACCATTATTGCTGAAATAAAAAAGCCTAATGCATTCATCAGGCTTTTAGCGCTTAGTAAAGTATTTAACAACGCGAAGGTTGTTGATTTTTCAAAGCACTATGGCGTTATTCGCTCTGGCACTGCGGCACTTTCGTCGGTCACTTGTTCTTCACTTTGCTGCTCATTACGCAAAAAACCTGCGGCTTCATCATCAGCATTAGTGATTTGGTTGGGATTATAGCGCGAAGCATTATTAACTTTTAAAATGTTCTCAGCGTGTTGCAAGTCAGCAGTATTAGAAAAACCAGCAATGTTTTCACGAGCGCGAAGAAAGGCCTTAATCTCACCGACAATATCGCTTAATTCGTCATCATTTTTCGACATCGACATCACGTAGCGTGGCATTTCAACATTTCTAGCACCACTGGTCGCAAAGGTACTTGAACTAATGCGAGAGCTAACAACCCATGGCGTGATTGACGATTTAACAATGACATTTTCGCTGCGCGTTGAGTCATGAATAGACATACCTGTTGATATTTTTGACTCGGCAAATGTTCCCTCAGTTTTCATATACATCAGTAATGAATCAAATTGTAATTCGGCCCAAAATATATGCGAAAAATTTTCTAGCATACGACCAATCGTTGTTATTATCTGCCAAAAAAACAAGGTACTCACAAAGGCAACGATTAACATTGAGCTGTCAGCTATTAAGTTTTGTATTGGCACAAGTTGGCCACTATTTGCCGCACGAGAAACCCGGTCGATATTATTTGTAAAATAGTGAAAAAACTCAATGCCTGCTGAAATTTGTGCGGCAAAACTAAAAAATAAATACGCCCCGGCGACAATTAATACTTGTGCCAAAATAGTACTAACTAAACGCGCTATTTTATAGTTTTTCGGTTGCGCTGTTGCCGCATACTCAGGTTGAGTTTCAATCAGTAACTCACCAGAGAACGAACCTTTACCTTGGCTTTGCTCTTCTAGTACCGGATCAAAATTCATATAGGTTCGGTTCGGTATTTCTTTATAACGACGGTTCGCCAAGACAATATTTTCAATGTTAATGAATATTTCATTTGGATGCACCGACTCCTGAAGGTTTTCACGGTATTCGCTCACCTCAGTATCAGTCGTGCTTTGCTTACTGCGAATGGCGACTAAATAGAATACCATCGCTGCCGTTACCGCGCCTAAAACTATTAAAGTTAATAGGCTGGGCCATGCGGAAAACAAAGTGACTTTATCAATGACTTGGTAGAACTCGCCATCAGGTCTGAAATTTTGGTTAACATAATGATAGCCACCGCCGATAGCGACCGGAAATAAAATAGAAAATGCAATGATTTTGGCAACACTTGCAGCACCGGCGCTGTTTAATTGTTTAACTCTATCTAAACTTACCGCATTGGCAGCGTTTCGCCATGCCGCAACAAGGTAAAGCAAAATAAACAGTGAGAATACTGGCATAATAATATGCCCTGCTTGACCCGCTAAGCCGCTCGAAGAGACAAAATAAGTCAAGCCGAAGCCAACAAAGGCAATAATGGTAGTGGTTAATACCGAAACAATTTCTTGGGAAATATTACGGATAGGATATGGCAAGAAAATAAGTTTTGGGAAAATGGAATGGACAAAACGTCCCATCCAACCTAAAGGCTCGGTAAACGTAGCATTTTTTCGCCCCATCAGCATAGATTCAAGTGTTGATGCCTTATAGGCTAAAACCTTTTCTTTACGCTCAAGATTGGCATTTTCGAGTTCACTTTTCGTTAAGTTGTAGGAAAGTGACGTCGGCACAGAGCGGCCAACAAAAAATTTAAATAATTGAAATAAACCGCTACCCGCTCTTTTAAAGCCAGCAATAAGCAAGATCAGACCGACAATCGCATAAACCCAGGCTTTTACCATATCCTGGGCAATTATTTCGCTAACATTAAAAAGACTATATAAACCTATAGCAGCAACTATTATCCCACCTGTGGTGCGGATCATCCCTTCCTGCTTAAAAGGATTATCTATGCCTAAGCCTTTTGAGCCAAAATCATATGCCATTATACTTCTCCCTGATTGCGTTTAACGTCACGCGCTAAACTAAGCTTTTATTTTTTAAATAGAGCAATTATTATTATATAAATCACCGAATAAACTAACCTAAATCCCCGTGCAGTAACAGAGTTTTTCTAATACAAATAATACAAATTAAGCTTAAAAACTTAAGCCTCAACATAAGCAGCTATAAAATAAAATGATTGCTTTGCGCCATGATAGGTACGCAAAGCATAGTTGCTGTCAGTTAAGCGTAAACAGTGAAATTATAAAAAGCGTTTTAGCAACCGATCTATTTGTGTCATACGCAATTTTTTCAATAGCTTACGAGGTTTATCAGGATAGCTTTGCACGCTTTCAATATCGCTGGCTTTAGCTATTATTGTTGTGTGAGGCGTAATGCGTGCGAGTTCTGTCGAAAATTTATCCGCCAATTGAGCTTCTTCATCATCAAGTAAGATACCATTTTCCAGATCTAGCGCCCAGGCTCTTGGGTTTAAATTACTGCCCGTTAACAGATGATAACGCTCATCAACCACCAAGCCCTTCAAATGAAAGCTGTTATTATCGTGTTGCCATAATCTTAGCGTTAAACTGCCATTGTCCAAATATTTTTGACGTCGTGATAAGAAGGCTACTAACAAACGCTCATAGATATAAGGCACAATTTCAACCGTTGAAAACGTGGCTTCATCGGCATTATAAAAATCATTGGCTTTTTTATCACCGACAATTAAGCTAACTTTCACGCCGCGCTTTAGCGCTGCGTCTAGATCTCTTAATAAGGGTTTCGGTAAATTAAAATAAGGTGTAAAAATAACTAAAGAGTCGCGACTACCGCGCACTAAATCTCTGATCACACGGTTAAGTTGATTACCTCTTCGACCGCAACCAACAAACATTGATGCTTGAATATCAGCAGGTTGACTGTCACTTGTCTCAGTAGTGCGGTTAGCACTAAACAGTCGATATTTTGATGATTTTAATAATTTAGTTAAACGAATGATATTGCGCTTGACGACTTTTGCGTCTGGCAGCGCACCTTGGTTTAATAGTGGCGCTAAACTTGAATCAATAAAGCAACGTACAAGGTATTCGCAAAAATTATCCGCTAATGTCTGGCTGTCTAGGCGATAATAGCGGTCAAGCCGATAACGGCCCGCTTGTTGTAAATACACATCATTGATACTGGCGCCAGAATACAGCAGCACATTATCAAGAACCATGCCTTTCAAATGTAAAACGCCAAGCAATTCTTTGCGCTTTACCGGTACACCATAGATATTAATCGACACTTGATGCTGTTGTTCAAGGGCTAAATAAAGATCACGATTACCACCAGATTCTTTTTCACCAATCAAACCCCGTTGCGCGCGATGAAAGTCGACAAACAAACATATATCTAATGTCGGGATTTGTTTTTTTGCTTGATACAGAGCAGCAAGCACTTCTCTGCCCGCCGTATCATCTTGAATATAAAGCGCAGAAATGTATATACGTGACTTAGCTTGGGCAATTTCGGCTAACAGCATTTGCTTAAAGTCAGCGGCAGAATCAGCAATGTCTATAGCTTTGGCTGCTATCCTAGCCGTGGAATTAACGGTAACCATACTAGTGGTTGCCCGCTTGAGTAGCGATTACATGATATTTTTTATTATTATTCATTCAGTCTAGGTAATTATTTTCAAAGTAAACTGCACTGATTGTACCGCAAGATCTTCTGAGAGTTGAGAAATATTAACACCGGCCGCCGTAACGGCTAAATTGACCACAGCAAACTGTCGCTATTTTTAGCTTTATGCAGGCTTTTAACCTTTAGCATAACCCTGAATTTTAGCTTTAAGCAGAACGACCTGTGGCTATTAGCAAGTTTATTTATAGCGCTGTTACATCAATAGGTCAGACATTGAGGTTTTTGGCTATAAATAAACTTACATAATATAGTCGTTAGATTGTTGCCGCTAATTCAGCCGCTTGTCTAATAGCGCGCTTAGCATCAAGTTCAGCAGCGACATTTGCTCCGCCAATTAAATGTGCATCGATACCCTGCGTTTTAAGCTGGTGATAAAGACCACGTTCAGACTCTTGGCCCGCACAAATAATGATCTGATCGACTTTTAGCGTTTGCTGTTCACCATCAATAGAAATGACTAGCCCTTCATCATTGACCTCGTCATAGGAAACACCAGCCAGCATTTTCACGCCATTTTTCTGTAATGTCGCGCGATGTATCCAACCGGTTGTTTTACCTAAACCTGCGCCTACTTTACTGGTTTTACGTTGCAATAAGAAAATTTCACGACTTGGCGCTTGTTGAATCGCTTTGCCAGATAAACCACCATTTTCTTGATAATTTTTATCTACACCCCAGCTTTCTAGCCATTTTTCAGGCTTGGTCGTTAACGACTCTTCTTCCACTAAAAATTCCGCGACATCAAAACCGATACCACCCGCGCCAATAATAGCAACGCGCTTACCTATTGGTACTTTATCGCGTAATACTTGAATATAAGATTTTACTTTTTCATGATCGATACCTTTGATATCGAGCGCTCTGGGCACTATTCCCGTCGCTAACACTATTTCATCAAAGCCAGCGGCGACTAACTGCTCCGCGCTTTGCTCTTGATTTAAGTGCAATGTAATACCGTGCAATTCAATTTGCTTATTAAAATATCGCAAGGTCTCAAAAAATTCTTCTTTACCCGGAATTTGCTTGGCGTAGTTAAACTGGCCGCCAATTTCACTTCCACGGTCAAATATCTCAACGCGGTGACCACGTTGTGCGGCATAAACACTAAAAGCGAGTCCCGCTGGCCCTGCGCCTACCACAGCGATTTTTTTCTTAACGCTGGTTTTAGCAAACGTCAGTTCAGTTTCATAACAGGCAGCTGGATTGACTAAGCATGATGCACGTTGTTGTTTAAACACATGATCTAAACACGCTTGGTTGCAGCCGATACAGGTATTAATTTCATCACTTTTATTTGCCGCGGCTTTAGCAACAAAATTTTCATCCGCTAAAAATGGTCGTGCCATCGACACCATATCCGCTTGACCGCTCGACAGTATTTTTTCTGCCACTTCAGGGGTATTAATGCGGTTGGTCGTAATTAAAGGTACGGTGACTTCTTTTTTCATTCGCTCGGTGATCCAAGTGAATGCTGCGCGCGGTACTGAGGTTGAAATAGTCGGAATACGCGCTTCGTGCCAACCAATACCGGTGTTAATTAAAGTCGCACCTGCGGCCTCAACCGCTTTCGCCATAGTAACCACATCTTGCCAACTGTTACCACCTTCAACCAAATCCAGCATCGACAAACGAAAGATAATAATAAAGTCATCGCCTGCACTTGCTCGCACGGCGCGAATAATTTCAATCGCTAAGCGCATTCTATTTTCAATGCTACCGCCCCATTCATCTGTACGTTTGTTGACTTTGACACAGCTAAATTGGTTAATCAGATAACCTTCAGAGCCCATAATTTCAACGCCGTCATAGCCCGCTCTTTTGGCTAACTTCGCTGAATAAGCAAAATCTTTAATGGTGCCTTTGATTTGGCGCACTGACATCGCTTTTGGGGTAAAAGGGTTAATCGGTGACTTTACTTTGCTAGCCGAAACACTAAACGGGTGATAGGAATATCTACCGGCATGCAGTAACTGTAAACATATTTTTGTTGGATATTCATGTACTGCAGCGGTAATTTTTTTATGCTTACCCACCTGCCAAAATTTACTTAACTCACAACCAAATGGCGCTAAACGGCCGCGGGTATTAGGACTAATACCCCCAGTGACTATTAAGCCTACACCACCTTTTGCTCGTGCTTGATAAAAGGCGGCTAACTTATCAAAGCCGCCTTTTTCTTCTTCAAGTCCGGTATGCATTGAGCCCATTAACACGCGATTGGCTAAGCGAGTAAAGCCTAAATCTAACGGCGCTAATAAATTTGGAAAGGCAGCATTATCATTCATATTAAATCACTTTTTGGTTGTCATCATAAATTGTATTTAAAACTAGTATAGTTTTTTTGCTCTAACCAGTTATCCCCATTAAAGGGATCTATAAAATATCCGCTCGCCATATAAAACTCAAGCTTTATTTTGACACCTGTCAGATAGGTCTTGTAGTTAAGAAAAATTTAGTTAATCAAATGTGCTAGTTTACTTTCAACAGAATCTGAGTATGCTGCGCTATAGCTATCAGGAGTAAAGTTATTAACATCGATAAAAGCATTATAATTTCCGAAATAATATCACAGCTACAAGCAGAGTTAGCGTTGGCAGTAGTTGCCGCTAATAATGCTCACCAGGCTGCCACCGACGATCAATCTGTGGCCGAAACACAATACGACACCTTGGCAATAGAGCAAAGTTACTTAGCAGAGGGACAATCAAGACGGGTAGACGAAATTCGCTATACCATTGAACTTATTAACAATTTCAAATATGACTTAGCACTCGAAACGCCTGGAATTATACAGGGTTCGCTAGTGCAACTGGAACAAGATATAGCTAAGCAGCATTGGTTTTTTATTGCCCCGACGGCCGGAGGTTATCGTTGCCAGTTAGCTCAACAGGGTTCAGCAATCAATATTACCGTGATTACCCCACAATCTCCTATGGGGGCGGCATTATTAGGCAAAGAACTCGATGATGACGCGATAATATCTGTCGGCAACAATAAAATTTGTGACTTTATTGCCGCGATTCAATAACGCTTCATCTATCAATGAGCGTTATTGCGGTTTTATTTAGTTATTTAATAGCGCTTTAATATTTGTTAAATCAACGGTTTTATCATCGACTTTCAAATAGGCAACTGCTTCTTCATGGATGATGATGGCTTCAATGACCCCCGGCATCTCACTGAGCTGTTGCGCGACTTCACGTGCTTTTTCATCACTAACTATGCTGGTTGAAAAACTGTAAGCTTTCGATTTCTTCAATGGCTTCATACCTAAAGTAAGTAACAACCAAACAACGCCAAATAGCCCAGTGACCAAAAATATACTTTGCTCACCAAATGCGCCAGCAACAAAGCCACCCAGTATACCACCAGCAAAAGCACCTAAAAACTGGCTGCTAGAATAAATCCCCATTACACTGCCTTTTACACCGGCAGGAGCAATGCGAGATAATATTGACGGCATGGTGGCTTCTAAGTAATTAAAAGCGGTAAAAAACATCATCACCAAGACAACCAAGGTTGTCATGCTGGTAGGTAAGTACCAAAGTAGTAACAAGGCAAGCGCAAGCAAAGCAACGGCGGCAGTAAACATTTGCGTCTCTTTTTGCTTTTTCATCGCGAGGATCATAAAGGGCACCATGAGGAAAAAAGAGCCGATTAAGGTCGGCAAATAAAGCTGCCAATGTTGCTCAAGTGCTAAACCACTAGCGACAAATTGTTTCGGTAACGTGACAAAACAAGCCGTTAACGCCATATGAAGAATGAATACGCCCCAGTTTAAACGGGATAATTGTCCGTCACGAATTAGACTACCTAACTTTGACGGTAGTGCGACATTATCGCCTTTAGGGGCGGTATTGATTGAATTGGGCACAATAAATTGAATCGTCAGCATGGCGAAAATGGTTAAAATCGCAATAAACCAAAACAAGCCACTTAAGCCAAATGCTTGTGCGACAATCGGACCGATAATCATGGCAATGGTAAATGAAACGCCAATAAACATACCAATAGTTGCCATCACTTTTGGTCGCTGCTCTTCACGACTTAAATCTGCGGCTAGTGCCAATATTGCACTGGCTATCGCCCCCATACCTTGTAATGCTCGACCAATAACCACGCCATAAATCGTTTCAGACATCGCCGCGACAACACTGCCAATGAAAAATATCACTAAGCCCGATAAAATAACCGGTTTACGACCAAATTTGTCCGATAAAATTCCCATCGGTATTTGCAATAGTGCTTGCGTTAAGCCATAAGCGCCAATCGCTAAGCCTATCCATATCGGACTAAAACCGGCGAGTTGCTCACCATAAATGGCAAAAACAGGCAAGATCATAAATAGACCCAGCATGCGCAGGCCAAACACTGAGGCTAACGAAATGGCAGCCTTCTTCTCAATACTATTTAAACCGGATGCGCTCATGAAAATTATTAACTCTTAGGTGAACTCAAAATTAAACACTAAATTTGGCAAGAAAAACCGGCATATCTTAACACGGTCACCGAATGAACAAAAACAGAGATTTAAGATGAATTAGCATTAAAAATTATGCGATAATATTTGGTTCTAACTTTATGTTCAGATAAACACAATGTTTAGGGTAATTGGCTGTTAAAACAACCTTATTTGGCGAGTACTTTATCGTTAATCATTATTTTAATTGTTTGTAGCATAAGGTAATTTACAATCAGTCTGATCTTTGCATACAGGTGTATCGTATAACAATCCTCGGGCGTTAAACTGGTCACCATGTCATTATGAAGAAAATTGAAGTCAGGGGTGCGCGCACTCATAACTTGAAAAATATTAATGTAGATATTCCTCGCGACAAATTAATTGTTATCACTGGCCTTTCCGGCTCAGGTAAATCTTCATTAGCTTTTGATACTTTATATGCTGAAGGGCAAAGACGTTATGTAGAATCACTTTCTGCCTATGCGCGCCAGTTTTTATCCTTAATGGAAAAACCCGATGTTGATCACATAGAAGGGTTATCGCCTGCTATTTCCATTGAGCAAAAGTCAACTTCGCATAACCCGCGTTCAACGGTTGGTACTATCACCGAAATATACGATTACCTGCGTTTACTTTATGCCCGTGTCGGTGAGCCTCGTTGTCCAGAACATCATCAACCGCTTGCTGCACAAACTATTTCTCAAATGGTCGATCGAGTATTAGAGCTTGAAGAAGGCACTAAAGTCATGGTGCTAGCGCCCGTATTACAAGGCCGCAAAGGTGAGCATGTTAAGTTATTAGACAATCTCGCCGCTCAAGGCTATATTCGTGCCCGCATTGATGGTGAAGTGTGCGATTTATCCGATCCACCGATCTTAGAGTTACATAAAAAACACACCATTGAGGTAGTGGTTGACCGTCTTAAAGTACGAGAAGACATACAATTACGCCTTTCTGAGTCGTTCGAAACTGCGCTTTCATTAACCTCAGGGACAGTGAAAGTAGGCTTTATGGACGAACCTAAAAGAGCAGAGTTAGTGTTTTCGGCTAATTTTGCCTGTTCAATGTGTGGCTATAGCATGCAAGAATTAGAACCTCGTTTGTTCTCATTCAACAACCCAGCTGGGGCATGTCAAAGCTGTGATGGGTTAGGTAATCAACAATACTTTGACGAAAGTCGGATTATTACCAACCCAGAACTCAGCTTAGCCGGCGGTGCTATTCGCGGTTGGGATAAGCGAAATTTCTATTATTTTCAAATGTTGCAAGCCTTGGCTGAGCATTATCAATTTCCCTTAGAATTACCCTTTAATGAATTAGATATAAAAACCCAACAGCTGATTTTAAAAGGCAGCGGCAAACAACAAATTGAATTTAAATACATGAATGATCGTGGTGATATTGTCATTCGCAAACATCCGTTTGAAGGTATTTTAAATAATATGGACCGTCGTTACCGCGAAACAGAGTCTAACGCGGTACGAGAAGAGTTAGCCAAATATCTGAACAGCCAATCTTGTCCAGATTGTAACGGTAGTCGCTTACGCTTAGAAGCACGCAATGTTTTTATTGCTGATACACCATTACCCGAAGTCGCTGAATATGCCATTGCCGATGCCCTAGCCTTTTTCCAAGGTTTAGCGCTAACCGGTCAGAAAGCACAAATCGCTGAAAAAATTCTTAAAGAAGTTTGCGATCGTTTAGGTTTCTTAGTTAACGTCGGCTTAAATTATCTTAATTTATCACGCGCTGCCGGTACTTTGTCAGGCGGTGAAGCGCAACGTATTCGCTTAGCGAGCCAAATAGGCGCTGGTTTAGTCGGTGTTATGTACGTTTTAGATGAGCCTTCAATTGGCTTGCATCAACGTGACAATGAACGTTTATTAGAAACCCTGATCCATTTACGTGATTTAGGTAATACCGTCATTGTCGTTGAACATGACGAAGATGCTATTCGCGCCGCTGATTATGTCATTGATATTGGACCTGGTGCTGGCGTGCATGGCGGTCATATCATTGCCGAAGGTAATGTCGATGATATTTTAGCATGTGAAGACTCACTTACCGGTCAATACCTCTCAGGTAGAGAGCGCATTGACATACCGAAAGTTAGAGTACCTTTTGATAAAAAGAATGTCGTGCAACTTAAAGGGGCTACCGGCAATAACTTAAAAAATGTTGATTTGGTGATTCCCAATGGTTTAATGACTTGTGTTACTGGCGTTTCTGGCTCAGGTAAATCAACACTGATTAACGACACGTTATACAAGCTTGCTCACATTGAATTAAATGGTGCCACCACGCAAGAGCCGGCACCACACAAAGAAATTATTGGCTTAGATTTACTCGATAAAGTTATCGATATTGACCAAAGTCCGATAGGTAGAACACCGCGTTCTAATCCCGCTACCTATACTGGTATTTTCACCGCCATTCGTGAAATCTTCGCCGCAACACAAGAATCACGATCTCGTGGTTATAAGCCAGGGCGATTTAGCTTTAACGTCAAAGGTGGTCGTTGTGAAGCGTGCCAAGGTGACGGCTTAATTAAAGTAGAAATGCATTTTTTACCGGATGTTTATGTCCCTTGTGATGTTTGTAAAAGTAAACGTTATAACCGTGAGACCTTAGAAGTAAAATATAAAGCTAAGAGCATTCACGAAGTATTGGATATGACCATTGAAGATGCTTTTGAGTTTTTCTCCGCTATTCCAGCGATAAAACGTAAGTTGCAAACCTTAATGGATGTTGGTTTGAGTTATATCAAGCTTGGACAATCTGCAACAACGCTCTCAGGTGGCGAAGCACAACGAATTAAGTTGTCAAAAGAGTTATCAAAACGCGACACCGGTAAAACCTTATATATTTTGGATGAACCGACCACGGGCTTGCACTTTCACGACATTAAACAGCTACTGCAAGTGATCCATCGCTTACGCGATCACGGTAATACCATTGTCGTCATCGAGCATAATTTAGATGTGATAAAAACCGCTGACTGGATTGTTGACTTAGGCCCTGAAGGGGGTTCAGGCGGCGGCGAAATATTAGTGACCGGCACACCAGAGCAAGTCGCGGAACATAAAGGTTCTCATACCGCGAGATTTTTAAAGCCGCTATTAGCGAAAGAGAAATCGTCTAAATAGTAATACGCTAAAGTCAAAATGACACAAACACCCATCATGATGTCTTCCAAAAGGCTTGTTTTTTTGTAACAAGCCTTTTTTGTATCTAGCATCTAATAGAAGTTATGTTTAAGATGACTTATCTACTTAAATTGAATACTGAAGCAGTAAGTTAAATGACTAATAAAAATAATAATGTACCTTGGCAAAACCCGTTAATTTATTTACTGGCCTTTTCTAGTGGCTTTTGCATTATGGGTATTGAGCTTTTAGGCGGCAGAATTTTAGCACCATTTTTTGGCAGCAGTGTCCATATTTGGGGCAGTATAATCACAGTATTTATGCTGAGCTTATCGTTTGGCTATTTAGCGGGCGGCAAACTATCAACTAAAGCTGCGTCGTTAAATCGCTATGGCTTAATTTTCATCTTTGCTGGTATCGCTATTTTACCGGTGGCTTTTTCTTCAGAGTGGTTAATGGAAGCTATTTTTCTCGCCATTGAAGATACGCGTTATGGTTCATTATTGGCGTCAATGGCCTTGTTTTTTGTACCCACGGTAATACTGGGCATGATTTCTCCCTACTCGGTACGCTTGTTGGTGACCGATAAAGATAAAAGTGGTCAAGTGGCCGGCTTTCTCTATTTTGTCTCAACACTAGGCAGTGCCTTGGGCACCATTATAACCTCGTTTTATTTAGTGTTACTGTTTGAGGTTAACGATATCATTATGGTGTTTAGCGCCACACTGATGTTGCTGGGTATTAGTGCCATGATGTTTAATCGCCGCAACCTTAAACAAATGACCTTTACTGAACAAGCGACAAGTCAAGCTGGAGCTAGCCATGAATAACTTTTTTGTTTACCTCACAACTTGCCTGCTTATTGGGCTTTTAGGCGTTGTTGGCAACTTAGCGATTAGTACAACAGCACATGCTAAAACTATTCATAGCGAACGCTCATTGTACCGCAACATATTAGTTGAAGAAAACGACGGTTTACGGTGCTTGAAGTTTAATGTTAGAAGCACAAAAACTCAGCAAAGTTGTATGTTAGTCGACGACCCACAACGTTTGGTTTTTAACTACACCAAAATGTTGTTTTCGAGTTTATTAGTTAATCCTAATCCTGAGCGTATTTTGATCATTGGCTTAGGCGGCGGCACCATGTCAAATACCTTACACCAAATTTTTCCTGCCGCGATAATTACTAATGTCGAAATAGATCCCGCGGTGATTAAAGTTGCTCGCAATTATTTTAGCTTTTTTGAAAGTGAACACATTACTTCTGTGGTACAAGACGGACGAATTTTTGTTAAACGTGCCAGTATTAGAAAACAACAATACGATTGGATAATTCTCGATGCCTTTAACGGCGACTACATACCAGAACATTTAATGACTCAGGAATTTCTCCAAGAAACCAAAAATTTACTCAGCGATAATGGTGTTTTAGCCGCAAATACCTTTTCATTAAGTCAATTGTATAATTACGAATCAGCTACATATAAAGCCGTATTTGGCGATTTTTTCAACGTTAGAAATAGCCGTAATAGTAATCGCATCGTATTAGCCAGTATTAAACCTTTACCGAGTAAGGATGTTATCGCCGAACGCGCTCAAGCCTTACAGGCTAAGTTATTACCTTTTAGTGTCGATATTACAAAAATTAGCCGTAAAATTACCTCAACCGCAACTACGCAAGATTGGCCAGAAGATACTCGCTTATTAACCGATCAGTATTCACCGGCAAACTTATTGAATTTAAAATAATCAAGATGAAAATTAAACCCAAACCGCGATACTAATGATTAATAAATCAAAGTTTATCAGCTTCACCAATACCCAGTTTTAATTCATGCATATAGTTAAATAGCGCTTGATGTTCAGCACAAGAGGAGTTTTCAAGCGCAGTGCTGACACCTTGCTGGTCGACGATTGAACGGTGTTGACCCAGCTTAGCTTTCGCGTCAATCAGCTCGAGTGAAATTTTAAAGCCAACAATACCTTTAGTTAATTTTTCTTGATAATCGGCACTTACAACATCGCGTTTAACTAATAACTCAGGCTCATATTTACGCATCAGCATTTCAAGTGCCTGACTTGTATCAACCGCACTGAGCATTTCAGCACAACCTTTAATATGTACTGCCGCATAATTCCACGTGGGTACCGCTGGTTTGTTCTGATACCAAGTAGGAGAAATATAGCCGTGTGGACCATTAAATATCACTAAATGTTGTTGTAATCCATCGCGCTGAAGTTCCTGCCAATGCGGGTTACTACGAGCAAAGTGGCCGATTAGAAAGCGCTTGCTAGGATCCAATATTAACGGTAAATGACTCGACTGCAACGACGGAGACACTAAGGTGGCGAAGGCATTTTTTTCAATAAAAGCAAAAATTTGTGCTTGTTCTGTTAAGCGCCATTTTTCTTCAACATGCATAAGTTCGAACCTCCTTTGTGTTATATCAATGCTATTAGTAAAGATTTTAAAGTAGCCTAGTAAAAACTAACTTTTCTTTTTCAAACTTAAACGCTTTTTGCCGTTTGACGTTGCGGCTGGCTTTGTTACATCTATGCGGGTCAATTTTCGTGTCACCGTATTGGCTTTCGACGTTATAGTTTTATTGGCATGCTTAATATCGCTGATATCAACCTTTTTGCTTAGCGCACTTGATGCCTCACCAACGGCTTGCTCAGTTACTTTTTGCTCAGTAAGTTCGGGCTCAATAAAGTCATCGTCGAGTGCGGTTTTACGAGAACCCGCCACCGCGGCATTTATCTCGGCCATTTCATTGCTGGTGAGGTCGCGCCATTGTCCCGGACGCAAATTGTCCAGTTCGACATTCATAATGCGCGAGCGCTTAAGTTGCGTAACCTCATAATCAAGGTATTCACACATCCGACGAATTTGTCGATTCAAACCTTGAGTAAGAATAATTCGAAAAACAAATTTACTCTCGGGTTTGACAATACAAGGCTTGGTGATTGTACCCAATATCGGTACACCTTTTGACATACGTTCAATAAAGCGTTCACTGATCGGCGTATCAACGGTGACGATATACTCTTTATCATGCGCATTTTCTGCCCGAAGAATTTTATTGACAATATCGCCATCACTGGTTAGAAAAATCAAGCCTTCTGAGGGTTTATCTAACCGGCCAATTGGAAATATGCGCTTGGTATGACCGATAGCGTCAATAATATTGCCTTTAACGTGTCGCTCTGTTGTACAGGTAATACCGATAGGCTTGTTGTAAGCAATATAAACCCGATCAGTATGATTGCTGGCGCTAGCTTTAATCTCATTACCATCAACACAAACGGTATCCCCCGGCACAACCTTAGTCCCGAGTTCTGGCACTTTGCCATTAATGGTGACACGATTACTTTCAATTAACTTATCAGCAAACCGACGAGAGCAATAACCCGCATCACTAATGTATTTGTTTAGGCGTTTTTCGTAACTTGACACTGGCTGTCCTAAATAAAAGCAGTAAATAACCGCAATATTTTAAAATTGATTAATAGTATTTTACCTAACTTTCGTCACACTGTAGAGTAATGTTATAAATACTTATAAAAAATCAACCAATATGGCAACTGGCGCGTTGTTCAATCACCCGCGCTATAAGTTAAACAATAACCAAAATAGTGGTAAAAACTATGCAAGTGTTAAGCTTCGAACAACTACCCCAAGATGGTTTTGCCGGCTTAATTGAACGTCATTTTGTTATTGATCAAAATTATTTTGGCCGTTCAAAAACTAAGGCGCTACCAGGTTTGGGAAAATTTGTTTATTTGGCTGATGCAAATTTTTTGCCTTTTGGTGAAACCCATATGCATGACCATAAAGAAGTTGATGTTATCTCAGTAATGGTGGCAGGCGAAATCGAACATCAAGGTTCGTTGGGCCATGGCGATAAATTAACTGCCGGCTCAGTACAAGTGCAACGCGCTGGTGCAGAAGGTTTTCGTCACAATGAAGTAAACCCTAATGCTGAGCAAAACCAAATGATCCAGCTTTGGGTGCTGCCTGACGAATTAGGCGAGCCTGCTGGCTATAAGGTTTATCAACCTAAAGCGGGAACACTAACAAAAGTTTATGGCGGCGATAAAAGCCAGCAACATACCTTTAATAGCACTATTTCAATTGCTGTTAGTCATACACTCGAGCAGCAAAGCATTAATATCACGGGCGAGGTATTGGTTTATCTCAGCAAAGGTGAAGCGATAATTAATGGTGAATTGATCAAAGCACGCCGCCTAATTCACGATAAAAAAGGTATAACTTTTAACGCCTTAACCGAAGGCCAAGCGATATTTATTTCCCCTTCAAACCAGTCAAAGCTAACAGAACAATAAAAGGAACAGTTATTATGAAAGTAGTCGCATTTGGTGCCAGCACCAGCCAAAAATCAATCAATAAACAACTTGCCACGTATGCCGCTAGTTTAGCAGCGAGCACGCAAGCCAATGTTACAGTAGAAGTACTGGATTTAAACGATTTTGAGTTGCCACTGTTTAGCCAAGACCGAGAAGCTGAATTAGGCCAGCCAGAAGCCGCAAAAGCCTTCTTCAATAAACTCGGTGAAAGTGACGCTATTATCATTTCATTTGCTGAGCATAACGGTAGTTACAGTGCTGCCTATAAAAACCTTTTTGATTGGACCTCACGTATTAATGCAAAAGTTTTTCAAAATAAACCTATGCTATTACTGGCAACATCACCGGGAGCAGGCGGTGCAGGTAGCGTGTTGGCAGCAGCGACAGCTTCAGCCCCCTACTTTGCTGGTGACGTAAAAGCCTCATTCTCGTTACCAAAGTTTTTTGAACACTTTGATGTCGAAAAGAGCAAATTAACCAACGATGCATTGCAAGAAAAATTACAGGCTGCGGTTAATGCCTTACTAGCTTAACCTCGATTTAAGACCTAAATTTTCTAAATCTTTAGGTCTTACTCGTTTTTTGCTGAACATTTAGCTTTTGATTTACGATGATATCCGGCTGTTTCGGCTTAGTCTCAACCGTAACTGTACCTGATTTACTGCTCATAGAAAAAGAACTACAAGCCGACATCGAACACACGATAACAACTACTAACATCCTACGCTTGCCGCGATTAATTTTCATATATCACTCCTTAATTTGCACCTGTGGCATTTATTTTAGCGAGTTCGCCATCATGATATTTGGCTAAGACAATAATTGAAACAATGGCGCCTACTAAGGCCAGTGCCATATCGGACTGGGTATCCCAAATATAGCCTTGCGTGCCTAAAAATGCTTCAGCATTCTCACCAGAGGCTAGCGCAACCCACCATTCTATTAATTCGTAAAATGCGCTAAACGCCAAACAAATAGAGACAATAATGACATTAAGCCAAGCTTTGCCATTGACAATATTTTTACGGATAAGAATTTCACGAGCAAGTAAAGCTGGCACAAAACCTTGGAAAAAATGGCCGACTTTATCGTAATTATTTCGCTCTGAGCCCATTAAATCAGCGATGGTATCAAACAGCGGTACTTCCGCATAAGTGTAATGCCCACCCACCATTAACACGATGCAATGCAGCAAGATAAAATTGTAAAGCACGCGCGTTAGCGGGAAATTATTGAAAGTTACTGCCATAAGCACTAAGCCAATTAGCGCCGGCAGTACCTCTAAAAACCAAGTGAATTGTTCTTTTGGCTCAATCGCTGACCAAATTAAGACACTAAAAAAGCTCAGTAACCAAAAAATTTTTAACATTTTCCCTCACTAAATAATTATTGAAAATACCGGTATGATTATTTAAAAACCCTTCGCTTGTTTACGCGATAGTGCTACTGGTAGCTAGATTATCAACAAACGCTTTCATCTGCGGTGTATCAAGCGAGTAAGGCGCTCGAGCAAGATTAAATGCGCTAATTACATTTGTCATGCTGGTAAACGCAGGAGATTAATTTTATTAATGGTTAATATTAACTTAGTTCAACTTTGTAGCCAATACTGTACACCGATTGTACTATTTCACCATCCGTTTTCAGCTGATTAATTTTTTTACGTAATTTTTTTACGTGGCTATCAATTGTCCGTTCACTTACTACCCGATGATCTTGATACACCCGGTCAATCAGTTGTGCCCGCGAATAAATTCGCCCGGGCTCTTTGACTAATACTTTCAATAAATTAAATTCTATCGCAGTAAGCGCTACGACGGTACCATAAACGCTTGCTTGGTATTTTTCTTCATCTAAATGTATAACATTTTTGCTTGGCTCAGCGGCTATATTAACCACTCGTCGTAACACGGTTTTTATTCGTGCCACAACCTCACGCGGCGAAAATGGCTTGCAAATATAATCATCTGCACCGAGCTCAAGGCCAATCAGACGATCAATTTCTTCGACCCGTGCGGTGATCATTATGACCGGAACGTTAGAAAATTGTCTTATCTCTTTACATAAGGTTAAGCCATCTTTAATTGGTAGCATTAAATCTAATAACACCATGTCATAATGTTGACTTTGCAAGCTTGCAATAACCGATGCGCCATCATGTAACATAGTGACACTAAATTCAGCTTGTACTAAGTAGTCACGCAATAGTTGAGCGATTTTTATTTCATCTTCTACCACTAAAACACGCGTCATTTACACTCCAAATTAACCACTAGGAAAAGTTATTTTTATCGCCAAACCGCCATGTTCTGAGGCATGTGCGGAAATACTACCTTGATGGGCATGAACAATATTTTTACATAACGCTAAACCAATACCACTGCCGCCATTTTTACGGTTACGGGAATTATCCACGCGGTAAAGGTGATCAAATAACTTTTCAAGATCAGCTTCGATAACGCCCGGTTTGCTATCTTCAAGCCATAAATGTAGCTGTTGCTTATCTGCAATTAAGCGACAATAAATCTGCCCGGGTGCATCGGTGTATTTTGCGCTGTTGGCAAATAAATTATCCAGCAATTGGTTTATTCTAGTCGCATCGCCCCAAAGCGATATCTTTTTATTCGGCAGGGTGACTGATAGCGCTAAACCTTGGCTTGCTAATAATGCTCGATGTCGTTCGGCACTAAGTGATACCAAGTTGGCAAAATCTAATGTCGACTTTTGATAACGCATAGCACCGATTTCCGCCTGATTTAATTCGTTTAAATCATTAATTAAGCGTTGCAGATGACTCACTTCATCAGTAACAGAGCGAATACCCGCAATATTTAGCGGTCGAATACCATCTTCCATAGCCTCTAGCTCACCTTTGACAATAGCCAAAGGCGTTCTTAATTCATGTGCAATATCGGCAAGCCAACGTTTTCTACTGGCTTCATTTTGTTGTAACGTTGCCGCAAGATCATTAAAGTTTCGCGCTAAGGTTGCTAATTCATCATGGCCATTCACGGTTAGCCGCGTCGACAACTCACCTTGGTTTACTTTCACTACGGCATTTTTCAAGCGAGCAATTGGCCTAACAAAATGACGCGATAACACAATGGTGATAAAAATAATAATCAGAAAAACACCGGCTAATATCGACAATAGTTGCTGATTAATATCTGCGACAAATTGTAAATCAAACTTATCGGTTATTTGTTCTGCTCGCGGCAGGGCAACATAACCGACAACATCACCATTAGCTATGATCGCTTTGTGCATAAATCGCGGATTAAACTGGCCAATTAACGGCTGTTTAGTCGCATCCAGTAAGCTATATCTTGGCCGAATCCGTGGCGTGTGACGCTTAAATTCTGTTGCATCACTTTCAAGGCGCGCACGATTTGCTTCATTTCTTCGACCTTTTCTTCCCCCTGGTCTTAGGCCATTTTTTTGTTCGTTGACACGACTTTCATGACTTAACTTGTCTATATCTTCTGGGTAAGTTAACCCTTGATCTGATAAGCGCAAAATAAGCCGCCAATATTCTACATCGGTATAATTGCGTTGCGCTGCGGTTAATTTTTGTGCATTAGGCCGCGCTGATTGTCTGCTTTTTTCAGCTTGAAATAGCCGCTTTCTTGACGGTTCATTGAGTGTCGACTGACCTGCTAGTTTATTGATATTGCGTTCATAAGGGGATGCGCTAGAGGCAATGATTTTTTGCCAGCCGTTATGCGCTTGATATGCAGCGGCTAAATTTTCAGCCACTAACTGTAAACTCTGAACCTGTCGTTGATTGGCATAGTTGAGCATACCCCGATCAATGCCCCATTGCATTAAGGTATACAAGAGTATGAGTAAGGCAAAACTGGTCAATAGCAGCGCTAAAAGTAATTTCGGAAAAATTCGCATTAAATCTATATTTTATTTACTGGTAAAACAGTTATACCGCGAAATAAAAACAATGTCTTTGCTTACACTACATTTGCACAATGTTTCCTTATTTGTTTTGTTGCTATGCATTTTCAACACCTAAAAAACTTTAATAAGACACACATTCCAAATAAAATCTAAAAACATAACATCGCTATTTCAATAAACCGTCAGTCGCCATCATTAACTATAGTCGTCCTAGTTATTTTTACTGTTTTGGTATGTTTTCTCACTATATATAGACCAAAAATAAACTACTATTAAATATGGGAATATAAAATTTCCCAAGATTTCTGCCGAAAGATATAACGCGCTATATATACCAATAATATTTATAAGAGCAAACGAAACTATATATGTAGCTGATTTTTTACTCATTTGAAAAATAAAAGCCCAAGGAGTTATTACTACTGATGAGATTCCAATAATAGTGCCATATAAATAGGCACTGCCATAAACAAACATAACAATAGACAAAGGGATGCCTATCATTCCAGCAACAATCCCTAATTCGCGTATTAACTTATTCAATGATTTTTCTTTATTCATTAGGTTTATTCATTGTGACACCAAGTGCAGTACTAATAATAAAAATTGTAGCTAACCTAAGAGGCACAGCTAAATATTTTGCTCGAGCTTCTTCTGCGAAAAACGCACTACAAGCGATAATGGTACTTTAAGAAGGCACTCGTTCTAAGTGAAATCTAAAAACATAACATCAATAGTTCAATATATCGTCAGTCGTCATCATTAAAAAGCACTTTTGATACGATGCCGCTAAAACTAATGTTCAGTCAATTTAATCCTCTATTATAAAACCCGCTCTAAGGTCCAAAAAAGGCCAACAACGACAATAGCATGACTTAAAAGCAAGGCTAATTTTTGGCGAGTTATCTTCACTAGCTTAGCAGCATGGATTAAAAAAACTAGCAATGTCATCGCAATAGCCAGTTGTGCTAATTCGATACCGAGCGTCACTTGCAGCAAAGCAATTGCCCAGCCTTCAACACCGCCAATACTGTCCGTTAGTGCTTGGCCTAAGCCAAAACCATGAATACCGCCCATTAAAGCCGTGATCAAAAACAAACGCTTTGGCTGCCAGCCCAGTAATTCAAACAGTGCCATAACAACAATGGTCATGGCGATGGCTGCTTCAATTAACCAACTGGCAATATTTATTTGCATACCTAGCGCAACTAAAACCAACGCTAATGAATGTGTTAGTGTAAATGCCGATAACGGCGCGATTAACGCTAACCAATTTTTACACACCAGTACCAAGGCGAGGATAAATAGTAAGTGATCTAGACCTGCCAGCACATGTTCAATACCTAGCCACCACATCGCTTTGGTCTGCGCATTACTCGTAATGGGAAAAACCGTCATAGCGACATTATCTGGCGCCAATAACAGTACGGTAGTGCTAGCGTTATTTTGATCTCTGACTAAAACATGCTTTTGCGCTGACGCTAACAAACCGTAACTAAGATGAATAGCTTGAGGCGACTTATCCCAAGTAAATTTCAGTGATAGCTGAATATAGCTGGCGTCATTATTTTCTTGGGTATTTTGTCGATGATTAAGCGATTTTTTATTAACCGAACCTTGGTTTTCAGGCTTGGTAATTTTCAGCAGGTTTTCATAGCCTTTTTCAAGTAAACGAAAAGATTGCAGTGTCGCAACACGGTCCTGTTCATCGCGAAAAATAACCAAGCGTTTTACTTGTTTGATAATTTCATGTTCAAAACTGCGGATCTCTTCAAATGAGATATCGCCATCCGCATTACTATCAAAATTCAGTTTTTCTCCTTGCTGATTAAATGCTAATGCGCTTAATGGCGGCGCCGCAATCAACGAAACCGTATTTTGTTTATGGCGAACTAAGACCCCCAAACTATCAAATTCATGGGCTATTGCTGATGCTACAAAAGTGCTCACGATGAATATGAAAGCAAAAAGTGCTAGTAGATATTTTCTCACTGCAGTTTCCTATACATTTTATCTTATTGGCATTATTTAATAGCAATTTAAATAATGAATTCGTCAACTTAGCGTTTCAGTAGCGCACTTAGATTAAGCAAAATGTGTTAAGCATAGTCATGCTATGTTGCGTACATTTTGTGACGTTATCAGCTTGCTACTGAACTCCTGAAGGTCAAGTTAGCAAGGGTTACTCGTGTGTAGCGTAACCCAGAGCAATGAGCTTAATTGTTATTAATGCCTAGATCTTGCGGGGTGCCTCGAAAACAACCAACGTTATAGGGAAAGTCGTAAGTCCAGTGATAGTGGAACATATTTCTAATTTCACCATCCCATTCGATGTCATGGCTATGTCCATGGCACACATCAAGATCGGCTGATGCTAAAATATCTCCGTCTTCACCTCTGGGACCAAAAATACCAAAACCGTCTTGCATATAGCCCATCAAATTAGAATGTCCGCCATTATCGGGATCTAACTCGGCTAAAACATTTTCAGCAAGATAATGGTAATGGTAGGTTTCTGTGCCATCAGTATGGCCGCCATTATTGTCAAGAATTTCCCAAGCCGCAGCATCGGTACCCAAAGTTGAAGAACCTTGATAAATAGCCGAGCCTGCCAGTGATATACCGTTTGCACCAAAGCCAACGCAGCTCGGTTCGTCGTTTTCGCTTGGAATAGCATCAAAGGTTATATCGACCACGTGTGAGCTAATATGATTAGGGTTTTTATCATAATTCCATGCCAGGGTATCTCGCTCGATAGGGAAGGTACCTGTGGTCAACATTGGCAGGTTATTACCTGTGATGACACGATTTCCTTGACCATCAAGTGCGACATTAAACTCGCTGTTAAAAGTATTTACACCCTCAACTTGTGGCTTAATAATATAGTTCCATGTGCCATCCTCATTAACCCAATCGTCTGAAGCCGCAGCTCCGCCACCATCAGCAGGTACCCGACAAAGCCAAAGCTTACCTACTTCGGGTCCTGTCGCGCCTAACGCCCGTTGTAAAATCAGCGGGTCGCCGATAGGCAGATGAGTCAAATCATAATTCACCTTATTATCGTTACAGCTAACGCTAATATCATTCATATTAGTGCTCATCACCCCAGTAGCGTTATTGATAGTACAGCTATGATTATTCGCCATGGCAAATAATTGAATATTAAACCCAGCGCCTTCACTAAGCCCTTGTGAAAATTCAAATCTTGTTGCGCCCGCACTAAGTGCTAAGGTTTCAGCACCGTTAATAAGCGTTAAGCCATCAGCATGTAATCCGGTAATGGCACCTGACAAAGTCAGTTGATTAGATGCTTGCTTGCCCGTCGACAATATGTCTTCCCAGCCAATACGTTCGGCGCGATAAACCTTGTTATGGTTTACATGGAGCTCCCAAACGACTTGTGACGGCTGCGCTGCAGTCACTTCAAGCAAATAGGCATCATCATTACTACCCGGGCCTCCAGCCGTAATGAGAATATTACCATTAGGGAGTTCGTCAACATCGCCAAGCGATTGGGTATATTTATCTATGACATATTCCCACACTTGTGTCGCGGTCATCGTTGTTGAATTAACGCTGTATCTAACCGCACGGCTGTTGTTATCAATGCCAGCGAGATCGGCCTCATTACGGTTATCATAAATCAAATAGTCTCCATTTGAGGTGCGCATTGGGGTATGTTGGGCTGACATCCAACTGCCAGACTCTAGGGTGATAAATTTATCCTGTAACGATGCTTTAGTCGTGCCTTCAGCGCTGCCAAGGATCCAGTTTATATCGCCACTGCTGCGATCAATGTTCACCACCCAACTCTGAGAGCGAACTGAGAGTAACAATGAACCATCGTTTTGTTGCTCGTGTATTGCATTAGAGTGACTCCACTCTATCGCCCCATTGGTATCGGTTCGTGTCGATAGTGCCCCGGGAAAGCGATTGGTATCTAAATGTTCAAAGCTTGACCATTGCCATACTAAGTTGCCTGTAGGGCTGTATTCTTCGATGCGATCACCTTTTATCTTATTACCACTAGCTTCATCAAATTCATCGACTAGTATGGCGATATTGCCGTTACTTAACATAGTGGCTTCGTGATGGTAATTAGGTAATTGGTATGAAGATAAAATATTCCCTTCAATGTCGATAACCCATACTTCGCGCCTAAGCATCAGCATTAATTGCCCATCACCGAGGTGTTTAATAGCAGGAGAATTGTTGATCATAGGTACGTCGCTATGATGCAAATACCAAACAGGAATACCGGCTTCGTCTACACCAATAAAGCGGGCATCTTCGTCAGCGACTGAGAATATGGTCATGCCTGGGTAGCTACTACCACTGCTAGATTTTAACTCAATATCGGGCAAGTTAAAGGGTAGCGCCGCCGTAGTAAATAATTGTGCTTTACTGGTGGTTTTTTGCCCTGACTGATTGGTGATTGTCGCCGTAAACTGATAGCTAGTTTCGGGCCGTAAACCCACGACTGTAATATCGTGCTCGTTTGAAAATTCCGACTGAGCAGTTGCTCGCATTACTGTTGCTGCCGACTGATACTGAATTGACACCTTAGTGGCTTCAGCAGTGATAACTTTTGCTTTAACCATCAGTACATTACTGTCGTGAGCCTTGACACTAAATTCGCCATTGGTTTTGTTCGCTGGCTCTTCAACGACTATCGGGCTATTGTCGATAACAGCCTCTGCTTGCGCTGATGAACTTTCTGCACCACCACAGCCAATTAAAAAACTTACAATGGCTATCAAAACGGCGACTAATATTCGGGGATTAATATTCATTTGCTACTCCTAGCTATTTATTATCAGAATGGCTTTTATCTCGACTTTTATCGTCAGCTAAGCGCAGCTGATACCACTTACTCGATAGTGAATTACTCAATGGTTACAATGCCAGTGGCTTTTGTGAGACCAACAATTTCGCTTTTTATCGGGTAGTTTATTGACGATGACAATGTTGTGCCCTTGGTGTTCTTGTTCTAATCTCAAGACGGTTTTTACTTGTATTTTTTTATGGTGTGCTTTTGCAGTTTTATGGCTTGGATGAACGACACAAGCTGACAGTAGCGACAATGAGATGGCCAGTACTAATATTGCTTTAATATTCATTTGTTACCTTGGTTTTTGTTGATTATAAATTGATAGCAAGATTGCAGCGGTTAACGAGTTTGTTAACCATTAATAGGCATGAAGTCACTCATCTCGCTATAAAAATGACCGAGACATTGCAATAAATAAATGCTTACTCCATCGTAATCATTCATTAAAAGTCTCTAATCCGTGTTTGTTACTGCGCCCGCGTTAGCTAATGCGCATAACAATATATTAGCGAGAGAATGTGCAAAGAATGTGCAATAAGTAAGGATAAATTGTGACTTTTAAGTGCCCTTGCAAAAACATCTACCTGGGTAGTGAAGTCGCTCTTCCGGCTAGAAAATTAGCTTGATTTTGCTAACGTGTTTTAAGTGATAGGTAATGTAGAGATAGAGCTCGCTATTGAGGCTGTGTGCCAAGTAACGGCGCAAACGAAGCACGTGTTTATGGTATAGACTTAGTGTTGCTCGTCATTACTTTGCCTACTGATATTTATTGATCGCTATGGTGTGATTGTCAGTGCTAATTAACAATAATCAGAGATGACTGCTTCGAATTGAACTAGCTCCGTTGTGCGCTGGACGCTATTAGGATGTGTTATTGCAATGAAAAATCGAGTATTGGTATTATTTCAATGAGGTTGAGCTGTCAGTTAAATGCAAGTGTAAATAATGTAGCCGGCAAAAATAAAAGCGAAAACACCAAAAAAACGAAAGCTTGAGCAAAATTTATTCGCCGACCACACGGCAAATGCTCGATGTTTTTCAGCGCCAATTATCAGTAAAAAAATGCCGGCAAATACCATCAGTAAACCAAAAACGCTATGGGTTATCATGGCACGAGTCAGGGGCGCGTAATAAATAAATATCACGCCAAATAGCAATCGGCTCAATATCTCAAAGCGATGAAAATATCGCTGTTGACTAAATTTAATAATGCCAGCAGAAAACACTGCTGGGCTTATCATCATTTGTAAACTCAACAGCATCATTAATAAGGCAAAAAACATCATCAATATCATAAAAAGCAATCCCTGTTTAGCCTTGAGCTTGCTGGTAATAATTTCCCTTCGGCGGAGCAGCAAATAAACTCATCGCCGCTTGCATATCAGCTTGCGGATAATGAGTAATGGCTAATTGGTGATTTTCAATGCAGTCCCAACGCTCAATAATCATAAACTGATCCGTATGTTGGTGGTGTTTTAATAACTCACAGGAAAGGCAACCTTTAGCGCCTTGAATATAAGGTACAAGTGTTTGTAAAAAAGTAAAAAGTTCCGCTGACTTATCCGCCGCCGCAGTAAATTCATTAACCCGTATTATGCTCATGATAACCTCTTTAAATCTTATTATGCGCGGCATTGCTGCCATAGTTACCGCTACTAGTATTGAATAACAACTTTCATCAGGCTAATTTTTTTGTGTCAGCCTGACTAAATCTAACACGTCACTCTCTTCATACAATGCGCCAAAGCGTGCCGTAAAAGTCGTCATTTGTTCTGCACTCGGAAAGGTAAAATAGTCGCCTTGCTCAGTTTGAGCCAGCGTCGTAAGCTCACCACCGCATGCAAGTGTATTAATCGCTTGTTTAATCAATTGGCAACCACCTATATACAAAGATAGTACATGCCAAAGATAAGACTTGCCTTGCTGCACTGATAAAGTTGAATTGGCAATAACCCCGCCGGTATCAATCGTGCAATCATCAATAAAATGTAAACTCGTCGCTAGTAGTTTATCGCCATTAAGCAAAGCCCAAAATGTTGCCATAACACCGCGGTAGTTTGGCAATTGTCCAGAATGTAAATTAATCACCCCGTGTTTCGCTAAAGCTATAATGGGTTTTTGTAAGATAACACCATAACGAATTGAAATAATTAAATCAGCTGAAAGTGCTTGAATTTTTGCTTTGCCTTGAGCTGAATTTATCTGATTTAAGTTTTCAATAGCAATGCCGAATTGCTTAGTAATTGTTGCATAGTTTTTAAAGCCGGTTGATTTACCGCTGCGCAGCGGTAATTGTTCCAGTGCGCGATAAATGCCCTGTTGTTCAAATTTCGCTAAAGCTTGTAAGGCCTCTGGGCGCTTGGAATTACCGCCCACTTTACTGGATAAAAACACCTTAATATTATGCGCACTTAATGACGGCAATAATAAATTTAACGCTAAGTTGCTGGCAATATCATTATTGAGTAGTAAAACAATGTTCATGATGATCATTCCTGCCAACATTATTTTAAGCCAATTTCCACCCGATACTCAGTAGGTATTAACGTGATGGCTTGGGTATAGCTCTATTGGGCTCAAAGGTTGAATAATGCGGTAAATCCGCCGTTAAATCTTCCCAATTAGCTTTCGAGTCGACAAAGTTGTGTGACATTGGCCGTTCAATAATTGCAGAATCAAATATCCCTAAACGCACCCGAACCCTAGCTTTATCTTGCTCATTGCTACTATAAACCGGGCTACCACAGTACTGACAAAAATAACGCGTTCGTCCGGGTTTAAATGAAAAAGCACTTAAGACTGTTTGACCTTTTTCGATAACAAAATCAGCACGATTAACAAAGCCATTAGTCGCATAGGCCGTGCCTGAATTTTTTCGACACAGCGAGCAATGACAATGAATGATATCGCTGATCACACCATTAACTGAAATAGCGACCGCGCCACACAAACATTTTCCGCTATACATATACGATTACCACCATTAACCACTCACTGTCATAATTCTAAACTGTTCGCGCCTTGAATTTAAGCACGCAATTGCTTCATCATATAGTATCTACAGCCGGTTTTAGGGTAACCTTGCTGAGTCCATTGCACTTGATAGCCATGCTTTTCATAAAAGGGTTTGGCTTGAAAATCCAAGGTATCGAGCAAGGCTTTATTACAGCCTCGAGCCTGTGCGGCCTGCTCTATTTGCTGTAATATTTTACTACCGACTTGCTGGCCACGCAGTGTGTCTGACACCCACAAGGTGTTGATCATCAGCCAATCACCAAAGGTTCTGCCTGCAGCGCCTGCAATGACCTGACCATTTTCATCAGTTAATTTCACCGCAATAGCTTTACGTTCGCTAACTTCCCAATGCGCCCAGTTAAATTCAGCAATTTTTTCATCTAAAAAGGCAATTAACTCGGCTTCAGGGTTTTCAATAACTTCAATGTTCACGCTGCATTCCCATAAATTATTTACCCTGCTTCTCAACTGGCATTTTATAAACTATTTAAAAGCATCAATTCTTTTGGGTGTGGCTTCATATAATATGACTCAGTAATGTAGTCATGAGGGAAGCGTCGAAAATGATGGCGTAACAAGGTTATTGGCACAATAAGCGGCAATAAACCATTTCTGTATTGGTCAATAATTTCGACCAGTTCAGCTTTATCATCAGCACTGATAGCGTTTTTCAAATAGCCTTGCAGATGTTGTAAAGTATTCACGTGACCTTTACGACTAGCTCTTAGTTTTAGTAACGTCATCATTTTTGTTAAGTATTGCGGCATAACTTCACTAGGCGCTTCACCATGGGCTTGCGCTAACCAATGCCCGAGTTCTTTAGCCATTGATTGACTATGACTCATAAAAATATATTTATGTTGCGCATGAAAACGGTTTAGCGTTTGTAATGAAAACCCTTCTGCCGCAAGTTTTTGCCAACGGGCATAAATAAATACCCGTTGAATAAAGTTTTCACGCAATATCGCGTCACCTAATCGACCTTCTTCTTCAACCGGTAAATCAGGGAAATTTTCCATCAACTTTTGTGCGTAAATACCAACACCAACACGATCAGGCATATCACCTTTATATAACCTTACCCGTTCCATACCACAACTGGGTGAGTCTTTTTTTAAGATATAACCGCTCAGGTTTTGTTGCCACGACTTTTGCTCTTGTGCACAATCTTTCAGCCGATCCGTCACATCTAAATCTGGATTTTTTGAGCCAACACAATGCACCTTGTCATCTAGCAACACCAATCGAATGGTTTCACGAGGAATACCTAGACCAATATCAACTTCAGGACAGAAAGGGATGAAATCAAAATACTCACTTAAGGTATTATTAATATATGAGTTATTTTTATGACCCGAGTCAAATCGGACTTTGTGGCCTAGTAAACAACTGCTGATACCGATTGATATTTTGTTATCCATGTTTGCTTCCTATTACTGAAAATTTTTAACTTTTACTTAATTTAAGTATAACTAAAAGCCTAATTAAGTTAATCATTTAAATAATTTTTTTGTTATTTCCGTGGTCATGGGAAGTGCTAAAATTTGAGTAAAATAAAAAAAGGGAGTTACGAGGCGCATGATTGACTATCGCTAGCTATGAAGATTGATTGCAACGCGATAATTCCGCCATAAATTTCAATACTGGAATTATATTTCAAACTGGTAATTCGTATCTACCTAAGTCTTCGAATAAAAAATAATGCTGGCTCAATGAATACTGACTAACGACTAAGTTATTCGAAGCTTTTGCATCGACATATATTAACAATTAGAAAAATCTAGCAAATACTGAGAAAATACAGCAGCTAAGCGCGCATTATGAAGTTGTAGCTTATTTTACCAATAGCAGCTGTGCCGACAAATAGGCCATTGCGTAGATCGATATCCTCTGATTTTTTAGCATGGTAATAAATGCTGGTGCGCTGGAATCTGTAATATCACTTAAGCTCCCGAGAAGACATTTTATCGGCTGCCCCGCAGGCTTGCCATTTGCCTAATACGTTCTTATAGCTGATAAAAGAGCGATACCACTTAATTATCATTACTTTAATTAGTCCTATCTAATTGATACTTTATAATATTGAGCTAGTCTGTGAACTAGTTCGTTGGCAATAAATATTTATATTTATAAGAGTATTCATAATGATTGATATTTTTCGTAACATTAAAATTTCATACAAAATCCCCATATCTATTAGTATTTTTATAATCTTACTTTTGCTCATGGCATTCATTGCAATGACAGCAACCAGGACAATTAATAAAAACGGGCAAAAAATTTATGATAATTATTTTGTCAGTTTTGTGAACTTAACTGACGCTCGAAAGTATTTATATGAAGAACATGTATTAATAAAAAGTCATATCATTGCTCCAGACGAAGAATTCATGAAGCTTGCTGAACAAAAAATAAATAATGCATCATTCAACTTTCATCAATCACTAGCTAAATTTGAACAAACATTAGATGTCGGAGAGGAAACAAAATTACTCAATAAATTAAAAATTGAAGTAAAAGTGTTCGAAGAGTTAAAAGAACGAATTATAACATTAAGTCAAAAAAATCAGGATATTGAAGCAGATCTACTAGCAAATGAAGAATATGGTGTAGTTTTTAATAACATACAAATAATTATGATAGGTATGCTCCAAACTAACATTGAAGGAGCAGAAGCTCTTTATGAAAGCAATTATGAACATCATCAGAACACTCTCTTAATTATTATATTCGCCGCGACAATATTAGTTATCATAGGTTTATTTATTGGCTGGCTTTGGATTAGAACCATATTAGAACCGATAATTAAAATACAACGCCATATCGCACACTTAACCAATTCAGGCGATCTTTCACATCAACTGGAAATAGAAGGCAAAGATGAAATTTCCGAATTATCTAAATCCTTTAATAAGATGGTAGAGTCATTATTTCATGCCAAAAACAAGCTAGCTCAAAGCGAAAAGCTTGCATCTCTGGGGGCATTGGTAGCGGGTGTTTCTCATGAGGTTAATACGCCTTTAGGCATAGCAGTTACAATGGGCAGCACTGTTAAGGAAAACATTAAGAAATTTTTAACGCTTTTAAAAGCAAATAAAGTGCGACGTGCTGACTTAAACAAGTTCGAAAAAGAAGTACATGAATGCTTAAATATTTTACTACCTTCTTTGGATAGAGCGGTAAATCTCATCCAGAGCTTCAAACAAGTGGCGGTTGACCAAACTAGTGAAGCAAGGCGTACTTTTCTCTTATCCGAAATCGTAGCAGAAATAGTTCTCACACTTCATCATAAAATACAAAGAACTGATATAAAATTCGAATATTGGATTGATAAAGACATTGAAATGGATAGCTACCCAGGACCTTTGGGCCAAGTCATTACTAATTTATTTAATAATGCCATTATCCACGGCTTTGAAAGTACCAATTCTGGTGTGATTTGTTTGACCGCTAAACAGAATAGTTCAACAGTAACCATAAAGGTCGAAGACAATGGCAAAGGCATCCCAAAAGAGTTGATTGACAAAGTATTTGAACCTTTCTTTACCACAAAACTTGGTGAAGGGGGCTCAGGTTTGGGCCTGAACATAATTTTTAATATTGTCGTCAGTTTGATGGGAGGTAAAATTAAAGTTGAAAGTGAATTAGAGACAAGTACATGTTTTACCTTAGATTTACCTTTAGTTGCCCCCAGAAACATCAAGAAACTAAATGATGAAGAAGCTTCTTAGTACACACCATAGATGTCTGGGAGAGGCCTGAACATAAAAAGTCTAGGGATTACGAGCTTTAAATTAAACAAAACTACAATGCTACTTTTCAATGTATAATTTAACACGTTTAGTATCCTAGTTGCCGATTTCACTCATAGTCTCTGCATTATATAAGTAGCCATTGATCCTGGTATAAATTACTTAGTCAGATAAACGAACATCCGCACTAACATCATAATTAACCGCTAAAAACTCCAGATTTCATCAAACTTAACAGGCTAGCTAAACCGAAGGTATGTGCCGGTGCAATCGTTGCCTTGCGCGTATATTTAGTAGTGACATTTACAAGAACACGCACTCCAAGTTGCACATGTTAACGGTTAATTTCATAACTTTATCTAACTGCAAAGCTCGGAAAAAACGAACTAATAAGGATGATGTGATAAAAAACCACCTCATTATCCAACTTCATCATTATTAAGATGGGTGTTCTAGTTATTTAAGGCTTTAGGGTAGTGTTTTAGGATAAGTTTAACCATCCAACTAACGCTACAATGGTCTTTGCAACGGTATCTGCAACAACTACGCTTAGCCAGCTTTGATGAGCTATTTCTGTTGATGATGCTGACTTAGCCACCACTTTTCCATAATACGGACATTTTTCTGGTTAGATTTATAAAATAGATCCGCTAAGTCACCAACAACAGGAATGACTCCTAAGAGAAAATCTATCGCAATATTTTTTAACATACTAATTCTAAGTGCTCGTGGTACCTGCATACTTTTCGCCATACCAACAATGGTAAGGGATGTACCTACCATGATGAGGTCACCTACAACAGGGATGAGTCCAACCAAGAAATCTAAACCTAAGCGAATGCCTAACAATGGAATACCAATTTTGGAATCAGTTAAATTAGCCAACTTCTGTGCTTTTAACAGCGCCTTAGGTGCTTGAGCCATATCGTTCATTTTTCTACTCCATAATTTATAGCTTTATTCATTGTCGCGAACGGCAGCTGACCTGACAAGCAGACATTAGCAGAAATTCAATATAGTGCTAAACGTCATAAATATTCTACCGATAATGGTGAATAAACGAATCTTCTTGAGCTTAAAACGTTATTGATACCAAGGTTTGTCTCCAATACTTTGCTTAAGTAAGGCTAAAAAGTTTGTTGTTCTGCCTGAACGTGAACGTTGATCAGAGCCTAATAAAGCCACAATATTGGCTGGTGGTAATTCATTAATAATTGGGGTCAGATACACTTTATAAATGGCATTTGATCATGTCATACGATCAGATCAATGTTGGTTTCAATAACATTTTTATGCTCGGTAAAGACCATAGAAACTTGTTTAGCTTGCTTGACGGACATTTTTCGATAGAGACTATCAGTATGGTTATTGGCATCTCCAGCAATATACAACTGCGTGGTTAAAATTTCGTTTTGCCCATCAAATAATTTCACGTGGATATGTGGTGCACGACCCGAATATATCGCTGGTTTAATGGTTATAAAACTATAATTGCCATTAGCGTCGGTAATATCATGGCCAAAACCTTGAAATCCATGGTCATACATGACACTTTGCACATCGTTTGGGTGTAAGTATCTGCCATTTACATCACATTGCCAGATTTCTATTCGGTGTTCTGCAAGCGGCTGACCATCCTTAGACATCACCCGCCCTTTGAGCAGAATAATTTCGCCACCTGCCTGCTTGACCAATCCCGACACTTTGACAAGGTCGTTGTCTACATCAGCCAAGCGCATCGATGCATTGGGATAAAATGGGCCTTCCATCGCACTTGGCGTCAAGATTGCGGAAATGGCATTGCGTGAAAATATAGACAGACTTGCTATGCCAATAACACCTTTTAACAAACCTCTTCGAGTGAGTAACTTCATTTTTTTCTCCACATACAATAATAGTCTTGTAGATAAACGATTAAACTATGCGAAAATTTAGAATTTTCGCATAGTCACCAGTAACCCATAACGCGCTATCTACAGGGTAAAATCCAACCAAAAATAAACATCGGTTAGTGTTGTAATGTATACATTAGCTTAATATGTCGCTCTATTTCAGCATCAAAATCTTTATATAAGGGCCGATATTTTTGCCCGTGTGTAGCGCCGATATTTAACACTGTTTCATTAGGGCTTTTCCCCTTTTTATAGTCCACTTTGACTTGTTTCCAAACACTAGCTAATAAATCAGCATCACGTAATATCGACTTTACGGTACTTGCTTTACCATGCCCTGTTAAGACAATAGTGGGATTTAACTTTGCTATAGCGTAAAGAGTATCAATTAAATTGGCCACATTTCCATGGCCGGTAATAATTGGCATCCAATCAGAGCTTAAAACATCTCCGCCAAAGATAATTTTCTGCTGTGGCAACCACATCAAAATATCCCCTGGAGAATGTCCGTCATTAGCTAGAATAAATTCAACATCTACTCCCCCAAAATTATGTTGTTGCGCTTCAGTCAACAACAATGTTGGATACACGAGTTGAGTTTTGCCGATGGCACCTTTAGTCACACGGGAATAAAACGCTAAAGCCCCTGGCCCATGATCTTTCATTGTTGCTAGCGCCCGATCACTGGCAATAATTTCAGCGTTTGTATCGGTAAACGCCGCATTGCCTAGCCAATGGTCCGCATGACTGTGCGAATTAATAACCCAACGAACAGGCTGATCTGTGACTGATTTAATCGCAATTTTAATGGCGTTACCAATCGATTCGGAAGAACCCGTATCAAATAACAACACCCCTTGGCCGGTAACAACAAAGTGACTATTAGAATTCCAACCTCTGTTCTCAGGTGTTGGTAAACCTAACGAAGGTGATACAATGCTATAAACATTGTCAGTAATATTGGTTACAAAAAAATCAAAGCTAGCATCCGCTGCCCAAGCGCTATGAGTTATTAAGCCCATCAAGCTAAGGGGCAGTATAATTTTTTTAAAAATTTTCAACTTTGCGTCCTATGATGTGAATAAATTCTTTAGGTCATCAAATTATAACGCTGTGATGAACATATTTTTTTATAACAAAGCGAGGCTGTTAAATATACACCTTTGCGATGAACTCGAGCTTTGTTAAGTTCAGTTGAATTTGTATTGACTCATCAGCCGTTTAGCCAGAGTTATATACTTATAGTAAAAAATTATGGATAAATCCCCCAAAGCCATACACATAGCTAGAAAATAAAAGCAGCGAATACGCATGACGATTTATTCAGTAATAATTAGGGTCAGATACACTTTAATTGCTTTATTATAAAGTGTATCTGACCCCATTATTATATTGCTAGATAGCTGACACCCTTTTTAACGCCGCACTGATGTGATGTGGTATTTTTAAAGCTCAGGGGCACAGTCTGGCCACAGGGTAATTTGTTATAACCTGGTGGCAGGTTTGGTCCACATTTTTGCACATCAAAGTGTAGATGCGGGCCTCCACTTTGTCCGGTGTTGCCGCTTAACCCTATATGGTCACCGGCTTTAACTAGCTCACCTTCTGCTACCAATACGCCCTGATGGGTTAGATGAAAATAACGAGCAACTGTACCATCACTATGACGGATAAATATGAAATTTTCTGCTAAATCTTTACCGTTGTAATCTTCAAATTGTTCTCGTATCGCAACCACCACACCATCTCGTGATGAGACGATTTGGGTGCCGATAGGCATATTAAAATCTATGGCATACAAACCGACACCTTGGTTTGCTTCTGAGTAATGACCTGTTGATACTTCAACACGATAAGACTCGCCAATTTGATATGGCAACACGTACTCAGACGAGTGTTGTGGGGCAAAAGCACTACAGTCGACGGAGGGTTGTGAACACGCGGCGGGAAATGCGGCGATAATGAGGGCAAGTTTTATAAGTTGGTTTGGCATTGTTAGGTTCCGGTTTATTTATCCTTATTACACTCATTAGTCGTCGTAACTAACTAAAAGGTTTACATAAAGTTATAAAATCACAAAGTTTTACTCATTAAAAGGGGGGGCAAACATAAATAAATGGGGTCAGATACACTTTAAATGCTTAAAGTGTATCTGACCCCATTTATTAATTTATTAAAAAAGCCCGGGAATACCGGGCTTTATCACATCTACTAATGAAAAAAATTAAACGCTATTTTTCAAAATAAAACTTAGCACGCTTATTGTCGTAGTTGCCCACTTCATTCATGGTCTCGGCATTATACAATCGGCCATTGACCATGGTATAAACCACTTTGTCAGATAAACGAATATCATTACTAATATCGCCATCAACTACTAAAATATCGGCAAGTTTGCCAACTTTTATCGACCCTAACTGGCTAGCTAAACCTAAGGTATGTGCAGGTGCAATGGTTGCAGTGCGAATAGCATTTAATGGCGACATGCCACCTTGTGCCATCATCCACATTTCCCAGTGCATGGCTAAACCTTCACGCTGACCATGGCCACCAGAGTTCACTGTCACGCCTAAGTCTTGTAGCTCTTTCGCGACTTTTGCAACATTAATATGGTTGTAATGATGATGTGGCGCTTTGCTGCGACGCATGGAGCGCGGATCTAAAAATTCACTAGGTACAAACTTACTCAAGCGCGGATGTTTCCACACATCTGTGGTGTCATACCAAAAGTGCTCTCCTGAAATACCACCGTAGGCCACGCCCATGGTTGGTGTATAAGCCATTTCAGATTGCGACCATAATTGCTTTATATCGTCATAGATTTTCGCGGTCGAAATAGAATGCTCTAACGTCGTATGACCATCGACAATCATCGACAAGTTATGTTGTAACAGTGAGCCGCCTTCTGGTACCACTAATATTTGAGCTTCACGCGCTGCTTGGATCATTTGTTGACGTTGATTACGACGCGGTTGGTTATAGCTTTTAACACTAAAAACACCGGCTTTTTTCAAACGTTCAATATGAAATTTAGCATCGTCTAAACTATCAACATGCGAGGTATAACCGGCGGCAGTGGCACCGTATAAAATACTACCGGTAGAGAATAAACGTGGACCAACAATATCTCCGGCTTTTTGCATTTCACTAGCCGCAAAAAATTCAGTGGTGTCGTTCGACGGATCGTGAACCGTGGTTACCCCTAACGCTAAGCCAGCATAGTTCTTCCAGTTTTGTTGTGGAATAATTTCATTGCTGCCTTGAGGGCCATGCGCATGGGCATCAATCAAGCCCGGCATAATGGACTTACCAGTAACATCAATTACCTTAGCATCAGATGGAATATCTACTTGTCCTTGTTGGCCAACAGCAATAATTTTATTGCCTTCAACCACCACGACGCCATTTTCAATGACTTGTTCGCCTTCCATGGTAATAACCTTCCCACCAACGAAAGCAACACGACCTGAAGGTTTATCGGCTTTTTCTTTAAAACCTAAATAGGTTTTAACTGGCTCAGGTGTTATTGATGCTTGCTCTGCAGCACTATCACCTTCGCTGCTTTCAACATCAGCTTTAACAACAAGGTCTTTATCGGTTATGTCAAACAAACCAGCAACACTAGCTTGGTAAAGATCAGCACCTAAGCTCCAATAAAGTTCGTTAGATTCACCATTCCAGTTAATACTTTCACCGGCACGCAGTGACAGTTGCTTCACGGGTAAATTCTTCGCTTTAGGACCGATATCGATAACCTGACCACGCTCTACAAATGGCGTAACAAAAACTTTAAAACGTTCGGCAAAGGCTAAATATTTTCCGTCTGGTGAAACCTTATATTCGGTCGCGAACTTACCTTGATAAAGCGTTTGCTCTCGTTCGGTAGTCGATGCATTATCTAAGTTAATTTTTACCAGTTGAGGTACTTCACCGCCGCGTAAGACATAAATACGGTCATTTTTAGCACCAAAATGCGGTAGTAAACCTGACTCTGTTACTAGTTTTGGCGTACTACCTTTAGCACTAACGGTATAAACACCAGGGTTTAAACCCCAGGTTGGATCGGTAATAAAACCGCCAGATACTTTACGAAATACCACGGTTTGTCCGTCAGGAGAAAAGCTTGGTTCAATGTATTTGCCCGGTTCTTTAGTTAATGCACGACTCTTACCGCCACGCACTGAAATTACGCGAATTTCGCCAAGTTTATTATCATTCCAAGTACTATAAACAACATAGCGGCCATCACGAGAGAAGCTCGGGTTTAATTCAAAGTGTGACTTTTGTTTAGTTAAACGCTTTGCACTACCTTTAGCTTTACCGTCGGCGATGGTGCGCACATAAATATGGCCCATTGATTCATAAACGACTTTTCTACCATCTGGTGATATTTCAACATCACGGAGCATTTTGACGTCAAAGTTATCTTGATCTATATCTTGCTGAAAACGTAAAGCGGTTTGAATTTTTTTCTCGGTTTTAACATGAAAAGGAATAACCGTCGTTTTTTTGCTTTTAAGGTCAAGCTTGTTGATTTGACCACCTGACCAAAACACCATACCTGCGCTATTTGGCAACCAAGCCATATTCGGGTATACACCGTGAATAGCCCAAGTTTCTTGCATATCGCGATCTAAGTTTTCAAAAATCAGGCTTTCTTTACCGCTTTTTAAATCGTAAAGATAAAGGTTAGATTGGAAATCATCACGGCTAATGTAGGCTAAGTATTTACCATCTGGCGATGGTACGGGTCTTATCGCGCCACCCTTACCCGCCACAACCACTTTAATTTCACCCGTTGCGAGTTCTAGACGCTTTATTTTATAAATGCCTTTTTCAGAATCTTTGCTGTAGTGAAAAGTTTTTCCTGGTGTCGCATCTTGCGAGAAGTAAACGTATTTACCGTCATGGGAAAATGCCGGCTCCCCTAAATCTTTCTGTTCATTAGGCCGCTTGGTTAGCATCACACCGTTACCACCGGTTTTGTGATACATCCACACTTCGCCAGCACCTAGTGAACGAGAGCCGGTAAAATGTTTACGGCCAACAAGATAGTTACCATCGGGTGACCAAGCAGGACTATTCAGTAAACGAAAGGTCTCAGCACTCACCGCTTTACCTGCGCTACCATCTGCTTGCATAATCCATAAATTATCGCCGCCATCTTCATCAGAAGTAAAGGCAATATGTTTACCATCAGGGCTAAAGCGGGGCTGCATTTGCCAAGCAATATCTGTCATTAACGCTTTGGCTTCACCACCTTCGATCGGTAAGGTATAGATATCACCAAGCAAGTCAAAAACTAGGGTTTTGCCATCTGGACTAATATCAACATTTATCCAAGTGCCTTGGCGAACATCAATTTTTGCGGTAGTAAATTCACCTTGTGGGCTATTGACCGACCATTTTTCAGCTTTAGCTTTTTCTGGTGTTGGAGGAGCAATATCTTCAGCCAGAGCTTGTTGTCCGGTACCTAATACCAAAGCAATGCTGAGTGCTAGTGAAGAAATTCGAGCAGTAAATGTAGACATAGTGTTTATCCTAATTAGCTATACACGCACCACTTCAAGGTGCGATTTCTGATAAAATCTGCATCTTGAAGTCGAACGGCTATATGTAAATTATTGTTATGCTCCTACTACAACACATCAGCCATTAAAACTTAAGCCTAATGCGACAAATAGCCGCTATTTGCCGTTCAATCGCCAGGGTAAATAAATTTTTTCCACCGCTAATATGCAGAAAAATTAGACAATTATTTATTTTTCAGTATGGTAGGTAATGTATAGAGCACATAACGATAATAAAAATAAGGATAGATTTTTGTGGAAAGATTAAAAGAAGCACAGGCAAGTTTAATTACCACCTATTCACTCTACAATGCCGCTAGTGAAAAAAAATTACCGGCTATTGATGTTGATGATACCGACACCTTGAAGGCATTATTGGCGGTTATTCAAAATCGTGAAGCTATTGCTTACGTGCAGAAAATAAAAAAGAGCATTCCCACCGAAGTTAGTGAACTTAAACGCTTGCTCGCTGATGTGATGCTGTTACTTGATGGTGTCGATATAAAAGCGATTAAAGCTAAAAATAAAGTCGCAAGCAATGCCAATTAAATAGAGCTAAGTGTTTAAATTGCAGTCATATCAGGATTAATGAAGCTTCAACACATTCATTAATCCTATTTTTTTTGGGTAATTTTAACCGTTACTTACTTCGTCTTACTATGCGTTACAGCTTGATAACCCCAACGCGGCATAATCGCTTGCTCGATATTTAAATGGTCAAGCAAGCGCCCAACCATAAAATCAATAAGATCATTAATCGACTTAGGCTGATGATAAAAGCCCGGTGACGCCGGCATAATGGTCACGCCCATTTGCGAAAGTGACAACATATTCTGCAAATGAATGGTTGAAAATGGAGTTTCGCGTGGCACTAAAATCAATTGGCCACGCTCTTTAATCACCACATCTGCGGCACGCTCAATTAGGTTATCACTCATGCCTTGGCTAATAGCGGCAAGCGTGCCAGTTGAGCACGGGCAAACAACCATAGTTTTCGGCGCTGCAGAACCTGAAGCGACAGGCGAAAACCATTGCTCTTTACCAAAAACCATAATCTGCTCAGGTTGTGCCTGAAACTTTTCGGTAAAAAATTGACTAGCAGCGTCTGGCGAGCTCGGTAACTTCAAGCCAACTTCAGTATCAAAAACCACCCGCGCAGCACTAGAGCACAACAAATACACTTGGTAGTTTGCCGCGACCAAACACTCTAAAAGCCTTAGTGCGTAAGCCGAGCCGGAGGCGCCCGTGATCGCTAAGGTTATTTTCTGCTTAAATTCGCCATTGTTCTTAATAGTCATTGCTTGATTTTGCACACATTCACCTTAATTGGTAACGTAAACTAGCTGTTATTGAGTTTATTATACTCACTACATTAATATTTTGATCACTTAGCATTAATTATTTCACTGGCTATTATAGCTGAGCAAGTGCCGATAATAGTTTTTCATGAATACCGCCAAAACCCCCATTACTCATGACCACCAAGGTGTCACCCGTGGCTGACGTTGCCACAATATCAGCGACCATTTGCGTAATATCTTGGCTAACAAAACATGGCTGAGCACAGTCGGCAATTAACGCATCAACTGACCACTTCACTTGCTCACCTTGATAAACAAACACCATATCAGCATCGGCGAGCGACTTTGCCAAAGTATCTTTATGCACGCCTGACTTCATGGTATTCGATCTAGGTTCGAGTATCGCTATCACCCGCCTGTTACCGACATTGGCCCGTACACCCGCCAATGTTTTCGCAATAGCGGTTGGGTGATGGGCAAAGTCATCAAAAACTCTGATCTGATTTACTTCACCTTTAAACTCAAATCGGCGCTTGGTATTAACAAATTTTGCTAATGCTTCAATGGCTACTGCACTTGGTACACCCGCATGACGCGCTGCGGCAATTGCCATCAAACCATTATCGATATTAAAGTCGCCGATTAATGCCCAATTAACCTTTCCTTGCACTTCACCTTGAAAGCTCACGATAAATTCACTACCGTCCGCATGACATTTTTCTGCATGCCAACCAGACGATTTATGCTGTTCGTCAACACTATATTCAGTAGGTGTCCAACAGCCCATAGCCAATGTTTCACTAATCGCTTGTTCATTTTTTGGCGATAGAATAAGGCCATTGCTCGGCACCATACGAATAAGATGATGAAATTGTCTTTGTATATCACTGATATCATTAAAAATATCAGCATGATCAAATTCCATATTATTAATCACCAACGTATTGGGACGATAATGGACAAATTTAGAACGTTTATCAAAAAACGCGGTATCGTACTCATCGGCCTCAATAACGAAGAATGGCGCATTCCCTAAACGTGCTGAACAAGAAAAATTTTGCGGGACACCACCGATCAAGAAGCCCGGTTCCATACCCGCATATTGTAAGATCCACGTTAACATCGAGCTGGTGGTGGTTTTACCGTGCGTGCCGGAAACAGCTAACACCCAACGGTCTTTTAACACATTGTCTAATAACCACTGCGGACCAGAGGTATAGGGAATTTTTCGGTCAAGCACATATTCCACCATGGCATTACCGCGCGCCATAGCATTGCCGACGATAACTAAATCAGGCTCGTCATCTAAGTGTTCAATTAAATAGCCTGACTTTAATTCGATACCCAATTGCGCTAGTTGGGTACTCATAGGTGGGTAAACATTGGCATCGCAGCCAGAAACTCGAAAGCCCATTTGCTTGGCAATAGCGGCAATACCGCCCATAAACGTGCCACAAATACCTAATATATGAAGATGCATAAAAGCTCATTTTGTTAGCTGTTACTGCGCATATGCTAGCGCAAGCTAAGGTTTAAATCAGAATGGCCTCAATATACCTTAATCCGTGAAAAATACATATTGCAAAATCACTGCATTTTGCCCACTATCAATGCGATTAACACTAACTAAAATGCTTAATTTCGCAGAATTAAGTTCATTGCTATCAGCATGCACTACATTTGAGGGAAGTCATGAGTTCGGCTATTTTACAAAACATTAATGTGTATCCCATAAAGTCTAGCGCCGGCATTGAGTTATCCAATAGCTGGGTCGAAGAGTTTGGCTTAGCCTTTGATCGACGTTTTGTGATTGCCCGCCCTGATGGTGAATTTATCACCGCCCGCACGCAGCCAACTTTATGTTTAATACAAGCGAATTTAACCGCTACCGGCCTGATCGTTAATGCCCCCAACATGCCTGCTTTAATTATTGACTACCATCAACTTTGTCAAAGCTATGTGCCGGTTCGGGTTTGGAATGACAGCATTAATGCTCAGCAATGCCTCGACAATATTAACCAATGGTTTAGTCATTATCTTCAACAACCTTGTCAATTACTATTTTTTGGTGCGGACTCGCAGCGCTTTGTTAAAAACAAAAATAGCCAAGTAGGCTTTGCTGACGGTTACCCTTTGTTACTTATTTCACAAGCCTCGCTTGACCACTTGAATAGCCAATATAAGCCAAGCAGCACAACGATTAGCATGGCACAATTTCGTCCCAACATTGTGGTGAACCATTGTGATGCTTTCGCAGAAGACACTTGGCAGCATATTCGCATTGGCGAGGTTGAGTTTGAAATCCCTAAAGCTTGTAGCCGTTGTATTTTTACGACGGTTAATCCTGAGACTGGTGAACAACATCGCCAGCAAGAACCTTTAAATACCCTAAAAAATTATCGTCAGTTAGCAAATGGCGACATTTTATTTGGCCAAAATTTAATCGCGCTTAATCAAGGGCAAATTAAACGTGGTGATAATGTTGAAATAATAAAACGCAAAGCAGCGCCGGTATTTGCCATTAACAACAAATCAGCGAACAATGCCTCAAACAGTGACACTAATACCACCACCAAAAAGGAGCCAACTTTGATTGAAAAGAAAAGTAAACCTGTGCTGACTTTTAGCAGTTTTAATAAAACTATTACTGGCAATACCATGCAAACCCTACTTGAGCAAGGCGAAGACGCAGGCTTAATCTTGCCTTATTCTTGCCGCGCAGGCATGTGTGGTAGTTGCAAAGTAAAGTTAGAACAAGGTGAAGTAGAACAACTTTGCCAAGATGGTTTATCGGACGACGAGCAGCAACAAGGCTACATTTTAAGTTGCAGTTGCACGCCACTGACCGATGTTGTGATCAGTCACCCAGTACGACAACGTCGCGCTAGCCGTGATGACTAAAAAACCATGAAATTGAACTGTGATCTAGGTGAGTTTAAAAATAATAACGATGCCGATATTATGCCATTGATTGATATGGCCAATATCGCTTGTGGTTTTCATGGTTCCGATGCCCTGACCATTAAAAAAACTATTAAACTTGCCCAGCAACATCAAGTAGTTATTGGTGCCCATCCAAGCTATCCCGATGTAGAAAACTTTGGCCGTCAATCTATGCAGTTAGCATCCGATGAATTGATCGCGATTCTTCAATATCAAATTGGCGCCTTACAAGCACTTTGCGTACTAGAAAATACTCAGCTTGACTACGTAAAACCGCATGGCGCACTATACAACGACATGATGAAAAATCTACACCTCTTTGATGATGTTTGTTTAGCCATTGCCCAGCTAAATCAACGTAATAACAAAGCATTATCTTTGATGATTCAAGCATTAACCGACAACGATAAATTTGTCCAGATCGCGAAAAAACATCATATTACACTCTACTATGAAGCCTTTGCCGATAGAGCGTATTTGGATAACGGCTTGTTAATGCCGCGCAGTGAAACTGGCGCGATATTAAGCAGCAACCAAGCGGTAGTTAATCGCTGTCAGGCACTGCTCAATAAGCAGCCGTTACTCAGTGTTAATCAACAACCGTTAAAGTTTCATATCGATGCGCTATGCGTTCATGGCGACACGCCTAATGCTTTAGCGATGATTAAAGCATTGCGCCAAACCATCAATGCACAAAGATAGCGTTAATAACATGAATAGTATTCAACATCGTCCTGACTTTACTATCGAAGTGGTGGCGGAAAACGCTTTACTGCTCAGTTGGCAAGCGAAAATATCGCTGACGCAACATAATGAAATTATTACCTTACAAGCTATGCTTGAGCAGCAACTTGCTGAGAAAATGGTAGAATCCGTGGCGAGCTATCATTGTTTACTGGTTTATTTTTGCCCGCAACTCACCACTAGCTCACAAGTGATCGACCACATTAACAGTATTGCCAAAACGCCTAGCGCGTTGACTAAGCCAAAGCATAGCCAAGACGAAAAAATCACCAATGCATTCGCCGCTGTTGACTGCATTAAAATACCAGTTTACTACGATACTGAGCAGCAATGGGATTTAGCCGAAGTTGCACGACGCTGTAATCTATCAATAGAAGAAGTCATCAAACAGCACAGCGCTCAGACTTATCATGGCTATGCTTTAGGTTTTACCCCAGGTTTTTGTTACTTAGCCAGTCTACCCGAAAGCTTACACTTAGCACGAAAATCGTCACCACGCACCAAAGTACCAACAGGCGCGGTTGCCATTGCCGAACAACAAAGTGCGATTTATCCGATCGAGAGCCCTGGTGGTTGGCATATTATCGGCCAAACGCCAGTGCCTATGTATGAAAGTAAAAATGGCCAGTTCCGCGCAAGTATTAATGTAGGGCAAAATGTGCAGTTTTACCCCATTTCAAAAGCTGAATTTATTGCACTAGAAAAAGGCACGCAACAATGAGCCAAGGCACCCTTGAGATTATCTCCATAAATGGTCAGGCAAGCATTCAAGATCTTGGCCGCCTTAATGCTCAGCATTTAGGTTTTAGTGCTAGTGGTGCTGCCGACGAATTTGCTTTCCTTAGCGCTAATAAACTCATTAGCAATAAACTCAGTGACAGACATCAACAACATATTGCCGAGATAAATAATCAACAATATCAATGTGCCGCAATAGAAATAACCTTAGGGCAAATTAGCCTCCAAGCCAATGCAGCTTGTATCATTGCGATCACCGGTGCTGATTGCCACGCTCAGATCAATAATAACGCGGTAGATAACTGGCAATGCTATCAACTGAAAGCTGGCGACATTGTCGACTTTGCCATGCCCACAACCGGTTTACATAGTTACTTGGCCGTGTTCGGTGGTTTTACTTGCCAAAGCAAACAGCAGCCGTGGTTAGGAAGTTTTTCGCAGACCCGTAATGAAATGGCTTTAGGCTTTACTGGGCAAACCTTAACAATGGGCAGTAAATTGCACTTTTCAGCTCAAACTCAGTCTTTTATTAAAACAGGGGCAGAAAGACCAGCCAATAGAGCGACTAGCACGCCAACACTATTTTATGCCAAAGAAAAGCTGACATTACGTATTATGCCCAGTCGCTTGTTTTTACAAATGCGCAGTGCACAGCAACAGCAATTTTTAGCTACTGAATATGTTATTTCACCTGATAGTAATCGCATGGGCTATCGTCTTGCTGTACAACAGCAGCCACAACTTTTGACTAACGAAAAAATACTGTCTCAACCATTACGTAATAGTTGCTTATTATCCATGCCAGTAACCTACGGCATGGTGCAGTTTCCTGAAAATGAACAGCCTATTATATTAATGAAAGAGCGACAAACCATGGGCGGTTATCCAGTATTAGGCACGGTAATGCAAACGGATTTATTTCGATTAAGCCAGATGCGCCCCGGCGAAAAAGTTAGCTTCATCTTAATCAGTTATCAACAAGCTCAGCAACAATTACGAGCATTTTATCAAAAACTTTAAGTTTACCCTTAGTCTGTAGGCACTAGTTTTAGCCTGACATGACGCGTAATCACCACTAAAAACCTACCGGTTTATTGTTCCAGATCAGCTTAGCGTCATTCTTCAGCTCATATTGACTTTTTATCTTTCTCATTCAAGCACAGTAATGCTAGTTTTAGCGCATTAAAAAGGTTAGGCGTTTTTCAATATGCTGACAACGATATATTTCATCTGAGTATACAAGCTCATCAAAATTGAAAAATAAAAACCTAATAATAAGTAATTCAACGAAATCAGTTTGTTCTGACCAATAAAAATCATTAAAAAGTGCCTTAAAACAATCTGAAATTTTCACGTTGATTAAAAAAACACTCCAAAAGCTTAAAACATTAAGGTTGATATTATGAAAAACAAGACAAAATGCGCATCGCTCGCTTTGCTCGCTACGACAATTTTAACAGCACCACTGACCTTCGCAGAACAAACAGCTGTTGCATCTGGCGTTAAACAAGCACTTTCTGAAAGTACGGTAAAACTTAACTTTCGTGCTCGTTACGAAGGGGTTGATCAAGATGGCATTGATAATAACGCAAGCGCACTCACCTTAAAAAGTCGTATCACTTTAAATACTGGCAGTTTTCAGGGCCTATCTGCAGGTGTTGAAGTTGATAACGTGACCGACATTATCGACAATTACAACAGTACCAGTAACGGTAAAGTTAACTACCCTGTTGTCGCCGATCCAACCGGTACTGATGTCAATCAACTATTCTTACAATACTCTGCTGACAATTTGACCGCCACAGTCGGCCGTCAAAGAATATTGCATAATAATCAACGTTTTGTTGGTGGTGTAGGCTGGAGACAAAACGAACAAACTTTCGACGGTTACCGTTTCCAAGTAACTCCTGCTAAAGGTTTCTCCGTTGATTACAGCTATGTTTACAACATTAACCGTATTTTTGGTCCTGATGGTGCAAAAGCTGACTTACACGGTCAATTCCATTTACTTGACACGGGTTATGCCGTCAATAAAGCTCACAAGTTTAACGCTTATGTCTACTTACTTGATTTTGACACCGCTGGGGCTTCATCAACTGACACTTATGGTATCAGCTATAACGGTAAATTTGGCCCCGTCATAATCAATGCGGCTTATGCCAGACAAAGTGACGCCGCTGATAATGCAACTGACTTCAGTGCTGATTATTATAACCTTGAATTAGCCACAAAAGTACGCTCTGTAACCTTACTAGCGGGTATCGAGTCTTTAGGTAGCGACAACGGCGTTGGCTTCTCAACACCGTTTGCCACGTTACATAAGTTCCAAGGTTTTACCGATAAGTTCCTAGGAACTCCTGGACAAGGCGTTAAAGATACATACCTGACGGTGAAAACCAAAATAAACGATATTAAACTTTCTGCGACCTATCATGACTTATCTTCAGACGTTGATGGTATTGATTACGGTTCAGAAATCGATCTGGTCGCCACATACACCATTAACAAAAATTACGATGTTTTAGTCAAGTGGGCGAGTTACCATGCTGATGACTATGCAAGTGACACCAATAAATTATGGCTACAAGTTGCGGCGCAATTCTAAAGCCTTAATTTAAGCACGGTTCATGAATAGAACGCATAGAGGCCCTAAACGAAAGTTTAAGGCCTTTTTTATTTAGGTCATTTAATACGCTGAAATTTGCGCTGAGTTTAAAGGTTTATCTAAAAGGCGCTTTGGGCTAGCGTGACTATAGATAAAAGCTTAGAATAGCGCCCGCTTTACGATTTAGTGCTATATAGGTTTTGCTGTGTTATTAATGATCGACAACTACGACTCTTTTACTTTCAATCTAGTGCATTATTTTCAAGCACTTGGGCAAGAAGTTAAGGTCTGTAGAAACGATGAAATCAGTCTAGATGCGATTGCAGCACTAGCCCCACAGTATATTGTTATATCTCCAGGCCCTTGCGACCCCGATGCTGCCGGCCTATCACTGGCAATTATAGAGCGTTTTAAAGGTCGCATTGCACTTTTAGGTGTCTGTCTTGGCCATCAGTGTATTGCCCAACATTTTGGCGCAAAAGTCATTAAAGCCAAGCAAGTCATGCATGGTAAAACTAGTACTATTAGTCATAATGGTCAGGGATTATTTAACACTTTAAAACAGCCATTAACGGTTACCCGATATCATTCACTAATTGTTGATGAAAAGACGTTACCTGACGAGCTAGAAATAACCGCTTGGATAACAGCCGACGGGCAACAAGAGATTATGGCACTGCAACATAAGTCTTTAGCTATCGCTAGCGTACAATTTCACCCTGAATCTGTGTTAACTGAACAAGGCCACCAATTATTACAAAATTTTATTGATCAATATTCAAATCAAATAGATGATAATATTAAAGAAGCTTGATTTTTAGAAATCATTGAATGTAAAACTAATAAGATCAGCAGTTGCTAATGAAATAAGCTCATAGGTCGATAACCTAGCTAACCACCATCATTATAAACTGATAACGAAGACCGATAATGAAGTCCTAATGCAAATATTTGAAAATAATAAATTAGTTGCCCCTATCTATAATCGCGCGCTCAGCCTCGCGATTAGTAAAGATTTTGCCGATAAAAAAAGTGGCAAAATATCTGTTGCTAAACATCAAGATAGTGAACAGCTAAATCGCCGGCGCGAGCTATTAGCCGTTGAAGAAGAAGCCAATAAAAACAAAATTATTCAAGCGCACGGTCAAGAGCATTTTAAAGCACAAGTGATGAGTGAGTTTTTTACTCGCGTCACTAGCAAAGTTAATAAAGAATTCGATAATAAAGAAAATCTCTACATGAACGTGCTAAAAATTGAAGATGCCGCACCTTCTATCATGGAAATATTGGCGGTAAAAGCGGCCAGTATCAATCGCATTACTCCGCTGGCAAAGGCGTTACCATGGTTATGTACTGAATTAATAAATTTAGTCAATAAGCCCCAATACCGTAAACGCTCAGACGTACAAGTGAGCGAACCTAACTTGGCCTTAAGTTACGTCGGATTAGACAACCTTAAATTAGTCATGCCGACTTTTATGCTCAAGCATTGGTTGCCACCCAGTACCGCACCTTATCCATTAATGAAACGAAAACTGTGGAACGATAGTTTATCCATCGCCTTGGCTGCTAAAGTATTAGCAAAGCAACAAGGCTTAGATGAATTCACCGCGTTTACCGCTGGCATGTTAAGTAATTTAGGATTATTGGCGGTAACTCGCAGTTTTCTAGACACCTATAATGAGCTCTATAAAAAAGAACTACGAGACGCTTATGATAATAAAGATAAAAAACTGCATAATGTTTTAGTTAAACTTGAAGTTTCACCAGACTTATTGCTCGAGCAATTAATTAAACGCAGTAGTAACGTTGCTGCTGATATGGTGGAGCTAATGCGCTTTGATCGCTTACAAATTACTGAAGCGTTATTCGACCTTGCCTATGCTATTAGCGTTAATCACATGTGCCCAATCGCTAAATTAGTCACCAAGGCCAAAGCTTATGTTGCCTTTAGAAGCTTAGCCAAAGAAGATCTTATTAGTACCGAAGAAGCAAAAGTATTGCTCACCGCAGGACAATTGACCACCAGTGATATTGCTTTGTTAAAGAAAAGCGATATTGATCATATAAAATTAATTTTTAATTAGCCGTTATTGAACTTGTAAAGCCGCCTTTATTTGATTTCATAAGGCGTTTTCCATCTTTACTCGCCCGCTAATCCATTACTGTTACTCGTATAGGCAAATAAACAGCGGTTTAATGAGTCTTTAAAGTGCCGTCACGGAAAATTATTTTTGATTAATTATGAAACATTGGCAGTCATTGCAAATCAGCCAAGTACACATAAAGCGCGAGTAAGCCACCATCGCACGAAAAAACCTGCAAACATAGTTATGCAACAATTATGAATAAAAACGATTGAGCCTTTGTCTTACAAGGGCTTCAGCGCATTTTAACAAGACACTGTCGGTTTTATCTGTCATAATCCCTGCCTATTTTTTAGTTAGTCTGCGCTAAAATCACACGCAACTAATTAATTCATTTAGTTTTGTCGAGCTTTAGCGCTCAAGACTAATAAACAACTATTGCTTACAATATCCTAAATATAAGAGGAATTTACAATGTCTAACCACTTCCCAGTAAATCGCGAGTTATTTGATGACGTTATGGTGCCTAACTATGCACCGTCTGCTGTTATCCCAGTGCGCGGACAAGGTTCACGTGTTTGGGATCAACAAGATCGTGAATTTATCGATTTTGCGGGTGGCATTGCGGTTAACTGTTTAGGACATTGTCATCCTGCATTAGTTGGCGCGTTAACAGAACAAGCCAATAAAATTTGGCATTTATCAAATGTCATGACTAACGAGCCAGCATTACGTTTAGCGAAAAAATTAACTGACAGCACCTTTGCTGATAAAGTTTACTTTGCTAACTCAGGTGCAGAAGCAAACGAAGCGGCTTTAAAATTAGCCCGTCGTTTTGCTCTTGAAAACTATGGCGTAGAAAAGTCACAAATCATTGCTTTCAAACAAGGCTTTCACGGTCGTACATTTTTTACCGTTACTGTCGGTGGTCAAGCAGCTTATTCTGACGGATTTGGTCCTAAGCCTGGCGACATCGCTCATGCTGAATACAACAACTTAGAAAGTTTAAAAGCGCTTATTTCTGATAAAACTTGTGCTGTAGTCATGGAACCATTACAAGGCGAAGGTGGTGTTGTTTCACCAACAGATGAGTTTGTTAAAGGTGTACGTGAACTTTGTAATGAACACAATGCTTTATTAATTTTTGATGAAGTTCAAACCGGTGTTGGTCGTTTAGGCGAGCTATATGCTTACATGGGCTTAGGTGTTACGCCTGATATTTTAACCACAGCAAAAGCACTGGGCGGTGGTTTCCCTATTGGCGCCATGATCACGACAACAGATATCGCTAAGCATCTTAAAATTGGTACTCACGGTAGTACTTATGGCGGTAACCCACTAGCTTGTGCCGTAGCAGAAGCCGCATTTGATACCGTTAACACCGTTGAAGTACTAGACGGCGTAAAAGCAAAAGCAAAACTTTATGTTGCTGGTTTAAATGCTATCAACGCTAAATATAATGTCTTTAGCGAAATTCGCGGCAAAGGTTTATTGATTGGTGCTGTACTAACTGAAGCATACACAGGTCGAGCAAAAGAGTTTTTAAATGCCGCAATGGATGAAGGTCTCATGACACTGATTGCCGGCGCTAGCATTATTCGCTTTGCCCCTTCATTAGTTATTCCTGATGCAGATATCGCTGAAGGTTTAGCACGTTTTGAAAAAGCAGTAGCTAAATTAGCTAACTAAGTTATTCATTATTATAGCGTTCAAGTACTTTACAAATTAAGGTATTTGAACGTCTCATTGAGAGTTTTCTATGATTATTATACGCCCTATTCAAAACAGTGATTATGATGCACTTAATCGCATTGCTGTTGAGTCAGGACACGGTTTTACATCACTACCGGTCAACGAAGAACTGCTAAAAAAACGCATTTCTCACGCTGAAGTTTCTTTCAAGAGCGTTGTTACCGAGCCCGGTAATGAAGGCTATCTATTTGTTATGGAAGATACTAAAACTGGTGCGGTTGTTGGCACTAGTGGTATTGAAGCTGCGGTTGGTTTAGACGATGCATTTTATCATTACCATTTAGGTAAAGTTGTGCATAGCTCTCGTGAGCTTAATATATATAATACCGTTGAAACATTGTCGTTATGCAATGACTACACTGGTGCCTCTGAAATTTGTACTTTGTTCTTAAGTGAATCTCACCGAAAAAATCGTAACGGACGCTTCTTATCACGTTTTCGTTTTCTATTTATGGCCGAGCACACAGAACGTTTCTCTGACACGGTTATCGCAGAAATGCGCGGTGTTTCAGACGAAGATGGTTCATCACCTTTTTGGAAGTGGCTAGAAGAGCATTTCTTCTCGCTTGATTTCCCAACGGCGGATTACCTTACGGGTATTGGTAAGAAAGTATTTATTGCTGAATTGATGCCGAAGTACCCAATTTATGTCAACTTGTTGAGCCCAGAAGCACAACGTGTGATCAACAAGGTACACCCAAAAACAGTGCCGGCATTAAGACTACTTGAAGCTGAAGGTTTCTCACGTCGTGGCTATGTCGATATTTTTGATGGTGGTCCAACGGTTGAAACACAAACAGCATTAGTAAAAACTGTACGTCAAAGTCAACGATGCCAAGTATTAATTGGTGATGTCGCCAGCGACAATAAATATATTATTTGTAATAGCAAAGTTGCAGACTTTAGAGCAACTCAAGCACCGGTGTTATTACGTGAAACAGCCAAGCAAGTAGTAATTTCACAAGCGGTAGCAGATGCGCTAATGGTTAATGAAGGAGACTGGGTGCGCCTAGTTTCAAATTAATCATTAAGCAAACCTAATTACTATTCTTATCAGCGATACACGCGCAGAGGAATCAAGAATGTCACACAATATACAACTTATTAATGGTCAATGGACAGCTGGTTTAGGCCATGAGATTTTTTCAAAAAACCCCGCTAAAAATCAAGTGATTTGGCAGGGAAATACCGCTTCTGTAGCCCAAGTTGATGAAGCGGTTATGTCTGCACGTGCCGCGTTCGAAACATGGTCTAATATGCCTATTGAAGAACGTATTGCCATCGCCGTTAAGTTTGCTGAATTACTGACTGAAAACAAAGAAGCTTTTGCCACCACTATCGCACTTGAAACTGGCAAGCCACTTTGGGAAACTCGCACAGAAGTCGGTGCTATGGTCGGTAAAATTGCTATTTCAGTACGTGCTAATGAAGAACGTACTGGCACTATTGAAAACCCTATGCCAGGTGCAAAAGCCTTTATTCGCCATAAACCTCATGGTGTTGTTGCGGTATATGGCCCATATAACTTCCCTGGTCACTTACCAAATGGCCATATTGTTCCTGCACTTATTGCCGGTAACACCATAGTATTCAAACCAAGCGAATTAACACCACTGGTGGCTGAAGAAACCTTGAAATTATGGTTGCAAGCAGGCCTTCCTGCTGGCGTTATGAACATGGTGCAAGGTGAAGTGGCAACCGGTAAAGCACTGGCTAGTCACCCACAAATTGATGGTTTATTCTTTACAGGTAGTTCGACTACAGGCCATTTCTTACATGAACAATTTGGCGGGCAACCTGGTAAAATTCTAGCCTTAGAAATGGGCGGTAATAACCCATTAATCGTTAAAGATGTTACCGATATAGATGCCGTTGTGCATGACATCTTACAATCAGCATTCATCACTACAGGTCAACGTTGTACTTGTGCTCGCCGCTTATTTATTGAAGCTGGCCCACAAGGTGATGCTATTTTAGCTAAATTAGTTGCCAGTACAGAAGCAATTAAAATTGGCTACTTTGACGATGAAGAGCAACCCTTTATCGGTGCTATGATTTCTGAGAAAGCCGCATTAAGTTTAGTGGCAGCTCAGCAACAACTGCTTGATCTTGGCGCTGAATCTATTGTCATGATGAAACACCTTGAAGTGGGTACCGGTTTTATCTCTCCAGGTATTGTCGATGTAACAAACATCTCCGCAATGCCAGATGACGAACATTTTGGCCCATTATTAAAAGTCTATCGCTATACTGACTTTGATGCCGCTATCGATGAAGCTAACAATACCTCATTTGGTTTATCTGCTGGCTTATTAAGTGACAGTGAAGAACTTTACCATCACTTCTTCCGTCGTATTCGTGCCGGTATCGTAAACTGGAACAAGCCGATTACTGGTGCCAGTAGTGCTGCGCCATTTGGTGGTATTGGCGCTAGTGGTAACCACAGAGCCAGCGCATTTTATGCCGCTGATTACTGTGCATATCCAGTAGCATCAGTTGAAGCTGAAAAAGTATCATTACCGGCTACCTTGAGTCCTGGTTTAACGATTAAGTAAACAGTAAAACTATCATTGTAATGAAACACCACTGCCCATTAAAAAAAGCTGGGATCCGTCCCAGCTTTTTCAAAAATATCGATCAAATATAGCCGCCTATTCTGAGTGGTTATCAATCATGCTGTCCTAAATATTCTTAAAATACTGAGCTCACTCACTATTTTAAGAATGAGTAAATAGCCTTGCATACCATTCAGCCGACTTGAGAAATCGACACTAATTTAATTTATGCATCTAGGAATTTAATATGACTCCGGTTAAAAATTTATTTAACAACATTTGGCAAAACTACTTAGAAGTTACCCCTTCAGCCGACAAAGTACACCAACTTTTAGGCACAGGTAACGACTTAATCAACGATCACGTGGCATACCGCACCTTTAATATTGCGAAAGTAAATATTGAAAAAATTTCAGCACATTTACTTAACTTAGGTTACAAAGAATGTGGCGAATATCACTTTGCAGCAAAAAAATTATACGCCAAGCACTTTGAGCACACTGATACTAACTTGCCAAAAGTATTTATCAGTGAGCTACTAGTAGAAAAATTTTCTCCACGCGTACAAGAAATCATCGAAAAAATGATCGCTGGCATTAACGAAGGTGACATTAACGTTGAAAGCTTTTTATACTCAGGTACCCATTGGCAAGTTAGCCATCAAGAATATTTAGAGCTACTCGCTGAAAGTGAATATGCGGCATGGGTAGCCGCGTGGGGTTATCGTGCTAACCATTTCACTGTAAGTATTAACCACTTAGCAAACTATGACTCTATTGAAGCAGTCAATGAAGCGGTTAAAGCGGGCGGTTTTACGCTAAATACCACAGGCGGCGAAATAAAAGGTGATGAGGTGGTTAAACTAGAGCAATCTTCAACCATGGCTGATCATGTATTAGTCGAGTTTTCTGATAAAACTGTAGCCATTCCGAGCTGCTTTTACGAATTCGCCAAACGTTACCCTATGGAAAGCGGTGAACTTTACACCGGCTTTGTTGCTGCATCTGCTGATAAAATCTTTGAAAGCACCAACGCTGCTGCGTAAATAGCATAGCTGATGTTAACACCTATGGTTTACGGCTGTAGGTGTTAAATATCAAGCGACTAAACTTAGCATTGGCTTAAAATACCAGATTCATCGCTTCTTTCTCACTCACTTCTGTATTCTATTCATTACGTTAAGCAATAGAGCACTTGATCATGACCTTAATTTACGAGTAAAGTAGGGCTATGATATAATTTAAATAGATACGCTAATGGTTACCGATACTGAAGGTTATAGTCATATTATTGAATATTTAACTGAACATTTAAGTCTTTTTGAAAACAGCTCAAACATCGATAACGCCAATAGCTCGGTAATAGAGGTCATAGAGCAAGAGATGAGTGAACAAATTATGAGTTTATGCAATCAAAACGAGGCATTAACTTTTAATAACAGAAATACTATTATTCGAGAAATTGATGCCATTGTGCATGACTTAGAAGAAATATTGTCCGGTGTGGTCAACAATTCAGTCACAGATGAACAGTTAGAGTTTATTAAAGAGTTTGCGATTTTAATAAAAAACTTATTTGATACTGAAATTCATAGCCAGTTTTTGCGCTAATACGCCGAGTCAGTTTATTAAAAAAGCACCGTATTGCTAGTTAACACTTATTTGCATTCACGGTTCACTAACGTGTAAATACCCTATAACGACAAGCAGCCCTATGTTATCTGAATTACCTCAAAATCACTTATGTTGTGTCACCTTATTAGGCAACTTAGTAAATAAGCCTGACATTCGCTATCAAGCCAATCCCGTTATTGCTTTTGCGGAGTTCACCCTGGCAACGCATAGTCGTTGGTTTGATAAAACGAGTAATAAATTTAAAGAATGGACCAGTTATCACACCGTAAAAGTTATTGGTGAAATTGTTGAACGTGCGCTTATACATGCCGATAAAGGTGACATTATCTTAGTACAAGGTTACTTAATTAATAGTAAGGCCAATAATCGAGAAATTATCCATGCTAGCTATGCACAAACTTTTCCTAAAGGCTATGCACAATCCATCAACCAAATTCACTTTAGTGGTAATATCATTTCAGATATTAAGGTCATGACCACAGAGCACAACAAAGAGTTAACGGAAATCATTATAGAGTCAAAACAGTATGTATTTTCCACTATCACCCAACAAAGCCATATAGTAACCATACAGAGACCCGTTCATGTTTGGGGCAAGCAGGCGCTTTATCTTGCCGAGCACGGTAAAATGAATGATCAATTAATCGTTGACGGAAAATTAAGCTATCTTAATAATAAGAATAAAAACCAGTTTATCGATGCACATCAGGCGGTTTTACTCGCCAAGCACTAAACTATTATTAATTTTTTAGGGAACTCGCCACTTTATGGACAAAAATAGCAGGCTTAAAAATTTTCCGCTTTATTTTATTTGCACATTAGTGACTTTTTTCAGTCAAATGGCACATGCCGTTGAGCAAACAACACATGCAATAGAGTTATCGGCATTAGCGAACCTTGCTGAAGCGGCATTAAAAAATGATAAATGGCATACCGTATTACCTGTCTTAGGCAATCAAAATCAATATTTTATCGCTACACAAGCAGGCAGAATTTATCAATTACACAACAGTGATATTATTCAACCTGCTTTTTTCGATTTGAAATCAGCGCTAAAAAATTCCGATATTATCGCACTAACCGCCATTACTTTAGATCCAAACTTTAACTATCGTGATCGCGACGGTTACCACACTTTTTATACTGCACATACCGAAGCCAGTCAAAAAACAAAACGGAAATTAGCGCCAAAAAATGCAGAGCTTAACGTTCCGTATGATACGGTTATCATGCGTTGGCAATTAAATTATTCGCCTGAACAAGCACCTAAAGTCATGCTACAACGTGAAGTTCTGCGCATCGCTATCCAACAGATATCAGAGCACATTCAGCAATTGAGCTTTAACCCATATCTTGAACCTTGGCATGATGACTATGGTTTACTTTTTATTACCTTGGCGCAAAGCAAGACATTAAAAAGCCAAGCACTCTATGCTGGCGCCATATTGCGTATAAAACCAAAAAAGTATGGTTTACAAAGTTATACTATTCCCGCTAATAACCCTTTCGCAAAAACAGCGAATATTCGTAATGAAATTGTTTTTATCGCGGGGCACCAAATTGAGCATTTTGACTGGATAAAAAAAAGCACTTATAGCTTACTTGTGCAATTGAACTACCAAGATACTAATGTGCTTACACAAGCAAAATTAGGTGATGATTGGCGTGAAGCTGTGCCACAAGCACAGATAAAAAAACGTTTATCTCCAGTAAATACAAAAGGTAACATTTTACTTTACCATGGTCGCGAACTAAAAAACTTATGGGGTAAAGCCTTGTACTTAGAAGAAACGGAAAACGTTTGGCGATTGCAAGTCTCAGCACTATCTTCGAATATTAACGACGACGAAAGTAGTCAAAGTACGCCTCTGAATTTCAGCAATTATGACACTAATAAGCAGGCCAAGTTTAGTTTGCATCAAAAGCACGATGGCGAACTCTTGTTACTTGAACATAGCCAACAACAGTTATACGCCCTTAAAACCCCCGAAACTAACATGATTGCAGCACCGATAATGACTCAGCCAATAAAAACCTCGAATAACAACAGTGTTATTGCTGCTATATTTTTCATGGTTCTAATTTTAATGAGTTATTTTTGGTATCTAAGAAAAAACACCACTAACAAGCAACATTTCTTACATCAGCAATGGGCCAATTTTGATGTTGACCCTGCCTCACAATCACTATCGCTCTATAAACGTCACGTGCAAGCGGCTGAACAAGTTATTAGCATTTCGTCACTAACCCGTAGTGAATTATGGTTAAATGACGAGGTTATCTCAACCGTCAGTGCTGACTCAACACAAGCATTCTCTAATGACGTAGAAGATAAAGTACTGACGGTTTTCGCGAAAGAGCATCGCTTAAAAATGATTGATGAAAAACAAAGAAAAATTCAATTATGTTTGACCGACGATCAGAATAATCGCTACCTGTTTTGCCTTTACTTTCGTGTGGGTAATATTCGTCATACCAAACTTAAATACCAGCAAGTGATCAATCAAGTCATCGACTGGCATTGGCTATTCTCCCAATATATCAACCCAAATGTAACCATTAAGCGAAAAATAAAAGTTAAGTTAAAGCGAGAAAAAACAGCAACAAGTGTTTTAGTTCCAGCAACTGTTTCCGAGCCATTAGCTGGCGATATTCTTGAAGATAATTCGACCGAAATAACGTCAACAACTGATATAGATACTGATAAGGCCACTTCACTGAAAAACAAACGACAACGCAGTGACGATGACTCTGCCGACCTTGATACTAAACTTGTCTCTGCCCTAGATAAACTCGTGCTGATGAAAAAGCAAGGTTACCTGGATGAAAACGAATTCAATATTGCTAAAACTAAAATATTAAGAGATTTAACTAATAACTAGCACTTACCAAGGTTTAGGTTATTTAATCGACAGAGATGCTAAAGCACAACACTTGTATTTATCATAAATGGTCGGCAAACTACCGCCAATTTTATTATGCGAGTACCGAGTAAACGTATTGAATTACCCACAACATGCCACTGCAATAGCGTGCATATATCAAAGAGCAATCAAGTCTTGAATAAAAAGTCAGTTTTAAAGTTAACTGTTATCACCACGTTAGTATCGCTATTTTTGGCGATTACTATCGCGACGGTATTCCTCGGTAATTATGGCGTTATTATTCAAGCCTATTTAGCGACTTTGATCCCTAACACCCTATTTGGTGCGCTACTTTTTACTTTAATACTTACGCCGGCGATGACCATAGGTTTGCCACGACAAATTGCTGCCTTAAGCGCTGGCTTTTTATTTGGTGCTAGCTATGGCATGGCGTTAGCGACAATCTCTGCGGTTTTTGGCTGTATAATGACTGTGATGCTGGCTCGTTGGCTGTTTGCCAACATGGTGCAACGGCATTACCCGTTACCGCTAGCAAAAGTTAAGCACTTTTTTAGTCATGACACCTTTTTGAAGGCGCTAATCATTCGACTATTACCCGCAGGTTCAAACTTTCTTACTAACATACTCGCAGGCACAGCACGCTCACCTATGCAACCCTATATATTAGGCTCCTCACTTGGCTTTTTACCACAAATGACCATTTTTTCATTCATGGGAGCTGGATTACGAGTGAATGGCCAACAGCAATTGATCATCAGTGTTATCTTACTGGTAATAGCACTATTGCTCAGTAGCTATTTGGTTCGTAAAACCCGCAAGAATTTAAGCTTAGGTTAATACGCTAGCGAAATTTAGCGAATAAAAAAGAGGCCGCAGCCTCTTTGTTTGCAGCAGTTATTAATTTATTTTAAAGTTAATAAGTGCTTTACAAGATCAATGTAATCTTGTTGGAAATTGTTTTTGTCTAAGCCTTGTGCATCTACACGGTACTTGCCATTAACAATCACGGCAGGAACACCTTTCAACGCACCTTTTTTAGCAAAATAGTCTTGCTGCTTTTTCATCGCGTTAGCTTTACTGACCACGCCAAAACTTTTCATTAACTTATCAAATTTATCACCGTCAGCGCCGTTAAGTACGAAAACGTTACGGATATCTTTTTCTGAGGTAAACACCGCTTTTTGGATATGAATATAATTAAATAATGCCGCAATAACTTTCTTCTCTAAACCCATTTGATGAGCAACAACAACGGCTTTACTTAGCATTTGTTGCACTTTAGGTGAAGCAGCTCGGAGAAAATCAACATGGTTCATTTCAAATGTCGCGCCCTCAGGCAATGACGTTTTCAAGGTCGCCATAAAGGGTTCAAAATTAAAACAGTGACCGCAATAAAAAGAGAAAAACTCGCGTACTTCTTGCTTCGCGGTGATTTCCTCATTTACTTTAGTGTAATGCTCGCCTTCAGTATAATTTGTCGCGAATGCGAATACTGGTAATATTATTAAAGCGAATAAACTCACTAATTTTTTCATAAAATTAAACTTCCTAATCATTAATAAATCAAAATCAATAGCGCCAAGCGCTTAATAAGTTAGCAAACTCAGCGGAGGTTGCTGTAGTGCTGACATTTGCTCTTTAAGCATCAAAATTTGTTGTTCCCAATACTTTTCAGTATTGAACCACGGAAAATTATGCGGAAAAGCAGGATCTTGCCAGCGTTTACATAGCCAAGCCATATAATTAACTACTCGCATAGTACGCAATGATTCAATTAAAGGCAATTGATTGGTCTCAAAGCTATAAAACTCATCGTAACCGGTTAATATGGTATCGAGCTGCAATAACTGCTGTTGACGATCGCCACTAAGCATCATCCAGATATCTTGTACCGCAGGCCCCATACGACAATCATCAAGGTCAACAAAGTGCGGTCCAACATCGGTCCAGAGAATATTGCCCGCATGACAATCACCGTGCAAACGGATCTGAGAAGTGGGTTGGTATTGTTTACTTGCAACGCTAATCACTTGTTCTAAAATAGTAAAAAAAGGTAATGTTAAACTCGCTGGAACAAAATTAGAATGCTCAATAATCTGCTGCGCTTGCTGTAGCATTTCTTCACTATTAAACCTGGGCCGCTCAGTAAAGCCTTTTTTCGCGGCTACCGCGTGAATACGCCCTAAAAACCTACCCATCCATTCTAATTGGTCTAAATTGTCGACCTCAAAAATACGACCGCCACGACAGGGGAATATCGCAAAGTGATAGCCTTTATATGAAAATAAAGACTCACCAGCAATTTTCATCGGTGCCACTAAGGGTAATTCACTGGCGTCTAATTCGAAGGCGAAGTCATGCTCCTCTCTGATTTGTGCTTCTGTCCAGCGCTGCGGCCGATAGAACTTAGTGACATATTTGGTCTTATCCATATCATGAAACTGATAAACGCGATTCTCATAACTATTTAACGCCAACAAGCCACTATCAACTGTTAAACCAGTACTTTCTAGGCCATCAAGAATTAAGTCTGGCGATAATGAGGTAAAGTCAAATACTGACATTAGCGTTTATTAAAGAAGCGGCTTTCATGTTCAAGCTTGACCTCATCCGTCTCTGAAACTAATTCAATAACAAAACTGATATCTGTCATATAACCTTCTAATTCGTATGGATCAACTGAAATGCTGATAGGTAAAGTATACACTTTAGCGGCTTTAACAAGTACCTCTTGTTCGCCATGCCATTGGGTATTATTAATACCCTTGACTGACAGGCGGTAACGGTTATCTTTTTGTGATTTATTGAGAATTTTAAGGGTATAAACATTTTCAATATCACCATTAAAGTTCTCTTTTGCTAATTCATTCCTATCACGAATAATATCGAGAGATACTGGCGATCTATTGGACATTTCTAAAATCAGTAAACTGGTCATAACAATCAAAACCAAAGCATAACCAATAAGCTTGCCACGGACAAAGTGGACTTTTTTACCTTGTAGCTCATGCTCAGTGGTATAACGAATTAAGCCTTTATCGTAACGCATGCGCTCCATCACATCATCACAAGCATCTATACAAGCACCACAATTAATACATTCATATTGCAAGCCGTTACGAATATCGATACCCGTCGGACAAACCTGAACACATAAATTACAATCGATACAATCTCCTAAACCGACATCTTTTGGTACATCTTTTCTGGTTCGTGGACCTCGATTTTCACCACGCTTAGCATCGTAAGACACTGTCATGGTGTCTTTATCAAACATCGCTGATTGAAAGCGCGCATAAGGACACATATGCAAACACATAATTTCTCGCATCCAACCCGCGTTGCCATAAGTACAAAAAGCAAAAAACCAGATCGTTGCCGCTAAGGCAAATGAGGCGTTAAAAGTGAAAAAATCGACAAAAACCTCATGCATAGGGGCAAAGTAACCAGCAAAAGTTAGCGCCGTTAAAATAGAAAAGAAGCCCCAACAAAAGTGCTTCAAGGCTTTACGCCAAAACTTATTAATGCTCATCGCCTGACTGTCGAGCTTTTTACGCTGATTGGCACTGCCTTCTATTTTCTCTTCAAACCAGATAAAAATAAAAGTCCAAACGGTCTGAGGGCAAAGGTAACCGCACCAAACTCGCCCCAAGAAGGTGGTAATGAAAAACAGTAAAAAAGCACTAAGAATAAAAAGCCAGGCCAATAACGTCAAATCTTGTGGCCAAAGCGTGACACTCCATAACGTAAAACGTTGTTCGCTAATATCAAATAAAATAGCTTGATGGCCGTCGTATTGTAACCAAGGTAGCAGCGCAAATAATGCCAAAAAGACAAAATTCATTTTTTGACGTAGTTTTTGAAACACGCCCTTTACTTTACGGACATAAATTTGGTCACGAGGGTTATACACTTCGCTTTTAGCGGGTTGATGAATTTCAACATTTTTAATCGGAATACGGTGACTGGCTTTAATGTTCTTATCTTCTGATTTCAAAGCGGTTCCTTTAGTTCGGTAAGGCCGGCTAATTATAGCGGATTAGCTGACATTACCTATCAAAAACTAGCAAAATATTGCTTTATGGGTACAAAATTGATTACCCTAGAGCTATTCTTATGACATTTCGTCCAATAAAAAAATAATGGCATGTGCAGTCAGTGAAATAACAACATTGTGTTGCTTATTTCCTATCCGCATAGCTGATTATAAGGCAGAGTATGAAAAAGTTATTGATCTTAATCGTGGCTGGCGCGTTATATTTCCACTTTTACCCCAATGAAAAATTAAATAGCTGGTTGCTTGCACAAAAAACCGTGGCGCTTAGCTATTTTTCCGACGCGACCGACACCAGTGTTCGTTTGAGCTCAAAAAAGGTATATCAAGATTTATCTGGCGATTTTGCACAATTTAGTAGCAAGGAACAAGCGTATGTTGCTGAAATTACCGCTAGTCGTGAAGAGATTATAAATTTTTATCAGCTGTATTGTCTCAAGAAAAAACAAGCGCCTAAATTGCACAGAGATAATTTAACTAAAGTTTGCCAAGTTATCGGCAATTACAGTAAGTTTTTTTAAGAAAAAATAACAACATAAACTAATGGGTTAATAGACGATTACGCCATGACGAATCGTCTATTAACCTCAAAGCAATTAAGCGCAGAGCTGTGCTAATAATTCGGCAAAATTATCGCCACTGGTTTTATCTAAGGCATGCTGTCCATCGCGGATCGCCCAATCGCCATTGACCATCACGTCTAAAACAGAGTTAACTCTACTAGCAAAAATAAAACTGTCGAGCACATGACTGTCGTCATGCGCATATAAACGTAACTGACTATCATCCAAAACCAATAAATCAGCTTGCTTGCCAACAGCTAATGCGCCGGTGTTGCTACTAGTGCTTTGCGCGCCACCTGCTGATGCTTTTTGCCATAAATTACTACCAACTGATTTTTGCTCGCTCGTGGCTAATATCGCCCGTTGTTGCTTACTTAAACGTTGTGCATATTCAAGCCAACGCAACTCTTCAATCGGATTTACCGAAATATGACTATCAGAGCCGATGGCAAATGTGCCGTTATCCGTTAAAAAGTCGTCTGTCGGAAATATGCCGTCACCTAAATTAGCCTCAGTCGTTGGACAAATCCCGGCAATTGCTTGACTAGCAATAATACCTTTACGCTCATTTTCATCAATATGGGTCGCGTGAATTAAGCACCAATGCTTATCTAGTACCGCATTATCCAATAACCACTGAACCGGCCGTTGACCATAATGTGTGAGGCAGTCTTGTACTTCTTTTTGTTGCTCAGCAATATGAATATGGATTGGCGCTTGTGCATCGAGTGCACGAACATGTGCCACAGCAGCTAATAATGAACTTTTATCAACAGCACGCAATGAATGCGGTGCAATACCGACATTGCAATTGGGCTGTAATTTAGCCAAGGCAAAGCAATCGCTCACTAAGCGATTAAATTGCTCAACTGAATTAATAAAGCGCTTCTGCCCCGCATTTGGTACTTGGGCACCAAAGCCACTAAAACGATAAAGCACAGGTAAAAGTGTTAAACCCATTCCTGATTGTTTAGCCGCAGCAAAAATAGCTTGCGCCATCGCCGCCAAGTCACCATGATTTTGTCCGTCAATATCATGGTGAAGGTAATGAAACTCAGCCACTCGTGTGTAACCCATTTTCAACATTTCAATATAAAGTTGCGTTGCAATCACCTGGGCATTTTCAGACGTTAACTGCCCCAAAAACTTGTACATAATTTTACGCCAAGTCCAAAAACTATCTTGCCCCTCACTACCTTGCTCACTAAAGCCAGCAAAAGCACGTTGAAAGGCATGAGAATGACAATTAACCATACCTGGAATAACCACACCTTTTGCTTGTTCAGCACCAGTAGCATTGCCGGCCGAAATATCGGTAATAACACCTTGGTCAATGGTCAATGTTTGCTCATCAGCCCAGCCATCGGCTAACAAAATCTTCTTAGCAAAAAGTTTCATCAATGCACTCCGTTAATTAGTAATCTTTGAAGTTAAGGCAAAATTTATCAATGTCTTAACCAGTGCTTCAAGTTTAACTTGCACTTGCAGGGCCAAGCTCTCGTTATAAGTCATGGCTTGCTCATTCATATAAGTGTACTGCGATAATTCTAACTGAATGGCATGGAAGTCTTTATCTGGTTGACCAAAGGCACGGGTGATATAGCCACCTTTAAAGCGGCCATTACATACCATAGTGTATGGCGAGTAATCTAAATCCACCAAGGCTGACATCAATTCAGGCGCGCAACTTTTACCGTCGGCATTGCCAAAATTAAAGTCAGGTAATTGACCCTGAAAAAATCTTGGTACATGTGAGCAAATAGAATGTGCTTCAAGCAGTACCGCTTGACCAAATTCAGCTTTTATTGTCTGCATAGTTGACGCCAACGCCTGATGATACGGTTGCCAATAATTTTCAACGCGCAGGGCTATTTGCTCAGTAGTCGGCGTATAACCTGCTTGGTATAAAGCGGACAAATCAAATGCTGTAGTTGGACAAAGCTCGGTATTATTGGCACCTGGGTATAAATCAACACCCTTGGGATCACGATTTAAGTCAATAACATAACGGTTATATTTAGGGATCAATATAAAAGCACCAAGCTGCTTTGCAAAGGCATATAAGCGATCCATATACCAATCGGTATCGGCAATGTCATGACCTTTAGCTGTCATAGTCGCTGCTATATCCGCCGGTATTTCCTCACCATTATGTGGCATGCTAATCAGTAAAGGCACAGAGCCTTTGATTAAGGTATAACTTTGTGACATCTAACCCTCTCAAATTGTATATACAACTTTATTAAGCTTAATTTACCACTTCACTCATAAAACAGGAAATTATTTCTCTTTATCGCATAGCCTTCATTGCAGTAATGAGCGTAAAATCAAGCCAAAAAAGCCCTTATAGCTAAGGTATTAAGGCTATTAACCAAGATCTCTAATCAGTAAAAGCCAAGCCAATCGCTTTTATCACGCATAATGAGCTATATTAATCTCTTAATTTAAAGTTGTTATTGTTAAACAATGACAACATAAGCAAAAGCACGACTTTAGCAACTATCAATGGAGTTATTATGTTAGCCAGTAAAGAACAGCAAAAAGTCCCTAATGTGACCTTCACATTAAGGGCCAATGATGAGTGGACAACACGCTCTAGTGACGAAATATTTAACGATAAAACGGTTGTGGTGTTTTCACTACCTGGTGCCTTTACACCGACATGTTCATCTTCACACTTACCCCGATATAACGAATTGGCACCAACCTTATTCAAAAATGGCGTTGATGAAATTATTTGTATGTCTGTCAATGACACCTTCGTGATGAATGCTTGGGCGCAACACCAAGATGCCAGCAACATTAACTTTATTCCTGATGGCAACGGCGAATTTACTGATGCCATGGGCATGTTAGTTGATAAAGCCGACATTGGTTTTGGCAAGCGTAGTTGGCGCTATTCGATGTTAGTTAAAAATGGCATCATTGAAAAAATGTTTATTGAGCCTGATTTACCCGGTGACCCATTTGAAGTATCAGATGCTGATACGATGTTGCAGCATATTAATCCGTCTGCCTGTCAAACGTCAGCCATTACTGTTTTTAGTAAGCCTGATTGTCCATATTGCAAAAAGGCAAAAGCATTGTTAAACGAAAAAGGCTTAACATTTGAAGAATTAGAAGTCGGCAAAGATGTTAACTTAACAATGTTTAAAGCCATCACCGGCGCAGACACCGTGCCGCAGATTTTTATCGACGGACAACACATCCGTGGCAGCGAAGCATTAGATGAACACTTTAGTGAAAAGTAGCACAAAGTAGCTGAATTGGGTGTAACGATTAAAAAGCGACGTATTAACGTCGTTTTTTATTTTTCTCCCGTCGCCAATAGTGCATTAATCCAGTTGGCATTCGCCTACAGCATGATAGAATAGCGCTTAAAACCGCTCAGGCCAAAAATATGGATCACCAACCCTACAACCCGTTGCACGGCGTAACGTTAAAAGTTATCGTGACACAATTAGTCGAACATTTTGGCTTTGATTTTCTCGGCAAGGAAATAAAAATCCGTTGTTTTACTGATGATCCTAGTATTAATTCAAGTTTGAAATTTCTCAGAAAAACGCCGTGGGCCAGAGAAAAGGTGGAAGCACTTTATATTCAGCACAAAATCAAACTGAACGGAGAACATGAATCTACTTGAAATAACACAAAAGTATTGAACAAGATGACAAGATAATGCCAGACTGCTGTCATATAATCACAATAATTTCTAGCATATGAAAAACACCCACCATTATATTCTAACTTGGCAGTGCCCTGATACCTCAGGTGTACTGGCAAAAGTCAGCCAAAGTTTATTCGAACATGGCGCTTTTATTACCGAAACCTGCCAATACAGTGACCCATATACCAATACATTTTTTTCGCGTATTGCTTTCGATGATCGAGAACTTAATGTTAGCTTTGAAGAGTTCAGTCAGGCCATTGATTTATTAGCTAAGCCATTGCATATGAACTATCAACTAAGAGAAAGAGATAACTTTCCTAATGTGGTTATTGCGGTTTCAAAAGATGATCATTGCCTAGTATCGCTACTGACAAAATGGAAGGCTGGTGTGTTACCGGTAAATATCGTCGCAATTACTTCAAATCATCAAGATTGTCAGGCACTCGCGCAATGGCATAATGTACCGTTTCATCATTTACCGGTCAATAAAGACAATAAAGTGCAACAAGAACAAGCTTTGTTAAAAATTTATCAGCAATATCATGGTGATTTACTGGTGCTTGCTCGTTATATGCAAATATTGTCAGATGAGCTTTGTCAGAGTTTACGTGGCCAAGCAATTAATATTCATCACTCTTTTTTACCCAGTTTTAAAGGTGCAAAACCTTATCATCAAGCTCATAAACGTGGTGTTAAAATCATTGGCGCTACCGCACATTATGTAACCGCTGACCTTGATGAAGGACCGATAATTGTCCAAGAAGTGAAACCTATTAATCATGGTTTTACCATCGAACAAATGGTACATCTGGGCCACGATTTAGAAGCCATTGCATTATGTAATGCCGTAAAAATGCATGCTGAGCAACGTATCTGTATCAATAAAGACAAAACTGTAATTCTGAGTTAAAGCTTAGAAAAATAGTAAGCGCTAAGCGACATTTTCAAGCTGTTTTATTAAGTCAACTCTGCTACATTGAAGCACAAATATCTTCTCAACATTTGTGCTTCAATATGATTCATTATCAAATTTCCGCTATCAACCCAAATAGTCACTTATTTGAGCTTTTACTGTCCTTTAAAAGTACCCCTGGCCAAAGCTACACTTTATCTTTACCTGCTTGGTTGCCCGGCAGTTATATGATCCGTGACTTTGCCAAGAATATTACCGAAATCGCGGCATTTGATAGTCATGAGCAAAGTCTTGAATTGACAAAAATTGATAAACAAACTTGGTCATTACAAGCAGCTAATGGTCAAGTTCAGGTACGCTATCAAGTCTTCGCTTTTGACCTATCAGTCCGCACTGCCTATTTAGATAGTCAACGTGGCTTTTTTAATGGCAGTTCGACATTTTTACAAGTAGAAGAGTTAAGCGACCTCGCATGCGAACTAACAATTCAACCATCAAGCCTAGCCGAACATAGTCAATGGCGAGTAGCTACCGGTCTAACTCGGGCACAAGGAACAGAAAAATACCAATTCGGTCAATATATTGCTGATAATTACCAACACTTAATTGACTGTCCAGTTGCCCTAGGTGAGTTTGATAGCACAGAGTTTACTATAGAGGGTGTCGTGCACCACTTAGTATTTACCAGTAAGCACTATGGTGATACTGCACGTTTAGCGGCAGACCTCACTAAATTGTGCCAACACCACATTAACTTATTTGGCGAGGCGCCATTTAAAGAATATTGGTTCATTACCCATTTGCTAGCCAATGGCTTTGGTGGTTTAGAACACAAAAACTCCACTATATTACAAGCGAGTCGCTTCGATTTACCCAACCCTCAGCAATTATCAACAGCATTACCTGAGGATTACAGAACTTTCTTAAGCCTATGTTCTCATGAATACTTCCATGCGTGGAATGTCTGTCGTATCAAACCGAAAGAATTCGTACCTTACAATTTAAAGAATGAGTCTTATACCAAACAGCTATGGGCATTTGAAGGCATTACTTCTTACTACGATGACTTTTCACTTTTCCGGACAGGCATCATAAATTTTGAAGAATATTTAACCATTTTAGCAAAAGCGGCAACGCGAATATACCGCAGTGCTGGCGAGTTAAAACAAAGCGTCACCGCGTCAAGTTTTGATGCCTGGACCAAGTTTTATCAACAAGGTCCAGATGCGGTAAATAACATTGTAAGCTACTACGTTAAAGGAAATTTCATTGCTTTATGGCTCGACTTAACTATTCGCAGCAAATCAAATAACCAATATAGTCTAGATACCTTGATGCGAGAGTTATGGATCCATTTTGGCCGCACTAATATTGGTACTAGTGAAGATGATTTTATCAATATTGCTAACGTGTTGTGTGGCGAAGATATTTCACCCGCTTTTAAACACCATTTATATAGCAATGAACGTATTGATTTAACTGTTGAACTGGCAAATTATGGTGTTGAGTTACAAAAACAAAAATTCAAAAAATTAAACAGTGTAGAAACGACTTCAGCAACCCATTACCACCCATATATAGGCGCACAATATAAAGCACAAGCGTTTGGCTTAACAATCAGCCAAGTTTTAGAAAAGTCCCCGGCAGCCAATGCTGGTTTAGCGGTCAACGATATACTCATTGCGGTAGATAAATTAAAAGTCACTGAGCAATCAATACAGGCATTATTTGATCATCTACCGATAAACAGCGAACCAAGTTGTCACTTTTTTCGAGATGATCAGTTACTCAGCTCAACATTGAAAGTCACAGACTCTCCCTTAGCTGGCGTAGCCTTCAAAGTGGTCGACGAGAGCTTAGCAAAACACTGGCAAAAAATTATTGGCTAATGGCTAAATGAGCGTTTGTAAACTAAAGCGTACGCAATTGCTGACAACAATTAGTGACTAAACTGAGCAGAAAATTAGGGGCTATTATCGAGTTGTGGTAAAAATTAGCCCATTGAAGATTCGCTTAACTGATAACTTAAGTAGTAACACTATGATTAAATTAAAACGCTTCCACCATGTGGCTTATCGATGTAAAGATGCCAAAGAAACTGTTGATTGGTATAAAAAACATTTAAATATGGCGCTAACCGTCGCTATTGCAGAAAATGAAGTGCCGTCAACCAAGGCACCCGATCCTTATATGCATATATTTTTAGATGCCGGTATGGGTAACGTTTTAGCATTTTTTGAGATCCCTAACTCTCCTGATATGGGCCGTGATGAAAACACGCCACAATGGGTACAGCATATCGCTTTAGAAGTTGAAGATGTTGACGCCTTAGTGTCCGCAAAAAGCGATTTACAAGCTCATGGATTAGAGGTTTTAGGGCCAGTAAATCATGGGGTCTTTAAATCCATTTATTTCTTTGATCCTAATGGTCACCGCTTAGAACTCGCGGCAAATACCGGCACGGTAGAGCAATATGCTGAACTTAAACGGGTAGCACCATTAATGGTTGAAGAATGGGCTAAAACAAAACAAGCACCAACACATGCTGCTTGGTTACATCAGCAAGACGACTAATCAAAAAAAATGCTACAGCCCTTACTAACGAAGGGCTTCGTAGGTAAAGGCAGTCAAAATAAAACCTACACTGACTGCTTTTTGTGAGACATTGACCATTAAATATTGAAAATAAAAATTGAATTACATTTATTTACAAAAACATTACATTTAAAAACAATAACTTGCTGGTTATTTATTTTTTGTGCAATAAACAGTCGCAAAAACAGCTTGCTGCTTTATAAAACTAAAGTAAAGTATGGGGCAGCTATTTAGGTAGCAGACACAAAACGGATAATGTTTGCACGGAAAGCAATAAGCGTTACAAAACGCAGCACATGATTTTAAATACGGATTGTTTACTAAACTCAGGAAGAGTATTGCAGTACTTTGTCCAGAAGGACATTAAGGAAAGACTAAGAAAGTGTCAGGATGACCGAAAAAAATAAAATGAAGCACGCAAGTGTATAATAATAATATTAAAAACTGTCAAATAAACAGGGACTGTAGCATAAGGCTAGGATAGCTATTTAAGAATCGGAACTAACTTTGTTGGCGTATGCCACATTTTTCTCCAAAAGCGACGTTATTAACGTCGCTTTTTTTCTTTCTATCGCTGTTTAGCGTGGAATGTCGTAAAATAGACCTAATTGTTCATTATTTTAAGTTATTACTATGTCTCGTACAAAAAAATCACGCAAACCAGGCACTGGCTCTATTGGCATCCTTAAAGATGACAAAAAAAAATTAGTAGAACCAAAACCTCGTAGAGCAAAGAAAACAAATGGCAACGAGGCGGGAAATCGCCAAAAAGAAGCCACGCCAAAGCTAAGCAACAATCAAAACTCGGCTAAAAACAAAGATCCACGTATTGGTAATAAAACGCCAATTGATTTAGGTCAACAAGTTGCTGCGCCGATCAAAATCAAGCCCGCTAAAAAGCTTCAAGATAACTCACCCATCGCGGCAATTCGCGTAGTTGAAGCGAGTGAATCATTAGCCGATCAATTAAACCGTATTGAACAAGACCCTAGATTACTTGAGATCCTTGAAAAGCAAGATACTGAGGTAGAATTAACAGCTGAAGACGTTAGCTATTTCAATACGCTTATGGAACAACATGAAAAAATCAGTCAAGAACTAGGTCTTGATGATGAAGATGAAATGGTAGCGCCCGTTAAAAAATCCGACTCAGAAGACGATTTATGGGACAAGTTTGATAATAGTGATTTATCGAAATTTGAGTAGGTAAATCTCATGCTAACAAATCCTTGGATATACCTAGTTTTATTAGCCATTGTTATTATTGGCGTATTAGCTGCGATAGCCGCTAAGCTATTACGTCAATTGAAACAACAAACACTTGAGCTAGCACAAAAACAAGCAGAGCAAAAAAAAGCACTACAGCGACACGATAAAAAAATCATCTCAAGTGTGATTATTATTGTCCGTGCGATGAAAGAAGAACAATGCGACCTTGCAGAAGGTTGTTGGCGTTTGAGTGTGCTACTTGATTCATTGAAGTTAAGCCAAGACTTAAATGTGCAATTTCCGGCAGTATTTAAGTTTTATGAAGCCATAAAACACATGCCAATTCTTGCCGCCCGTAAAAACCTCGATAAAAAGTCTCGCATGAAACTTGACTTAGAACGTATGAAACTTGAAGCCGAATTGGCAGAAGACATTCGTCAAGATATCGAACTAATGCACCAGTACGCTAATGAACGCAATAGCATGCTGAGCCAATAACACCATAAATTTGGCTCCCAGCGTTAACTAGCTAATGCACCCACGCCCTAGTTTAAAAGAAAATAGACATATATCACTCTAAAACCGCCGGCATTGCGCTTGATCAATGTTTGTGCGGCTCGTTTATCTATAATAGCGTCACATTGATAAACGAGAAAAGCTGATGCAAGCAACGCAATTTTTCGATAAAGCCTTATTAAAGAAATATAACACTAGTGGCCCACGTTATACTTCATATCCAACCGCACTAGAGTTTCATGACCAATTCAAACATGAGCACTTAGTCGCCGCGATAGCGGCATCACCGAACCGTGAATTGTCTTTGTATGTACACATTCCTTTTTGTCATAGTCTTTGTTATTACTGTGGCTGCAATAAAGTTGTCACTCGTCATCGTGATAAAGCAGACACTTACCTTGATTTTCTTGCAAAAGAAATTAGCTCCAGAGCAGCATTATTTAAAAACTATACCGTCACCCAGTTACATTGGGGTGGCGGTACACCAAGCTTTTTAAGACATGACCAAATGACCCAGCTAGTGGCGCTGTTAAAAGAGAAGTTTACCTTTGCAGAGCAAGTAGAAATGAGTATTGAAATTGATCCACGTGAAATAGAAATGAACCTAGCTGAACACCTTTATGATTTAGGTTTCAATCGCTTAAGTATCGGTGTGCAAGATATCGATGAAAAAGTTCAACAGGCAATTAATCGAGTGCAATCTACTGAATTTATTGCAAGTTTCATTGCTCATGCCAAGCAAGTTGGCTTCAAATCTATTAATATCGATTTGATCTACGGCCTACCGCATCAAAATATAGCGACCTTCACACGCACCTTAAACAAAGCCCATGAAATGGCTGTTGATCGCATTTCATTGTTTAGTTATGCCCATATACCCTCTCGCTTTGCTGCCCAACGTAAGTTAAGAGATGAATGGCTGCCGAGCGTAGATGAGAAGTTTGCATTAATGAAGTTGGCCATCGAAAAGCTCTGTGATTTTGGCTACGACTTTATCGGCATGGATCACTTTGCTAAGCCTGAGGATGAATTATCCATCGCGCAAAAAACCGGTAATTTGCACCGAAACTTTCAAGGTTACACCACAAAAGGTGGTGGTGATTTATTAGGCCTAGGCGTTTCGTCGATTAGCGCTATTGGTAACAGTTTTAGTCAAAACACCAAAGAGTTACAAGACTACTACAAAGCCATTGATGGCCAAGAACACGCGCATATAAAAGGCGTAAGCTTAACGAATGACGATATTATTCGTGGTGAAGTAATTCGCGAACTCATGTGTAATCTATATCTAGATAAAACTAAAATTAGCGAAAAGTTTGCCATTGATTTCGATGAATATTTTGCTGAAGATTTACCCTTGCTAGAAACTTTCATTAATGATGGTTTAATGAGCAACAGTGCCGATGAAATTCATGTTGCTCAAAAAGCCAGATTGTTAATACGTAATATTTGTATGAGCTTTGATGCCTACATGAAGCAACATGTAAACAAGCAACGATTTTCACGGTTAATTTAGTTTGCTATGAAGCCTAAACTAAACCTATGTTTGGCACTGAAAAACACCAGTTCAGTGCCGTTGCCTTTGTTATCTTCAGTGGCTAAATCCACCCATTGATAATAAACATTACGATGCACCTTTGCCTGTAAGTTCCGTCTCACGGTGACATATAAACTACCATCTTCAGCAATCTCCAATGGATGCTCTACACTTAAAATAAAGCTATCATCTAAATTTGTCGTTACTTGCATCTGTGTTTTTTGTTCATCCAACCATTGCCATTGCGTTAAAATAAAGGGGGCGTCTGCAACCACTATTCCAACCTTCTCAACGGGCGTAACTAAGAAGTAGTTTTCATCTTCTTTTTTTAATACCGCAGCAAATAACTGCACCAAAGACAAACGTTTGAATACTGTACCGTTATAAAACCAACTACCATCTGACTTTATTTCTAAGTCTATATCACCACAAAAAGGTGGATCCCATAATTCAACCGGTGGCATTTTTTTGCCACTACCTTGTTGAGAGTCTGCTATTTGTGCAGAAATTTTATCTAATGACATAATATTTACCTTATCTGAGGCTTTATCTAATGGTAGCAAGTTAACTGAAAAAGCTATAATAACCAAATAAAAGCCCGGCTAACTTGCCATTTTACCTTGCCGACATAAAATTTAAGAAAAGTTCGTCGAAAGGTAATATTTTTCTTGTCATCTCACTACAAAATACCATACAATCCTCGCGCCTCACCACTAGGCGCTTCAAGTAATATCAGTGGTGGCTATAGCTCAGTTGGTAGAGCCCCGGATTGTGATTCCGGTTGTCGAGGGTTCAAGTCCCTTTAGCCACCCCATTCTTT
>CAXBNP010000022.1:0-76514 GCA_963977145.1 uncultured Colwellia sp.
TCGCTAATAATACGCCCGCGAAACGAAGCTTGAAAATCGGCTAGTTTAAAACTCAAGGTTTCTTTTTGACCTGCAACAGTATTAAAGTCATGTTTATAAGCCAAACGGTAACCATCAAGCTTAACTATCATTCTTAACTGATAAGTTAGGCCATCGCCTGCTACGTTTATGGTCACAGTATCAAGTTCACTGGCTAAAAGTGCTGTCGGGTGAAACACCGAACTAAAACCACCGTTATTGTCTAGCGAAATGTAACCTGCAAATATCGCAGTACCTTGCTGCCATAAAAGCTGCCCCTTGGACTTTCCTCCCATAACACCGTCATTGGTTATACGCCAGCTGTCTAGGCTATCTGGTTCTGTAAAATCTATCATTAAAGCAAGCTCTTTTTCAGTCATAAAAATCTGCGGTTTATAAGAGGTTTGTTGTTTTTCAGTACTCGTATTGGCATCAACACCAGCGACGAAAAAAGTAAATAATAAAAGTGCATAGATCATCAATCGCATGGGCTTCGCTCACTTATTTTTTAACTATACCCGTTCCACTTCTGCATTTTGAAGTGGAGCGGGTATATAATCATGCTATTTAATTAGTCGCCACTACTGTTTTGCGCGGTAAAATTTCTGTAATAACAGTGCTTAACTCAGTCAATTCATGCACCACAATATTCGCTAAGTGCGCATAATCAAGCGTTGCGCCATGGGTAACAAGGCATGACATAGTTTTGGCATTTTCTGCGGCTTGCAGGTCATAGAGGTAGTCTCCTACATATAATAAGTTTTCCGGCGCTATTTGCCATAATTTGGCTAAATGCAGCAGCGCATCTGGGGCCGGTTTGGCCTTGTGATCTTCTCTAGTTAACAGGGTGGCAATATCGATATTGTTATTTTGAATTTTAACCACCGCCGCCTGTCGACAGTTTCTTGTCACAATCGCGCAGGGTAGTTCCAGCGACGATAAAAGCGCTAAAAGTTCATCGGTGCCCGCTAACTTACTGGCATTTAGGGCGTCATTGATTTCATATTCAACTAACAACTCGTTGGCTTCGAGCTGTTGTTGCGCTGGCAGTCCATTAACAAAGTCTAATAAATCGATGCATTTTTCACAGCCTAAAGACGCTCTGATGCTGTCAAAGTTTAGCGTTGAAGACACTAAGGTGTTGTCGAGATCAAATATAACGCCTAACAATTTATTACTTAACAATTTTATTTTTCCCTAGTTATACCAATATTAGTTAATGGTGCTATCAGCGTAAAACCAACAACCTTAGTCCTCATTACGTGACCATGATAAATTAAGATCAAACTATCCGGGATTATCATTATCAGCCGAGGGCAGGCGATAATAGATCAACAATCAGCTAAAAAAGCAAAATATCTTAATGTTTAAATGACATTCAAGCTAAAGCGACAGCTGATTTTTATTCGTCATTTTGCTCGCCACTAGCATATACGCATTAGCTATTATTTGTGCAATTCCAGCTTGGGGGCTTGAGCCAGCTAAAATCACATTGCGCTATTGTAAGAGAAACATATCAACATTAACGACTATTTTTTAGTTGATAAAATCGCTATTAACTTATTTAACCCCTTGCCTTTATTGGTTATTTTCCATGCCATAAATAGATCTTGATCAGGGAGTTTTTCTGGCAATTTAATGCTCACCAATTCATCTGCAGTCAAATACTTTTCAATCAGATTTTTCGGTAAATACCCAATACCTATGCCGGCAAGAATGGCGTTAATTTTCTGAGTGATGGAGCTAACAAAAAAATGTTGGCTTCCTTCGATCATATTCACAGACCAGGGAATTTCATGTTGAGCTGAATCATGCACAACAATGCTTCTATACTTTGTTAACTCACTAAGTTGAATTACTGGCTCAATGTTGGATAGTTTCGCTAATAACTCAGCACACTGCGGGTGCAAGCGACTGATCACCAAGACACTATCTAACGCTCCCACTTTTATGGCTCTGATCCCTTTTTGGTTTGGCACCGGCCCAGGCGCGCCAATAACTAAATCAACTCTATCGTCAATTAATGCCTCCCAAGTCCCATTCATCACTTCTTCTTGCACATCAATTTCTATATTTTCATGTTCTGTCAAAAAATGTTGAATACCCTGAAATATCGGTTTGATATCGATAATGGCATCGCAAGCAATACGAATTTTAGGCTCCCAACCATTGGCTATAGTTTGGGTTTGCTCTGACAGTAAGTTAATGGCATTTAATACTTTTCTACCTTCAGCCAATAAATATTTTCCTGCCGGTGTCAATACCGCACGCCTGCCCTGCCTAACAAAAATAGTGACATTTAACTGCTCTTCCAGTTTTTGCACAATATAAGAAAGCGCTGAAGGCACTTTATTTAATTGCTCAGCCGCCGCTGCATAACTGCCACGATATTCAATGGCATCTAATACCATTAACGCTTCAATGCTTATAGGAGGTGTGTTCATTTAACGCTATCCAAATTAAGGGCTACTGAAAGCAAATAGTGATAACCAAAACCAATGTTCAATATATTTGAACATATTAAACAAATACTAGAGGTTATTCATTAGTTATTCAACTTATACAATAGCTACATACTCAATAGCAAGTTAACTAAAGGCGAAATATCATGACCATTAAACACCTAACCTACAGCATCATTAAAACTGAGCAATCTAACTCGGCATTACCATTGCGATTAATTGCAGGACTTATTTTTACCGGCCACGGCGCTCAAAAACTTTTCGCCTGGTTTGGCGGTTATGGTTTAGACGGCACCGGACAATGGATGGAATCTATCGGTCTTGCTCCTGGTTACTTAATGGCATTAATGGCCGGTAGTGCGGAGTTCTTTGGCGGTTTATTACTTATTATTGGCTTACTCACTCGGCCGACAAGTTTTGTGCTCGCCATCACCATGATGGTGGCCATTTTTAGCGTACATATCGATAACGGCATGTTCATGTCCAACAATGGTTATGAATTTGCTTTAACGCTACTTGCCATAACGGCGGCCTTATTTATTCAAGGCGGTGGCAAACATTCAATTGACGCAATAATTGTTAAAAAACTCAATAGAGCCTCGTAAATCAATATCTTTTCACAAGCGCCAATAGAGACACTATTGGCTCAAGCACCAGTTTAGGAGTAAATCATGGGATTAATCGTTAACGGTAAATGGGTCGACCAATGGTATGACACCAACAAAAGTGCAGGACAATTTGTTCGTCAAGACAGTCGGTTTAGAAATCAAATATCTACAGAGGAAAGCAGCACATTTAAGCCAGAGGCTGGGCGTTATCATCTTTATGTCTCATTGGCGTGTCCGTGGGCACATCGAACACTAATATTCCGACAATTAAAACAACTTGAAGATATTATTTCTGTCAGCGTTGTTGAAGCTAAAATGATGGAAAATGGCTGGGAATTTGGTGAAAACGGCGATCCGCTTTATCATTTAGATTATGCCTACCAACTATATTTACAAGCAGACCCTAGCTATCAAGGGCGAGTAACTGTGCCTATTTTATGGGACAAGCAAAGACAAACTATTGTTAATAATGAGTCCATTGATATTATTAGAATGTTTAATTCGGCCTTCAATGAATTAACTGGCAACACTGACGATTATTTCCCGCTTGCGCAAAGAGAAGCAATTGAAACAGTAAACTCACGCATTTATGACACGATAAATAATGGTGTTTATAAAACTGGATTTGCCACCACACAAGCAGCATACAATGAGGCGTACTATAGCCTGTTTGATAGTTTAGATTGGTTAGAAGCGCGGTTATCAAAACAGCGTTATTTAGTGGCTGATAACATTACTGAAGCTGATTGGCGCTTATTTACTACCTTAATTCGTTTTGATGCGGTATATCATGGTCACTTCAAATGTAATCGCCAAAAACTGAGCGAATTCCATCATATTAGTAATTATGTCAACGAGCTTTATCAAGTAGCTGGCGTTAAAGACACCATTGATTTGGAATATACCAAAATCCATTACTACGCCAGTCATTTAACCATTAACCCAACCGGTATTGTCCCCTTGGGCGCTAGTCAACATTTTGATGCGCCGCACGATCGTAACCGCCAATATCAGTAAACCCCAAGGTTAAGCGATAAAAAAGTCTCGGCTTATCTATCAAATGATAGTTTGTTAGTACAACGTCACACTAGCTAGCTTCATGCTAAGGAAATATTATGATCAAACATTATCCCTATAAAAGCTTAGGCGGTGCTAATCTCGGCTGGCTTAAATCTAAGCATCACTTTAGCTTTGCTAATTATTACAACCCAACGCGTATGGGCTTTGGTAAGTTGCGTGTCGTCAATGATGATTGGGTTGAGCCAGGTACAGGATTTCCACCGCACCCTCATCATAATATGGAAATTATCAGCTTTATTCGCTCAGGTGCCATTAGCCATCAAGACAGCACGGGCAATAAAGGCATAACGCAGGCAGGTGAAGTGCAAGTCATGAGTGCAGGAACCGGTATCGTGCATTCAGAATATAATAGCAGCAACGAGCCGTTAAGCTTTTATCAAATTTGGCTTGAAAGCAATAAAAAAGGCGTAAAGCCGCGATGGGAAAGTAAAAAAATGCCGACTAGGCAAGCGTCTAAACTAGCTTTATTAGCATCGGGTTACAGTGAAGATAAAAACACAGCGCTTTTTATCAATCAAGCCGCTCGTATCTATGCGGGTAAACTCGGAAAATCGACGGTAATTGAGCATGAGATAAAAAATCAAGCCTATATTTTAGCATCCGTTGGCAGGTTTAAAGTGACAGATAACTCAGCAAGTATCACGATGAATAAAGGTGATGGCGCTGAAATTACTCAATCAAATTCAATCACTTTAAGCGTATCAATAGATTGTGAAATTATCATCATAGATACCATTTAGCCCTGTTATTTTAAATGTTCCAAGATTGAAGCCTGATCTTTCTTGGTCATTTTACTGATCACCAACATATCAGAGTTATCCATCATACGTTCAACCCACCTTGTGGGATTGAACCAGCTAAAATTACCGTGTTCCAGAGTGATTTATTGATAAAAAAAATTAACACTAGTCAATAACTTAGCATAACATGCTAAAAGTACATTTAAACGCGTGCGACATTGCCTTTAATTACACCTCTCACATGCGGTAATATGCGACGACTAACAGGGATCTCATGGCCACTTTTCAATGCTAGCATGCCACGACTAGCTGCACCATTTTTGGATGATATGACTGACTTCACCTCATCCAAATTGACGATATAGGAGCGATGTACCTTCAAGAAGCTTGATGGCAGTTGTTCTTCTATACTTTTTAACGTACCGCTAAATAACGACTGGCTTTGATTAGTCAGGAAAATCTCGACATAATCGCCTGCGGCTTTGCAATAAGCTACCTCGTTAACAGGTATTATTTCAATTTTACCCGCACTACTAAGCTGCAGTGTTGTAGGTGAATGTTGTTGTGCTAACTGATCGACCTTTAACTGCAATTTAACCAATTGCTGTTCTTCTGCTTTTCTTAGCTTTTTATCTTTAACCGATTGATGAACCACTTTAATCACCAGAAAAGCCATCATGCCCGTGACAATATAATAAAAGTACATAGAATTAAATTTGCCAAAAGTAAACACGATAGTTAAGCAAAAAACACTATAAGCAATAAAGTATGAAACTGCTTCACGTGACCTTATCTTCCAACAACTCAAGCCACTGATTACGACACTGAACAATGCCGGAACCAATATAGCGATGACTGACTTGCCATCAAAACCGGCCATCATAAACGATAGATATAATGTTAGGGGTACAACTAACGCTAACCAAAGTTTTTTTTGCGCCCAAGCAAACTTTTTCAGCGTGAATAAAAGAAAGCTAAAGCCAAAAATTAATGACAATACCACAATAGCGATTAAACGAAGATCATGTAACGGGTAACTATAATTAAAAATAACTCGGCTTATTTCGGTAAATAGCTGTCCACTTGCTGCCGCTAACATCAAGAGAACAAGAACCGGTATTTCTTTATCATCAGCGTGAAACACCAACGTAATTAAATAGATACAACCAAGTAACATGGCGCCTAATAAGCTAAGTAAAATAAGCAGGTCGTGTTTAAAAAACTCACTAGTTTGCCCGTACTCTGCAATACCGATGAAATGAATAGGCCTTGAAAGGGTCAGAAAACCATGATGACTTGAAGCATGTATAACCACTTCATTGACTCCTCGTTTTATTAACCTTGGCGGTATATAAAACTTAGCGTCCATATCACCTGAGAACTCTTCTTGCTTTAAATAATTAGGCGTACCATTGTTCCCTAATGGTTCTCCATTTAAAAAGACTTCACTCGACATTTTAGCAAAAACAAAGAGGGCTGAAGGCTGTTTCCTTTTTAAATAAGCGTCTGTCACCGTTATACTAGCTTTCAACCATAATTCCACATTTTGTGGATCGATATTAAACAAGCTACTTTGCTGGCACTCTTTTTCGGTAAACGTCGGAGGCGACTTTTGCTCTGGTTTTGCAGGGCAAGAAATAACAGATTGATTATCAATCGAAATAGTAGCTTGAGCAAAAACCACTGATTGCACTAAACCATTCAATAGCAAAAAAACACCAGCTATGTATAGTCTGCTAGTCATACCTTTTCCTGTTACCGCTCATCGTCTTTTTCATACCTTTGGTCACTTTAGTCTATAAAATCAGTTACTTTAAAAGAATAACACATGTGCTGTAATCTGCAGTACGTTTAAATAGCTGCACCTAATTACTAGCAATCGAGAGAGCAATTCAGATGCCATATCAGCACTTACAGACCACCATGCAAAAGTCGTTAATAATATTAACACTATTAATTTCAAATCAGGTGTTCGCGCAAAATAACAGCGAGCAAATATTTCCTAATGAAAAAGCCATTATATTCACCACCATGGATAATAAAACTACCGATGCTTTTGAAGGTTATATCACGGTTCCAGAAAATAGAAATACAAATACTAGTCGATTGATTCCGGTGAAATATGTACGTTTTCCAGCAACAGGAGATAAAAAAGGCTCGCCCATTATTTATTTATCAGGAGGACCTGGTGGCTCAGGCATTGATACCGCTAAATACCCAAACTTTCGCTTTCCTATGTTTATGGCATTAAGAGAATTTGGTGATGTAATCGCATTAGACCAACGAGGCACAGGGGCATCTAAAACCGCAGCTAAATGTGTTTCGTCGCAGACTTTACCGCTAACAACGACGTTAACTAACGATAGCGTCACTAAGCTATACCAAAAAGCAGCCAATGAATGTGTTAGATTTTGGCAGAGCGAAGGTGTCGATATTTTAGGTTATACCACAACACAAAGCGCATTAGATATCGATGACTTAAGAAGGCATCTACAAGCAGAAAAAGTATCCTTATGGGGGATATCTTACGGGAGCCATCTTGCTTTTTCAGTAATGAAAGAGTTAAGCGGAAAAATTGATAAGGTCGTAATTGCCAGTGCTGAAGGGTTAAATCAAACAGTGAAGTTACCCGCAGAAACTGATGCCTATTTTGCTCGGCTTCAACAAGCGATAAACACTCAACCTGAGGCTAAAAATGCTTACCCTGACATTGTAAAACTCATGCACAAGGTACACAACAAGTTAGATAAAACGCCGATGGCTGTGAGTATTCCTCAAAAAGATGGCACTGATATTGAAATGTCATTTCAAAAAGTACACCTACAAATTATCGCATCCTCTATGATTGCTGATCCTCAACGCGGCGTAAAACATTTATTGATGTTGTATAAAGCATTAGACCAAGATAGTGATGTTGTTTTGATTGAATTTTTAAAGCGTGGTTACTTTACTAACAGCCCTATTTCATTTGATGTCATGTCATTTGCTATGGATATCGCTTCTGGTATTACTGATGAAAGGTTGGCATTAGTCAACCAACAAGCAGCAACCTCACTATTAGGTTTAGCGCTTAATTTTCCGATGCCACATTTAAACAAAGCCGTAAAAGGTTTAGACCTAGGGGATAGTTTTCGCCAAGATCCCATTAGTGATATACCTACCCTTTTATTGACAGGAACATTAGATGGGAGAACATATATGACTTCGCAAATATCAGCGACTAAAGGCTTATCTAAGTTAACGCATGTGACAATAACAAATGCCGGACATAACCTTTTTATGGTCTCGCCAGAAGTGACTAAAGTCATTAAGCTATTCTTAAGTGGTGAAGAAGTAACTACAAAGTCCATCACCATTGATTTACCTAAATTGATATGAATTAACCGATTAAGATAAATTCATTGAATAAAAGTGATGGCGTTATAGCGTTACGTTACAAGTGAGCCAAGATTGAAGCCTGATCTTTCTTGGTCATTTTACTGACCACCAAGATATAAAAAACATCCATCATACGTTCAATTTCACCTTGTGGGATTGAACCAGCTAAAATCACCGTGTTCCATGGTGATTTAATCATCTAATCGTTAGCGCTACTGACAATATTGTAATAAATACGTGCACGGAAGCTAAGCCATCAACTCATTTACTTTGCTCTTAAATTCAGTTGCCTGCGTGTTACCTAGTTAAATATTCAAAAATATTGAGATGATATTGCACCACTTAACACGTGACGACATTAAGTCTTTAACTCAACGCTAAAAACACAACTGATCAATCGTTTACCTGGATTTAAAAGTGTAAATCTAATCAATACATATGATAGTGCAGCTAAAAGTAACCTAGCAATTATTCATAGGTTGGATCTTAAGGAATAAAACAATTGAATTCATGCGCTAAATTCGATCTGATAGCAATAGCCAAACCACTAGCTATCTCCAAAGCAGAGCATGAATAATCATAATACTGGGTAAAACAAAACCTAAGTTACGCTCAAACTATTCCTAGCTGAGCCAAAGCCTCTTTTCAATTAATAACCATAGATTAGTAAAGTATATTTAAATGCTCTTTAGCTAATTTGTAAGCCACATCAAAACTGAGCTCTGCATCCACCGCAAAATCAGGAACGACGCCTTCTTGTTCCCAGTTTGTTTTTGTTACCGGGTGTATCGGAATAGCAATGGGCATATTAATACTTATAAATTCATCAATTTTATGTTTTCTAGATAGGTAAGCAACTCCCATTGTTTTTTCACCAATAATTGAAGCTTCATCTAGGTGTTTAAGCGTATAACTCAGAAACTCTCCTGTACCAGAAACAAAAGCAGAGGTGAGGATATAAACAGGAAAATCACGTTTAAAACGTCCAATACTTAAGTTTTCTGCTGATGTCAAAACTTCGGTTTTGGTTTGTCTATCGTACAGGACGTGCGCCAAGATGGTATTGGGTTCGACAAAAAAACTCATCATATAGTGTGCAAGAGATATTGACTCTCCTGCGACATCGCGCAGATCTATAATGACCGCATCTGTTGCTGACAAATAGTCAAAGGCTTGGGTCGCCTTTAATTGCGCCTCTGTACTTTGGTAGAAGTGATTTAACTTCAGATAGCCGATATTACCTGACAGAATTTCTACCGTTTCAAAGCCAAAGCCTTCGATATTTTTTTGTGCTTTACGGACTTGGCTATAACCAAGCTCAAGCTGAGGTTGAGTTGGAATAATATCTAAATAACCATCACCACTGACTCTGCGGATAAAAATGCCAAGTTCATGAATAAATTGCGTAAAATTATCTAGCTGATTAAATTCATTTGCTTTGAGTTTGCTCTGTAACTGCTGAGCTAGAATTTGAGCTTTTTCTGGAAAGACATAATCACTTTCTAATACCTCAATGATTTCAAGTGTACTTTTTTTAATATAATGTTTTGTTAAGCTCGGCAGTGACGTAGTTGATTGCCAAGCAGTAGCTTGAATCACACCAGCATTTAAACAGAGCATAGCTAACACAATGACCTTTATAAGTTTCATTTTTTACCTTTATTATTAATACAATAAATTGTCTAACTGAACAGAGTTCAGCAGACATAAAGCACAAAAATAAAAAATATTATTGGTCGCGTAATTTAGCTTTATACAACAAGTTACTGACTTTCCAGCCAGAAAGGGTAATGCGCGGGTTGCGCTTTAACAGTAGGTCCCAAGGAGGAGGTAATACGGTAGATTTGAAGCGTCGATAATATAGCGCCGAAACAAAAAACAGTGCCAGAGCAACGACAAAAACATATTCAATACTGAGTTGCTTGAAGTGATTAAAATTAGCCGCTTGGTTAGCGTTAATTAACACAACATGGCTATCAATCACTTGATTAACGTCCTGTATTAACACCTTACTGGCTGCAGCACTTTCCGTTAAAAGCGCTGGACTGTTATTGGCTGACACCATCAACAATAGTAAAAGCACAATGACTAATGCAGTGACAAAGCAAAATGAGGTTTTTAACAAAGTAGCAATGTTTTATTATCTCGTTAAGTGGCGTTTATTGGTTTAGCATTTGTTAAAGTTGGATTAAAAGCGACTGCTGATCTTTCTTGGTCATTTTACTGACCACCAACATATAAGAATTATCTATCATACGTTCAATTTCACCTTGTGGGATTGAACCATCTAAAATCACCGTGTTCCATTGTGATTTGTTCATATGATAGCCCGGAATAACCGCAGCAAAAATATCTCGCAACATAACAGCTTCAACCGGATCACATTTTAAGTTGATACAGTAATGTCCCGCCATTTTACCATCAGTGCCTTTTTCATTACCTTTACCTAACGCTAACGTGGCAAACATTTTATGCTTTACTTTAAAAACACTGACATCAGAACCAAAAGGAAAATATTCAATTGCTTCAACTTTATTTTGTAAATAATGCTTTGCTTGTAAGCTATCCATGACTTCAACACTGCGATCTAGAGTAAATTAGCTATAGCCTATGCTGTTTCATGATTTTCAACAAGATAAAATAGCACTAGCTTTATACAAAGTAGTGCCAATGCATACTAAAACGCGCCTGAAGATTATATATAGTTGAGTTTATTCATTACCATCCTCATTAATACATGACTAACAAAATTAATATTAAGGACGATTGATGGATAAGGATAAATTAAGGGATACTTTTGAGGTTGCATCTGTGCTCAAAATAGCTGCGCTATGCATTTTAACATTCGGTCTTTATGTTATTTTCAAACTCTACACATTTTCCAATAAAGTGAATAAAGCAGTCACGGCGCCAATTCCACATTGGTTTATGCACACTGCCATTGTGATTCATTTAATTTCGTTTATCAGCCTGCTTATCTTCTTCAGCACTGACGGTGATCAAGCCTTGCTTATTTTTTCGAAATTAATGCATGCGGTGTCATCGGTATTTCATTTAATATGGATTATTAAAGTAAGAAACAGAATCAATAATATAAATTCTGTTTCAAAAGGCGATAGACTTTGGCTTAATCCATTGCTGAGCTCTTTTTTTCACGTTATTTATATGCAATATAAAATTAATCAGTCTATTCTAACTGCGGATGAAGTTAACGCTGAAACGCAATGTGCAATCAACACCTAAGTAACCGCGCTCAATATTCCTATATTATTTATGCAAGTTACTTAAACTGATGCTAAACATTAAGCTACTCTCATTCAACAACATTTTAACCAACAAATAATTCGCCCGATATTGGGAGATAGATTTACTAGGAAAGGATATTGCATATTCAAATTACCGAACAAATAAAATTATCTCCACTACTGGTTACTGACGCGGTGGAAATCTTAAACTTGGTCAATGGCAATAGAGTTAACTTAGATAAATTTTTGTATTGGGTTAAAGAGGTAAACTGTCTTAAATCCGCGCAGCATTACCTATCGGACAGGATCAATAGTGGTATAAGTGGTGCTCGTTGGTTCAAAATCTACTTTAAAGACCGTGTAAGTGGTATTTTTGCTATCAAGTCTGTTTGCCCTGACTCTTTTATCGCTGAGTTAGGTTATTGGTTAGCTAGTGCCGCTCAAGGACATGGTGTTATCAGAAAAGTCATCCAAAAACTCCCAGAGATTCTGCATGGCAGTGGCGCTAAAGTGATTGAATTCAGATGTCTTGAACAAAATTATGCCAGTATTAACATTGCGTTAAAATCTGGCGCGACTTTAGTCGCTACTATTGCTGATTATATATTTACCGATCAAACTAAGCAAAAATTGCATATCTATAGAATGCCATTGTAAATAGACTCGCATAGGCAAAAATTTGGTTAGGTTTCACCTTTTAGCTAATGATATTTTCCCCTTTAGCACGGGTGCTTAATCCAAATAGACTTTATATTTCGCCATATGATTAGTCTAGGTTAATAGGGTTGATGTCATTAAACTTGAAAGGATATAAAACATATGACGCTATTTTCAACTATCGGGGTATTGGTTTTGCTTTTTGCCACGCTTGTTACAGAAGATAAGCCTCATTGGCCGGATAAAGGATGACAAATTAGATTACAGTGGCACAATGGTAGCCGAGCGTTGAGCATTCAAGGCAAAATGAACCAAAGGGTTAGTACAGGCTCAAATATTCAATAGCCCTTACGTAATAATAACAAAAGGACAGGCAATGAAAGCAATTTTTGCTCTGCTACTGATGTGCATTAGTACATTCAGTGTTGCAGTTGAGCAGGCCGAAGAAATTTTTAAACAACTGGCCCCTTCACTTTATCAAATTCGCTTAATCGACAAAGCCAGCGGTGAAAAGTCATCTATTGGTTCAGGTTTTCAAATTAGCAGTGATGGTCTTATCGCGACTAATTATCACGTAATTTCAGGTTTTGCACGTCATCCACAAAAATACACCATTGAATATTTAGATCACAAAGGCAACAAAGCTGCGCTAACTCTAAAGAGTGTTGATGTCATTAATGACTTAGCCATAGTACAGCGTGATGTAAGTGCGCCAATGCCATTTTTTCATATTGCCCAGCAAGCTCCGACTAAAGGAGAGGAGCTTTTTTCACTCGGTAACCCGCATGATTTAGGTATGATCGTTGTACCGGGTACATACAATGGTTTGAAAAATGAGTCATTTAACGACCGTATTCATTTTACTGGCTCAGTAAACTCAGGCATGAGTGGTGGCCCAGTAGTAAATAAAAATACCGAAGTGGTGGGAATAAATGTTGCCACGTCGGGTAATCAAATCGGCTTTTTAGTACCGCACGATAAATTACTTGCGCTTTACCTAGCATTTAAACAGAGTCCGCCGACCAGTATTGAACAGCAAATGGCCGCTCAGCTGATGCAAAATCAAGAAAAATTAATCACCACCATACTTAACAGTGATTGGCAGCTCAAACAATTAGGCCGAGGACTCATTCCCACCATTGATGTGCCTTTTGTTCGTTGTTGGGGTGAATCAAACTCAGATAAAGTCGATGCGCAAATTATGGCCGCCGTAGCCAATTGCGATTTAGATGAAAACACCTATATTTCGTCTGATTTTTTTACCGGTTCTTTAGAAATGGAATACCGTTATATGGAATCAGATAAAATTGGCAGCACTAAGTTTTACCATATTTTTGAGCGTCAATTAAACCAAGTGGCACCGGGTAATCAAGCGGGTAAAGATGATGTTACTGAATACCAATGCCATCACGATATAGTTAGGCCAACAGACAGCAATATTAATAATAAATCGATATTTTGTACTCGCGCCTATAAAGCCTTTCCAGCGCTTTATGACGTGCTCTACATTGGTATATCAATTGATCATGAACAATACGCCCTGCTGAGTCATTTTACTATTTCAGGTGTTGCTCAAGAAAGCTCTTTAGCGTTTTTGGCTAAATTTATGGAGTCGGTTTCATGGAAATAATTATTGAAGAGCTCAGTCACGGTCACAAATTATTAAGTCGTCATAAGTTTGCCAGCAATAACATTACTATTGGCCGAGGTTACGACAACGACATTATCATTAGTGACCCACATGTCTGTGCTGATCACCTACAATTACATTTTAATGGCGAAGACTGGCTAGTTGATGATCAAGGCTCGATTAATGGCAGTTACCTTGCAGAGAATAAAGGCAATGTTATTCAACACAAAGTGCGCTCTGGCGATATTATCAGTATTGGCAAAAGCCAAGTGCGTTTTGTTTTTCCCAGTCATCCGGTTTCTCAAAGCATTGCTATTAGCCCGTTCGAAGGCTTAATTAATATTGCGCGTCACCCGATGGCACTGGCATTAAGCATGACTTTGTTTGCCTTTATTGCTGGTTGGATTATTAATTTAAATAATGCCAATGAAGTCACCTTAACGCAAATGCTCGTGCCAACCATCGGCTTAACTTTAGGGTTTGCCTTATGGCCTGCTGGTATTGCATTAATATCGCATTTAACCAAGCACGACGCGCGTTTTTGGACGCAAATGGGCATTTGCTTTATCTTTTTTAATTTAATGTGGCTTAGTGATATTTTTGAAAACATTGTGCACTTTAATAGCTCAAGCAACTTTTCCATGTTGTGGACTCTTGCCATTATCCCTTTGATACTAGCGTTTTGCTTATTTTGGCTGAACTGTTATGTCGGTTTTCATATGACCTTGCGTCGCAGAAATGTTGTCGCTCTAAGCTTAGTATTATTGTTGTTTGGCGGCAGCGTCATCATTCAAATGAGTAAGCAGCCAGAATTTAATCCGCGACCACAGTTTGATACCACAATTATGTCGCCGGCCTTTTTGTTTGCGCCTAGTAGTGATGTTGAGACCTTTGTTAATGACAGCAGTAAGTTATTTGAAAAGGCGGCAAAAATCGCTGCAGAAGATAGTAAAGAATAGTACGGTGAAAACTGCACGTTTTTAAAGATAAAAAAGCCTGAATAGTTTCAGGCTTTTTTGTCTTTTTAACGATCCGCTATAGTTAAGGTTTGGCGATAAAACCAACCGCTTGATAAACCTCAGCAAGCAACTTACTGGCACGTGCAGAAGCCTTCTCAGCGCCTTTGCGCATAACTTCATCTAAGTAAGCTTGGTCATTACGAAATTGATGATAGCGTTCTTGGATAGGTGCTAATAAAGCAACCACAGCTTCAGCAACATCGCCTTTCAAGTGACCATACATTTTATCTTCATAGTCAGGCACTAGTTCAGCCACTGATTTACCTGTGGTACAAGATAAAAGCGACAATAAGTTAGACACGCCTGGTTTTTCAGCAATATCGAAATAGATATTGGCTTGCTCATCAGAGTCAGTAACCGCGCGTTTAATTTTCTTGGTGATTTTCTTGGTGTCTTCTAACAAACCAATAAAGTTACCTGGGTTGGTATCAGACTTAGACATTTTTTTCGTTGGCTCTAATAAACTCATGACACGTGCGCCAAACTCTGGAATATAAGGTTCTGGCACCTTAAAAGTTTCACCGTGCAAATTATTAAAACGCGTCGCGATATCACGAGCTAACTCTAAATGTTGTTTTTGATCATCACCAACTGGTACTTTATTGGCGCCGTATAATAAAATATCTGCGGCCATGAGTACTGGATAAGTAAATAAACCTGAATTCATATTGGCTTCAGACTTGGCCGATTTATCTTTGTATTGTGTCATGCGGTTTAGCTCACCCATTTGAGTGTAGCAATTTAATACCCAACTCAATTGTGCGTGCTCGGGCACATGTGACTGAATGAAAATGGTGCTTTTCTCTGGATCAACACCACAAGCTAAGTACAAAGCTAAACCATCTAATGTCGCTTTACGTAAATCATCTGGCTTAGGACGCACGGTAATCGCGTGTTGATCAACCAACATGTAATAGCATTCGTGACTATCTTGCATGTCCACCCATTGCTTTAACGCGCCAAGGTAATTACCAATAGTTAACTCGCCTGACGGCTGGCAGCCACTTAATACAATAGGTTTGCTCATTTGTTATCCTTCAATTTCTTTAAATTATTTAATGTGTTAATTATTATTTTACGCTCGCAAGCTCGGCGCGCATTTCATCAATGGCCACTTGGTAATCTGGCTTGGAAAAAATAGCCGAACCGGCGACAAACATATCAGCGCCGGCTTTTGCGATGTCGGCAATATTGTCAGCTTTAACGCCACCGTCAACTTGTAAACGAATATCATAACCACTGGCATCAATTTTCTCACGCACTAAACGCAGCTTATCTAAGGTCGTTGGAATAAACGATTGGCCACCGAATCCTGGATTAACTGACATTAATAAAATAACGTCAAGTTTATCCATAACAAAATCTAATACATGCAATGGTGTTGCTGGGTTCAATACTAAACCGGCTTTACAGCCGTGATCTTTAATCAGCTGTAAGGTTCTATCAATATGGTCGCTAGCTTCAGGGTGAAACGTAATAATATCAGCGCCCGCTTTAGCAAAATCTGGGATCAGGCTATCAACTGGCTTTACCATTAGATGGACATCAATCGGTGCGGTAATACCGTAATCTCGCAGTGACTTACAGATCATTGAACCAAAGGTGAGATTAGGCACAAAATGATTATCCATCACATCAAAATGAATGACATCAGCACCCGCGCTGAGCACGTTGGCAACCTCTTCGCCCAAACGAGCAAAATCTGCAGATAAGATAGATGGAGCAATTAAAAAATCAGACATAGTGATAACCTCGACAAAATTTGCGCTACTTTAACTTAATTGTCTTAGTTTTGCGACTGAGATCAGCGACAAAAGTCTATTTTTAAGACCATAGAACCAAGCAGCTATAGGCTAAATATTAATAATATGTCTGTTCAGCCTATGCACTTTATTTGTACATCAGCCAATACTTTTGCACCAATAGCGCACAAGCAAGACAGAAAATAAATCAATAAAAAACCAGGAACCCACCTTAACCACATGATAAACAGTTATTTTATATAAATTATTCGATACAGGCACTGTCTTTGCAATGTCCTTAGCAATTATAAAAACTTAATGGACTCAAGATGAAAAAAACAATCACTTCGCTATCAATCTCAATGATATTAACTACTTCTGCACTTATGGCAACGTCAGCACATGCGGTTGAGGGCTTATCAGCAAATGCCGCAGCAACTAGTAATTATTTATGGCGTGGTGTGACCCAAACCACCAATGCCGCTGCGGTGTCTGGTGGTATTGATTTTGAAAATACCTCAGGGTTTTCTGCTGGCGTGTGGGCATCTAATGCCGACTGGGCTGAAAACATGACCTACGAACTCGATGTTTATGCCGCCTATTCTGGTGTCTTAGATAATGGGTTCGGTTATAGCGTCGGCTATATTTATTATGGCTACGATAAAGACGCTGATGCCGATTTTAGTGAAGTAAATGTCTCTCTTTCTTACAACGCTTATTCAATTACTTACAACACCTTGGTCGACTCTGATGCTGACGGTGACTTTGGTGACGACAGCTACATTTCTGCCGATGCGGCTTTTGAAGTTTCTCCCGGCTTAGCGTTAGCATTTCATATCGGTAGCTATGACTTTGCAGCCGGTGGCGATTATATTGATTATGGTGTGAGTTTAAGTAAAGACGGTTTTAGCTTTGCGATATCTGATACCGACCTTGATGGCGCTGACGGGGATGTGAACTTTGTTATCAGCTACAGCGTAGATTTCGACTTATAATTCAAGACTAATCGGAGCAACATCAGTTAACAATGTAATGTTAGCGCCTGTGTTGATAACACAGGCGCTAAATAGTCATATAAAATCTCTATCTCAATACCAAATAGCCCGTTACTAATGTAAACCTTTAATCTTCACTTGCTGATGACGATGGCTAAGTTGCTGACAAATAGTGACTAAATCCGCATGAATACCACCCGCTGTAACATCACGCCCTGCCCCTGGACCTCGGATAATCAATGGATTTTCTTGATACCACTGACTTTTAATTTGAAAGACATTATCGCACGGTGTTAACTGGCTAAAGGCGTCGCTATTGCTGAGCTCTTCTAAACTTACTTTCGCACTAAGCTGATTATTTTCACTAGCAAAGCGTGCAACATAGCGTATGCCACAGGCTTGAGATTTAGCCTGTTCAAAACGTCGTAAAAAAATCTCATCGAGTTCTAAGGTTCTAGTGAGAAACTCAGTTAATGGTATATCCCGTAACGCTTCAGGCACCAAATTCTGGCAATCAATATCCTCTAATGATAATTCAAAGCCGGCCGCACGCGCTAGAATAAGCAGTTTTCGTTGCACATCTCGCCCGGATAAATCCTCGCGCGGATCTGGCTCTGTTAACCCTTGTGCTAATGCGTTCGATAATAGCTCAGAAAACGGTGTTTGGCCGTCGTAATACTGAAATAGCCAAGATAATGTACCCGAGAATATGCCAGAAATTTCCGTGATCACATCGCCACTATTGATCAGTTCGGCAATGGTCGAGTTTATCGGTAAGCCTGCGCCAACGGTAGTATTTCCAAGCCACAAACTGTTATTTTTTTTCGCCGTACTGAGGAGCTTTTGATAATTTTCAGTCGACGAGGAAGCCGCCCATTTATTGGCACCAATAACATGAATACCTTGGCTAAAAAAGTGCTGATAAAGCTGGCTAAAGTCTTCACTCGGTGTGATATCTACCACCACCAATTCATCATAAGGATGGTGAGTTAACCAGTCAACCAGCTCTTCACTTTGATACGCTTTCGCCTGTTGATAACTTTCAAATGCGTTGGTTACATCGATACCATCAATATTAATTAACGCTTTAGTTTCGCCAACGAGTCCAACTAAGTGCACATTCTCCAAAACCGGCAATCGTGCTAGCTGTGTTGGCAGCAGAGCTAAAAATCGTTGGCCAATATTGCCGACACCTACCACCACCAAGGCAATGTTTTTCGCATCTTTGGTCATATCGCCATGAATACTATTGAGCGCTTCCCCAGTGCAAATATCAGGTAATACCGCAATGTAACTATGCTGATTAGGGCTTTGGACAAAGTGTAGGGTAGCTTGGTGCCGCAATGCCCTTTTGAAACGAGCACGCATATCGCCTTGTTTTGCTACCTGATAACCCACAACGGCAATAATGGCAACGGGTTTAAACGATACTTGGTTGCCGTGGCAGGCGAGCCATTGGCTTAAGTCTTTTTGCTGCGTTTGAGTTACCACCAAGTAGCCTTCATTTAGGTTGTAACATACTGGCAAAAACTCGTTTACCGCAAGCTTGCCTGAGTCCCCTTGCAAACTAATTGATTGCGCGAGTATCAAATCATTTAGATGGGTAACCGATAATTCTTGCTTTGCTATTTGTCCAAACTTACCTATTTCACTACCACTAATGTCGGGCGCAAAACTGCTGGCAATATGTAAGTGGGTGTTATGGTTTGTTAAGGGTTGTAAGGTTTTTGCATGTAATACTGGATTACCCAAGCGGCCAAGCTCATTGGCTACAGCATTAGGTAAACGGTGGAGTTTTCTCGCTAGCGGCACAACGCGGGGGTCAGCACTATAAATACCATCAACATCAGTCCAAAGCGTAACATTACGCGCCCGTGATATGGCAGCCATTATTGTCGCTGAATAATCGCTACCGTTGCGTCCTAACGTGCAAGTTTCATTTTGTTGGTTACGCGCAATGTAACCGGTAACAACCACTAAACTTTCCTGCCGTTGTACTTGTATAAAGCTCTGTTTACTACTGGCATAATCAATCACACAGTTTTTTTCTTCGACCAGTAATAGAAACTCCCTTGCGTCCAACATATAACTTGGGCAAACGCGTTCATTAAGTGCGGCAGAAAGGAGTCGGGCCGACCAAACTTCACCAAACGCCAGTAAGTCATTTTGAAAAGCCCATGGCCTAGAAAACAACGCATGGCGAATGGCTTTAATATCTTCAGATAACACCGATGTTAAACGCCGCGCATTATTCGTATTGAGTAATGCGCTCAATAAATCCGCTTGTCTTGTTGCTAAGGCGCTAAGTTCGTTATTAAATTGCTGAGCAATGATTTTAATTGTTTCGCTATCATCGTTTAGCGTCGGGTTATCTTGCTGTGTCGATACATATTCAACCGCAAGTTGGTAAATACTAAAGAGTGCATCCGTAATATCACCATTAGCTGACACCACCACGACATCATTTAACTGACAATGTTGGCGAATAATATCAATAACGCGCTCAATACAAGCACTAGTGGCTAAACTACTGCCGCCAAATTTATGAACATTACAGGCAGTTTTTACTAACTGATTTTTTGACGGCGTAAGCTTGGCCGCTACATTTGAAACTGTCATTGGGTTACCATATCTGAATGCTTAATTTTTATTTTTTATTTTTAAACTTGGCTAGCATCAAGCGCCTGTTCAAGGTCGGCGATGATGTCGTCGATATCTTCAATACCGACTGAAATTCGCACCAGTGACTGAGTAATACCAGCCGCTAGTTGTGCTTCAATGTCCATACCCGCATGGGTCATGGTCGACGGGTGACTGATCAAACTTTCAACGCCGCCTAATGATTGTGCAAGGGTGAAAAAATTCAGCTGATCAAAAAATACTTTCACCGCCTCGACACCGCCTTTAAGCTCAAAGCTCATCATAGCGCCAAAGTCATACTGCTGTTTTTTCGCCAACTCATGTTGTGGGTGATCGACTAAACCTGGAAAATATACCTGTTCAATAGCACTATGATTTTGCAGAAAAGCTGCTACAGCATTGGCATTAATTTGATGCTGTTTCATCCGTATCGGCAACGTTTTCAAACCACGCAAGGCCAAGTAACTGTCAAATGCAGAGCCGGTAATGCCAATACAATTTGCCCACCAAGCGAGTTCATCGCCTAAGGCTTGCGCTTTGGTAACCAATACGCCGCCAACAACATCACTGTGACCATTGATATATTTAGTCGTAGAATGAAAAACCATGTCAGCCCCAAGTAAAAGTGGCTGTTGCAAGGCCGGTGATAAAAAAGTGTTATCAACTGCTACCAATGCACCAACGTGGTGTGCTTGTTCGGCAATGGCGGCAATATCGACTAAGCGTAACAGCGGATTACTTGGTGACTCGACTAACACTAACTTAGGTTTTGTTGCTAAGGCTTGCAACCAAGCCACTTGATCACTTTGATCAACCACCACTAAATTAAATAGCCCGCGTTTTGCCAAATGGGTAAATAAGCGAAAACTGCCACCATAACAATCATAAGGAATAACCACGGTATCGTCGGTATTTAGTAGCTGACAAATAAGATGTACTGCCGACATGCCGGTACTGGTAACAATACCGACAGCACCTTGTTCTAAATCAGCAATGGCTTGAGCAAAAACAGCACGCGTTGGGTTACCGGTGCGTGAATAATCAAACTGCCGTTTTTCATTAAAGCCTTTAAGTGCATAGGTGCTTGAAAGGTGAATAGCCGGAATAACAGCACCATGGTGTTGGTCGCTATTAATACCTGCTCGAACAGCGGTAGTGGCGATTTTTTTCTTACTCATTAGCGCTCCAATTTAGACGTTTTCATCTTTAGATGTGTAGACGTCTATCAATCTAAACATTTAAACTTGTACAGTCAAGTACTTTAGACATCTAAACTTCTACACATTCGTTATTGACTCACGCCCCACAACCAGTAAAATCAGCAGTTAAGAATAAACTTATAGCTCACTGGTATATTAGCTAGATATAACAAGTTATAGGTTTATCGCAATTAATTAAGCATTAAGGAATATTCATGGCAGAGTGGAATGGCGAATATATTAACCCATACGCCGAACACGGGAAGAAAAGTGAACAAGTAAAAAAGATCACCGTGTCTATCCCTTTACGTGTGTTAAAAGTGCTAACCGATGAAAGAACACGTCGTCAGGTCAACAACCTACGTCATGCCACTAACAGCGAACTATTATGTGAAGCTTTTTTACATGCTTTTACTGGCCAACCTTTGCCAGACGATGGTGACTTAGCAAAAGACAACACACAAAAATTACCAGCGAGTGTTCGCAAAGCCTTAGCAGCACAAGGTGTCACTGACTTTAGTCAATACGAAGCTGAAATTGAAGATTAGATAGATGTCAGCCCAGTGGTTTATAAATGATAAAAGGCGCTTGATGCGCCTTTTTTATTGTCATAATTTAGCAGATTAAGATTTATAAAGCGCAAAGCAGAGCCAGTATTATGGAGCGTGTTACTCCCCCAAATTAATGATACTTAACAAGCTACCAGCTTGCATCGTTCAACTGCAGCAAATCCCATTTCGTGCCATATAAATCTTTAAACACTACCACTGTGCCATACGCTTCAGTGCGTGGCTGCTCAGTAAACTCGACGCCTTGGCTTTCATCTGCTCGTAGTCACGCCAAAAATCATTGGTTTGTAGAAATAAAAATACTCGTCCACCCGCTTGGTTGCCAACGGCTTGGCTTTGTTGGTCATTACTCGCTTTAGCCAGCAGTATATTGCTACCATTGGAATTGGGTGGTGATATTTGCACCCAACGTTTGCCAGCACCTAAGTCAGTATCTTCAATCAATTGGAAGTTTAATTTTTTAGTATAAAATGCAATCGCGTCATCGTAGCTTTCGACCACTAACGCAATATTCGCTATGCTTTGTTTGATTGGCATACTCATGTTTTTTTCCACTTATTGTCATTACTTAGGTGAAGGGATTTTAGCGTACTACAGCCAAAAATTGACCATGTTGATACAAAAAAGGCGCCTCGTGGCGCCTAATTTTAGCTACATATGGATGTAATTAATTTTTATCACATCGCATGCATTGTTAGCCGTTATAGTTTTCCGGCATAGGTAGCGCTGCAACACCAGAATCCACTGCCGCTTGGGCAACCGCAATTGCAACTGCTGAACGTAAGCGTGAGTCCATAGGTTTCGGAATAATATAACCCTTACCAAAACTCAAACTTTCGCTGCCGCTAGCCGCTAATACTTCAGCTGGTACAACTTCTTTTGCTAACGTGCGAATAGCGTGTACCGCAGCGATTTTCATTTCATCATTAATGGTACGTGCGCGTACATCTAAAGCGCCACGGAAGATAAATGGAAAACAAAGTACGTTGTTTACTTGATTTGGGTAATCAGAACGCCCGGTCGCAATAATTAAATCATCACGTGTTGCTAAGGCAAGTTCAGGCTTAATTTCTGGATCAGGGTTAGAACAAGCAAAAATCACCGGATTAGCCGCCATAAGCTTAACATGCTCTGCTGACAATACATTCGGTCCAGAGACACCAACAAACACGTCAGCACCGTCAATAGCATCTTCTAAGGTACGTTTATCGGTGTTATTGGCAAATAATTTTTTGTATTCGTTCAGGTCGTCTCGGCGGGTGTGAATTATGCCTTTGGTATCGAGCATATAGATTTTTTCACGTTGGGCGCCACATTTAATCAGCAATTCCATACAAGCAATTGCGGCCGCGCCAGCGCCCATACAAACAATATTGGCATGGCGAAGCTCTTTACCTTGAATTTCTAGCGCATTGATCATACCTGCTGCCGTTACGATAGCTGTACCATGTTGGTCATCATGGAATACCGGTACTTTACAGCGTTCAATCAAGGCTTTTTCAATCGCAAAGCACTCAGGCGCTTTAATATCTTCTAAGTTGATGCCGCCAAAGCTGTCCGCAATATTTGCCACAGTAGTAATAAAGTCTTCAACGGTTTTATGCTTAACTTCTATATCGAAAGAGTTAATGCCGGCGAAACGCTTAAACAATAACGCTTTACCTTCCATAACAGGTTTAGCGGCCATTGGCCCTAAATTACCTAAACCCAAAATAGCCGTGCCATTGGTAATAACCGCAACGGTATTACCTTTGCCAGTATATTTATAAACATCATCAGGGTTTTCAGCAATGGCGCGAACAGGCTCGGCAACACCAGGACTATAAGCCAGTGAGAGATCTTCGCTAGTTTCAGCTGGTGTGGTTAATTCAACACTAATTTTGCCCGGTGTCGGAAAGGCGTGATAATCAAGTGCTTGTTGGCGAAAATCTGTCATGTAAATTCCTAATACGTGAGTTTAGTGTTAATCGTAATTGAATAGATAATCATTTACTTGCTGCAATTGCTATAACTAATGTTGCAGCTGCAACAATTCATTATGGTTATATTCAGTATCATTGTTTTCTATGTTATTGCAATGCACAGGTTAAATTCAAGCTATTTTGTAGATATTAATTCGCTATAAGCTACAAATAATATAGCCTTAGCTGTTTCATATTTCACATAACTTAGCTGAATATTCAGCATAAAACCTTAACTATTCATATGAAAATAGCCACTAGGGTGTCCTATTTGAGCATAAGTAAATTAATTATAAAACTTTAGTTTAAACCCGCTGTTTTACTTAAAAAACGACTCACCTTTGTATCATTTCACGACAGATAACAGAATTTAGCTGCAGTTCCCCTAAGGTTACTGATAGCCATACCACTAAGCTAAAACTAAACTGGTTAACCTGATGGACAAAATCATTGCCGACATTTTACATTGCAGTGCCGATGTAATAGCCATTACATTCGCAGTCTTGAAAATGAATAATTAGCCAATTTCAGCGATAAAAAAACCACCTAAAGGTGGTTTTTAAAAAGTAATTAAAACGTGGAATTTAATTATTCGTCAAATGGATTAACTAAAATCATGGTTTCAACACGGTCTGGGCCAGTTGAAATAATATCAATAGGAACACCGGTCACTTCTTCAATACGTTTAATGTAAGCAATCGCGTTTGCTGGCAAAGCGTCAATAGAAGTAGCACCAACAGTGGTTTCGCTCCAACCTGGCATTTCTTCGTACACTGGGGTGATTTTTTCGTAACCTTCAGCTGCGGTTGGTGGCACAGTGATCACGTCACCTTCTGCCGTTTTATAACCAATACAGATTTTTAAGGTTTCTAAGCCATCTAACACATCAAGCTTAGTTAAACAAAAACCACTAATGCTATTCACTTGCACGGCGCGGTGCATTGCCACAGCATCAAACCAGCCGCAACGACGTTCACGGCCAGTGGTAGCGCCAAATTCATGGCCTACAGTACCTAAGTGATGACCAACTTCGTCACTTAATTCTGTTGGAAACGGACCTGAACCCACACGTGTTGTGTATGCTTTAGTAATACCAAGAACGTAATCTAAGTACAATGGACCAAAACCGCTACCCGTAGCAACGCCACCGACAGTGGTGTTAGACGAAGTTACATAGGGATATGTACCGTGGTCAATATCAAGCAAGGTACCTTGTGCACCTTCAAACATGATAGATTCACCCGCTTTACGCGCTTGATCTAGCATTTCAGAGATATCAGCAACCATACTTTTAATGGTTTCAGCGACCGCCATAGCATCGCTAAGTACTTCTTCATAGCTTACCGGTTCAGCTTTGTAATAATGCGTCAATACGAAGTTATGGTATTCCATAATTTCTTTTAATTTCACGGCAAATGATTCTGCGCAAAATAAATCACCAACACGTAAACCACGACGGGCAGCTTTATCTTCATAAGCTGGACCAATACCACGACCTGTAGTCCCGATAGCTTTGCTACCGCGTGCTTTTTCACGAGCTGCATCTAATGCATTGTGATAAGGAAGAATTAACGGACATGCATCGCTAATTAAAAGACGGTCACGTACGGGTACGCCACGCTCTTCTAACATTGCCATTTCTGTCATTAGTGCTTTAGGACAAAGAACAACACCGTTACCAATTAAACATTTTACGTTATCACGTAACACGCCAGATGGAATAAGGTGTAAAACGGTTTTTTCACCGTTAATGACTAGTGTATGACCAGCATTATGGCCACCTTGATAGCGCACTACATATTTAGCTTTATCAGTAAGTAAGTCGACGACTTTACCTTTACCTTCGTCACCCCATTGGGTGCCTAGAACTACGACGTTTTTACCCATGTTCACATATTGGTAAGAAAATTAGGCGGGGATTCTATCAAATATCAATATTGAGTCCAAGCAATAATTGCTGATTTTTAATGCGATAAAAAAAAAGCTTTTGATAGTCTAGAGTTAGCAAAGTAATTAATTTAGTGCCCAAACGAGTACCAGACCAATTAATACTAAAAAAATACCTATTTGACGAATAGTATTGACCGGTTCATTAGCTAATTTTAAAACATAAGCACGCCATTTATTCGGAAAAAGAGCAGGGATCAGCCCTTCAATAATTAACGCAATAGCAAGTGCCATTAGCAGCGTAGATAACATTATATTTCCTTATGCCAGAAAGACATCAACAGCGCAGTTACGCTATTTTTAACTATCTGAACTATAAAAACACAAAAGCCATGACAATGTCATGGCTTTTTAATCACAGTTTAACTGAAGTTACTTAGCTTTCTTACCATCTTTTAGGTAATTAAAGAAGTTACTATCAGGTTTAACCACTAAGATATCGCTTTTAGAACTAAAACTTTTCTCGTAAGCTTCTAAGCTACGAAAGAAATTATAAAACTCTGCGTCTTGGCTATATGAATCTGCATAAACTTTCGCTGCTAAGGCATCACCTTCACCACGAATTTCTTGTGCGTTCTTCTGCGCTGTTGCTAACATTACAGTCACTTTAGCATCAATAGTTGCACGAATGATTTCTGCTTGCTCTTGACCTTGTGAGCGATGCTCTTTCGCCACAGCGGTACGTTCAGCACGCATACGTTCATAAATCGAGGTACTAACTTCTGTCGGTAGGTTGATAGCCTTGATACGAACATCAATCACTTCAATACCTAAATCTTCACGGCTACTTGCTGCACTTTCTAATGCTTTTGCCATAATGTCATCACGTTCGCCAGAAACTATATCTTTAATGGTACGCGTACCTATTTCGGTTCGTAGGCCATTGTTTACTTTCTGTTTCAATAACGCACGAGCATTATCTATAGAGCCTGAAGTACGTAAATAGTAAGTAGAAAAATCAACGATACGCCATTTAACAAATGAATCGACCATTAAATCTTTCTTTTCAGATGTTACGAATCGATCTGGCGCGTCATCTAAGGTTTGAATACGGGCATCAAGCTTGCGTACCGTGTTTATAAACGGAAATTTAAAGTGTAAACCTGGCTCGTAGACTTTCATGTCACCAGTATCACCGTCACGCTTAATTTTCGAGAATTCAAACACGATGCCACGTTGGCCTTCAATCACCACAAAAACAGACGAAACCGTTAGCACGAGTATTAAGGCTATAATTGCCAATATAAAATTCTTCATGGCTTAGTCTCTCCCATTATTGAAACGGTCGTTTCGACCGGATAATGTTGGTGCAGTATTATTGCTATTTGACGATTGGTTTATCGACGGCGTAGATTGTTGAATCACACGTTGTCCACCAGATTGCTGTTGCATAATTTTATCAAGTGGTAAATAAATCATGTTATTGCCACCGTCTACATCAACCATGACTTTACTGGTGTTGCTGTACACTTTTTCCATCGATGTTAAATACATCCGCTGACGGGTAACTTCTGGTGCCGATAAATATTCAGGTAATAACTTGTTAAAACGAGCAACGTCACCTTCAGCATCAAGTAGTATTTGTGCTTTATAAGCTAAAGCTTCTTGCTCTAAACGCTTAACACGACCACGAGCACGCGGCTCAATACCACGAGCATATGCCTCAGCTTCACGTAAGAAGCGAACTTCATCTTCTTGTGCAGAGATAGCATCATCGAATGCGTCTTTAACTTCTTCTGGAGGACGAGCATCCTTGAAGTTGACATCAACAATGATCAAACCTAAGTTATATGGCTCGATAATTTTTTCCAGCTCTTTCCAGACCGCTTGACGAACAGCTTCTCGACCGCTAGTCAAAATGTCATCCATGTTTGCGTGACCAACAACATAGCGCAACGCACTATCTAGTGATTCGCTTAAACTTTGATCGGCATTAGTAACGCTAAAGATGTAATTACGTGAATCAACAACACGATATTGAATTTCCATCTCAACACGTACAACATTCTCATCTTTCGTCAGCATGAAGCCCGACGAAGGAAGGTTACGTGTGGTTTGCATATCAACTGGAATAATACGCTCAGCAAATGTCCACTTCCAACGCAAGCCAGGTTCTACCGTGCCAGCATACTGACCAAAACGTAAAACGATACCTTTTTCAGCTTCTTTTATGGTGAAAAAGCCAGCAAAGGCATAGACTAAAATCGCCACAATAAGCACTACCATGACGCCGATACTAGAAAAGTTTTTCCCCGTTCCGCCTCCTGATTTGTTGCCACCGAAAATACCGCCAAATTTATTACCGATATCCTTTAATAAATCATCTAAATCAGGTGGACCTTGATTTTTGCCACCTTTGTTTTTCCAGGGGTCTTTCTCATTATTCCCCGGTTCATTCCAAGCCATGCTATTCTCCGCTATAAAAAATTAATGCGCTAACTGCTATAAAAACGATAAAACACTGCGTTTCATCTAATATATCAGTCTGTTAAGTTTGAATAAAGTGCTCTATTTCTGCTTCGTCTTGTTTTAGTAACTGCTGCCATTCTCTCACAGGTAACTTGATATCTAATAAACAATTACCTTGCTCGTCATAATGTTCGCCGGTAATACAATTTAACTGATAAAGTTGACCGCGAAGTTTACCGGCACTTGGTGGTAAACAAAGTAACTGTTTAATGATTTGCTTACCTAGACGTTCCGACAGTGCTGCAAACAAAAGCTCAATGCCAATGCCTTGCTGCGCTGACAACCAAACACGAATAGGTAGCCCTTGATCATTACGATCAATTCTGGGCTCAACATCATCCAACCGGTCTATTTTATTACAAATGATTAATTGAGGAACATCACCCGCTTCTATTTCTTTTAAAACTTCTTCTACTTGTTCAATATTTTCACTACGTCGTTCATCAGCAATATCAACGATATGAAGCAATAACTCTGCTTCTCTTGTTTCTGTTAACGTGGCTTTAAATGCTGCCACTAAGTCATGAGGCAAATGACGTATAAATCCCACCGTATCAGCAAGAATAACGCGGCCAACTTCATCCACTTCAATTTTACGTAAAGTTGGATCTAAAGTGGCAAACAATTGATCTGCTGCGTAAACATTCGCCTGCGTTATTTTGTTAAATAGTGTTGATTTACCCGCATTAGTATACCCGACTAAGGAAATAGTTGGGATCTCAGCTCTAGTTCTCGCCCGCCGCCCCTGATGTCTTTGCTTTTCAACTTTCGCTAAACGCTTGCGAATATTGACCATACGGTCACGCAATAAACGCCTATCGGTTTCAAGTTGCGTTTCACCCGGCCCACGTAAACCAATACCACCTTTTTGGCGCTCTAAATGCGTCCAACCGCGGATCAGTCGTGTACTCATATGACGTAATTGCGCTAGTTCTACTTGCAATTTACCTTCATGAGTTCTTGCTCGTTGGGCAAAAATATCTAAAATTAAGGTTGTGCGATCAACAACTCGGCATTCACACAAGGCTTCAATGTTTTTTTCCTGTGATGGCGATAAGCTATGATTAAATAAAACAATATTCGCATCGAACATTCGCACAGCATCAGCGATTTCTTGCGCTTTACCTGTGCCAACAAAATATTTCGGGTGCGGGGTACTGCGTTTACCTACAATCGTATTTAACGCGGTTATCCCAGCTGAATCTACAAGCATTTCAAACTCTTGTAGATCTTCGCAGGTATTATCATCAGGGAAATCTAAATGAACAAGTATCGCCTGCTCACCTGCTTGATATCTATCAAACAAATGAGCGACTCCATACAATACTAGCTTTTACCATTAATCTTCTGAGTCCTGATTGTAGCCTGATTGATTGGCTTGTGGGGCTGGCATAGTAGTTACTGCTCGCGCTGGCACTACCGTAGAGATAGCGTGCTTATATACCATTTGACTGACGGTATTTTTAAGTAGAATTACAAACTGATCGAATGACTCTACTTGCCCTTGTAGTTTAATGCCATTAACTAAGTATATTGCTACCGGAATGCGATCACGTCGTAACGCATTCAAAAATGGGTCTTGTAAAGATTGCCCCTTTGCCATTATTTGGCCCCTTTTTGTTATTTTTAGTAAAGTTAAATTCTGTCTTTTTTTTTATTAAATTATTCAATAAAACTAGCTGGTTACTGCTCAACTATTTTAATTATACATCAATGTCTAAAGTTTGCTTACTGCCGACAAAATAACTTGTAAATTATTTTTATCTTCCATCGCTAGCCAATGTAAATTTTGCCAGCTTCGTAACCAAGTTAATTGTCTTTTTGCTAACTGGCGAGTCGCGCAAACACCTTTAAAAACCATTTCATCGTGATCATAATCACCTTGTAAATGCTGCCACATTTGTCGATAACCCACACAACGAATAGCAGGTAGATCTAGATGCAAATCACCTCTTGCTTTTAGCCCAATGACTTCTTGTTGAAAATTTTGTTCTATCATTTGTTTAAAGCGTAATTCGATGCGAGCATGTAAATCACTACGTTCTTTCGGCGCAATAGCAAACTGTAAAACATTTCCGCTGACTTTATCACCTTTTATTTCGGTCAATTGTGTCAAAGTATTACCTGTTTTTCGGTAGACTTCTATCGCACGCGCTAGTCGCTGCGGATCATTAGGATGAATGCGCTGTGCTGAAACAGCATCAAAACCCTGCAACTGCTCATGCATCGCAAGCCAACCTTTATCAGCGGCTTCTAACTCAATCGCTTTGCGAATACTTTGGTCCGCTTCTGGTAACGGTGAAATTCCGTCAATCAGACTTTTAAAGTACATCATAGTACCGCCGACTAATAACGGTATACGACCCTTTTCCCGACTTTTTGCAATCGCTTTAAGGGCATCTTGGCAAAAGTCAGCAGCAGAATAACTCTCGCTAGGGTCTCTAATATCGACCAACTGGTGTGGGTACGCCGCTAATTCCTTAGCCGTTGGTTTCGCTGTCCCTATATCCATGCCTTTAAAAACTAACGCTGAATCAACACTAATAATATCGCAAGGTAGCGCATCATATAATGCCATCGCTAACGCTGTTTTACCTGCTGCCGTTGGCCCCATTAAACAAATAACCGGTGGCTGTTTTGCGTCACTATGCTGTTTATCTACCGCGTTAGTCATTTTGGAAATATTTTACTCTAACAGATTTATAGAAGATGTGAGGTCTATTGCCACAGAATTCAAGCGCAATTGCTGTTCAAATTGACAATTAAAATGACTTTGTGCATTTCGCCAAACTTGTAATGCCTGTGTTTGATTGGCTTCATCACTTAACATAAGTGCTGCCAGCGCCATTTGCCAGTCAATGTCTGCATGGACACCTTCATATTTATCAACATCTAACTGCTTAATAAATATATCAAAACTAGTAGCGATATCTTTATTTCTCAACAAAGCAGGAAATTGTCTGATTTGCAAATTTTTGCTATTTAACTGCCGAATTTCCATGCCTATATGTTGAAATTGATTGGCGTTAATTTGCACGAAGTTAGCGATTTTTTCACTAACGGTAATTTTAATCGGTAGCAATAACGGCTGGCTAACCAGTTTTTCATGCCAGCGTAGCTTAACAGTTTGCAACCGTAGCATAAGTTCAAGTTTATTCACTGACAGTAAACGTAATTCCTGACGCTGTTGAAAAACCAAATAATGCGGCGCTTGCCAAAACAATATTTTTGTCTCCTCAGTCATTTCACCCGGAATTAATTGGACATCTGGCGTTGCTGTAGCTGTTGACGTTGGACTTGTCACTGCATTGACTAAATCAGCTTCCGCTACTTGTGAATCAATAGCTAACGGTGTCATTAAATCGCTATAAGCCTTACTCGCCTGAGGATTAATTTTTGCAGAATAATGTCGCATATTAGCTTGAGCAGAGTATGAAGAATGCTTACTAACAGGAGAATCTTGGCTACTAACCGCTAATGCTGAATTTTGACTTGATGGCTGAAAACTATTGGTAGCGAAAATTTGCTGGCCACCCTTTTTTTCCCTAAGCGGTGTCACAAAGCTGGATTCTTCAACTGCAGGTACATGCTCATTGTTGACATTACGCTCAGGCGATATAATTTCGCCTGTACTACTATCAACATTGAGCTCTAAGTCATTTTTTAAGGCTCGATTGCACACGGAATAAATAAAGTCATGAACATAGCGCCCTTGATGAAAACGCACTTCATGTTTTGCTGGATGAACATTAACATCAACGTCACGAAAGTCGAGTTGTAAAAACAACACGAATGCTGGATAACTATCACTAGGTAATAAATCCGCGTAAGCTTGACGAATAGCATGATTAATCAATTTGTCACGCATCATTCGCTCATTTACGTAGCTATAACAGAGATCATTTTGATTACGATGAAAGCTTGGCTGTGCAATCCAACCATGTAAATGCAAGCCTTCATGCTGACAGTCTAATTCTATCGCATGCTCAATAAATTTTTGGCCACAAATTTGTGCAACTCTTTTACTGCGCTGCATTGATGAATTGGCAGCGCGGAATTGTTTAATCACTTTATGGTTATGTGAAAGCACAAAACTAATGGCAAAATTTGCCAAAGCAATGCGTTTAATCACTTCTTCAATGTGGGCAAATTCTGTTTTCTCGGTGCGTAAAAACTTTCGCCGTGCTGGAGTATTAAAAAATAAGTCACTAACATCAATTGTTGTGCCGTTGGGGTGAGCAGCAGGCTTAACTGAGACCGCCATATCACGGCCTTCAGCATTCGCTTGCCATGCCGACTCTTGCGCTTCAGGCTTAGACGTTAAGGTTAAACGAGCAACAGAACTAATACTGGCTAATGCCTCACCACGAAAGCCCAAACTACTAATGGCCTCAAGATCATCAAGATCTTTAATTTTACTAGTGGCATGTCGACTTAGCGCTAAGGCCAATTCATCTTTTGCAATGCCTTGACCATTATCGATAATACGAATGCGCTTGGCGCCGCCTTTCTCAATATCAATTTTTATTGTTGTAGCGCCAGCATCGATACTATTCTCGACTAGCTCTTTAACAACCGAGGCTGGACGTTCAACCACTTCACCTGCAGCAATTTGGTTAGCAAGGCGAGCGGGTAATATTGCAATGGTCATCCGAAATTAATCTGCCTGTGGAATTTTTAGGGTTTGGCCAATTCTAACAACATTTGATTTTAGGTTATTAACTGCCTTTAGTTGTCGAATGGAAACTTTATAACGCTGTGCCACCACAGAAAGTGATTCACCCTGACTAATTCTATGCTCACGCACTCGTGTCGACGCGATTAATGTGCCATCGGGAGGATTATGAGAAAAGTAGTCATCAACCGCGATGTATATCGCTTTCGCTAACTTGTATTGATGCTTAGCATTATTTAAGCGTCTTTCTTCTTGTGGATTAGAAATAAAGCCGGTTTCAATGAGTACTGACGGAATATCTGAAGACTTTAATACCGCTAAACTTAAGCGTTCAGGCCTCTTTTTATGTAATTTCGTTACTTTTTTCAGCTGTCTAACCACATGTTCAGCAAAGTCATAACTACTGGCCATGGTGTATTCTTTTTTCATATCACCAAGCGCAATCGCTAAGTTATTATCCTTCGTTTTGCGAATAGTTTCTCCTGCTCCGCCTAACAATTCTGAATTTTTTTCTCTATTTTGTATCCAGCGAGTAAATTCTGAGTCGGCGCGACGCGTTGCTTGCACTAATACTGATGCACCACTAGGTTTTGATGAGGTGAAGGCATCGGCATGAATAGAAATGAGTAGGTCGGCCTTAGACTTTCTAGCCAACTCGGTTTTACGGTTATGATCGACATAGTAATCACCACTGCGGATCATCACCGCTTTTAAACCTTGCTTTTGATTGATTAAATTGGCAAGTTTTTGGGCTATTTTTAAAGTAACACGTTTTTCATAAGTACCTGCGGCACCAATTGAACCTGGATCTTCACCACCATGGCCTGCCACAATAGCAATAACAATATCGCGCTTACCTTGGTTATTGTCGTGTTTTTCTATTGGCTGGCTTTTTTTGTCATAAAGGTCAATAACTAGCCGATCACTATATTGTCCGGCAGGTGCCAGTGGAAATACCGAAACTCGATAGTCCTCAGCTAACTCTAATACTAAGCGAGTAGCGCCTTGCTGTTGTGGGGTACTGGTGCGAATCTTTTTCACCCGACGATCGGCTTTTATCACCGACATTAACGCAGCATTATTTTTACTATTTTTGAAATCAATAACTAAGCGTTGAGGTGATTGTAAAGAAAAGTATTTAAAATCAGGTTTCTCACTGAGATCGAAAACAATACGGGTATTTTCAGGCGCAGGCCATATCCGCACACTTTCAATACGATTGCTCGCGTTGACAGCCGTTGCTAAGGTAAACCAGAGCATCAGTACTGCCGTGAAATTTTTTGCAAAAATTGCTACACGCATTAAATCTATTACCTCTACCAATAACACTATTTGAAATAACTCTGCTTGCTGGTTATTTTTCTTATTATTTTTTAACGCTATGCTCGAACAATCGATAACTCAAAGGCTAACTATGTTGCCAAAATTGACATTAAGCGCTCACCTAAAGTACTTATAGCCCGCAGCGAAATTTGGCGCTGCTCGTCATGATAAGCTAAATCTATAATCATATCTGGGCCTGGTAGCATACCCTGACCTTTTTCAGGCCACTCAATAAAGCTACAACTGTTGTGATTAAAGTAGTCACGAATGCCCATATACTCTAATTCTTCAGGGTCCGCTAAACGGTACAAATCAAAATGGTATACTTGCCAGTCAGGTAAGTCATAAGGTTCAACTAAGGTGTAGGTTGGGCTTTTCACATGACCTATATGTCCCATGCCTTGCACAAAACCTCGTGTTAAGGTGGTTTTTCCTGCGCCAAGATCACCGTTTAAAAAAACAATAATCCCTTGTTTCAGTTCTGTTTTTACAATATTAGCTAATTTTTTTCCCATGGCGATTGTTGCCAATTCATCCGCTAATATGAAGCTATGTTTTGTCACTATATTATTCATCGTATCCTTGTTACTTCTAAAGTATCGCATCTACAGCGAAATTAATAGCTTTGAGCATTAATTAACCGCTGAATTTCTGGGTACAAATCACTCGCCAGCAGTCCAATTTGACCACTTTTTTTCGCCATAATATCCGCTGCGCGACCATGAATATAGACAGCTAAACGTGCAGCGATAAATAAATCGCCTGTTTGTAAAATTAATGCGCCAATAATACCACTGAGCACATCGCCCATACCACCACTTGCCATACCTGGATTACCTGTGCTATTAACCCAAATAACTTTGCCATCAGAGACTAATGTACCCGCACCTTTTAACACGCAGATGCCACCATATTGTTGAGCAATGTTTTTAACCGCACTAAATCGATCTGCCTCGACATCCTCAACGCGACAAGATAGTAGTGCCGCTGCTTCACCCGGATGTGGTGTTAATATCCATTGCTGTTTTTTTATTGGTTTTGCCGCAAGTAACCTTAAAGCATCAGCATCAACGACTTTCGGCTGAGTAAATTTCAACACAAGGTCAAATAATTCAGCAGACCAATTATCTTGCCCTAAACCAGGTCCAATAATGATTGCTTTTGATTTCTCAATGATTGGCGAACTGTTTAATGTTTGCGCAGAGTTTGCCACCACCATCAACTCTGCTTGTCGAACCAGTACGGTGGTTCTAGAATTTTCATGACAACAAACGCTGACTAATGCAGCCCCTGAACGCAAAGCAGACTCAGCAGCTAAACAAATAGCACCCGTAAAGTTTTGCGAGCCTCCGACAGCCAATAACATGCCAATATCACCTTTATGACTGCAAGGTCTGCGCGGTAAAACTGCCGGTAAATTTTTCTCACTTTGACGTAAACAACTAGCAGAAGTTAACCGCGCTAGCGCATGATTAACGCCTAAAGTTTCAAGCTGCAAGTTGCCAACATAATCTGGCGCTTGTGCTGTCAATAAACCTTGCTTATAAGCGATTAAGGTTACAGTTAAATCTGCCTTTACCGCAACAGAGGATACCGTACCTAAATCAGCATTGAGTCCTGACGGTACATCAACAGATACCCGCAAGCATGACTGGTTATTTATTTGGGTAATTAATGATATCAGTGGCGATGGCAAGTAACCGTTAAAGCCAATACCAAATAAGCAGTCGACGATTAAATCACCTTTAAACGCTTGTACTTGACGCGACATTGCCTCACTTTGTTGGCAAAACTCTATGTTTATCGGCAGTGCTTCAAGTAAAATAAGTGCTTGTTTTGCATCGCCAGCAATGTCATCTTGCGCGCCATTGACGATAACCGACACTTTCATGCCGGCTTGATAGGCTAATCTTGCCACTACGTAACCATCACCGCCATTGTTACCTTTGCCACAAACAATAAGTAGCTTAACAGCGTTTGGATAATGCTGGTGTATTTGACATAAAACTGCGGCACCGGCTCGTTGCATTAATGCCAAAAGGCTTATACCAATCGCTTGCGCTGCATCTGCCTCAAAGCATTGGAGTTGATTAACCTTATAAGCGTGATGTGTTAAACTTGTCGACACTTGCAATACCACCTTTATCGTTTGAACATTCGGCTGCTATGACTACACTTGCTATTAATTATCAAAATCTAACAGAAAAAATCAAGCTTTGGGGTCAAGAACTTGGCTTTTCTCAAGTGGGTATCAGCGATGTCGACCTTTCGGAGCATGAGGCCGCTTTAACTCGCTGGTTAGAAAATAATTATCACGGCAATATGGATTATATGGCGCGCCATGGTTTAATGCGAGCACGAGCGAAAGAGTTAGTCGAAGGTACACTTAATGTTATTAGTGTTCGCATGGATTATTTGCCCACAGATGCTAAATTTGCTCAAGTTTTAAAGAACCGAGATCATGCCTATATCAGTCGTTATGCCTTAGGCCGTGATTATCACAAATTAATGCGCAAACGCTTGAAACAATTAGGGGAAAATATTAAAGCGCATTGTGAAAACTTTAATTATCGTCCTTTTGTAGATTCCGCGCCAATACTTGAAAGGCCATTAGCAGAAAAAGCGGGCTTAGGTTGGGTAGGTAAACATTCATTACTCATTAATAAGCAAGCTGGCTCTTGGTTTTTTTTGGGTGAGCTCTTGGTAGATTTACCTTTAATTACCGATGCCAAAGCAGAAAATGACTGCGGCACTTGCGTCGCCTGTATAAAAATTTGTCCGACTCAAGCCATAGTAGAGCCTTATGTGGTCGATGCAAGGCGTTGTATATCTTACCTTACTATAGAATTACGTGAGGCTATACCAATAGAATTTAGGCCGTTAATCGGTAATAGAATCTATGGTTGCGATGACTGCCAACTCATTTGTCCTTGGAACAAGTTTGCAAAACTTGGCAGCGAAGATGATTTTAAACCCAGACAGAACTTAGATAATATTGCATTATTGACATTATTCGCCTGGGACGAAGCGACATTTTTAAACAAAACTGAAGGTTCAGCCATTCGTCGTATTGGTTTTCAATGTTGGCAACGTAATATCGCAGTCGCACTCGGTAACGCTAATTTTTCAGCAAATAATGTCAAAGCGTTAACGGAGAAACTAGCCAATGCTGAAGCTATGGTTGCCGAACATATCGAATGGGCATTAGCCCAACAAAAATTAAAGCAGCAAGCATTAAGTGAAGATAAAAATTTACGCTTAACAGCACGATTAATTCGTTCAGTTGAAAAAGGTATGCCGCGCGATGCCTAACTAATGTTTGCCTATAAAGCTAATCAATTCGTTAGTTTACCTGTTCCCATTTCAGCGCTAATTCAGCAAAAGCAGCTAAGCTCTTACCTTCTAGGTTTAACTTGCCAAGCGTCACTATCATATGATTGGCCAACTCGATATGATCAGGTATATCCTGCTCTTCCTGCTTAATTTTTATTAAGATTTTTAATTGACTGAACATTAGTTTTACACTGTCTGGGCTAAGCTTCAGTGCCTTCTCAATGGCATCAAGCGCAGGTAGTAAGCGATTCTTTTGAAAGTATTCAATAGCCATGTTGTTGAGTTCTTTTGGGGTAAAGTGTATCTCTTGACGCTGTAGGCATTCTTGCGCTATGTAACACCTGATGACTTGACTATTTAACGAGTCACCTGCTATTTGATTATTGATGGCGTCGAGCAAATTCATCGCGTCTTCACGCATACCTAGCTCATGCAATACTTTCACACGGTCTAAATTGTCTTCTAATACCGTGCTTGGCTTAAGTGACATATGATTCTCAATCAACTTTGTCGCTTTTACTTGCTCATGACGAACATTGTGTAACCTGGCTTTTACCACTAACAATTGCTGTTTAAAAAAACTCGCATCTTCACAGTCATGCTCGAATTGTTTAATATCGTTATCAATTTGCTGCAATATTCCATTAGCACTGTCATCCGGTGTCGCACATACGAGATCAATACCCGATCGAATAACATTAAGTAAAAGCTCGGGTGAGTCATGAATAGAGTGCTTTGCTTGTTTCGCTATATTGCGCGTCGCTAAATATTGTCCTTTATGATCGTGTGTTAAGCGCGCTAAATCCCATGATTTTTTATTACGTTCAATATTTCTCGGTGCCAATGCCATGGCTTTTTTAATTTCTTTATAGGCTTGCAGGTATTGCTCTTGCTCGATGAAATACTCTGCCATCATGTCGTGAGCACCAAAACGCGTGTCTGGTTTATCAATTAGGGTTTTTAACAAATCACTAATTTCATCTAAACGACCTTGTTTTAACAATGACTTGGCATAACCTAAATAAACCCAAGAATATTTATATTTTTCAAGTAATTGCTTATAAAATTTTTCCGCGTCTTCAAATTCGAGTAAGGCAAGATATGACTCACCTTTGATACGGTTAATATTAGGGTAGTAATGACTGAGTTTTTCATTTAATAGATGACGATCGGCAAAATAGATAGCTTTAGCGTAGGCTTTTTTGTCTATCGCATTGTTAACATTAAAAAGTACCTGCTTCATTTTTAATGTCGCAATGAAACGTGTACGTACTTTGCTTATCGCTAACGGTTTTGTCCAAAAATCATCGGGTTGTAACTCAATAATAGAGTTAACTAATGACTCATTAGTTTCTGTGCTGAGAAAGATTAATACCGTGGTTTTAGTGACATGACCTTTAAATTTCAATTCTTCTAATAAATGAAAACCATCTTTGTCACTTTTAACATTAAATGCGCAAATGACCACATGAAAATGCATTTCATCACACAGCCTAAGACCATAATAGGCTTTTTGTGCACAACGCACTGCTTTTATACCTAGCGCAAATAAGCTTTCTTTTAAAATACTATGCACCAGCAGATTGTCATCGATAATCAAAACATTGAGTTGATCGAGTTGTGCTAACGTATTTTTTTCGACACCTTCCATGATTCACCTTACTGACTTTTACCATAATATTACACCGCGATTACCCACGCTGCTCTTTACGCTGTTGGCATTGGTTCAGAATCTCTTTCTTTGCTCTCTCATCAAGCTGTCGCCAAGTCATAATTTCATCTATATGACGAAAACATCCCAAACATACATCTTGCTGATCTAGACAACAATTACGCACGCAAGGACTTGCCACATCTTGCTCGCTTGCTATTGCTTGCTGGTATTTAATCTTCATATCGACTCTGCAAATTCAGTTAACTGCACTAAACATAGTTTGAGTTGATTTAGCTGTTGTTGCAATTGTTCTTTTTGTTTTGATGTACATGGCTCTTTTAAGTTTTTATCGCCTAATAACGGGCCTAAAAGTTCACTTAATTGTCTACATTGCACGAATAAAGGCCCTGCGGCAATAACTTTTGTCAAGGCAATCAACGACTGTAAATGCTGTAAAGCGCTGGCATAGTCTTGCTGCTTTAACGCTGCACTCAACGCTAAGGTACTCGAATTAATATCCGCTAAATACTCATCTAACATAAAGGCCGCTAACTCCGCAGAACCCTGGTTATCTGCAAATTTCGTTAAGTCAAAGCCATCGTCCTGCGATTTATTTTCTTGCTCAAGGCTAGGGGGAAAGTCTAGCGACAGATCAATATCAGCTATATTCATTTCCTGCGCTAACGTAACATCTGCTTTATTAAGCGCTGGGGTTTGAATAATAGCTTTATTTGCATTTTGCCTACTTTGCGGCGGTGCTGAGAGTATCGCTGCATGACTGAGACAAATATTGCTATCTGGTGTTAACCAAGGAGATAATTGCTCTGTTAACTGTTTAATATCCTGCACTGGCGCTAAATAACCACTATGCCATAATTTTGGCAAAATAAGTTTTTTGAAAAAACCTGCTTTGCTGTCATTTTCTGTTAATGCAAATACACCACGAACACTGGTAACAGAGGCGTTTATCTCTATTTTAAAAGGTAAAAACTCAGTAATAGCGACTAAGTAACGTCCTGACTGCCATAACCGTTCAAAGCATTCTAGCCGAGAAACTAGGGTCACCTGCAAACCAAACCATTGTAGTATCCTGATCAACGTTTGATGTTGACTCGACGTTGCCACCGCGAGCAACACTTCGACCTGTGTTGGTAAAAATCGATAAGGTGAGAAAACTTCTGGCTCTAGGAGTAAATTCATCGTATTTGGCTGATTTAATAGTTGAGTTAGATCTTTAACTAACTCAGCGCTAAACCAAGGCAGGTTACTAACAGAGAACAAGCCAGCTCTTGTTAAAGCACTGTCGTACAATGGCTGAATGACCAACACTTTAGGTTGTATCTTTGCTGGTAAACTCGCCAAATGCTGAGTGATCAAAGCAAAATCTGAACCATACACTTCAGGTGACAGAATAATGGCATCCAAACGGTGCTGGGTTAAATTTTTAATGCTTGTTTGCCGTTTAAATAACGACAAATCTTGCATTGTTTCGACAACCGCTTTGCTATTTATCAGTTGATGACAAATTCTTTGCCGACTATTTTTGTTTGTCGCAATAACTAAAATCTGGCATTTAGCTAATTTAACCGGTTTATTTTTCTGCGCTTTACTAAGGTCGTCAGCAATAGCCAGCGGCAATTCAAAAGAAAATTTTCCCGCTAACTCTAATTGCTGGTGCTGTTTATTAGTAACATTAAAAACCAACTGCAAATCTCGTAAGTAATGATTGCTCGCAGAAGAAAAATCAGCATTGCTTTCATCATCGATGACTAACGCATTAATCACTTGCGATAACTTCCCGACGTTCGTTGGCTTATGGAGCTGGAAACTCATCCGGACAATTTGCTGGGCGCTATTTACATCAATAACCTGAACATCTATATCAAGTTCAACTCCGTGCTGATCATGCAACATTTCTTGACATATTGTACTAATCATCGCCTGAAACAATGCACTTTCCAGTGTTACCAAGCACACTAAATTTGACGCAAGGTTCAAATAAATAAAGTTATTACTGTGTGCTTGATTTAAGCTGACATTGACCAAAGCGGTATGCAATTCATTGGCAAGATTCACCGTTGATAACGTCAACACGAAATCATCTTGACGCAATTGTGCTCGAATCTTTTGTTGCTCACTCCAGCACACTAGTTGCCGTAGTTGCTGATAGGCGAGTTGCTCATCGCCCTTAGTCAACGAAAGCATCTGCCTTTGTATCATAGCGGCACTTATCAAGACGCTAGCGTCTTCAATACTGGCAATAACGGCGAGCTTATCAGCTTGATTTTGCTGTCGAAGCTGCTGTTTTAAGTGGCTATTTTCATCTTTAAGAGCTCGATATTCTGCCACGTTACATAAACTGCCAGACCACACACCAGCAACATATTCGATGGTTAATAACATAGCTTTATTTTGTTGGCTTATTAACGATATTTTCTCAATACTCAGCTGTTTTTGAGCTTTTCGCGCTATGGACAAAATAGCGCGCACATCTGCCCGACTAAAACACTGACGCCAATATTGATGGTTCACATCAATACCTAATAAGGCGCACAGGGGTTGCTTCTGTTTGGACAACTCTGGCAGTTGCCAAAAAACATGGCCGCTACAACGAGCCATTGTAGCGGTATGCGTTTGGTACTGTTGCTGCTGTTGCTTAAAGTCAGACTCACTATGCTCGGGTCGAGGTAGCTGTTTGATAACATTGGTTATCGTCTTTATTTCAAGTGCTGGTATAGCGCTGGAAATCTTCCCTTTCGTCACCAATTCTGTGACCACCGCAGTACTTTGAGTACCAAAGCATTTGATTTTTCGCCTAATACTAAACAGTAAACTGGTAAATATAATAATTAACGCTGCAATAGCAGCAGCAACAATCCAAATATAGTGCTTAGCTTGTAACCTGATATTGACCTTTGCTAAGCCGTTTATAATTAGTTGTTCAATTACCGAAGACTTGATTGGCTGAACAATAAAGCTTTTATCAAGTAACGGCATAAGTTCGACTTTTTGCCTGCTTAATTCAACTTGAAAATCTTTTGCCCTGCGCAATTGACCTCGCCACTTAGCAAAGGTTTGTTGCTCGCTAAATAGCAAAGCATTGAGCACAGTGATTTTTTCTAGTAGATTATTATCATTAACTTTTGCGTCATTAACACTGACCAACCTATGGCTAATTTCACCTTGAATGTACTGCTGAATATAATCAAATTCGACTAAATCGCATTGCAAATCTAGTTGATTAAACATCGCTAAGGTCTCAATCAAGCTACGATGTAATTCACGATTGCTCGATAAGCTATTAGCTAGATTACTTAGCGCCTTTGCCCGTATTGCCGTGACCCGGTCTGTTAAGTTGTCTTGGGTTACCTGACGATACAAATCTTTTTGCTGACTTGTTTGCCTCGCTATTAAACTGGCTAAACTATCAGCAACTAAGCTCAATTGAATTATGACGCTATCTTTTAGTTGAATATTTCGTCGCTCACTTTGAGTTAAACGAGTAACATTTTCAGCTTGCAATTGCAGTCGCTGCGTTAATTGCGCTAATAATTGCCGGTTATTATCACTTAACGCAGAAATGTTTTTTAGGTTTTTATTTAACGTTTGATAATCATCATCAAACTGGGCGGCAGAATTACTGACAAGCATGTCATTGATTAAACGCTCATTTCTAATCAGTAATCGTTGTCGTTGATGATATTTTTCAATGGCGGGCAATTGTTGATATTTAAGTACCGCTAAGTTTTGATCGTGCTGAAAATAAAGTGAAAATCCTGCAAATGAAAGCAAGCAGAAGCTCAAAGCCAATAAGAGAAATCGGCTTGATAGCTGACGATATAACGGCAGTGTTGAGTCCATGAACGAGGTAATATCCTAACAAGTCAAATACATATGCATACCATTAACAGTGTATGGATTTAACGACAATTAGCAACGATTAATCATGTAGCCAGTGTATTTTATCTTTAGTGTTATTAATACCGCTGATACTTAGCGTATCTAAGATAATTAGCTAGCATAAATATCAATACCCGCCGGCGGTAGTTTTGAGTAATATCTGCAGCTAACAATAAAGGCAATAAAACTAGATAAACATCACAGAAAAAATGCGCTAAGATGCCAACTTACAGCAATTTGAACAAAGGTTGGACCAGTATGAGTCAAACGAACTATCTGTTAAAGTTACAAGAAAAATTTCTAAAATACCCTTTTGGTCGAACTTTATTTAGTAAAGTAGTGGCATCCCAAGCGCCCTATTTTAAATCTATAAAGCCCCGTATTCTGAAATTAGAAGCAAACTTTTGTCAAGTACTGCTGCCTAAGCGCAAGCCAGTACAAAATCATATTGGCACTGTCCACGCTATTGCCATATGTAATGCCTTAGAAATGGCGATGGGAGCAATGACAGAAGCATCTATTCCAAAGCATTTACGCTGGTTACCAAAAGGTATGAATGTTAATTATCTCGCAAAGTCGACGACAGATATTATTGCTGAAGCCAAGGTTAACGCTGAACAATGGCAAACTGGCGACGTTTCTGTCTCTGTACGGGCATTAGATACGAAAGGTACGGTTGTGGTTGATGGCGAAATTAGATTGTGGGTATCGGAAAAGCCAGTCAAAAAATGACATAGTTCTTGGTGCTAATAAAGCACCAAGAGCCATAGACTAAACGCTGCGTTATATTGGCAGTAATATCTTAATGCTGAACGCATATTTGCCATTTGCACTGTCAGCAAAATTTTCGTTGCCAAAAACCCGTGCTATATTTTTAGTAACGTTTTAAGCTTATCAATGTTCGCTTTAAGCAATGAAGCTTAAAGCTTAAAAAAATGTTGCTGATAGACTTTTAATTCAGCAATGGATTCACGAATATCATCCATAGCCAAATGGGCGCCAGTTTTGACTACTTTATCCAACACTTCCGGCTTCCAACGGCGCGCTAACTCTTTTACCGTACTGACATCGACATTACGATAATGAAAGTAATCTTCAAACTCTGGCATGTATTTATTAATGAAGCGTCGGTCTTGCCCTATGCTATTGCCACACATGGGTGACTTGCCTTTAGTCACGTGTTGCTGAAAAAAGGCTAACGTTGTCGCACTTGCATGCGCTAAGCTTGTACTACTTTGGCGACATCTATCGGTCAGCCCTGATTGCCCATGATGTTCGATACACCATTGACTCATATTATCTAAGACGTCATCACTTTGATGAATGGCAAAAACAGGACCTTCTGCTAAAATATTAAGCTGGCTATCGGTAATTATCGTTGCAATTTCTAAGATAACATCGGTACTCGGTTCAAGGCCGGTCATTTCTAAATCTAACCAAATTAAATTGCTATCTTTCGGGTTCATTGTCATTCCTAGTTAATTTACTGTTCATCAATTAAATTATATTAACAGATGAACTAAAAAGAGCATCTTTCAAAGGCTCAATTATAGCTATTGACTAAAGTAATATCATTGCTGATAACAGAATACTATTAGCGGTAATCAATGCCAGCCTAAATTATTTTTATCTCCAAGTGAAACATGCACTTTGAGTTAACTTGGGTATATAATACGTCAGAACGTAACACGATTAAATTTATTTGTCGGTTGCCTAATATATATACCCGTTCACTTCCAGATACTGAGTTAACATAAAATGAGAATAACTTGTGGCTAAAGCCAAAAAATTAACTAAAGGTCAAGCGCGACAGATCAAAGCGAATCAAAGCAAGAAGTTACGTAAATCTACTGAGAAAGTACAATGGCAAGATGATGACCTTGCTGCAGTAGAGAACGGCACTATCATTAGTCGTTTTGGCCAACATGCTGATGTTGAAAGCAGTGATGGTGAAATTTTTCGTTGTAATATGCGTCGCAGTATTTCCTCTTTGGTCTGCGGTGACAAAGTACTTTGGCGCAAAGGCAAAGAAACGCAACATAGTATTTCTGGTGTAATTGAAGCGGTTCATGAGCGAGAATCTGTACTGAGTCGCCCCGATGTTTATGACGGTGTTAAGCCTATTGCCGCCAATATTAGTCAGATACTGATTGTTTCATCGGTATTACCGGCTTTTAACGCTGACATTATCGATCGTTACTTAGTCGCGGCCGAACAAACTGGCATTACCCCCGTTATTTTACTGAACAAAATTGATTTGCTCGATGATAGCAATCGTGACGAGATTGAAAATCAACTTAATATTTACCGTAAAATTGGCTACCAAGTGACTTACGTCAGTAACGAAACAGGTGACGGAATTACTGAGCTAAAGTTACAACTTAGCCAACATACCAGTGTCTTCGTTGGTCAATCAGGGGTCGGTAAGTCAACACTGACTAACACCTTGATGCCGGAATTAGGAGTGGTGACTAAAGTGGTTTCAGAAAACTCAGGGCTAGGGCAACACACCACAACCGTTGCTCGCTTATATCATTTTGAACAAGGTGGCGACCTCATTGACTCGCCCGGCATTCGCGAATTTGGTCTATGGCATTTGTCACCTGAGCAAGTCACTAATGGCTTTATCGAGTTTGACCCGTACATAGGCATCTGTAAATTTCGTGATTGCAAACACCAGCACGATCCCGGTTGTGCCTTAATTGCGGCGAAAGATGAAGGTAAAATATTTCCGGAGCGATTAGCTAGTTTTCAAAAAATATTAGCCAGTTTAGGGGATAATACCCTCACCTCGCGCTTTAATGATTAAATTAGAAAAACGAAAAAATTAAGGAAAAATAGTGTTAATTAATAAAATTAAAATCGCTTTGCAATATATGATGCCAAAGCACGGAATCTCACGACTTGTTGGTAAATTTGCTGCCGCAGAGGCTGGTTGGTTTACCACTAAGGCTATCAGTTATTTTATCAAAGCTTATGACATTAATATGGCAGAGGCTAAGTTAAAAAATGCCACTGACTTTAAAACCTTTAATGATTTTTTTACTCGTGAACTTGAAGCAGGGGCACGTACTATTATCCAGGATCCAGATACCGTTTGTTACCCTGTTGATGGTGCAATTAGCCAACAAGGAGCTATCGAACAAGGGCAACTAATTCAAGCAAAAGGCTTCAACTACAGCCTAGAAACCTTACTTGGTGGTGATAAAGCAACCGCAGCACCTTTTCAAGACGGTGAATTTTCATGTATTTATCTGGCGCCGAAAGATTACCACCGTATTCATATGCCAATCACAGGTACATTGAGAGAAATGATTTATGTGCCCGGTGATTTATTTTCAGTTAATCCGTTAACGGCAAATAATGTCCCTGACTTATTTGCCCGCAATGAGCGTGTAGTGGCAATTTTTGATACGGCCCATGGCGCGATGGCTATGGTCCTTGTTGGCGCAACTATCGTTGCCAGTATAGAAACCATTTGGGCTGGCACCGTAACACCACCAGCCGGTAAAGATGTATTTCGCTGGCAATACCCTATTGCAGGTACTAGTGCCATAACACTGGAAAAAGGCGCCGAGATGGGCAGATTTAAGCTTGGTTCCACGGTTGTTACTACTTTTGCACCGAACATGGTGAAATTTAACCAACAAGCAGGACCGGAAACCGTTACTCGCCTTGGTGAACACTATGCCGACTTGCATAAACCAGCAGTAAGCGAATAAGCGCTATAATATGGCTTTAAATTTCCACAGTGAATATTCTAACAAGTGAAAATAATTGCCCATCGAGGTGCCAGTGGTGAGTTTGCTGAAAACTCACTTTTAGCCTTTGAGCAAGCGATATTGCAGGGTTGTGATGGCATTGAATTTGATGTGCAATTTCACCAACCCAGCAATGAGTTTATTCTCCTGCATGATAGCTACCTCAGTACTGGCGGGGAAAATAGCAGTGGCGACAAAAAAGTCCACTTCAATCAACTACCGCTCTCTGAACTGGCTAAATTTAATATTTGTACCTTAAATCAAGCCTTACATTGCATTAACAGCCAGTGCCTTATTAATATTGAGTTAAAATCTGCAGCCCAAGGCGCACAACTTGTTGATGAAATGCAAAAGCTTGATGCCTTAATTAGGCAAGCACAGCTAAGTAATTTGATAACTTACCAGCAAATTATTATTTCTGCTTTTAATCATCATGCCCTAGTCTATCTCGCAGAACATTCACCTGAAATAACTACTGCAGCACTGATCGCTTGTTGTCCATTTGATTACGCTAAATTTTGTCAAAAGCTAAAGGTTAAAATGTTAAACCTTTCAATTGCGTGCATTAATCCTGAAATTATTAATGATGCTCACCGCAGAGGCTTAAAAGTTTGGGTTTATACCGTAGACAATCCTGAGCAAATCAAACAATGTATAAAATACCAAGTTGACGGTATATTTACCAACTTCCCCAAGCGTTCACGTCAAGCTATAAAATTTTTTAAATAGCGCTGACAAGCCGATAACAACCTATACTTTCGCAATATTCATCGACAATTAAATAAAACAATTGGCTAATTACTATTGCTCATTTATTCGGCGCAAGCTAGGATAGGAAATAAGATACGAGTATTTTCGTATAATCTACCATATGGATTTTAATGCCAAACTGATTGATTTTCGCTAGATAGCCAATAAGTTAGTGCCATTGGTATAATAATTTTAAACAAATTTGCCTTAAGGAATCTCAATGTTACGAGATAAATCAGATATTAAGCCAACCGAGGCAGAACTGTCGTTGCTTAATATCCTTTGGAGAATGGGACCTGCTACGGTTCGACAAATTCATGAAACAGTTAGCGTAAATCAAAAGACTGGCTATACTACTGTATTGAAAATATTACAAATAATGCACGAAAAAGCCTTGGTAATTCGTGATGAAAGCAACCGGGCCCATGTTTATGCGCCAGCCAATAGTGAAATGGTGACACAATCATCTTTATTGAAAGATTTGGTCTTAAAAGCATTTGGCGGTTCAACATCTAAGTTAGTGATGCGTGCATTAGATAACTCAACAAGCAAAGAAGAAATTGAGGATATTAGACAATTACTCAATGAGCTAGAGCAACAAGCTTAATTAACCCATACTTTGAAGGTAATTGAAATAGTCAATGATGCAGGAAAGCTTAATAAATAGTCCCTTATTAGCTGGTTTAGCGATAACTCTTATCCATTTTTTATGGCAAGGAGTTTTAGTCGCGTTAGTATTAAAAGTATTACTATCATTCATATCCTACCAAAAATCACAATTGCGCTACGCTTTGAGCTCTATGGCGATGTTAGCCAACCTAATTTTACCTGCCGTTACCTTTTTTATTGTTTACGATATTGAATATCGCCAAGTGACAAGCTTTGTCCATGCCCTGCCTTTACTGCACCAAAGTTTCTATTTTGAACAAATAGTAACAAATGCTTGGTACATGGAGTGGTTAGAGTATTTACCTGCGGTTGCCATTGTTTGGCTTACTATTGTGACAGCGCTTGCGCTTAAGCTAGTAATAGAGCTGTACAATGTTAATCAACTACCATTACAAGGTTGTACTGCTGTTGATGCTGCACTGCAAACACGATTTGATGCGCTAATAAAAAAAGTGGGACTTTCAAGAAAGGTGGTGTTATTAATTTCTAGTAAAACCAATGTTCCTATGGCAATAGGTTGGTTAAAGCCTGTGGTACTGATTCCTTTTAGTATGCTGTCTGGTTTATCCCCTCAGCAATTGGATATGTTATTGCTACATGAGTTAGCCCATATTCGACGTCATGATTATCTGGTTAACTTTTTACAAACGCTTGTTGAATTATTACTGTTTTTTCATCCCGCGGTTCGTTGGGTTTCAAAACAAATGCGCAATGAAAGAGAATATTGTAGTGATGATATTGCCGTACAGCACAGTGGCAGTTCGGTGGCGTATGCACATACCTTAGCGGATACGGCTTCTTTGTGTCATAAACACCGACATCAAACCATTCCAAATATGGCAATGGCTGCTTCAGGTGGTGACTTGAAACAGCGCGTTGTGCGCTTATTAGATCAACAGCAACATTGTACAAAATCAACAGATTCAGGCAAATGGTTGGCGTCTATTACGGTCTTGCTTACGGTTATTTTTGTATTTTCTAAACAATCACTCACATTGCCGATTATTGATTTGCAATCAGGTAGCATTTCAATTCACAACGCCCCAAGAGAATTAAACAAAAGTGCTATCGCGTATGTACCCTTAGCATTTGAGCGCGTAAGTACCAACTCCTCCCTTGCTAGCCAACTATTAGCCATTGATAACTCAGGCGCCAACGAACTACCTAGAGTAGAAAAGACAACGAGCTTGCTTAAAAATAGCGCTAAACTAGAAAACGATATCAAGCAAAAAATACCGTTAAACAAGCGTAATACGGTTAATAAAAACTTGACCACAGCTTATTATAACGAGCTGCCTATTGTGCGCGTAAACACAAACGTAGCAAAGAATGTTGCACAACATCACGCAGAATTAAAAACCCAAACACAAGTTAGCGAAAATATTAATACCACCAAGACTAAATCAATTTCTGACTTAGCGTTTGAACGTACTGACACTATTAATGCCACAGCAAAAGTAAATCCTTATTCACAGCAAATTGCGGCATTATTAAGTGAACCACAGCTATCTAGAGACGCCAAAATTGCCGATTTAAGCAAAACTCATTATGGCTTAAGCGATAGACTAAATACACCCAGTAATACAACATTGCCTAGAGCAAATGCTAGCCAAAGTAAAATAAGCATTAATGTAAGTAAGCATAACCAAGCTCAAACTAAGAGCTTGGCTGCAAAACTTATCAATTCGGTTGAACCTAAATACCCTTCTTCAGCAAAACGAAAAGGTATAGAATTGGAAATTATGGTCGAATTTAATATAGATAAAAATGGCTTAGTAAAAGACCTTCAGTTTGAATCTAAAAGCAAAGCAAACTACTTTCGTAATAGCATTAGAAACGCTATGAAAGATTGGCGCTTTCTACCGGCCAAGAAAAATGGCCGAGCGGTAGAAAGCAAAATGTCAAAAATATTCTCTTTTAGCTTGTTAACTTAACGCCTCCTATTTAAATTAATATCGCATTATTAAAAACTTTTGCTGTTGCTCAGCTGTTAATAACTGCATCACTTTATGGCGGATTTTAGCCTTTTCCATCGCCATTTTTTGAAAGTTTGCTTGATGTTCCAGATAGATAATTTCAAACTGATTTTCTACAAATTCTGGCCTTTGCATTAATGATTGAACTTGCTCTTTAAAACCCGACATCGTACTTTTGTATGCTTGTCGCACTGCTTTCATACCCGAAAAAATTTCTTTCACCTCACTACGTTGCTCTGGTGTTAGATCTAAATTTTTTGCTAAGCGATGTAGGCGATTTTTCATCGTTACATGCTGATTATCGCGCTGCTTGATGTCATGGTGACCGTCGCTAGGGTTATGGTATGCATTTTTGTGACCCGTGGCGTTGACACTAAGACTACTGATACCTAAGGCCAGCATACTGATGACTAGATATGGCGTTAAGTTTGAATATAGTTTTTGCAGTTTCATGATTTTTATTCCTCAATTAGTTAACAGTCCCTAGTATAATTTGAGCAACGAAAAGAAACGCAAAGCTAAGTAAATGTTATGTAAAGATAGACAATATCTCTTAACTTATACGTTATTATAATAGCAATCGGACGCAATAATTGATCACTTGGCGAGCGCAAAAATGAGCAAATATAAACTTTTATTAATAGACGATGACAAGGAACTTGCGGAGTTATTAGCAGATTACCTTGCTACAGAAGGTTTTGAATTGCACTGTTGCCATGACGGTATCGCTGGTTTAGAGAAAGCATACGATGATGATATCTCACTTATTTTGCTCGATGTTATGATGCCAGGCTTAAGCGGTTTTGAAGTGTTAAAAGCGTTAGGCGGTAATCACAAAACCCCAATATTAATGCTTACTGCTAAAGGTGATAATGCCGATAGAATATTAGGTTTAGAACTTGGCGCCGATGATTATTTACCTAAACCCTTCCAACATCGGGAGTTACTTGCCCGTATTAACGCTATTCTTCGCCGTATAGACATTGTCAAAAATAGTAAAGCACAAAGCTCGGTACTCGAAGTTAACGGCGTTATGCTTAACCATGCTACACGCCAAGTAAGTTGTCACAACGAGCTGCTTGAACTTACCGGCACTGAGTATCAAATCATTGCACATTTAATGTCAAAGTCAGGAGCAATTGTCAGTAAAAGTGAAATATCAGAGCGGGTATTAAAGCGTAAACTCAGTGCTTTTGATCGCAGTATTGATATGCATGTCAGTAATATCAGAAGAAAGCTATTACCGTTTAGTCCATGTGACAAGCTTAAAACTATTCGCGGAGCAGGTTATATTTTCTTGGCGGGAGAAAGAACTGAATGCTAATAATTGCTGGAAAATTCTCCTCTATTGGCGCTAAGCTATTTATCTATTTTTGGTTGATCGTTTTATTAACTGTTGGCATCACTAGGGGAATATCTGAACAATTTAGCACAAAAAATGTCATTATCCCTACTCATCAAGCTGATATTGCTAAAGTAACGAGAATTGGCCAGCTCATAAAACGTAACGCTGTAACCACACCGCAACAAGTACTAGCAATAGCACCGAGAAACCTCAATCGAGAGTTACTATTAAAAAATGTTTCGACAAATCAGGTGTTAGCATCAGAAAAGTGGCAAATTGAAAGTTTACGTGCGTTTTTGAGCGAGAATAACCTCGATAACTACACGACAGTAAAATTTGAATTCTATCGAATGACCGGGCCATTAACCCTAGACTTTAATGGTACTCCCTATCAGCTATTTCTTGCCAGCCGTGACCGTAAACCTCATTTCGGTAATTTTATACGACGCGTACCCACCTGGATGCGTATCGCCATTCCCGTGGTCATTAGTACTATTTTACTTTGGCTGCTAGCGCGTTCGTTAACCAAGCCCTTAATTGCAATGCAAAAAGCTGCTGCTCAATTTGGAGATGGTGACTTTGGTACCCGCGTAGCGTTAATAGCACAACGTAATGATGAAATTGGCGCTTGTGCCGTCAGCTTCAATCTCATGGCTGACAAGCTAGAGCAGAATATTGGTGCTCATCAACGGCTAATGGCGGATGTTTCTCATGAGCTTCGATCGCCAATGACTAGGCTACAAATCGCACTTGGCCTTGCACAGCAAGAGCCGATAAACGAGCAAGTATTACATAAACACCTGCAACGCTGTGAGCTTGAGGTAGCAAGACTCGACGAAATGATCGCAAACGTTTTGTCTTTATCACGCTTAGAGAACACTATCAGCCAGATGGAATTGATGACAGTCGATCTGCAGCAGCTTTTGACACTTTGTATCGAAGATGCGCAATATATTGCTAATGAAAAATCCATCACCATTGCCTTTCATCATCAAGGTACTGTGCTGATCAATGCCGATGCTAATTTGCTATCCAGTGCGATTAGTAACATTTTGATCAATGCGATAAAATATAGCCATAAAGGCGATCAGGTTTTGGTTAGTTTAAACACAAGCAGTCAATATTTTATTATCGACATCATGGATTCAGGTATCGGTGTGCCAGCCAACGACTTAGCTAAACTTTTTGAACCATTTTATAGAGTTGCTCAGGCGCGTGACCGAGCGACAGGGGGCACAGGTTTAGGCATGGCTATAGCAAAACAAGCTGTTGTTGCGCATAATGGCAATATTCGTGCACAAAACAATAGCGAAAATGGCCTTACCGTTACCATTGAATTGCCCTTAGAGATTAGCAAAAATACAGCAAATGCATAATAAAAAAATTCAGCCCTTAATTTTCTTTTTTTTGATCTTATTAGGAATGTCATCAATGACTAACGCAAAAGATTTTGTGAGTAAGCGCGAGCTTACCTTAGAAAAAACCGCAGCCATTGAGACCTTTTGGCAATCAATACATCAGACATCGTTCAAAACTACAGATAATAATGATATAGCTTATGCCACTAATTTACACCGTCCCGAAAAACCTTATATCATTATTGTACCTGGCCGCACCGAAAGTTACCTGAAATACCAAGAACTCATGTTTGATTTGGACATTCAGGGTTATGACAGTGTCATTCTTGATCATCGTGGTCAAGGACTGTCAAAGCGTTTAACGACCAATCGCTTCCAAGGTCATGTTGAAGAATTTGATCATTATGCACAAGACCTACAGCAATTGCTCAGTCAAGTTTTACCGAAAAAATATCCGCAACATCAGCTAGCTTCTTTTATGCTTGCACACTCAATGGGCGGCGCTATCGCATTAAGATATCTGCAGCTTTACCCTAACAATGTCAAAGCATTAAGCTTAAGCTCACCGATGATTGCCATCACAAGCGGTGGCACACCAAAATGGCTAGCAAAGTCACTAATCAACATGGGCAATACCATTAATAAATGGTTGTCGGATACACCATGGTATTTTTTCGGTCAAAACGATAACAATATAAGTTCATTTACAGAGAATCGCTTAATGCATTCAGAGCAGCGTTTCGAGCGTTTTCGAGCTTTATATCAAGATCGCCCAGAGCTAAGGCTTGGTGGCGTAACATTTAATTGGCTAGCACAAGCAATAAGTACCTCTGATAAGCTTTTCATTGATATCGAAAAATTATCCTTACCTATATTACTATTGCAAGCAGGAGATGAGCATATTATTGACAATATAGCTCAAAACAACTTTTGCCAAAAGTTAAATAAATTTAACCCTAGCTCCTGCCCAAACGGCAAACCTTTGATAATAACAGGCGCTTATCACGAGCTTCTTTTCGAAGTGGATCAATACCGTGATAGCGCGATAGATAAAAGTTTGGCTTGGTTTTCTCAACATCAATAGACATGCTAACTAGATATCTAGTTAGCCACTATTCATTATCTGGCTGTTGGTGATTTGCTACTGACAATGGATCGTGATGAATAAATACCTCACATGGCGCCAGCGCTTGAATAATTTCGGCTTCAATGGCTTCGCCAATACTATGAGCTTCTAACAAAGATAACTCACCATCTAATTCTAAGTGAAATTGAATAAAGCGGTCTGGTCCTGCTTGCCGGGTTCTTAACTCGTGTAAACCATGAGTGCCTTCATGCGCCAAAATAATTTTCTTTATGGTATGGATTTCTTCTTCCGTCAATTCATGATCCATTAAATGATGGACACTGGTCCAAATGATTTTACCAGCGCCAATCAACAAGAATATACCGACCGCAACCGTAAAAACACCATCGGCCTGCAACCAATAACCTTGGCTTAAAAATAAAGCAGCCAGTACACCTAAATTTAAAATCAAGTCAGATTGATAATGCAAAGCATCGGCACTAATAGCGACGGACTTGGTTCGGTTGATAACATACTTCTGTAATATCACCAGCATCAAAGTCATGACTATAGCAATAATTGAGACCCCAATACCAACTTCGGTTCTCACCACTTGTTGTGGTGTTATAATGCGGTCAACACCATTAAATACTAGTAATAATGCCGAGCCCAGAACAAATGCAGCTTGCACTAAACCCGCAAGACTTTCCGCCTTGCCATGGCCAAATTTATGCTCTTTATCGGCCGGCGCTAAGGCAAAACGTAAAATCACTACATTCATGATCGAGGCGAATAAATCTAAAATAGAGTCGGTAGCAGAAGCTAACATGGCACTAGCATCCGTGACAAAAAAAGCATAGAGCTTCAGCACCACTAATATTAATGCGGTTGTGGTCGCCGCAAATGCCGCCAACTTGACTAAGTAAGCATATTGCTCTGAATTTATTTTATTTTCTTGCACCGATTCCCCCTAGTGAATAAATATTACTTAAGATTACTAAAGACAACTTAAGCATTCGCCTCAAGCGCGCTATAATACACCATAATTATACAATTTATTAAGCACTTGCTATGTTAGATGTCGTTTTATTTCAACCTCAAATTCCACCCAATACGGGAAATATTATTCGCCTTTGCGCTAATACCGGATTTAGGTTACACCTAATTGAGCCACTGGGCTTTGATCTAGAAGATAAAAAATTGCGCCGAGCTGGCTTGGATTACCACGAATTTGCCGCCCTTAAGCGTCACGCTAATTATCAAAGTTTTATTGTATCAGAACAACCAAAGCGTGTATTAGCGGTGACGACAAAATCAACAGGCTATTATGGTGATGTCAATTTTCAAATCGGTGATTATCTTTTATTTGGCTCTGAAACCGGAGGACTGCCAGAAGACGTTAGGCAACAAATACCCGATCAAGACAAAATCAGGATCCCAATGTTAAAAGATAGTCGTAGCATGAACTTATCAAATGCTACTGCGGTTATTGTCTATGAAGCATGGCGTCAATTAGGCTTTGCAAACTCAGTTTAAAAAACGGACCGTACTTCCTGTACATCGTCACTCTTTCACATCGACGCGCATGGATGCGCTAATGCCGTGCAGCCAAGGATGGCTATGAACGGCCATGTGATCTTGACATACCGTACTTCCTATACATCGTCACTCTTCACATCCATGTGATCTTGACATACCGTACTTCCTATACATAAAAAAGGCACATAACTGAAAGTCATATGCCTTTTTTTATAATGCTTTTCATTTAGCGCTATTCCACTTTACGTTCACGAGATAATAAATCTGCGGCCGCTAATTTGGCATCTTTGCCACAATAAAGCACTTGATATACCTGCTCTACGATAGGCATCTCAACGCCCATTCGCTGTGCTAACATATAAACTTCTTTGGTGTTGCGATAACCTTCTACCACTTGACCAATTTCAGCCATAGCTTGCTCAACTTCTGCGCCAGCGCCTAACGCTAAGCCAAAACGACGGTTACGCGACTGGTTATCAGTACAAGTAAGTACTAAATCACCTAGTCCTGCCATACCCATAAATGTTGCAGGCTCGGCATTTAATGCACACCCTAGGCGAGTCATTTCAGCTAAGCCACGCGTAATCAAAGCTGTGCGAGCGTTGGCACCAAAACCGATACCATCAGCCATACCGGCACCAATCGCAATAACATTTTTAACTGCACCGCCAAGCTGAACACCGATAAAATCGCTGTTGCTGTAGACACGAAATGTTCGTTCACAGTGCAGTAAATTAGAGATATCGTTAACCAAAGCCTCATCAGTTGAAGATAGAGATATAGCGGTCGGCAATCCCGCTGCCATTTCTCTCGCAAAGGTAGGTCCAGATAGAACAGCTAATGAAATATCATCGCCCAAAATCTCTCTGGCTACATCTTGTAATAACCGCCCTGAGTCATGTTCTAAGCCTTTGGTTGCCCAAACTAAACGAGCATCTGCTCTCAGGTGAGGTTTGATTTGTGTCAGTACCTCACCAAAAACATGACTAGGTACAACCAATAAAATATTTTTACTCGCGGCAACTACGTTGGCTAAATCATCACTAACAGCTAATGATTCAGGAAACTTGCTGCCCGGCAAATATTTTTCATTCGCGCGCGTGCTTGCCATTTCAGCAACGTGAACAGCATCACGTCCCCAAAGCAATGTTTCGTGACCATTGCGTGCTAAACAGATTGCTAGCGCTGTACCATATGAGCCAGCGCCAATAACTGAGATAGCTGCAGAATTAGCAGTCATAAATTAGTGAGTTTCAGTGCTAGCTGGCACTTGTTCAGCCTGTGCTGCACGTTGTTGCATATAGTTAGCAAATAACGCTTCAAAATTCACTGGTGCTAAGTTAATTTGTGGGAATGAACCACGGCTAACCAAGTTTGCAACTGCTTCACGAGCATATGGGAATAATGTCGTTGGACAAAATGCGCCAATGGTGTGTGCTAACTGTGCTTCAGGAAGATTGCCAATAGTAAAGATACCCGCTTGTTGCACTTCAGCTAAAAAAGCAGTTTGATCTTCAACTTTAGCTGTTACCGTCAATGACAACGTCACTTCATAGGTATCATCAGCTAGCTTAGTCGATTTAGTATCAATATCTAATTGTACTTCTGGCTGCCATTCTTTTTGAAAAATGCCCGGTGAATTTGGCGTTTCAAATGAAATATCTTTGGTGTAAACACGTTGAATAGCAAATTGTGGAGCCTGTTGTTCTGTAGTCGCTTCTGCGCCGTTTTGAATTTCGTCAGCCATGTTGTTATTTCCTTTATAATTACGCCATTATTTATTGGCATTTTATACTAAATTTTTCCACTAGCACTACTGTGCTATAAGTGAAGCTAATGTTCCTTGCGCATGTAATGCAAATAAATCGTCACAACCGCCAATAGGCGCATTGTTAATAAATATTTGTGGCACTGTTGAGCCACCCTGACTACGTGTGATCATTTTTTCACGCAATGCGGCATCACCGTCAATTTTTATTTCATTGTAAGCAACGTTCATATCATCAAGTAAAGCTTTCGCTCTCATGCAATAGAAACAAGTTACTTTAGTATATATGTCAACTGCCATCATGATAATCCGTTGTTTCGTTATAAGCTACTTGGTTACAGGTAAACCCGCACTTTGCCAAGCATTCATACCACCTTTAAGAATACTTACACGAGTAAAGCCCGTTTTTGCTAATTGGCTAGCCACTTTGCTTGCACTAATACCAGCACTACATACTACAATGATGGGATTATCTTTATGTTTTTCAAGACTAGTGAAGTCATTTTTACTGACTTTTTCATTGTTAAGATGCAAAGCATCAACAATATGACCCGCTTTAAAGTCTTTTTCATTGCGAGTATCAACCACAACACCCGACTCTCTATTAACTAAAAAAGTCATTTGTTGGGTGCTTAATTGTTTAATCGGTGACATTTGAATTTTAATCGTCATAACGATAATCATTAAAACAATAACTAGCCAGATAGTGCTAAGCAAAGGCTGGCTCATTGCGAAAGTAATAAGTTGATCCATAAGTTTTACATTCTAATTAACTAAAAATTTGCCACAGTATACAGGCTAATAAACTAAACCCAAACTGAACTTTTCATAGAAAAACAGATTAATCTAATAACTCATTACTGATCACTGCAATTTGATCTTAAATGTGAATCATTTTCTCTAAACAGACACAAGATATTCACTTCGTGACTTGATATACTGCTGCTGAAATTATTTACATCTATCTTTGCCCGTATTATTTTTATCTATCTTTACTCGTATAAAGGAAGCCGTGATGCCAAACAAGAAATCGACAGTTCTTATTATTTTAGATGGTTGGGGATATAGAGAAAACCCAGAATCTAATGCTATTTATCATGCCAAAACACCGGTATTAGATAACTTAATGGCAAATAAACCGAATATGTTGATTGAAACCTCAGGTATGGCGGTTGGTTTACCCGACGGGCAAATGGGTAATTCTGAAGTAGGTCATGTCAACTTAGGCGCTGGCCGTATCGTTTATCAAGATTTTACTCGAATCACCAAAGCTATTGAAGATAAAGAATTTCAAAGTAATCCAACGTTAGTTAATGCGTTAGATAATGCCATCAGTAACAACAAAGCGATCCATGTTTTTGGTTTGTTATCACCTGGCGGTGTCCATAGTCATGAAGATCATATTCTTGCGATGCTGGAAATGGCGGCAAAAAAAGGCGCAAAAGCGATTTATTTACATGCCTTTTTAGATGGCCGAGATACCCCGCCACGCAGTGCAGAAGCCTCGTTAATAAAAGCACAAGCAAAGTTTGCTGAACTCGGTTGTGGACAAATTGCCTCGGTTATCGGTCGTTATTATGCAATGGATAGAGATCAACGCTGGGAGCGCGTAGAATCGGCTTATAATTTAATGGTTTCAGGTCATGCCGAGTATCAATACAGCAATGCTACTGATGCGTTACATGCCGCGTACGAACGTGACGAAAATGACGAGTTTGTTAAAGCCTCTGCGATTACCAAGCCAAATGGTGAGCTTATTCAAGTACAAGATGGCGATGCCATGATTTTTATGAATTTTCGAGCCGATCGCGCACGCCAATTTACTCGTTGTTTTACCGAGGCAAATTTTTCCGCTTTTAAACGTCAAAAACAACTCAAACTCGGTGCCTTTGTCATGTTGACCGAATTTGCGGCTGATATCGACGCGCCATCTGCTTTCCCTACCGTAAAACTTAACAACGTATTAGGCGAATGGTTAGCAAAACATGATAAAACTCAACTGAGAATTTCAGAAACAGAAAAGTACGCTCACGTCACCTTTTTCTTTAGTGGTGGTAAAGAAGACACCTTTGTCGGTGAACAAAGAATATTAGTGCCTTCACCACAAGTAGCCACTTATGATTTGCAGCCAGAAATGAACTCAACGCTATTAACCGATAAATTAGTTGCGGCTATCGAAAGCGGTGATCATGACTTTATCGTTTGTAACTATCCAAATGGTGATATGGTGGGTCATACTGGTGACTTTGATGCCGCAGTAAAAGCCTGCGAAGCAATCGACCAATGTATAGGTAGAATAGTTACCGCCATAGAAAAGACCGGCAGCGAGTGTTTAATTACCGCTGATCATGGTAACGCAGAGCAAATGATGGATAACGTGTCAGGACAAGCGCATACCGCGCATACTTGTGAACCTGTACCGTTAATTTATCTTGGTCGCAACGCAGAAACTGCCAAAATGGGGGCTCTGAGCGATGTAGCTCCAACTATTTTGGCATTAATGAATATGCCTCAACCCGAAGAAATGACAGGCTGTAACTTATTAACTTTAACATAACATTCTCGCGCCTTTTAACGTGAATATTACCGATGATAGCAGCAAGCATGGCCAATTTTATATTGGCAATTTTTGCTTGTTTTTCCTGGTAGTTTTAGTTTGCTCGACTAATGCCTTTGCTCAAACAGACTCAAACGCTGAAAACAGCACAAAAACCAATCAGCAACTTAATGATATTCAGCAAGCAATAAATCAACAAAAACAAACCTTATCTAACACAAGTGTAAAAATTGGTGACTTAGAACAACAACTAAAAATAGACGATCTCGCTATTGGTAACATGGCGAAAAATTTAGTTGATACTAATAACAATTTGACAAAAATCCGTAAAAAACTTGGCCAACTTGCCGATGAAAAAAAGCAACTCGAAGTAGCTAAAAAACACCAAGAGCAGATATTAGCCAAACAACTGAGGGCGGCATATTCTGCCGGTCATCATGACTACTTGAAATTGATTCTTAATCAACAACAGCCAAGTAGCGTGCAACGCACAATAACCCATTATCAGTACCTCAATGCTGCACGTATTAAAGAAATAGAAGAATTTAAAGCGACTATAGTGAAATTAAATGACGTTAAGCTGCAATATCAGTTAAAAGCTGAGCAATTAGCACAATTAACCGAAACCCAAAGCCAGCAAAAGCAGCTGCTAGAATTATCAAAAATCAAACAACAGCAAACGCTAAAAGCACTGAATAAAAAAGTACTGACCGGCCAACAAAAACTCGCGAAATTAGAACGCGAAGAAACGGCCCTTGTTGCATTACTGAAAAAAATGGCCATCGCGGTACAAGAAGTTGAAAACTTAACCGGTTTAAGCAAATTAAAACGTAAGTTAAGCTGGCCAGTCAAAGGTCGAATTAATCATAGTTTTGGCACAAGTAAGCAAGGCTACTTGAAATGGAAAGGCGTGTTTCTTTCAGCCCCTATTGGTCGACAAGTTAAAACTATTCACAATGGCACCATTTTATTCTCTGATTGGCTTAACGGTTACGGGCTGGTCTCTGTTGTTGACCATGGCGATGGTTACATGAGTTTATATGGCCATAACCAAGCATTACTGAAATCCGTTGGCGATCGTGTAGAAGCGGGTGAACCGATAGCCTTAGTTGGGCAAAGTGGTGGCCAAAGTGAGTCAGGCCTGTACTTTGAAATTAGGCATATTGGTAAAGCCGTCAATCCTAAACTTTGGTGTAAGTAAGCTGAACGCTCTACAGGATTTATTCTCAGCAAATACCAAGCGATCATTATCCAGAGTTCAGGTTAAATATTACGACTAACTATTATATTTATAACTTGTCGATTTTGGCTATCTGAACTGTTATTCTTCTTCGCAACTTATCATGAGAAAAACTTACCGTGCTGCGACTACTGCTTATTTCAAGCCTATTATTCTCTGCTTTACTTTATGCTCAACCAGCGAAAGTAGCGATTATTATTGACGATATTGGTTACCGAAAAAGCGATCTTCAAGCGCTCTATTTACCCGGCAATATCAGTTACGCCATTCTTCCTCATACCCCATATGGAAAAATATTAGCATTACAAGCAAAAGCCAAAAAAAACGATGTGATTTTACATATTCCCATGGAAGCAAAAAATGGCAGAAAGCTTGGCCCGGGCGCATTAACCAGTGCGATGAATGAAGCTGGCATTAGAAAGAGTTTAACCAATGCTTTTGCAGAAATACCGTTTGCCTTAGGCATCAACAACCATATGGGTAGTAAGCTGACCGAGCTATATCAACCAATGGCTTGGACCATGCAGTTTCTTCGTGAGCGAGATTTAATGTTTGTTGACAGTATGACCACTAGTGCTAGCCAGGCAGAACAAGTGGCAATAAACTTTGGTGTACCAAGTTTACATCGTCATATTTTTCTCGATAATAAATTGGAACATAGCTATATACGCGGCCAGTTTAAACAGTTAATTCGAGACGCTAAGCGTTACAATACCGTTGTAGCTATCGCTCATCCACATCCTGAAACCATCAAATCATTGCTTAAGCTTTTACCGTTACTCGAGAAAAATCAAATAGCACTAGTACCAATATCAGAGCTACTAACCGATAAAGTCGCAGAACATAATCAGCGATTAAGCGCTGACGATTAGCGCTGAACTTTTAAGACTGTAGATTTTTTCGACTAACCCATAACAATTAGCTTTTGATTTTATGCTGTTTAAGTAGCTTATGTAGATATTTCACCGGTATCGCATAGGTAATACCACTGGGTTTACTGATCACAGTTTCTTTACTTTGCTGAACAAAAACTTTATTGATAATACCAATAACCGCTCCGGTTGTTACATCATACATAGCGCTGCCACTGTTACCAGGATAAGCGGTAGCATCTAACTGATAAACTAAATAGGGGTCTCTTAAACGTTTAAGCATGGCAATACTAATTTGTCTGGAGTCATTAACCGGAATAATGGTGGGTGTTATAGCGGCTATAATACCCTGGTGTGTGACCGGATAAAGCCCTAAAACAGCACCAATAGGAAAACCAGTAAAGGCAATCGTGGTGCCTTCAGGTCGAAAGTCATTGTTGGCTAATTTTAATGCGGGAAGCGGCCGCCCTTCAATTTTAAGAATTGCAATATCATGCTCTTCATCGTTAGCAATTAATTTTGCCATTTTCACTTTTGCCGCGGGCCCCTTACCGGTAAACACCGCCAATTCTTGTAATAATCCCTCGTCTAACTCTTTATCAACTACATGGCTATTAGTAACAATGTAAGTACCATCGCCAATCACAAAACCACTACCATATAGTTGATTTTTGGGCTGACCCGTTGGCGTATAGATGCCAATACCGACTACAGCGGGTTTAACCAAATTAACGGTCTCGACTAAGCTACTTTGTGCTTTAGCACTGAAGACCAAAAAAATAAATAGCAATAATTGTAATATACGGTTCATATTTTACTCTTTTTAAAAATTCACACTTTACCTCAACTTAGCACATATTTTTGCTAGCGAATTCGAAATTATTGCCCATAATTAAATTATCTAATACGGGGAGAAATATAAGTGGCGAGTATAGTGCCTATTTTAGCTGGCGGAGGAACTCGTCTTCCCGCACATATTGGCGTGCTACAAGCGTTACAAGAATTGCAGATCGACTTTTCTCACCTCGTGGGTGTTTCGGGTGGCAGTATCATTGCGAGTTTATACGCCTCAGGGCTGTCGATAGCAGAGATTAAACGAATCGCCATAACCACCAATTACAATCAATTCAAAGGTTTCTCTTTAGTAAGTTTAATTCGTAATGGTGGCCTAAGTTCCGGCGACGTCTTCGAGCAATGGGTTGACGATAATTTACAAGGAAAAACCTTTAACGATCTGGTACATAACTTACATATAGTGGCTACTGATGTAAAAACAGGCCGCCCGGTTATCTTTGATCGTAAAAGAACACCCGGTATGAAAGTATCTCAGGCTGTACGCTTTTCTATGTCAATTCCACTAGTGTTCAGTTTCAAAAAATTTGGTAAACATTTAATGGTGGATGGTAGTATTTTATCTGAAGATGCCTTACATAGGGATTGGGCAATGGATGGCACGCCCGTGTTATGTTTTCGCCTACGCGGCGAACATGAATATGACGAACTAAAAACCGACGGTATGTTTCCAATAATTAACTATGTAACCTTACTTATTCGCACGTTTATGACAACAATTTCACGCGAGTATATCAATGACGCATTCTGGCATAACACCATAATTATCAATACCGGTTTATCTTCGGCAGTCGATTTCGGTATGAGTGAAGAAAAAAAAATGACTTTGTTTGATGTCGGCTATCAAACCGCAATGGAAATAGTACCCATTAAAACTAAACTTGCTAACTGAGTAGGTAAAATGGCTTAAAATATAACATTAGCTGGGTTGATTTTTAGAGCTTGTTTTACCACTAACAACTACCCTAGGGTTCGGCGACAAGCGTTTTGTTTTTTGTTGAGTAATATTTTTAGAATAACTAGACAAGGCAACAGCCAGCGCAATTAAAATTCGTTGACTGCGAATATAAATTAACCGTGAAAGTTCAACTGCCTCGAATATATTCTATAATCAAGGTATAAAATGCTAAATTAGTTATACAACTACATTAAAAACAAGTAATAATGGTAAGTACACCTAACCTTTTAACTAACTATATCGTAAAAAGCTGAGGTCAAAATGAGTTGGAGCAAGAAATTGCTAGATGCACCTGTAATTGGAAATATCACTAAACGCATTGCATCAATGAAAGTTAATCATGATGCGATGAATATTGCTGAGCATTTCACTCAATTCTTAAAACCTGAAGTTGCGATTAACGATGAGTTGCGCGATGAAGTATTTCGTATCCGTCATAATGTTTATTGTGAAGAACTCGCCTTTGAAAAAGTAAAAGATGAAGGCAAAGAGCACGATGAATTTGATGCCCAATCCATCTTTTCAATGATAAAACACAAGCCTACTGATACCTATACAAGTTGTGTGCGAGTAGTAAAATCAGCAAATGAAACTGAATTACTACCGATAGAAAAATATTGCCTTGACGCCATCCAAAATAAAGAACTACATCCAAGTAACTTTCCACGCCATGAAATTGCTGAAATATCTCGGTTAGCTGTAAAAGCTGATTTTAGACGACGTAAAACCGATAAATTCAAAGGTTCAGCGATTGGTGCAATTAGTGAAACTAGTTATTCAGAGACTGAACTGCGTTGCTTTCCCTTTATTGCCATTGGACTTTATATGGCTGCGGCAACAATGAGCATTGAAACCGGTGTTAAACATGTTTATGTCATGATGGAACCAAGGCTAGCTCGTAGTATGAAGTTTGTTGGCATTCACTTTATTCAACTTGGCGAAGCTATTGATTACCATGGTTTACGTGCGCCCTACTACATAAACTCAACTATCTTTATGGAAAATTTATCGCCCGGTTTTAAATGCCTCTATAAAGAGATCTCTAGAGACATTTCTAAACATTTAGCGTCTATTGCATAGCAGTACTAAGATGATATTTTCGAATAATTAGTTAAACCATCTTGATACTTTCATTTTAGGTCAAGATAAGTTAACTAAAAAATGGCGGGACGTTTATCAATATGTTGCATATCCATAAAGAAATAAAAAATGTCATTCACCCCAAAGCTATCTTGTTAACAAAAAGCAATGAACTTAGCCATTACACCCAAGGCACTGAAGGGTTAAATAGCTTCCCAGATAAAAAACGCGAAATTATTGGCGCGGTAAAGCCGCACAATAAAGCCGATATTAAAGCCCTACTAGATTTAGCTAACTCATTAAGTAGTAATGAAAAATTAAAGTTTAGCATTCACCCTATAAGTAGTGGAAGAAACTGGGGCTATGGTACGAGTCAGCCACCAACGCCAAATAGCCAAAGCTTAATATTAGACTTATCGACATTAACGCAAATAGATTTCGACGAAGAGTTTGGCCTTGTCACTCTAGAGCCTGGTGTAACACAAAAACAGCTCAGCGCATTTTTAATTGCACGAGGCGATAACTTCATGGTACCCGTAACAGGTGCTGGACCTGACTGCTCCATTGTAGGCAATGCCATTGAGCGTGGCTACGGTATTACTCCGCACAGCGAACACTATAATGCAGTGAATGCTATTAAAGGTTTTTGGGCAAATGGCCGTGCTTTTCAATCAGCGATATACGAGTTAGATCAATCTAAAGACAAGTTTGTCGATAAAACTTTCAAATGGGGGGTTGGACCCCATTTAGACGCACTTTTTACCCAATCAAGCTTCGGTGTGGTGACGGAAATGACCATACGCCTAGCCGCGCGTTCCGCAGCCTTTTCCTCATTTTTTATTCAATTAAAAGAAGATGAGGTCCTTGATCGTGCCGTGCCTATAATTCGACGAGTATTGAGAGAGTACGAAGGTATAGTTGGCTCTATCAACTTAATGGATAAACGCCGCGTTTTAGCCATGTTTGCCGACAACCCCAATGGCAGAGACCAACATAAGGTGATGTCTGAAAATGACGTTGCCAGACTTGCCCAAAAGCATAATATTCCTTGTTGGACAATCGTTGGCAGTATTTATGGCAGCAAAGGCGTGGTCAAAGCAGTACAAAAAGAAATTTCTAAAATATTTAAAGCATTACCAAGTAAACAGATTTTTTCAAATAGCATACTGGTACGTAGTGGTAAGTTTATCATTTATAATTTTCCTGAGTTCATTTTCAGACGAGTACCGCCACTTAATATGTTGCGAGAACAACTAAAATCTTTCGACCTGGGGAATGAGATAATGCTCGGAAAACCCAATAAAGTAGCGTTAAAACTACCCTATTGGCGGCATAAAAACACCAATATTCTTGCGAGTGGTAATCTTTCTCCGGGCAAAGATAATTGTGGGCTGTTATGGTATGCACCAATAATCACGATGAAAGCAGAAGCCATGAAAGAATTTTCTCAGCTTGTTAGAGACGTATGTCCAAAATATAATATCGAGCCTTTTATTACTTTTACTAACTTAAAGCACGACTGTGTAGACAGTACTATACCGATCGTATTTGATCGAGAAAACCATCAAGCAGTCGTAGACGCTCACAACTGTTTAAAAGAGCTGGTCGCTCAAGGACTTAAAAAGGGCTTTGTGCCTTATCGTTTAAATATCGATCAACAACAAACTTTATTAGATAAAAATTCCGATTTTTGGCAAACCAGTAATCAATTAAAAACCGTACTGGATCCAAATAGGATCCTGAGTCCAGGGCGTTATAATCCAACCTAATCTAGCTGACTACTTAAGTGCTGAGTCTTATCGTCTCACTGTTGTGAAAGCAAACTATACAAATCAAAAAAACATCAGTATTTTCTGATATTTTCACAACATTTAGCTATCCAGTAAAATTTTTGTCAGCTTATTTTACACCAACAAAACTCAATGCGATTATGCCCCCAATTAGTAAAACCAACTCACTGTAATAATTAAATATTATATATGTGGCATATATAATGCTTAACAATATTCAGTAGTAGCAGTTGTGCAAAAAAAAATGTGCAAATCGAAAAAAATGGATGATGTGAAGTATGAACAAATTAAATAAAAAGATTTTAGGTGGCCTAGCACTAAGCACTGTACTTATGTGTACTCAAGCCAGTGCAACTATTATCACGTTTTTTGGTGATGATAACGCTTCAGGTCAATTTGCAACGGATGGCTCTGGTCTAACAAGTAGCTTTGTTAATAAAAGCAACGTAATTGACTCAAGTAATGGCTATTTCCTTGAAACATTTGATCTCGCCACGGCAATGACAGGTCTTCCAGGTATGGCCGACACGCAATACAATGTTGCGGGTCAATCAAATGGTTGTGGTGTTAACACCTTAAGTCAAAACGGTATTACCGTAACACAAACTGGTGGTGGTTTAGGGGTAACTGTTGGTAACATAGAAAATAGAGCGGCAAGACCAGGTAATAATGGCAATGCAAACTATATTGATAGCACTTGTTACGGTTTTACGCCTAAAACAGGTCGTTCAGGTACAGTGGAAGTTGATTACACAGTATTTTTAAACAACCAAGGTGGCGTACAACTAGACTATTTTGGTTTCTACTGGGGTTCAGTAGATACATATAATAATTTTCAATTTTTTAACGACACGAACAATACATCAGTCGCGATTACAGGTCAGCAGTTATTAGACCAGTTAGGTGGTCAATCAGGTAACCAAGGTTCAATTGCATCAAATACTTATGTTAACATTGACTTTGATGGATTTTCATGGAACCGCTTCGTAGTTAATAGTACCGGTATTGCTGGTGAGTTTGATAACATAGTGACTGGCTTAACAACGCGTAATAAAAACGTGCCTGAGCCAATGTCAATCGCAGTATTTGGTTTAGGTCTATTTGGTTTAGGCTTAGCTAATCGTAAACGTAAATTTCAGAAGTAGTTGCTGGCTTCCAAGCTAAGGCCAAACTTTAAAAACGCTCTAGCGGGTTAAAACTCATAACTTAGGCTTTCTGTTAACACAGAAAGCCTTTTTTATTATCATATCAGCTGCCCTTTACCCATTCTCTATTTATACCAATCTCACTAATTACCTGATCATTTGCACTGGTTAAAATAACCAACGACTACGTTATTTAATAATCAGAACAACTAGTTATTAAATAAATAACTTATATTTGGCCATGTTTCCTGCGGTTAAAGTGAAGCACCTAATTAATGAAACTGGTATTACTTAATATAGCTTGCCAGACCTTTAACTTTACTCCCGATGGCCGTCAGCGTCATTTTGAAAAATCACGTCCTAAAAACTGTCAGAAAAGTTTACATATTCACAGTTAATAAAAAAGCTGTACAAAAAACAACCAAGCAAGGTGTTGTATTAATAAGCAATTAAAAAATTGGCATATGGAATGCATTTGTAAGGCAGTTGTAGAAGTAAACTAAAATTTACCTTTTAAGGGATTATCTATAATGAAAAATTTAATCAAAACAAATCATGTTAAAGCACTGGCGTTACTGGTTGCGTTATCGTGTACTGGCGCCAATGCAGGTATTGTTGTCAATTTTGGTGGTCAAGGAGCAACAGATGGATCTGGCCTCACAAGTAACTTGGTCAACGCGAATAACCTACAAGACACCGCAAGCGGTGTATTTATTGAGACCTTTGACATTGCAACCGCAATGACTGATTTAGGAGGCTTAGTACCTGGTGGTTTCGGCGCAGCTGATACTTCATTTAACTATAATGATGCCGACACCGATGCCAACGCAGCAGGTTGTGGCGTTAATACCTTAGGTGCGGCTGGTATTGGAATTTCAACCACAGGTGGCGGATTCGGCGTTACTATCGGCAACCAACCTGGTGTCGCAGCAAATCCAGGCAACGGCAACACATCCACACCAAGTATTGAAGACAACACTTGTTTTGGTTTCACGCCAGCAAGTGGTTCGTCAGGTACAGTCACCATTGACTATAGTGGATTTTTAGGTGGGTTAGGTGGCGGTGTATTGATTGACTACTTTGGGTTCTATTGGGGCTCTGTTGATGACTATAATGATTTTACATTTTTTGATTCAACGACTGGCACCAGTGAAACATTACTTGGCTCTACATTATTAGCATTGCAAGCCGGCTCTCCAGGTAACCAAGCTAACCCTAGTTCGAACGCTTATGTCAACATCACCTTTAATGGTGGCTTTGCCTTCGATAGTGTTAGGGTCAACAGTACAGGTATTGCAGGCGAATTTGACAATGTCGTGACCGGCTTAAATAATAGACCATCAGTACCAGAGCCAGCCTCATTAGCTATTTTTGGCTTAGGGTTAATCGGTCTTGCATTAACTAAGCGTAAGGCGAAGTAAATAAGCCGTTATTGACTCATTCATTTCTCTAGCGCAAATAAAAACCCAGTGCATTTCACTGGGTTTTTATTTGCGCATTTTTAGTTAAGCCCCTACCCCTGGCTATTTGTCTGCTCTATTTGTCTCCTACTTACTTAAGATAACGGCCTTAACTTTAACTATATTTACAATGATCCTGTAGGCCATTTTGAGACATGCCCCTCAAACTAAAACTGTCAGGAAAGTTAACATATTCAAACTTAATATCAGTGCTGTACAAAAAACAGCCAGGTAAGGTGCTGTATTAATAAGCAATTATAAAATTGGCATATGGAATGCATTTGTAAGGCAGTTGTAGAAGTAGAAGTAAAATAAAAGTTGTAGAAGCAAACTGTAATTTATTTTTTTAAGGGATTATCTATAATGAAAAATTTTAATAAAAAAAATCATGTTAAAGCACTGGCGTTACTGGTTGCGTTATCGTGTACTGGCGCCAATGCAGGCATTGTTGTCGGTTTTGGTGGTCAAGGAGCAACAGATGGATCTGGCCTCACCAGCAACTTGGTCAGCGCGGATAATCTACAAGACACCGCAACCGGTGTATTTATTGAGACCTTTGACATTGCGACCGCAATGACTGATTTAGGTGGCATAATACCTGGTGGATTCGGCCCAGCTGATACCTCATTTAACTATAATGATGCCGACACCGATGCAGACGCAGCAGGTTGTGGCGTTAACACCTTAGGCGCGGCCGGTATTGGTATTTCAACCACAGGTGGCGGATTCGGCGTTACTATCGGCAACCAACCTGGTGTCGCAGCAAATCCAGGCAACGGCAACACATCCACACCAAGTATTGAAGACAACACTTGTTTTGGTTTCACGCCAGCAAGTGGTTCGTCAGGTACAGTCACCATTGACTATAGTGGATTTTTAGGTGGGTTAGGTGGCGGTGTATTGATTGACTACTTTGGGTTCTATTGGGGCTCTGTTGATGACTATAATGATTTTACATTTTTTGATTCAACGACTGGCACCAGTGAAACATTACTTGGCTCTACGCTGTTAGCATTGCAACTTGGCTCTCCAGGTAACCAAGCAAGCCCTAGATCAAACGCCTATGTTAACATTAGCTTTGATGGTGGCTTTGCTTTCGATAGTGTTAGGGTCACCAGTACAGGTATTGCTGGCGAATTTGACAATGTAGTAACCGGCTTAAATAATAGACCAGCAGTACCAGAGCCTGCCTCATTGGCTATTTTTGGCTTAGGGTTAATCGGTCTTGCATTCACTAAGCGTAAGGCGAAATAAATAAGCCGTTATTGACTCATTCATTTCTCTAGCGCATAAAAAACCCAGTGCATTTCACTGGGTTTTTATTGAGGTATTTTTTAGTTAGCCATTACACCCTGCCCAAATATAACGACTAACAAGGTATCCTCTCCTCACTAACCAAATCGTTATAACTTAGCCTGTAATAAGGCTATTTTTTCTGCTTGCGCTTCGCTTTTAGGCTTAACACTATTCAGTAACCTTTTTGCCTGATCGTCTTTGCTATTTAGAATCAATAACTCTATGTAGTTAAGCGCAATATCGATATTGCTACCTTTTGATAGCGTATACGCTTCATTAGCTTTTTCAAGTGCGGCAACTTTATCACCTGACTTCAACAATATTTGTGCATAAGTATCAGAAATATTAGGAATATTACCGGCTAACTCATAGGCTTTTGCTGTATAAACTAACGCCGCATCAATATTATCAGACTCCATATTCAACCAGGCTAAGTTATTAAGGGCGATAGCATTATTAGGCTGACTTTTTATAATCACTTCATAGCTCTTTAATGCTTTTTCGGGCGCAGATTGGGTATAAAAATTAGCTAGTAGCTCTCGAACTTTAATGGCATCTTGGTTTTTTTCCAAATGTTGTTCAAGCACTACAATGGCTTTTTCCTGTTGGTTATTTCTAACATTTGCCACGGCAATAAATATCGCATTTTGACTCGATGGAATCATTTGATAAAATTGTTCTAATAATGGAATGGCCTGGTCATATTGCCCTTCCAATAAAAATATCCTTCCTTGCATGCCTTGGCGATTAGTTTCACTTAAGCCTTGCTGCTCCAACTCTTTAAAGAGCAGTTTAGCATCGCTAACTTTGTTCGAATCTAGTAACAACTTCATCTTTGCCAGCTGTAAAATCTGAGCATTGTTTGGTTGTGTTACCAATGCCTTATCAATAATATTCAACGCGCGATTCGCTTGATTAGCCATAGTATAACTATTAACAAGTAGTAATACCGGCTCAATTTGGTAAGGGTTAGCTAGCAGCCAATCCTGAGCGATTTTTTGCATTTCTGCGCCATTATTTTGCTTCATTTTTGCAATGATCTTTAATTGCCAAAGCTTTTTAGGTGACTTTATCGATGTAGGATAAGTAACTAACACCTCATCTGCTTCAGAAAACTGGGCTAATTCGAGTAATACTTCTGCATAAAGCAAACCGTATTGAACTTCGGTTTTATTATTTTCATAAAGCGCCTTAATTTTATCTAACGTCGCGTCATCTTTAACTATAAAGTAATGTAGCTTTAAAATTCTGACATTATCAGGAAACAATGATAGCGCTTTAGTTGACCAGCGTTCCGCCTCACTCTTATTTCCTTCACGCATTGCTAGCGCCGACAACTCTCTTAAAGCAAATAAATTTTTAGGCTGTAATTCAAGACTTTTGTTTAAGGTTTTTTTAGCTAATTCAACTTCATTGCGCTTAATTTCAATTGCAGCTTGTATGTTATAGCCTTCAGTTTTTTCAGGATAAGACTTTTGCCATTTTTTCGCGATACTATTGGCGTGTTCATAATCACCACTTTCAATGGCTAAATAAGCGATAGCTAATTCTGCTCCTTTCATATTAGGATCTTGTGCCACCGCTTTTTCTAAATCCTCGATGCCTGAAGGATCATTTAACATTAATTTTAAAAAGCCGTCTCGCATATTATTTTTCGCTGTGCTGGTACTATTTCCTGAAGTTTGACGGGTTAATTTTTCTGATATTTCTTTCGCTTGCTCAAATGCGCCTATTCTTGCAAGTTGAAAGCTTAGCGAAGATAAAAAGCTTATATCAGCTTCTGAGTTTGGACTAAGGTCACCGATACTCTCATCTAAATCGGTGACTAAGCCAAGCTGCAACTGATTTACCGCAAACATTTTACGCGCCGGATGCTCTGGTGTGAGGTACGGTATCACCGGCTTTAAGTGCATATAACTTTGTTCGTAACTATTTAAAAAGTATGCACTAATACCAGCAATAAGTTGTAAATAAGGTTTATTGAAATTACTATTTAACGCGCGTTCTGCATGAGATTTTGCTTCTTTATAGCTTTTCGCCTGAAATTTAACCGCGGCTTTGACATAATGGGCAAATGGCTGATTAGGAAAATTACTTAAAATCGAGTCAGCGTATTTTTCAGCGTCGTCAAAGCGCTTATCTTTTAATAAAGACTCAGTTAGATAAACAGAGCCTATTCCAGACAAAGGTTGTAGCTCAACATAGCGAGCATAACTCAGCGTTGCTTGGGAAAAATCCTGTAGCGCCGTTGATATTTGTCCTTGTAACATCAAGGCATCGGGATTATTTGGCGCTTGTGATAAAACCTCTAAAACTAATTTATTTGCTGCATCTGGCTTATTATTTGATAAGTTTAAATAACTGCTAGCCATTAATGAGTAGATGTTTTGGGGCGCTATGGTATTGGCTAGTGCAACCGCTTCCTCTGCGGCCTCACGATCACCCGTTCTCAGTGCAGCCAAGGTTTTATAAGAGTAGTATTGTGCTTTAGCTTCATCTGATAGCTTACTACTGTGCTCGTCAAGCGATAAAACCCCGATATCATCTTCAACCAATACGTAAGCTCTGGCCAATAGCGGTATAACTTGCGTATGCGGGTGATCAAAACTCAATGCCTTCTCTAACTCTTTCACCGCATTAACACCACTACCTTGTATCAAGTAGCTTTGGCCAAGTAAATAACGAGCTTCCGAATTTTTTGGCGCTAATTGAATAGCATTTTTCAACTCAATAATAACTTCGTTGACTTGGCTACTTTGATTAAGGTTTTTGGCGGTAAGAATATGTGAACTAGCCGTTTTTTGCTCACCGCAGCTAACTAGCCCGATTAGCAGAATAAACCAACATACAGTAATTTTAATCAGTCTCATGATATCATCCCTTTCAAGCCAAAGACTTTTGACCTAAGCATTAGTTTTATTTTTTGATATATGCAGCATTAAATTATGCCAACACATAGGTTTATGCGCTTTAATAACAATAAATATTAGCATAGTGCTGTTAAAGATGACATCTACTGATTGCAATTGCTTTACCATGAATAACAACAAAATATAGAATGGTAATAACAAGTTGCTAAGGTGTAAGTAGTGCTGATAGAGTAATAATAATGCAAGCTAAAAATAGTTAGGGTGTGATGCTAATTGTTATTTAAATTTAGCCGCCTTCTTATACTTAACAAGACAAAAATAAACCAATGAAGACAAAAAACAGCAAAGCTATAAGTACTCCTCATCATTTGGCGTTTTTAACCGTTACTTTACTCCTTGTTGTTATTTGGCTGCTCAATATCCCCATAGCCCAAACCCTTTGGCGCCATAGTTTCGATGATGGCACCTATTCTCATAGTTATTTAATTCCCTTCATTATGCTTTATTTGTACCATAACCTTGCCAGAATCGGTATGTTGCAATTTACAGACAATATAAACATTCCAAAGATGCTAATGCTTGCGGTAAGTTGTATTGTGCTATTTTTAACTGCAACGGCTCAGGTGAGTACTGGTTATTGGCTTGCAATACTATTAGTCTGTGTCGCGTCGATTAATTTATTATTTCGCTTTAATTGGTATATTCTTTTTCCAGCTGCGCTTTTGGTGTTTATTTTACCGGTTTGGGGCATTCTTGTTTCCCCATTACAAAGCCTTTCTACCAAGGCCGTAACCTTTATTATGGGTTTTAGCGGTATACCCATTTATGTTGAAGAACAATTCATTACTATCCCCGCAGGGGTGTTTGAAATTGCTGGTGGCTGCAGTGGTTTAAGATACCTTATTGTTTCGCTGTCAATTAGCTCATTATTTATATTTTTATATATTCAAAATATAAAGCGAGCAAGTTTATTTCTAACGGTTGCTATTTTAGGGGCTTTGTTAACCAATTGGATCCGAATTACGGCATTAATTGTCATCGGTGACTACACCGATATGCAAAGTAGTTTGATGACAGATCATAATTCCTTTGGTTGGTATCTCTATATACCCTTTATGCTGATGCTGTTTTATTGGGGCAATAAATTAGCCAATTACGATTTAATTAACACGGTCGATACGCCACAACCAGCAATGTCGAATTCCGTGCCTAATGTAGCCAGTTTATTTATATTGCTACTCTGTTTAGCTCTTTCATCGACCACAGTGCAAAATTCTTTTAGTCAGGATAAGCAAGCTGACATAGTAGCTGCTAACCCTAGCGTAACCATAGCGCCTAACATTCATTTTTATTCACAAATGATGCTGCATGAAAATACCGGAGCAAGTATAAAGCTAAGCTATTACTTCGATGGCAGTGACTTAGACGGAAAACCAAGTTATTACGAAAATGATTTAATACCTAATGGATGGACAACCATCAAGCAAGAAAGTCACCCAAGCCAACTAGTCTACAAAGTGTCAAGCGGCGTAAACAAAGCATTAGTTGTGGTTAACTATGAAATCAACAAGCAACATTTTTCTGCCTTGAGAGCATTTAAATTCGCGCGATTAACCATGGCGGCCAAAAACATTAAGCAGACAAAGTTAAACTGGCTATTTATTCCCTGTAAGGCAGACTGTGTCGCTGAATTAAACTCACTTTAATATTTATCACATAACGAAATCAGGCGATAAAGCGGCCAATCAATAGCCTCGCCAATGGCTACCAAGCATTAAATGTGCAAGCCAAGGTAAATCACTCGTCGTGGAATACATCCAACCAAATCTTCTTGGTGGTCTAATTTCCCAGTACTCCTTGGCTTGTTGCTTTTTCTGCTCTTGTTGCCATTTAGCATAACTTTGAGCACATTGTTCTAATAAAGCGCTAAACAATGTTTTAACCATAAAGTCATCTTGTTTTGATTGCTGTTTTATATATGCTGACTTACCGAGTAAAGCAGCGACATCACAAACATGTTGAGGATCCGTCCATTGGTTCAACTCTTCTTGCTTAGGGTTCTCCATTGACACAATATATTTAGGGATGACAATATTTCGCACCCGTTTATCGCCATAATAAATACCATGATTCAAAACAAAATCGCCAAAAGCATCAATCAGTGACGCCGCTCGCTTATCACCTGTTAGTTGATAAAAACGCCATAGCGCATCACCTAAAAGTGCCATCATCCAAGGCGAGCAAGCGGGAGAGTCGTCTCCCCAACCTTCATGAGATTTAAAGCTATGTTGCGGACAACCTCGCAAAGGCCAATCATTTACAGGGTTAAATGTCATGGTAACTGTCGCGTCAATTATATTGTTTATACGCTTTAACGCGGTCTCATCCCCGGTAAGCTCCCAGTAAGATACCGCTACATTTAATGCCGCAGCCTGATTACGTTCAGTCCAAAAGCCACGACCTAAGCTATAACTTTCATCCCAATCAAATGAGCGCTCAAACATTCTGTGTAACGCTTGCTTCGCAGTAAAATCACCACTTAATAAATAGCGATAAAGCACACCTTTTGGCATCAGCAGTTTAGGGTCAAAGCTTTTTTTCAAGACGAACAAGCCCTTTTCGTCAATGTTTTTAATATAAAAATCGGCAAGTTCATTGGCACTAGTGAGCCACGTTTGCTGCTCGGTCATTAAAAATAATTGATAAAGAGCTTGAGGGCGGTCATACAACCATTGGCTTGTTTTGTCTCTTGGGTAGCCTTTTTTTGTCAACAAAGCCTGATTCGTCACATAATGCGCATATTTTTTTTGCGGCTCTGTGTACCAGTCACTTTCTACCGTTTGGCCCGGATGGAGTAAGAGACTTTGCACCAGCCATGACTTTGAAGGATAAACTAACTGGCTTTTAACACTGCCAAT
>CAXBNP010000023.1:0-72702 GCA_963977145.1 uncultured Colwellia sp.
AGTAAATCACCGGTAAAGTTGCCTGCATTTAGTGTCGCTTGCACGGCCTTTTCGATGACGGCGGCAGCCACGGGCTGATTTAAGCTATGACGTAACATTAATGCCGCTGAAAGAATTTGAGCGATAGGGTTAGCAATGCCTTTGCCGGCTATATCTGGTGCTGTTCCGCCCGCAGGTTCGTACATACCAAAGCCTTGCTCATTTAAGCTTGCCGAAGGTAATAGTCCCATAGAACCGGTTATCATGGCGCAAATGTCGGATAAAATATCGCCAAATAGGTTAGAGCATAACATCACGTCGAACTGGGCAGGTTCGCGAACTAACTGCATGGCAGCGTTATCAACATACATATGTTCAAGCGTTACGCTAGGGTAGTGCTTTGACACCTCTGTAACCACTTCTCGCCATAAAATAGACGATGCCAATACGTTGGCTTTATCGATAGATATCACCTTATTACGACGCTTTTGCGCCGATTGAAAAGCAAGATGGGCAATGCGGCTAATTTCTTTACGCGAGTAAATCATGGTATCAAAGGCGGCTTCGTTTTCTTGTCCCTGATTTTTTCGACCTTTAGGTTCGCCAAAATAGATACCGCCAGTTAATTCTCGTATCACCAAAATATCAAAACCGGCTTGAGAAATATCAGCGCGTAGTGGTGAAAGGTGCGACATGGCGCTTTGAAGTTGGGCCGGACGCATATTACAAAACAAGCCAAAGTGGCCACGTAAACCTAGTAACGATGCTCGTTCTGGCTGTTCAGTTGGTGGTAAGTTACTCCATTTAGGGCCACCGACCGAGCCAAATAAAATTGCATCCGCTTGCTCGCAACCCTCAATAGTGCTTGCTGGTAATGCTTGACCATGATTGTCGATAGCGCAACCACCAACGTCATAATGCTCAGTACTTATTTCAAAATCATACAGCTTAGCAACGGTTGCTAAAACTTTTTCTGCTTGGGCCATAACTTCGGGGCCAATGCCGTCACCGGCTAATATTGCAATTTTTGACATAGTGTTTAAACCTAAATAGATACATTAAAATTAAATTAAGTTATGACGTTTTTTCGGCTAACCTTGTGTTGACTGAATTTTTCTTTGGTCAGTAATCGCCGCTACTTTTATGACGTCGGCTTTACGTTCAGTTTTTAGCTCGGCGATGGTCATAGCGCGGTGAATACCATTAAGTGCATTTACCAACGCATAACCGGATGCCTTGATTACATCGGTATCTAAACCGTAGCCATGGAAGTTTCTCCCTTGCCACGACACCACAATGTCAGCTTTACCTAAACCATCTTCACCTTCACCTTTGTTTGAAATTTTGTAATCGCTTACTTCAAAGTCAATATCAACCGCTTTTTTAATCGCTCGATAAAGGGCATCAACAGGACCATTACCGGTTGCAGAAATAATTTCATGCTCGTCGCCTTTGGCAAGTTTGATACTTGAAGTTGCAAATTCGCTACCACCACTTTGGACATTTAAAGTCTGTAAACGATAAAAGTCTTGTTGGTCTTGTTGCTGAATATTAAAAACTAAGGCTTCTAAATCATCATCGAAGACTTGGCCTTTTTTATCCGCTAAGGTTAAAAAGTCACTATAAAGTGTCTCTAATTCATAATCAGACGCTAGATATCCTAAGCTTTCCATACGATGCCTTATCACATGTCGGCCACTACGCGAAGTTAAGTTCAACTTGGTTTTACTGATACCAACACTTTCTGGGGTCATAATTTCATAGGTATTGCTGGCTTTTAACATACCATCTTGATGGATGCCTGATGAATGGCTAAAAGCATTACCACCGACAATGGCCTTATTTAATTGCACGGGCATATTACAAAGCTGGCTGACTAATTTTGAAGTGCGGGCAATTTCTTGATGGTTAATTTGGGTATGCACGGCTAATAATGCTTGGCGGGTTTTCATGATCATGGCGACTTCTTCAAGCGAACAATTGCCAGCACGCTCGCCAATGCCATTGATAGTACACTCAATTTGTCTTGCACCTGCTTGCACTGCTGTCATTGAGTTTGCTACTGCCAAGCCTAAGTCATTATGACAATGCACAGAAATTACCGCTTGATCTATATTGGGTACACGATTGAATAACGTCTCGATAATACCGCCAAATTCATTAGGTAAGGTGTAACCAACCGTATCAGGGATGTTGACTGTGGTAGCGCCGGCTATAATGGCCTGTTCAACCATGCGGCATAAGTTATCAATAGGCGTTCTGCCGGCATCTTCACAAGAGAACTCGACATCATCGGTAAATCGACGGGCATATTGAATCGCATGAATCGCCATGGCTTGAACATCAGCAAAGCTTTTTTTTAATTTCTGTTGTACATGAACATCAGAAGTAGAAATAAAGGTGTGAATACGAAATTCTTTCGCGGGTTTTAATGCCTCGGCACAGGCTTTAATATCTGCTTCAACGGCACGAGCTAAGGCACATACGCGAGAGTTTTTAATGCTGCGTGCTATTGCTTGCACTGACTGAAAGTCACCCGGTGATGATACAGGGAAACCCACTTCCATAATATCTACACCTAAGCGCTCAATAGCGTGTGCTATTTGTAGTTTTTCATGTACCGACAAGCTCGCGTTTAATGCCTGCTCACCATCACGTAATGTGGTGTCAAAAATAATAACTTTATCGCTTGATATGCCCATGTCTTGTTCCAATTTATTAATTTTAGCGTTAAATATCGGGCATAAAAAAACCCGCGATATTAGCGCGGGTTTGGTGTTTTATTATTTTAGCTACTTATTTTTTAAGCAATAAAACCCTGACCGCGCATGGAGAATGCGAGGAGGAGGTTAATTCGAATCATGTTGCTTAAATTTTTCATCTGTTTTGCTTAAATGTTATGTGCTAATAAATAGTTACTAGCTTATTAATAGCGTACTTACTACTGCAATGTCAATTGTGATTTTGGTATATATTATAAGTGATGCGGTTTTTCTACTTTCATTAAGCCAAATTATCTATATTGATTTATCGGAGGCTGATTTTTAACATATAACTTGTTAATATCTGCTCGCCTATAACTTACACTATTTCATGAGTTCAAAATGCCAGCGAAAAGGTTTCTGTTAAATATTTCTCAAAATTATAGTTTTGCCATTTTAAGACCACTACAAGAAGCGATCCGTAATAGCAACAGAGACGTTTGTTGGTTTGTACAAGGTAATTCAGTTAATTTAACGTACTTTACTGCAGACGAGAAAGTATTAAGTACTGTAGATGATGTTATGAAATATGATCCTGATGCTGTTATTTTCCCCGCCAATATAGCGCCAACATTTTTCCCTGGAATCAATGTCGCTGTTTTTCATGGCTTTGATGCCGGAAAAATAGATAAAAAAGGTCTAAATGATCATTACAAAGTACGTCATTGTTTTGATTTATATTGTACTCAGGGACCAGATTCGACTATGGAATTTCAACGTTTAGCAGTGAAGCATCAGACCTTTAAAGTGATTGAAACCGGTTGGTGTGCATTAGACCCCTTATTCTCAAACAATATCCTTGATAAAGTCGCTGCAAAGCCGACAATATTAATGTGTTCAACATTTTCTAAAAAATTAACTTGCGCCCCTCACCTTTTTGATAAAGTAAAGTCTTTAAGTGAGACAGGGAAATGGCATTGGTTAATTCAGTTTCATCCCAAAATGGATAAAAGCATTGTTGATAAATATAAATCAATTCAAAGTGAGCACTTAACTTTTGTTGAAACTGATGATGTTATTCCACTGTTGAAGCAGGCAGATGTCATGGTTTGTGATACATCTTCAGTGCTTATTATGTTTTTATTACAAGGTAAGCCAGTTGTTACTTATAATAATATTTCACCAGATGAATATTTAATTGACATTGATTCACCCGATAAGCTTGAGGAGTCAATAGAGTATGCGTTGCAAAAACCTCCATGTTTAATGGATAACATCGAAAAGTTTATTGATAGCACACACCCCTACATTGATGGGAAATCATCTTATCGCGTACTCGATGCGGTTGATAAAGCTATTGCAGAAAAACCAAGCCTTAAATCTAAGCCTCTTGATTTATTTAGACAATTTAAAATGCGTAAGCAATTACAGTACTGGAGACTTTAATCTTACGCATTAAAAATAGCGTTAGTAAGAGATTAAAACTCACCTGAAATGTGTGTTTTCCTTAAGTACCATAAGTGTATTCTGTATTTGATATTACGAATGAAACTGGTGCTTTTAGTGCCATGAAACCCACCATTTAATAGTGTTATATCACTGGCGAAGTTTTTATTTTCACTGATCGGATAAGGGCGTAAACCGAATACAGATAAGTCTAGTTCTTGGCAAAACTGCATATCAATATCAACAGGACGATAGAACTTATCTCTTGAAAGCAGTTTTTTAGCACCGACTAGGGTGAGCGTATAACCTGTCGCACAGTTAGGGATTTTTGTAAAATTAATTAATTCAAATTGTTGATCTAATGAGCTAATTTGCTTTGGTTTATGGTTTCTATTATCGGCTAGTTTAATTAGGTCGTATTTTTTTAAAGTATCGGTAAGTGAAAGTAATTCAATGAAATTTTGTTCGATAATCATGTCGTCTTCAAGAATTACTGCAAACGCTATATTTTCGGCGACCATTTTTCGCCAGACATTTTTATGACTGATGTAACAGCCAATTTCACCTAAACTTAAATCAGCTCTGAAATACTTTCTATTGAGTATTGCTGAATACTCAATATTGATTTCTGTCTTCGTTAAATTATTCCCCTTTACTGCAGGGATTCTTTCGTAGTTAATTTTGTTCCTTGAAAGTTGCTCGTCCATACTCAACATTCGTTCCTGTGCACAGTCTAAATTTATGACATATACAGGACAGTGGTTGGCCAATGACATGTTAACTTCCTCTGACTTTATTTATTTTTTAGTAAATGAAAATCACTTTTCACTTAAAGGTTATATTCAATTTTTAAAAATAAGTTTGCACTGTTTGTACTTTTATCTATAGCTTTAAATGTAGACTTACTTAGATCTACGCCAGCAGTATAACGCCAGTTTTTATAACTATGCTGAACTTTAGTGGAAACCATTATCATGTCTTCTCCAACTTTGGTCAGAGGATTGCCAATAATTATGTTATCAGGCGCTTTATCATTGTTATCTTTATTAAGCTGTAAATGACGTAATTTGGCAGTTAGCTTGGTGTTTTGGCCTATTGTGGAGATAAAACCTAATACCACGCTGCTGGCATCGTTATCGTATAAATTGCCTAAAGTTCTCTGCTGATAACGCATGCCTGTTTGGTAAATATGATGTTCATAAAAGCAATTGCCGACATTACTGTTATCTGTATCTGAACAGTCTGCATAAGTGTCAGTATATTCTAAGTATATGGTTGTCGGTGCAGAAAAAATTGATATGTGACTATCTATGCCTACTTGAACTTTGGGTTCAGTTAAGAAACTTAGCGAAGAGCCACTATTGTCGCCGTCTTCCGCAAAATATTGACCGTACAGACCAATAGGGGTATTTAGAATGTTAAATGCATAGCGTAAATCGTAGCCAGCTTGCTGATTACCTGGCTCGTTTTCCTTGTTTTCTCCACAATTGAGGCCTGAGGCGCCACAATTATCACGACCAGTTAGCAAATCCCAAAATGTTCCTAAGCTTTTGATGCGACCTTTACCACCCCATTGTGCTAAGCGAGTTAGCCCTATTTCTAGACCCTCCAATGGCTTAAAGTTAAGCCTAAACCCCCACAACAAGGTGTTATCAATAACGCGGTTGTCATCCATAACGCCCATAAAAGAGGTTAGGGTCCAAGGGATCTCAATTTCAGTGAAGGGTATGCTAAATGGTATTGCAGATCTGCGAGATAATGAAATTGCCGGAATAGGCCTAGCGTTATTCGTTAAACTTAAATTACTATCCCAACCGGGTCCCCACCATCTGTCTTGCTTTCCTAATGAGAACACCCAATTACCAATAAAGCCCGCGACATAGCTGCCATCTAATCGAATCTTTTCATCATCTTGTGGAGAGAAGGTATAACTTGTCGTAATAACGCCAGCTAATGTGTCAGACATATAACTGCTTTGAATTTTTAGGTTGTTTTTGTCTCTAAAATCCTCGCCAAAACTTGTGAAGCGTTTATCTTTACTAGCTGTATTGAATTCCAATTTTAGACTGTTATTTTTCGCCAATCGCAATTGGTGATTAATATAATCAAACGCTTGTTGCTCTGAACCGTTTAACGAGGAATAGTTTATATGCTTTAAATCTCGTGCTATATCTAGCCACATCAAAGGAAATGTTGTAACCGGTGCTTTTAAATGTCCGGCATCAGCTAGTTGTTGAATACTGGTCCTGAGATATATATTTGATGTATCGATCCAAGGTTCAGCAGACGTTAAAAAGCAAACGAAAAATAATGTGTAAGATAAATTATGTAATTTCAAAATATCAACTTCAATCTTATATTTGGCTAATAGTGTCGTTTTTTGATGCGGGCTGAAAAATTAACCCCAGTTTTCCATATTTGATTTACGTTTTGAAAATAAACGCGGTAAGACCAAACCAAATAGTAAACCAATACCTAGGACGATTGCACCATTGAAAAACCATTGTTTTTTAATGCTAGTATCTTGATTTTTTAATTGTGATTTAGTTTCTGTTAAGTCCATATTGAGTGCGGAAATGCTGTTTTGTAAGTCACTACGCTCAGACTTTAACGAGTCTATTTCACTTGTCGCCTCATTGAGCTGCTCAATGAACGCACTTTTTTCTGCTTGAAAACTGGCTAACTGCTCATTAAGGTCGGCAATAACATAACGCATACCAGGCTTAGTTGAAACATACTGGCTTTCGACCCAGCCGATACGATTTTTATCGGTAATTATTTCGCTGTAATCATTGTTAGATTCACCAGTCAATTGCACTTTTTCACCGGAAGTTACTGTACCTTGTATACGGTAATTCTTACCAGAACCAGTATGCATATAGACAATTAAATCTTCTGAAATATAACCTGCAGTAGTTGATATATCTGCCTCTTCAGCAAAGGAAGATAGCGAAGTAAGTAATAATAAAGCAACGAATGTTTGTTTTATGTTCATCATGAAATAACCAATAGCGCCATTTATACAAAGAATGGCAAAGATAGTAGGACTTTGCAGGAATGATAGCAAGTGATGTCGCTTAGATTTCTGAGATTTTTGCTATAAAATATCAATCATGTAAGATTGAGGTTATTATTTGCTGCAATGGGACAAAAAATATTGTCGTTGCAGTCGATAAGCTTGATTTATAACTAATATTGGAAAAGTATGACGATCGAAATAGAGCTTAAATATCTAATTTTAGGCGATAATAGCGCAGAAAAAATCACTAAAATGTTTAATCGCGAAGGTATTCAATTTACCTATCAAGAAAAGCAGCTTTCAAATTGCTATTTTGATACCCCAGACTTAAATCTCAGGCAACATGATATGGGGTTGAGAGTTCGCCGTAATAATAACCATATTGAACAAACAATTAAAACCGCAGGGCAGGTTATTGGTGGTTTGCATAGCCGTCCTGAATACAATGTCGACATTGAAAGTAATTTGCCAATTTTAACGCTTTTTCCAAGTGAAATATGGCAACAAGAGCAATCAGTTGCGAATATTCAAAAGGGTTTGGTTGCTTTGTTTAATACCGATTTCAAACGTTGCACTTGGTTAATTACCGATGCCAGCAACAATGTCATTGAACTCGCTTATGATCAGGGGGAAATTGTTAGTGCAGAGCAAAAAGAAACTATTGATGAAATTGAATTAGAACTCGTTGAAGGTGAGCCCTCAGCCTTATTTAATTTAGCGACCATACTTTTTTCAACACTTGCTCTGCGTCCAGGATTAAAAAGTAAAGCGGCACGAGGTTATGCACTATGGCGTACCCCCCCTATAGCGGAAGCCGTTCAGCAAGAAGATTTCATTTGTGACAACCGAACGGATTCTATTGACCATACTTTCACTGTTGGCCTTAATCGCGGACTGACAAGCTTACAAAATAGTATTGCGTGTTATCTAGAGTCTGAAACTTTAGCCGAATTAGCGAAAATAAAAGCAAACTTGGCGATTATTCGTCATGGATTTTGGTTGTTTGCAAAACATTTAACGCCAGAAGAGTTAGCAATAAGAGATGAATTGAGCCATTTTTTACAGCTCTTATCTTGGGTTGATAACGCTATACATTTGCAAGAGCTCACCAATAAAACCGGTAATTACCGCAAGAAACTTGATTTCAGTAAACAATTAATTAAACAGCTTAAAATTGAAAAACGTCGCTTTCCTAACCACAATGATATTTGTCAGTTTTTACATAGTAGCCGTTTTAATCAACTACAACTTTGTGTTTTAAAACTCTACTTATCTCGCACTGAAAACTCGGCGTCGGCGAGTCAACTTAATGGCAATGCGTTAATCGAATTTGCTCAAGATAGAATTCAATTTAGCTTAAGTGAACTTAGCGCTCAGATGAAGAGCACAGCTAATTTTAATTGTCAGCAGTATATCGCTCAGAGTAAGTTGTTGAATCGCAGTTTATTAACCGGTACTTGGCTTGCTGGATTATTTGATAATGATTTACGTGATAAATTTCGCCGTCCATGGTTAGATTTACGCGAAGGTATTAGCGAGTTGCAGTCATTATGGATCATTCAGCTGCAATTAGAGAAACTTTCTGAACCCTCTAAAAGGCTAGTGCAGTGGCAAGATACTAAGGTAGAAGGCTTGCTCTTGGCATTAAATAATACCAAAGCTATCGCCATTTCAATGCCGCCATATTGGCTTGAGTCAACTTAGAATATTGCCCTAGCAATGAGTTGGGCCATTTCATTATTTCGTCTGTAGAGTGAGCACAGTTATTAATACTAAAAATCGCTATTTAGGCACAGGTTTCGGTAAAGTTATCATTCGCAGTTTATTGTTAGTCAGTTTAATGACAACAATGAGTTTTGCCAAAACATATTCGTTACCGGCAGCAGACTCGCGATTAATCGGTGAAATGCAGTATCATAAGGTTCAAAAGGGCGACTATTTTCAGTCGATTGCCGAGCAGTATGACGTGGGATTTCTTGCCTTGATGTCCGCTAATCCAGGCGTTGATCCATTTCTACCTGCCGTCGGTCAGCATTTAGTTATTCCAAGCCAAATGTTGCTGCCGTATGGCAAGCGCGAAGGCATCATTATTAATTTACCTGAATTACGTTTGTATTATTTCCCTGAAGGTAGTGACAAGGTTCACGTTTTTCCTGTTGGTATTGGTAGGCAAGGCTTAGCTACGCCCAAAACGATTAGTTATATCAGTGAAAAGCGCAAAGATCCGGTTTGGCGTCCCACGGCTGAAATGAAACAGCGATATTTTATCGAACATGGCAGCAAACTGGCTGATGAAATCCCCCCTGGGCCCAATAACCCCTTTGGTAAATATGCCTTGCGCTTAGGTACAAGCGTTTATTTATTACATGGCTCAAATAAGCGTTTTGGCATTGGCATGAGAGCAAGTTCAGGCTGTATTCGTTTGTATGATGATGATATTGAATGGTTATATCAGTATGTTAACATTAACACACCGGTGCGTATTGTTGAGCAAACAATCAAACTGTCCTATGAACCAAAGCAAAAATTATTTGAGGTACATAGTCCGTTAACGGCCAATGAAGGCGATATGCGTAAAGCCGAAATTACCCAAGCTGTCGCCGATTTTATCGGTAGCTCGCTTGATAATAGGGCGATACTATTACAACAAATAGAAAACCCCATGGGTTTAGTCACTGAATTGATTGCTGAGTGATTTTAATTAGCCCGATTGGTATACTAGGGTTTGACAGCAAAAAAGCACTAATGCTATGTTGAGTAACAAAGCTTTCGTGCTTTTTCTTTATCAATACAGGTTTTTTAAAGCAACTGCGAATAGTTACTTCTTATAGCTAGCGACCATATTATCAATACGCTCGTTCGCTTTTTCTACTGCGATTTTTGTCTCGATGACTGTTTCACGGGTTTGTTCTTGTGCTGCGCCTAATTGGTTAACGTCAGCTGATACCGCTTGTGTCTGTGAGGCTAAGCTGTTGACTTGCTCTGTTAACGTATCGACTTTTTCATTTAGTTGAGAAATATTTGCTTCTAGTGCCGCATTGCTGGCACAGCCGCTAATAATGGCAACTAAAGCCACTAGAGTAAATTTTTTTACTAGCATAATGAATTCCCTGATTTTTGAGTTTTATTATTTTCTAAAAATAACAATGTTATTAATATCGGCTAGTATGACACAAAATTATTACCCTGCCTAAAAGCTATTGTGCAGTAAAATTTTATATACTTAAGTTATACCGCTTAGGATGTTATTTTTAATGTGTTGATCAGGTGTTTTTAGCGTTAACTATTTAAGATCTTTAGTTAAGGATTCTAATTTCTCTTCTAATTTCAAAAGCTTTTTAACTATTTCCGTATTTTGAGCAATGATTTGCGAGTTTTGCATTCTAAGCTCTCTATTCTTAATGTTAGTATCGGCAAAACCAAATATTTTATTAACAAATACGGCTCCCATGCCACCCAGTATACCAATGCCGAGAATAAACATAATAAATACTGCCGCTCGACCAATAAAGGTGATTGGGTAAACATCACCAAAGCCAATTGTAGTTGAAGACATGATCATCAGCCAGATGGCATCGCTGTAGCTTTTTACCGGCGAGGCTTCAAGCCCAAGCTCAGCTTGATAGGTTATATAGCCTAATGATAAGTTTAAGGTTAAAAATAAAATTAAAGATATAATGGCAATAAAACCGTAATTGTAATTTTTTATGCCGAAGTCATCGACCGAGTATAAATTACTTTTTTCCATTGCTTTTTGAACGACTATCATTTGAATCTCTTACTTACATTGTATATTTGTTGTTACTTGTTAAATTGAATTCAGCTTAACCCCTAGAGGTCACAATCAACATAATTAATTAAATCATCCATTAATTTTTTCTTAATTTCAAGTTGTTGATCCGATGACAAGTCATATTTATCAGCAAGTAACTCATAATCTTCAGCCGACAAGCTAACCGTTAACCTTGGACGTTTAGGTCGCTTGTTGGTGGGTAGCCCCAAAATATCACGAATTTGCTCAGACGGGCTAATACCTGCTTCTAACGCCTGTTTTCTAATCGCCAGTTGAATTTTTTCATCCATATCAAAAGCAACTTGTACGGCTTTTACGGCTTGAACTGAAGATTGCCACTTTTCTGGTATTTTTCGTGCCACAATTAACTCCCTGGATACATATCAACAATATCGGTAGTCGGTCTAAATAAAGTCAAAAACACTTCGGTATCACCGTCTTGCCACACTTCAATATCAAGCCCCTTGTCTTGGTCTTCATTAAAAAGTGCATAAAGCTCGAACTGCTCACCGCTATCTTTACCTTCATATGTTGAAAGTGCATCTTTTCGATAATCTTTACGATGAAAGTAACCGACTTGAGCATAGCTGCTTTGTTGATAAGTCTCGCTGCTCCAGCCTGAAGTATTGCTACTGTCTGCCATACGCGCTAACTGGGCTTGGCCCGGTTCATCGAAAACCTCAGCAAATTGCTCAAGATCAAACAATGTTTCTACATCTTGGTGCAGTATTTTCAGGGAGAACTTTAAGTAAGTTTTATCGTCTACGTCCAAGGTTAAATACAACTCGACATCATTATTACCTTTTAGCACCCATTCCGCTTGGGTTTTATACTCAAATTCATAGCTATTAACCGCACTGACCTGAAATTCTTGTGCTCGCAGTGCAGGTGGTAAACCAAAACTGTCTGACATGACAATTATGTCACCTAGCGTGAGATCTTTGACATTATTGAGTTTGCGCGCTTGCGTTGGCTTCTTGAATATACTTTTAAAAAAACTCACTATTTACCCCAATATCAATGACAAACCCTAAACTAAAAAACCGCTTAACATCATTGATGAAAAGCGGTAATTATCATTTACCTGCTATTTTTGCTTAGCTTTTAAACGCTCTAATACTGAATTAGCATTGTTGTCACTAGCACCGATACCCGCTTCTTTAAGCTTAGCTTCTAGCGAGGTATCTGAGTTTTCTGACTCAAGTACTTCAGCCGCTTTCATCCGGTCATCAAATTTTTGTTGCTTAGCTTTAATACGCTCTAATGAGTCTTTAGCGTTTAATAACTTAGAGTTACTAGATGAAAAGTTATCGGTAATTGCCGAGGTTGCTTTTTGCACGCTTTCTGTGGTTTTTACCATAGATAATTGACGTTTGTATTCAGCAACGTGACGTTCACTCTTTTTTACTAACTCTTTCAAACGTTCAGCATTGCCTTGAAAGCTATCTAATGCTTGCTGTTGAGTGCTTAGTTCATTTTCAAGCGTGGAAATTTTTTCTGCCACAGCCATGGCAAGCTCTTCATCACCTTTTTCTAATGCTTGAACCGCGTAGCCTTCATGCTCTACAACTTCTCTTTTGATGCGATCAACATCTCGACTTGATGACATTTGCTGTGCCATAACACCGGTTAAGTCACGTTTTGCTTGTGTTAAGTGGTTTTCTGCATCGCGAATTTCTTGTTCAAAAATACGCGTAGCATTTGAGTCAATAATTGATTCACCCACTTCAGTTGCACCGCCGCGAATGGCGGTCATAATTTTTTTAAAAATACTCATAGTCATACTCCTAAGGTGGTTGCTTAAATTAAGTAATCACTCATATCATCAATAATTTCTAGCGCATTGTTACTTAATACCGCTAGTTCGTGTTCGATATCATGAAATGTTGAGCTAATGGCTAGCGCACCAAAAATGACATATTTATCACCAATTTTAGAAAATGAAGATAGTGGCATCGGAATGTTCATTTCTAACATACTGACATGCATCTCATTCATTTTGTTTGATTTAACTTCCTCTGTACCCCAAAGATAGGTGATACAAATAATTTGATCATCGGTTACCGAAACAAAAATAGGTAACTCTTCACGGCCAAGCGCAGTAATTTGTAATACATCAACTTCACCTGAAATAGGTTGGCAATCAAAAACCATCCCGGTGTCTGAATCATCGGCCAAGGTATTCAGGTAGTCAGCTATCTTATGAATATTCATGTTCTTCCTCATGTTCTAATAAGTAGCGTAAAAATCAGTGATACTGTTTTTACTTAACGACATATTATGTCGCACTGGGTTAATTTAGCATTGTGACATATTATGTCAAGTGCTTATTTCATTTTTATTATCTTTACTGTAAATGGGCATTATTTAAGCCCTGTTGATCTTGCCAAGCTTGCTGATGTAATTGGTAAATAGCATGGCTACCAAGATAGTTAATCGGTACAGCTTCACTATTTTGGTAAAAATCGCGAGAAAATTCAAATGCGTTAATCATCATGGGTAAGGTTAGCCAATGGTGTGAAACGGGCAGCTCTGACAAGTTGGTTAGTCTTGTCAATGGATCTGCGCCCATTTTGCTAGCGATAGTCCAACCCCATTCACCAAAACTCGGAACGTTGTCATGATACTGCTGTACCCTTGAGTACCCAGCGGCTTGTACGGTTTTTCCAATGGCAATAAAGGCATTTTTAGCGTGATAAGGACTCGCAGATTGAATGCCGATTAAGCCATCGCCTGCTAGCAGCTGCTTTAAGCGCGCGTAAAAATTAACCGAGTACAATTTATTTAGATCCGGATGGCTAGGGTCGGGTAAGTCAACAATAATTGCGTCAAATGTCTGTTGGCTTTGTAATAGTTTGTCGATTGCAAGAAAAGCATCCGCGGAAATAATCTCTACACGCTTGTCGCGTAAACTAGCTTCATTTAAGTCTTCAATTGCATCAGCAAGCCCAAGTGGTAATTTTTCGTGCGGATTTTTAAATAATTCAATCAGCTGTGTATCTAAATCAATTAACGTGACCTTTGTTGGTTGCCATTGCAAAACATCTCTTAAGGCTAAGCCATCACCACCACCAATAATTAAAATATTATCATGGCGTGCTGAACCTGATAACACTGGACTCACAAGATAACTGTGGTAAATAAACTCATCTGAAGATGAAAATTGTAAGCGACCGTTGAGATAGAAGTTAATAATATTACCCGCGTTAGGTCCCATATTTCTTTGCGTAAAGGTCAGTTGTTGGTAACGGGTTTTGTCACTATAAACCACTTTATCAAGGTAAAGTAAGTTACTCATTTGACTTAGCCAGCTATTACCAAATTGGTAAATTGCCACTATCATCACTAGTAAAATAACATGGGCGAAGAGCAAGGTTTTTCGCCAAGTCAGTCTCTGCCAATAATACAATATAAAGACCACACCGGCTGTTAGATTTAAGGCCGCGGTCAAGGCACTCGCTTTGCTGATGTCTATGGATAAGAGAAATATAACCCAAATGGCAGCGCCGATACCAGCGCCGATATAATCAGCACCGTAGATAGTGCCTAGGTTGTTTTTTAGGTGTTTTTGGTGTATTTCTTCACGGATACGCGCTATCAGTGGTATTTCCATACCAATAAAAAAACCTAAAATTAGCCCAAAAAAGTAGGGACTATTAAAGGCGATAAAACTGAGCTGCTTAAACAGGCCACCACGCGGATAGGCGTCTGGTGGTAAGTTAAACATAGACCCCAATATTTCTGGAAACGTTTGTGTCAAGGCTATGAGTGCGCCGATGATCAGTATTGAGCTACTGCCAAGAAAAGCAATGATAAGCTCTAACCAAACAAAGCCATTAAAAGCGCATTGAATTTTGCGGGCCGCAAAAGCACCTAAACCCATAGCGACAATCATCAGGCCAATCATGGCGTATATGGTACTTTCCATAATGCCAAGCACACGACCAGCGTAATGCGATAAAAGATATTCGTATATTAGTCCACAACCCGCTAAAACAGCCATAGTTAAAATCAGGAGGACATCGTCCCATAGCCGATTTCTGTTGATTGTCATGGATATTCCTAGCTTGAATTATTTGTTTTGCAGTAACAGGGAAGTAATCAAGTACATAAGTTGCACTTGATTACTTAAATAGAAAGGCTTCGATAACGTTATGACATTAACGCCGTTAAAATTAACGCAATAGAAATACTGATTGCCATTTCAACACTGGCAACACCAATATTGTGTTGCTGGTCTACTTCTTCAACTAAGTTTATGCCCATCAGTACTAGGCGCTTGGCAATTGAGGTTAGTAGGGCAACCAATAAGGTCATGATCATGCCAAAAACTAACCAGCCGACTAAGTTAACCAATAAAGTATCAGGACTATAAGTTAAAAAGTGACTCGCTGCCGTTACAGCTAAGGCGGTGCTAATCGCTTGGCCGGCATAGCGAATGGCTAAAGCGACGTGACCTTCAGCAAACGCTTTTTGCATGCTGTTATTTTTATTGTTCGCCGCGTACTGACGTTCTTTAATACGGGTAACTAACACCAACATGGCTTGTGAAACAACAAAGCCAGCAGTAATGGCAGTAAAGGTGTTGATATCTAAACCATAAACCCACAATAATACAGCGCGAATGACTATTGCCGTAGCAATAGCGCCTGATGCGTCGACGATACCAACAGCAATATTACGTGATTTAATTTGCGCGTTTTTATCTATTTGATTTAGAGCAAAACGGTCATGAAAAATTCGGCCAATTTTAATTAAAATTAAACCAAAAAATCCGTAACTTGCCATCCCGATAATTTCCATTAAGTAACTATCAGCATTTTCACCGCTAATGGCACCTGTCAATACGATGCCAAGGGCTGCAACACTACCAGCAACGCTAATACCAAAGGCGAAGTTATCTTCTTTAGCAAGCTCGTCGGTTGAGTTTACTTTTGCTGATAAACCACTGATGAAGCGCATAGCGCCAAGTAATATAATGGCAATAGTAATATCGATAGCTAAGAAAATTAATAGCTCTAAATTTAGGCCGGTTATTTCAATAAATGTATTCATATCTATCCCTACTTTCCACGTCTAAAGCTACGTGAGGTTGTACTTTTGCTGTTTCTAAAGCTAGCGTTTTTAGCACTTTTGCTTGACTTCGCATAGGCGCTTTTATTGCTTGCTTTGCTAGCAAATCGATTGGCACTGGTTTGTGCACTTTTACTTTGACTCGAGATACTTGACGCGCCAGTTCTGTTTTTGCTGTACGTGCTGGTATATTTTTGACCACGGCTTTGAAATGATTTCTTGGTGCGAGTATCTAAGTCGGTTTGTTTACGTAGCTGGTTTGGTGAACTGTAGCGTTTGCGGCCATAGTCGTTGTAATAACTATAGTTTCGATTACGGCCCCAATCGTTATAATTAGTGCGGCGAGAGCCAAATACGTCACCCATCATTGAATACATGCCATACCACGCCCAGAACGACATACCATTTGAACCTGTAGTCCAGTTACCGTAAGCAGGGTTACCTATAAGTTGTTCACCGGTGCCAAAATCTTGCGCCTTATTGGCCGCTAGACTTTGTGCTTTTGATAGCGCATTCACTCGCGGTAAAGTTCCGTCGGACATATCGGCCAAGACATTGAGTGGATCGCTCAAGGCATCAGAATATAGAACGGGATCTGCGGCTTGATAAAGGTTTAATAATTCATCATAAATGGCCTGTGAATTCTCAAACATTTGTGGTTGATTTTTTACCGTGTTTAGGCGATCAACTAACGCAACATACATCGGCCCTTTGGTACCGGTATCTTTTAAAAATTCGTCGATTAATGGCTTATAACTGGGTTTGCTTTCCAGTAACCTTTCGCCATACTGACTAATTAAATTAGCATTACGAACTTGCCCATCAGCAAGCGCTTGCGCAAGTAATTCAATACGTTGTTCAGTCAGTGGAATTTGCTGGGTTACCTGCTCTTTTATTGGATCTCCACAAGCGGATAGCAATAATATTAGCACGAGTATAATTGATTTTAGTGGCTGCATTTCTGCCATAGTGTCCTCAAAAATGCTATGGTTATCATCTATTAATATCACTTACGACATATTATGTCTAATGATTTGCGCATATCAGTGAAATTATTTTCAGTGAGCACAGACTAAGTATAAGTATTTATCGAGGATAACGTGTCTAAATCATCGCATTTGCCATTTTCACCATTACTTATTAGCCAACAAAATAGTCGCTGGTTACAGTTCTCACAACAATACCCTAACGTCACCGATAGCCTACCGCCAGCGCGTTTAACACTGTTTAAAAAAGCCTTAGCGTTAAGTGATTTTATTTATCGCAGTGCGGTACAAGCACCGGATTTACTGGTTGAACTTTTTAATAGTGAGCAGTTACTTGCAGGCAATACGCCTGATTATAGTAGGATGTTAGCGGAAAAAATTGAGCAATGTAAAACCGAAGAGCAACTGCAAAAATGTCTGAGAATATTTCGTTTAGTGCAGATGGTTCATATTGCCGTGGGTGATTTTTTATTGGCCATAACGCTTGATGAATCGTTAAAACGTTTGTCTTTGTTAGCCGATAATTTGATTATTGCAGCGGCCAACTGGTTGACGACACTTTGTGAAGATAAATGGGGGCGACCGGTTAACAGCCGCGGTGAAGCACAAAGTTTACTGGTGTATGGTATGGGGAAATTAGGTGGCCAAGAACTCAACTTTTCATCTGATATTGATTTGATATTTGTTTATCCTGAAGCTGGCGTGACCGAAGGTCTTAGACGAAGTATCGATAATCAAATATTTTTTACCCGCCTAGGGCAAAAACTAATTACCGCATTAAATCAACAAACCGCTGACGGCTTTGTTTATCGAGTCGATATGCGTCTGCGACCGTTTGGTGAAAGTGGGCCATTAGTGCTGTCATTTAATGCCATGGAAAACTATTATCAAGACCAAGGGCGTGATTGGGAGCGCTATGCCATGTTAAAGGCCCGCCTTATTGGCCAAGGCGAGTACCACGGACAATTGTCTAATATGCTACGTCCTTTTGTTTATCGACGTTATATTGATTTCAGTGTTATTGACAGTCTACGCCGTATGAAAGCTATGATTGCCCAGGAGGTTAGGCGTAAGCAACTTCATAATAATATTAAGCTTGGTGCTGGCGGGATTCGTGAAGTTGAATTTATTGTGCAAGTTTTTCAAATGATAAGAGGAGGACGAGTGAGTGATCTGCAGCATCGTAATTTACTAACCGTATTGCCTTTATTGGTTAAACATGGCGAAATCAAACAACAAAGCGCACAAGTTTTAACCGATAGTTATCGATTTTTACGTCGCGTTGAAAATATTATTCAAGCGATAAATGACCAGCAAAGTCAAACCTTACCCGATAATGAGTTGGATCAGCAGCGACTAGTAACCATTCTTGCTGACACTAGCTGTTTAGATTGGGCAAGTTTTCTTAGCCGTCTTGCCTTTCATATGCAAGGAGTTCACCAACAATTTGGTGAACTTATTGGTGAGGAAAGTCCAAATCGACAGGCCGTTGACCAATATTGGACCACGCTGTGGGATAGCCAATGGAGTGATGAAGAGTCTATTGCCTGGATTGAACAATCCCCTCAGTTGCTTGATAAAGCTGATGACATTCAATGCTGGCATAGTGAAACTATTTGGCAATCACTGCGCGATTTTCGTCGAGAAATGATCAAGAGCAGTATGGGGAATCGAGGCCGTCAAGTACTAGATAAATTGCTCCCTACCGTGCTGTGGCATCTTGCCGATTTAAAGTTAACTGATGAAACCTTAGCGCGGGTATTGACCGTGCTAACAACCGTAGCCACGCGCACCGCATATTTAGAGCTATTATTTGAGAATGAAGGCGCGTTAAAGCAATTAATTCATTTGTGTCGCAACAGTAGTTGGGTGGCTGAATATATTGCTATGTACCCCATACTACTCGACGAGCTCATCGATCCTAAATTATTTCATCAGCCGCCATTACTTTCTTCTTACGTTGCTGAACTACGTGAAACCATGTTACGAGTACCAGAAGACGATCAAGAAGCGCAAATGATCACTTTACGGCAGTTTAAGCAAGTTAAACAATTGCGCATTGCTGCGGCAGATATTACCGGTATTTTACCAATCACAAAAGTTAGTGATCACTTAACCGCATTAGCTGAGGCACTCGTTGAAGAAGTGGCTAATTTAGCGTGGCAACAAATGACGCTGCGGTTTGGCGTGCCGATCAGTAAATTAGACAGCCAAGACAAAGGTTTTGCCATTATTGGCTATGGTAAGTTGGGCGGTATTGAACTCGGTTACAGTTCGGATTTAGATTTAGTCTATGTTCACAATGCCAATATAGAAGAAATGACCACAGGACCAAAAGTGATATCAGCTGGGCAATTCTATTTGAAATTAGCGCAACGCATGATGCACTTATTTAATACTCGCATGGCCAATGGCATTCTATATGAGCTAGATATGCGTTTAAGACCTTCGGGCAATGCCGGACTATTAATGGTGCACATAGATACTTTTGGCCAATATCAACAAAACGATGCGTGGACTTGGGAGCATCAAGCGTTAGTGCGCGCGCGAATAATATATGGTCATGACGCGTTAGTGGCAAAATTTACAAAAATTAAGCGGCTGGTATTAATGAAAACGCGTGATAAGTCATTGTTACTTGAAGATGTTATAAATATGCGCAATAAAATGCGTCAGCATTTGGATAAATCATCAGCTAGCCAAATAGATATCAAACAAGGACTTGGTGGCTTAGTTGATATTGAGTTTCTTGTGCAATATTTGGTGTTGGCCCATAGTGCTCAGTACCCGAATTTGAGCGATTATCCAGATAATATCAACTTACTTGAGTATCTAGCAAGCCTAGGCGTAATAACTGAATATCAGCAGCAGACTTTAGTAAAGAACTATTGTGAATTACGTGATTTTGGCCATCATGCCACCTTACAAAATCATGCAGCATTGATAACGCCTGCTGAATTTATAGCACAGCATAGTGAGGTGATGGTCGTTATTGAACAGTTATTAAAGTAAGTTATTTTGCAATAAAAAAACGGCTTTATTAGCGGCGGGATTTTGGTAGTAGCAGACATTCATTGACCAAATACGGGATGTCATATTCTATTAAAACTATGGCGCGTTCTTGATAACAAAAGTAGATTGAAAGACCATTTTCAAAATGGCCTTCTATCGCTTTACCTACTTGATAGGATGTGGTGATGATATTTTTATTGACTCTAAAAGCATCCTTGACCAAAAAGTCACGATTTAGCCACCAAATTACCTCAAGACTATTGTCTTGGGCATATTCTGATAACTTCTGAAATAGTGTTTCGCCAAGTCTAAAGGGATGACTTTCAGTTTTTCCTGTCCAATTTTGGCGTAAAGGACGGGTAATTAATCGCCTCGCTGCTAATACTTCTGCTAAATCACCTTTTGGATCTGGTAAATAGACAATGTTATTGCGAATTTTTGGCCCTTTTTCATCTATACCATGTAAATTGGCGTAAAAACGAGATAGTCCATCTGCTGCAGCATTTTTACTTTTTTTAGGGAGAGTAACCTCTATTTCCGGCTCTACTGCTGTCGACTTAGCTTGCTCTTCATGGTGCAGGTCTGCCGTTTTGGCAACAATATCGTCAGCCGCATCTTGGCTGAGCGAAAACAGTAGCTCTTTGTTAAGCAATAATGCTGACGCTAAGCCAATTAAAATTGCTCCTAAAATAATGTTTCGTAGCCAAAAATTCATAAGTTACTTAAAGTTAAGTTTTATATTTTAACCCATACAATAACTAACAATAGTTAGTTATACAATGATGGATCATCTTCATTGGGGCGAGTTTTAAAGCGACGATGTAACCACATGTATTGTTCAGGCTTTACCATTATGGCTTTTTCTAGCTCCTGATTTATTCTTAGTACGTCTGCTGTATCATCACCGGTTGGAAAATTCTCCAACATAGGCTTAATTTCTAAGGTATAGCCACTGCCGTCATCATTACGGGTCGGTACTATCATATGGGTTTGGCTATTTTTCTGTCGAGCAAAGATCAGGGTACCTGTCGTTGATGCTGCATCAGGCACGGCAAAAAAGGGTACAAAAACGCTACGGTTACGACCATAATCTTGGTCAGGCAAGTAAATACAGGCTTCACCATCACTTAGTGCCCGAAGTAAACCTTTTACATCTCGCTTACCCAGCATGTATTTATTGGAGCGTCCACGGCCACGAAATTGAAAGTATTCCATTAACTGATTATTATGTGGGCGGTAAAACACCACCATCGGGTGACCGTAACCAATAGCACGACAATTAATTTCAGCACTGAGGTAGTGCATAGCTAATAGCAAAATACCTTTACCTTGCTTTTGCGCTTCCTCAATATGCTCAAGACCAATAACTTTGGTTTTACGCTTTACGCGCCAATTTGGCCACCACCAACCCATGCCCGTTTCTAATAAGGCAATACCGGTATTTTCAAAATTACGTTTGAGCATAATTTGGCGTTCGGTGTCTGACATATCTGGAAAGCAAAGCTCTAAATTTCGTAAGGCAACTTTCTTGCGACTGGAGCCTAATTTAAATAGTAAGCGGCCAATCATTCTGCCTAAAAAAAGCTGAAACCGATAAGGTAACCAAGAAATGGTGTAGAGAATAAATACCCCAAGCCAAGTTAGCCAATATTTAGGTAACAAGTAAGATATTTTAAAATTTGGTTGTAAAACTTTGTTTTTACTCACGGGATGATTTCAACTCATTGAATTGCTTGTGATACAATATTGCTTATTATATCTGTTATAGGGCACAGGATGAAAGTAGATATTCCCGCTTTTGAAAAAGCGCGTGTTTTAGTCGTTGGTGATATCATGTTAGATCGCTATTGGTATGGACCAACTCAACGTATTTCTCCCGAGGCACCTGTGCCGATTGTTAAAATACATCAAGATGAAGATCGCCCAGGAGGCGCAGCCAACGTAGCTTTGAACATTGCTTCGCTAAATGGCCAAGTCACTTTGCTGGGTATTACTGGTAAGGATGAAGCCTCAACTACATTGCACACACAATTGTCAGCAATGAATATTAATTGTCAATTTATTCAATCACCCGATCACCCAACTATCACAAAATTGCGAATTTTAAGCCGTAATCAGCAATTGTTACGCTTAGATTTTGAAGAATCATTTGCTGAACTTGATAAACAGCCACTGATTGATCAAACCGAAGCTTTAGTTGCTCAGCATGATCTTTTGTTATTGTCTGATTATAACAAAGGCACATTATCAGAAGTTCAAGCGCTAATAAAGGTGGCAAAAGCCCACAATATTCCGGTACTCGTTGACCCAAAAGGCACAGATTTTTCACGCTATAGAGGCGCGACGTTAATTACCCCTAACCTTGCGGAGTTTGAAGCGGTAGTAGGACATTGTAAAAGTGAAGCTGAAATTGTCAGTAAAGGCCAAGCACTGTTAAAACAGTTAGATCTAACCGCAATGTTAGTCACGCGCAGTGAGCAAGGTATGACCTTATTACGCCATGACGAAGAAGAGTTCCATTTGCCAACGCAAGCGAAAGAAGTTTATGACGTTACCGGTGCTGGCGACACAGTTATTGCCACGCTAGCCTTAGCTATAGCGGCAAAAGCTGAATTTACTCAAGCCAGTGCTTTAGCTAATATTGCTGCCGGCATAGTCGTAGGTAAATTGGGTACGTCGACCGTGAGCGAAGCAGAATTAAGTGCAGAATTAAGCTCAGGTCAAGAAAGTGGTTTTGGTGTTATGTCTGAAGAGCAGTTAAAAATCGCTGTTAAACTGGCCCAAGCGCGTGGTGAGACTATCGTTATGACTAATGGTTGTTTTGATATTCTGCATGCCGGTCATGTTTCTTATTTAACGACAGCAAATACTTTAGGTAGTCGCTTAATTGTCGCGGTCAATGATGATGCCTCAGTGACGCGATTAAAAGGCCCTGGTCGACCGGTAAACTCAGTTGAGCGTCGTATGGCGGTATTAGCCGGTTTAGGTGCTGTCGACTGGGTGGTGCCTTTTAGTGAAGATACCCCACAGCGCTTAATTGCCAATATACTACCCAATACCTTAGTAAAAGGTGGTGATTATAAAGTGGCAGACATTGCGGGCGGAAAAGAAGTTATCGCAGCAGGGGGTGAAGTGAAAGTGCTTAATTTTGAAGATGGCATTTCGACCACCAAAATTATTAACGCGATAAAACAAAAAGATTAGTGTTTCTGACTTTTCTTTACACTGAGGTGAGTACGTAGCTCTTATCTAGAACAAAAAACTGGTTATTCGGCGACGCAAAAGTTCTTACGGGGATGTCAGTCAGTAAGGTAATGCAGGCGCAATTAATCTGATGTGCTATTGCCTCAAAAGCAAGAATGCTTGAGAGCGTCCTGAACATCGTTGTTCTTTCACATCCATGTGATCACGACATACTGTTCGTCCTGAACATCGTCGTTCTTTCACATCCATGTGATCACGACATACTGTTCGTCCTGAACATCGTCGTTCTTTCACATCCATGTGATCACGACATACTGTTCGTCCTGAACATAAAAAAGCAGCATTTAATGCTGCTTTTTCACTTTATTGCGATTGATTAAAACCGAATATATATGTGCTGAATCATAAACTGATTTTTATTTAGCAGCAATTAACCCTTGGTTAATATCGGCTAAGTCTTGCTCAGTAATGGTACCACCAGCGCGTTTGAGCGCTAAAACATTTTGAATATAGTTATAGCGCGTAGACGATAAATTACGCTTGGCGTTATACAAGTTTCTCGTACTATTTAAAACATCAACAATAGTACGTGTACCCACTTCAAAACCGGCTTCAGTTGCTTTTAATGCACTTTGTGCACTGACTACTGCTTGCTCTAATGACTTGATAGCCGAAACCGCGGCAATAACGGTATTGTAAGCATTACGAGTGTTACGTACTACGTTACGGTGTGACTGCTCCATATCTTGGCTCGCCACAACGTAATTACTTTGCGCTTGACGAACACTACTTGATATTGCGCCACCAGAATAAATTGGCACTGCTAACGATATCCCAATAGATTGGCTATCTAGCGCTGGATTGTTAATGCTACCACTGGAAAACTGATTATCTTGATTTGTAGTGCTATAGCTACCCGATAAACTTAACGTTGGATAATGACCTGCTCGAGCAATGTTAATATTTTCTTTGGCGATATCGACACTAATTCTTTGGGCGATTAAATCTAAATTTTTCGCTTCAGCCGTTTGCTGCCATTCATTTGCACTATCCGGAAATGGGCGCGAGGTGGCAAAACGTTCCGTGTTTAAAATATTTAAGTCACGTGGATAAATATTAGTAATAACGCGCAATGCTTCTTCAGAATTGTAAACCTTGTTTTCTGCTCTGATTTCATCGGTTACGGCATTATCATATTGTGCTTGCGCTTCATGAACATCAGTAATCGCCGTTAAACCAACTGAAAATCGTTGCTTAGTTTGTTCTAATTGACGCTCAATCGCAGTTTTTTCGGCAATTGAAAACTCTAAATCATCTTTTGCACTAAGCACAGCAAAGTATGCTTCAGTTACTCTGACTATTAAATCTTGCATAGCGACTTGATAAGAAATATCACTTTGATGGGCTAATTTTTTCGCGTTATCCATGCGTAACCAAGAATTATGATGATACAGTTGCATTTCTAGCGATAGGCCATAACGTAAGGTGTCATCATTTCTTGATAAGATATCACCAGAAGGTATACCCGTTAAAGCATCTCTGCCCTGATATTCATCTTCACTTTCAGTGTAACTAGCTGAAGCGCTTAATTGCGGTAAAAGAATAGCACGAGCTTGTTCAATACCTTCTTCCGCTGCTAAATATCGCGCATGGGCTTTAAGAACAACCGGATCACTGGCTTGTGCTTGTTGATACACTGATAATAAGTCTTCGGCATTAGCTAAAGAGCTACTTGCAGCGCACGCAAGGCCAATAAGTAATGCGGTTAATGTTTTTTTCATCTTGAAGCGATTCCTGTAATAATGAATTTGCACCTATCTTTTAATTGTAACTATCTTACCGCGAATAAGGAATTAGCTAAATAAAATAAGTGTTTACGGAAGTATTCTAGTGTAACAAAATGTTAAGTGCTAGTGTATCGCAAAAATCACTTAATACTATCAATTCCAAAGTGTTTATTATCACGCAGTGAAATTTTAAACCTAAGAAGTACAGGGGTATTATTTCAGGCTACAGCCAATTACATTTATGTAGGAACACTACCAAAATCAATAGCGCGATTGTAAGCATTTTACTTGCTAAACTGCTATGGCACTTTTGACAGTAGGAACTAACTTAATGGATTTACTGTTACTTCAAGGAGTATATTATGAGTATCACCAAAGCGCCTTTATTGCGCTTTAATTTAGCGGATGTAGAGATAGTTGATAAATCACGAAAATACCAAGGATTTTTCGCTCTCGATGAATATAAGTATCGTCATAAACTTTATGCCGGTGGTTACAGTGAGGTATTAACACGAGAGGTATTTGAGCGGGGTAATGCTGTCGCTATACTCCCTTATGATCCGATCAGCGATTCAGTGGTATTAATTGAACAATTTCGACCAGGTGCCTTGGACAGTAAAACTGGGCCTTGGCAATTAGAGTTAGTTGCCGGCATGTTTTCCGACAATGAACTGCCACTTGAGGTCGCTATTAGAGAAGCAAAAGAAGAAGCTAACTTGGATATATTGCCAGAACAAGTGACCAAAGTGATGGATTATCTTTCAAGTTCAGGCGGTATGAGTGAATGCATTCACCTTTATTGTGCATCTATCGACAGCGAAAATGTTTCAGGTATATACGGTTTGGCAACAGAGGGTGAGGATATTTTGGTGCATGTTGTTGCGCGAAAAACAGCTGAAAAATTACTTAGCCAAGGAAAGATAGCTAATGCTGCCACTATTATTGCGCTACAATGGCTAGCTCTAAATCTTGATACGCTGCAAAAAAGCGGGAAATAAATGTCAGTTGTTGTAAAAAAATATCGCCCCCACTTACCGACATTAATGACCTTATGTGAGGTTAATTACATGTTATTACTGCGCATTCTTGCTGATAAAGAGCAGGTAGCGGAACAGCGCTGTTTTTTTATCTCTGACTTTTTAAGTTATCGAGTGACCGTAAACGAAGTGACTAAATACACAACATTATTGACGATTAGCCAAGAAGCGAATATTCGAGGCTATAACTTAACTGAGTTATATCGTCCAAAAATGGTGGTTCGCTTATATCATGACGCTCGCATGGCCGAAGTGATCAGTAATCAAGATGTGAGACAAATTAAGCCGCGCTACGATTACCCCAATGATAAAATGCATTTGCCTGATGAAAAACAACAAGTAAACTATTTCTTAAAAGAATGGTTACAATTATGTTTACAATTTGGTCAAGCAAAGTTCAATATTATGAAAAATTCGTAAAGTTATGTTACAGAAATTACAGCCAAAGAAACTAGCAACAAAAAAACTTACTTTAGTGCAAATAAGTGATAGCCACCTATTTGCCGACAGCAATGGCAGGCATCACGACGCGAATGTTTACCAGAATTTAAAAAAAGTACTGTTAGCAATTAAAAAACAGCCATCAGTTGATGTTATTGTTTTTACAGGTGACTTAACACAAGATCACACCGAAGCGTCTTATCGGCTTTTTGTCCAAACCTTTAAAGCATGTGAAATTACGACACCGGTTTATTATGTTGCAGGAAATCATGATGACCCCGCGTTACTCAAGCGCTATTTGTCATGTTCACCTTTTTGTCACGATAACATAATAACAAGTGATTTTTGGCAAGTACTGTTATTAGAAAGTAAAAGCGCAACGCCTGCTGGCGTGATCAGTCAAGTGCAATTTGATATGGCTGCCAGCGTAATTGACCACACTAAATCTCAATTAGTATTAACACATCATCACGCGGTTGATGCTGGATTTTTTATTGATAAGCACGGATTAATCAATAAAGCTGAATTCAACCAGTTTTTAACTGCCTTTCCTTCTATAAAAGCCGTTGGCTGCGGTCATATTCATCAAGCATTAACTTTACCTTTGAAGTTACCTCAGAGGATGATTAACTTGTACAGTTGTCCGGCGACATCAATTCAATTTGATATCAATGCAGTAACGGCAAAATCAAATGGACAACCGCCAGGCTATCGACTATTTACTTTGGCTGAAAACGAACAAATAACCACTAAGGTCTTTTTCCTTTAAAGCCCCCCAGAGGAAATAATTCATTATGATTAATGTCTTGTACATTCATGGCTTTAACTCGTCGCCTCAGTCGATGAAAGCCGAGAACACACGGAAATATTTTGCTGAAAACTATCCAGAAATAAATTTTAACTGCCCACAAATAGCGTCTTCACCTAACGCAGCTATTGCGCAACTAGAAAGTATTATTGCGCTAACACCTAGTGCAACTTGGTTATTCATGGGTTCATCTTTAGGCGGCTATTTTGCCACATTTTTAGCTGAAAAATATCAAGCGAAAGCCGTACTCATTAATCCTGCGGTTAAGCCATTTGAATTACTTAAAGATTACCTTGGCGAACAAATAAACCCATACACGGCTGAGTGCTATCAGGTAAAAGAGCAGCACATTGTCGAACTAAAAATACTCGAACAGGAAAATATTTCTAAAAATAATTACTTGGTGATGTTACAAACTGGTGATGAAGTGTTAGATTACCAACAAGCCGTTGAAAAATACCGTCATTGCGAATTGACAATAGAGCAAGGTGGTGACCATAGTTTTATCGACTATGATAATGCCTTACCTAAAATAGCGTTATTTTTCAATTTACTATCGACAGTCCCTAAAAAGTATCAGAACAAATAAATGAGCGAACAATATAATTCCGACTCCATTGAGGTCTTAAGTGGCCTTGACCCGGTGCGCCATCGTCCAGGTATGTATACCGATACCGCTCGTCCTAATCATTTAGGCCAAGAAGTTATCGATAACTCTGTTGATGAAGCATTAGCAGGGCATGCACAAAATATTACCGTGATCCTTGATAAAGACCAGTCACTCGAAGTTATTGATGATGGTCGAGGGATGCCGATTGATATTCATCCTGAAGAAGGTGTATCAGGGGTAGAACTTATTTTTTGTAAACTGCATGCCGGCGGTAAATTTTCCAACAAAAACTATCAATTTTCCGGAGGCTTACACGGCGTAGGTATCTCAGTCGTGAATGCATTGTCTACACGTGTCGACGTTTCGGTTAGGCGCGATGGTAAAGTCTATGAAATGGCTTTTGAAAGTGGCTATAAGGTAGAAGAGTTAAGAGAAACCGGCACAGTGGGTCGTCGTAATACCGGTACTCGGGTGAAATTTTGGCCAGATGCTAGTTATTTTGATTCAGCTAATTTTTCAGCCCGTCGATTAGTTCATTTGTTAAAAGCGAAAGCCGTACTTTGTCCTGGATTGACGATAAAGTTTCATGATAAAAACGATGATAAAAAATATGAATGGTGCTATGAAGATGGCCTAGTCGATTATTTAAAAGAGTCAGTGAAAGGTTATGAAAGTTTGCCAGAACAACCTTTTGTTGGCAGTTTTAGCTCACAACATGAAACCGCTGATTGGGCAGTGACCTGGTTACCAGGAGGTGGAGAATCAGTGGGTGAAAGCTATGTTAACTTAATTCCCACGGTGCAAGGCGGCACTCATGTTAACGGACTACGTCAAGGTTTACTGGAATCAATGCGCGAGTTTTGTGAATTTAGAAACTTGATCCCACGTGGTGTTAAATTAACACCTGATGATATATGGGATAAGTGTTCTTATATCCTTTCGGTGAAGATGGAAGACCCACAATTTGCTGGCCAGACTAAAGAGCGACTCTCTTCACGCCAATGCGCGGCATTTGTTACTGGTGTAGTAAAAGACTCATTTAGTTTATGGCTAAACGAACATACTAGTATTGCGGAAACATTAGCTGAATTTTGTATTTCTAATGCCCAACGTCGCTTGCGTGCTAGCAAAAAAATTATTCGAAAAAAGGTCACGCAAGGGCCAGCTTTGCCGGGTAAGTTAACCGACTGTGGTAGCCAAGATATTTTGCGTACAGAGCTATTTTTAGTCGAGGGTGATTCAGCGGGTGGTAGTGCAAAACAAGCAAGAGACCGAGAAATTCAAGCCATTATGCCGCTGCGTGGTAAAATTTTAAATACTTGGGAAGTTGACTCAGGACAAATCTTAGCGTCGCAAGAAGTGCATGATATTTCGGTCGCGTTAGGTATTGACCCTGATACTGATGATTTGTCGGGACTGCGCTACGGTAAAATTTGTATACTGGCCGATGCTGATTCTGATGGTTTACATATTGCGACTTTACTTTGTGCATTATTTACTCAACATTTTTTACCTTTAGTACAAGCAGGTCATGTCTATGTTGCTATGCCGCCATTGTATCGAGTTGATGTTGGGAAAGAAGTGTTTTACGCCTTAGATGAAGCGGAAAAAGACGGGATTTTAGATCGTATCGAAGCAGAGAAAAAACGCGGAAAAGTTAACGTGCAACGCTTTAAAGGTCTAGGTGAAATGAACCCGTTACAGTTACGTGAAACCACCATGGACCCCAATACACGTCGTTTAGTGCAATTAACGGTTGATGAGCACGCTGAAACCATGGAATTAATGGATATGCTACTGTCTAAAAAGCGTGCAGGGGATCGTAAAGATTGGCTGCAGTCTAAAGGCGATATGGTTGAATTAGCTTAGATTTTTCAACGTTAAAATCAATCGCAATTACATTGCTTAAATCGCGGCCTCGATAAATATTAAGCCGTTTAGGCTTGTAGTTAATCTTAATGTTAAAAAGGTATAGATCCTAAGCGCTATACCTTTTTTGCTTTCATAAGGAAAATTCATGATTGAACATCGTGGTTTACGCAGTATCTGTCATGCGTCGGTAGGCACCAATGATCTAGTAAGTGCAAAATATTTTTATACGCCAGTACTTGCCACATTGGGTATAGCATTAGTGAGCGAATACGAACATGCCGTTGCTTACGGTAAGGGATATCCAGAGTTTTGGCTACAGCAACCCTTTGATAAGGCTCCTGCGAACGCTGGTAATGGGGTTCACTTTGGCTTTGTCGCGTTAAGTAAACAGCAGGTTGATGAATTCTATCATTGTGCTTTGGCAATGGGCGGACGCTGTAATGGCGAGCCCGGCGCACGACCTGAGTATGGTATTCCTTATTATGGTTGCTTTATTATTGACCTTGATGGTCATAAAATTGAAGCGAGCTATTGGCAAGCAACTGAAAAATAAATTAAATAAATAATTTTTCAGGCATATAACCATTTGTTGTTTTTGTAAATAAAATAACAGTTTATTATTGACGTAAATTCGTTTTATACTATAGATCGCATATTATCGCATTGGCTATTGGAGCGAGGAGCTTGTTAAAACGCTTGTTTAAATTTCCCTTTCAAAATTGTGGCCCGATTCTCCTTCTTTTCTTGTTAATATCATGTAAATTAAATGCCTTGCAGTCTCTAACGGATAGTGACTTTAATACTTTTTTAAGCCATGCAGAACAGCTCAATGATCGAGATCCGAAAGCGGCATTATTATTATTAAATACTCATAAAGTGGACGTGAATTCTCAACCTATTGCTAATCAGGTTAATTATTATCGTATTCAATCCGCAGCCTATGCCGATCAAGCACTTTATAGTTTGAGCTTGGCTTCAGCAGAAATGGGATTAAAACTGGCTAAGCAAATGAATAACCCGAGTGTTTTTATTGCCAAGCTTGCATACACCAAAGGTTATTCGCTGGAGAATCTTGGTGATTTTGACGATGCATTTCAATTTTATCAAAATGGTTTAGACGTAGCCCGCTCCATGAATAATCAGGAGTTAACCGCACAAGGTCTGATAAATATCGGTGCGATATTCTATTTAAGAAAAGACTATAAGCAGTCGTTAATTACGCTTAACCAAGCATTGGAATTGGCAAATGCCGTAGGGGATGATGCACTATTAGGTGATGTCAGCAGTGAACTGGGCATTTTATATGGTTATTTGGGTGAAGAAAAACAAGCAAATGATTATTTTCAACGCTCATATGAGTATTATAAAAAATCGGGCAAAGATAATTATGCGCTCAATAGTTTACAGAATGTTGCTATCAACCACTCTAACCAAAAACGTTATGACCAAGCTATTGCGGCTTACCGAGTATTAGAAAATGAAATTCAGCAAAGTACCAGTAATGAGGTTATTGCTAGCATCTACCGAAATTTAGCGTGGGCCCTGATAAATAATGATGGTGGCGATAGCGAAAATGCCTATCGATATATCATGCTGGCGGGTGAGTATGTTAAAGAAGTAGAGCAACACTATGTAAAGCTGCAATATACTATCGATAAAGCTTATATTTTAGAGAAAATGGCGCGTTATCAGGAAGCATTAGTTAACCTTGAACAAGCGCAAACGTTACTAGCACTTAAAGCCAGTGATATTTATGATGGTAGTGAGCTAAACATTCTATTTCTAAGCGCAAAAATTCATTATGAATTAGGTCATTACCACAAAGCCTACGAAATTCAAGCGCAACACTTTATCAAATCTATAGCGCATCAACAGGCGCGTGAAACTTCAGAAATAGATGAGCTGAGGTTGCAGTATGAAAGCGAAACCGCGCAACGACAAAAAAATATCTTAGAAAAAAAGCAACGTTTACATAATTTACAACTTCAGCAAATGACACATGATGCGAGTAGTCGTCAGATACTGGTTGTGGTCTTGGCCATCAGTATCTTGGTATTAGTATGGTTTCTATATCGTGTTATTAAAGGGCAAAGGAGTTTAATTCGCGTAACTCGAACAGATAGTTTAACCGGCGTGATTAATCGACGTCGATTACTTCAGTTAGGTGAAAAATACTATTCGATCGCAAAAGAGCGCAAACAAGTATTTAGTCTTTATATAATAGATATTGATTTTTTTAAAAAAATCAATGACCAATTTGGCCATAGTATTGGTGATGAAGCGTTAAAAGAAATAGCTAGTCATGGTCAAAATTTAATGCGAGCGAGTGATGCTTTTGGCCGCTTTGGTGGCGAAGAATTTATCGCATTACTGCCAAATACTGGGTGCCATGAAGCGCTCAATGTAGCGCAAAGACTGCGAAAAAGTATTGAGTCTGCCAAATGGCAAACCCAACAAATAAAGCAATTAACCGTAAGTATTGGTATTGCGACTTTTGAGCAAAACAACTATGCGGACTTTACTGCCTTATTAAAAGCAGCTGATGAGCAATTATTAAAAGCAAAAAAATCTGGCCGCAATAAGGTTAGTTATGAAGAATAAATATTGCACAGCATGCGTCGCCGCTTTATACGTACTGTTAATGTTTGTCGGTATATCGGCAAATGCAGATGAAATTATTGGTCAGCAACAGGTGTTCAAAAAATCAGATAGTGCGCTTTCTGCGTCGCAAAATTCAGAAGGTGTTTTTACGCTAAATGGTGAAATATTATCGTTAAAATCCTTAAGTGAGCACGATAAAGCTACAGCACAAGTTAAATTACTGGCGTTACAAGCATCAGGGCTATCGTTGAATCAAGCTGAGCAATACCTGTTATATGTTGTTCGTGCCAATATTGCCAATGTTAAAGGCCAAGAAAATAAAGTCATTAATTGGCTCAATAAAGCGATCAAACTTGAACCATCGCTCGCTAAAAAGCAATTAGACGCGCCATTATTTGCCGATACTTATTTAACACTTGCAAGTATTTATGAGCGTCAGGGTGCAGATAAAAAAGCCTTTGATAGTAAGAAAAAGTACATTAAAAAGTATTTTTCATATTTAGAACAGCAAAAAGAGTTACGTGTTAAACGTTTAGATGAAAAATACAATATCGAAAGGAAGCGTGAAGAGAATGAGCTGCTTACCCATGGCAATCAAATTAAGCGTTATGCACTTGCGCGTGCGGAATCAGCGCAATTTGCCCAGTATCGCAATATTGCAATTTTCCTTGCGGCAGCATTAGTGTTTCTTTTGTTAATATTACGACAATTTAAAATTCGCAGAGCATTAAAATTACTGGTTAAAACCGACAGCTTAACGTTATTGGCGAATCGACGGGCGTTTTTTGATACTGGCTACAGCTATATGGAACAAGCACTATTGGCGAATGGCGAACTCAGTGTACTGATGTTAGATATAGATCATTTTAAAAGTGTCAATGATAGTTTTGGTCATGATGTTGGCGATAAAGTTATTTGCCATGTTGCTGCATTAGCTAGTGAAACCATGAGGTCGCGAGACTTTTTAGCGCGAATCGGGGGTGAAGAATTTGCCGCTATTTTACCCGATGCTAATATTGAACAAGCAAGGGCAATTGCCGAGCGTATACGGGAAAAAGTGCAAGATAATAGCAAGGGAAATAAAAATAATACTATCGAGGTCACTGTTAGTATTGGTCTTGCAAGTATTAACGACATGCGTGAAAATTTCGACAGTTTATTGCACGCCGCTGATATAGCGATGTACCAAGCAAAAGCTAATGGTCGTAACCAAGTGTGTAGTTATATACCTGTTCCACTTCAAGGTGCAGTTTCAGAGTTAAACCAGGGAATCATATCAAGGCGCGATACTTAGGTCATGGTTATTCTCGGTAACGGCTCCTGCGTTACTCTAAGCTTCCTACATCCATCCATGAACTGCACAGGTTTTGTTCAGAAAAAACCTAAGTATAGCCAGTCACGTATGCAAGGTGGAACTTACTTTCTAGTTCAGCTCCTTGCCGGCAAACCGAACACGGTTGATATCGAGTTTTATTGATTTTGATAATATTTTCATATCGACTTGGCTTATTAGAGCTACGCAGGAGCCGTTACCGTAAAACACTATTCTCTGCAATAAATGCCTTGTTGCTAACCCTTTTTCTACTCGCTGAAACCGACATATTGAAGTGCTACAGGTAGATAACAGAAAGAAAAGAAAAATAAAATTAATGACCCTTTAATAATATTTATCACCTAAAAGTATTCTTTCTAAAGGCATAATCAGCTAAGCTAACCCTAGAACAATAATATTAAAAGTTACGCTTAATAACTCGTCATTATTCGAACTTTTTTAGGAAAATACTTTCATGTCAGATGCGATCGACTTTAGTTTGGAGGGTATCGAACAACGCCCTTTAAGACAGTTCACTGAAGAAGCTTATTTAAATTACTCGATGTATGTCATTATGGACCGTGCCTTGCCTCATATTGGTGATGGTTTAAAACCAGTGCAACGTCGTATTATTTACGCGATGTCAGAACTCGGTTTGTCCGCATTAGCAAAATATAAAAAATCCGCTCGTACGGTTGGTGATGTATTAGGTAAGTTTCACCCACACGGTGACTCGGCCTGTTATGAAGCGATGGTGCTAATGGCCCAGCCATTTTCATACCGATATCCCTTAGTCGATGGCCAGGGTAATTGGGGCGCACCTGATGATCCTAAATCCTTTGCGGCCATGCGCTATACCGAAGCGCGTTTATCACGCTTTAGTGAAGTTTTATTGGCCGAGCTAGGTCAAGGTACCGTTGACTGGTCGCCTAATTTTGATGGCACCATGAAAGAGCCTAAAACTTTACCGGCACGTTTACCGCATATATTACTTAATGGTATTACTGGTATTGCTGTGGGTATGGCGACTGACATTCCTCCTCATAATGTCAGGGAAGTGGCGAGTGCCTGTGTGCACCTTATCGAGCAACCTAAAGCTGAATTGGCTGATTTACTTGATATTATCAAAGGGCCAGATTACCCAACTGACGCTGAAATCATTACCCCTAAAGCCGATATAGAGAAAATGTATCAAACAGGACGTGGCAGCATTAAAATGCGTGCCGTTTATGAGCAGTTGCATGGTGAAGTGGTTATTACTGCCTTACCACATCAGGCATCAGGTGGTAAAATATTAGAACAGATTGCTAATCAAATGCAGGCCAAAAAGCTGCCAATGGTGGTTGATCTGCGTGATGAATCTGATCATGAAAATCCAACCCGATTAGTGGTTGTTCCGCGGTCTAATCGTGTTGATATTGAACAATTAATGCGGCACTTGTTTGCCACTACAGATTTAGAAAAAAACTTTCGTGTTAACTTAAACATGATTGGTTTAAATAATAAACCTGCCGTGAAAAATATTCTGACCATATTAAGTGAGTGGATAGAGTATAGGCGTGAAACTATTCGTCGTCGTTTGCAGTACCGATTAGATAAAGTGTTAGCGCGCTTACATCTTTTAGATGGTTTATTAATTGCGTATCTTAATATCGATGAAGTGATTGATATCATTAGAAGTTTTGATAATCCGAAAGCGGAGTTAATGTCACGTTTTGAGTTATCTGAACTGCAAGCTGAATCGATATTAGAAATTAAGCTGCGCCAATTGGCTAAGCTTGAAGAAATTAAGATCCGTGCTGAGCAAGAAGAGTTGAATAAGGAACGAGTATACCTTGAAACAACCTTAGGCTCTAAAGTTCGCATGAATACCTTAATGAAAAAAGAAATATTAGAAGCTGCTGAAAAATATGGTGACGACCGTCGTTCTGTTATTGTTGAGCGAAATGAGGCAAAAGCTTTATCTGAAAAAGATCTTATGCCAAGTGAAGCTGTTACCGTTGTAGTTTCCCAAAAAGGTTGGGCACGTTGTGCAAAAGGTCATGATATTGACGCTCAAGCATTAAGCTACAAGTCAGGTGATGAATACTTATGTGCGGCAAAAGGGCGCAGTAACCGGCCTGTGGTATTTATTGATTCCTCAGGTCGAGCGTATGCGACCGATGCTCATAGTTTGCCGACCGCACGTAGCCAAGGTGAACCCTTAACCGGGCGCTTTAACTTAGCCAGTGGTGAAAGCTTTGAAAAAGTACTCATGGCAGAGGATGATTGCCGTTACATACTCAGTAGTGATGCAGGTTATGGTTTCGTTGCTAGCTTCAATGATATGGCGAGTCGCAATAAAAACGGTAAGGCATTATTAAGCTTGTCTGCTGCAGCGAAAGTGATGACCCCAAAAGTCATTAGCAGTTTGGCTACTGAACTTGTGCTGTCTATTACCTCAGAAGGTCGTATGCTGGTTTTTCCAGTTAAAGACTTACCTATTTTGAGTAAAGGTAAGGGTAATAAAATAATTAATATTCCATCAGCGCGAGCCAAAGCGCGTGAAGAATATGTAACATTGATCGAAGTGCTGCCACCAGAGAGTGCTATTACTTTGCATGCTGGCAAGCGCAAGTTGACGCTAAAAGCCAGCGATATTGAGCATTACAAAGGTGAACGAGGTCGTCGAGGTAATAAGCTACCTAGAGGTCTACAGCGGGTTGACCACATTGTTATAGAGCAACAGGCTCAGGAAACTACACCTGAATCCCCTGAAAGTTGACGTATTAACAACTTATTGCTGACAAAGCCCTAAGGTTAAGAACTTAGGGCTTTTTTATGCTCAGGCCTCTCTCAGGCGTCCTGTTTTTCAAGCTATTCGTGCAGCCTAGTAATTGCTACAGGCATACGCTTATAGCCCAGATCGAGATAGCCGGATGGGTAAGATGTAAGAGGGGAGCGATGTTTTAATTGCTGAGGAGTTCATTTTTTAGCAATTTAATTTAGCTTGAACTGCTCTGCACACGTGAGTAATTGTTGAATTAACCCCGTAAGTTGGGCTATTTTTTTGTTTGATAATTGTCGATAATCGAAATAAGGGCAGATAATAACGCCTAAGGTAGGGTTAATGGCAAAATCGTGGCTAAGCCAAGTACAGTCACTACAAAGGCCGAGTTGTTCGCCATAGCCTTTGCCTAATATAACGTGTAGCTTTTTATTAGGCTGAGATTCTGCAAAAATAGTTGTTGGTAAGTTTGGCGGTGAAAAAAGTAAGCAGTGATCACTCTGTGCTTGTAAAAGCGAGCTATCTCTTAAATCCTGCCAGCTTGAAAAATTTTGTGGCGTCAATTCAAATAATAACTTTGCGTAGACATTAAATATTTTTCGCCAATGATTACCCGTTGCAAGACCAATATGTGAAATTTCACCGGGTATTAAAGGCTTAACACTTGTTAGGTTTTGATAGCTCGTCAATGGTGGGCAGTTTCTTATATAGAAAACAAGCTTGGCATTAACATCACCTAAACCGACTGCTGTACTTATCATGCATACTCGCTAATAAAAAATCTAATAAAAAATCTAATAAAAAAGCAATAAAAAACCCGGTACAATCCGGGTTTTAGTCAATTTTAACCGTTTTATTAGCGCTAGGCTTAGTTAAAACTCTTCCAACATGCATTCCAAAGAATAATCTAAAGCTTTTAATTCTTTTTCTAGTTGAAACTTTTCTTTCAGTTGTTCAATTTCACGCCACTTTCTTTTTTTATTATTACTTGAACTTGATTTAGGCTGTGTTCCCAAAGAGTCCAAAACTTGTTGAAATTTTTCCATGGTATGCTCCTTTTTTCTACAACTGCAGCTGTTTAATATCACAGATACTCATAGAATAGAAACATTTTTTGCACTTTTGTTACAAAATCATGGTTTTCAAGGTTTTTACCTGAAAGTAACGTGCTATTAAGCTTTAAAGTAAGGCGGCTAATTGCTGCTCAAGTTTAACTTGGTCAATTGTAAAATTGCGAATGCCTTCCGCTAACTTTTCTGTTGCCATGGCATCTTGATTCATTTGCCATCTAAACTGTGTTTCACTTAGCGCTTCTTCATGCGCTAAAGGTGCTTGGTCACTAAATAGCTTTTGCTTAATGCTTGCTGTTGAGTTTGCTAATTCATCCATTAGGTTTGGACTAATCGTTAAGCGGTCACAGCCGGCTAATTCAAGTATCTCACCGATATTTCTAAAGCTTGCGCCCATCACGACCGTTTTGTGGCCTTTAGCTTTGTAATAGTTGTATATACTGGTAACCGACACGACTCCAGGATCTTCATTCGCTGGGTATTCACTGCGGCCAGTATCTTTTTTGTACCAATCTAAAATTCGACCAACAAAAGGAGAAATTAAGTAAATATTGGCTTCAGCACAAGCCTGAGCTTGGGCAAAATTAAACAGTAAGGTTAAGTTACAGTTAATGCCTTCACGTTCCAGTAACTCTGCCGCTTTTATACCTTCCCATGTTGAGGCTATTTTGATCAATATACGATCATTACTAATCCCCGCTTCGTTGTACATGGCTATAAGTTTATGCGCTTTGGCAGTTGACGCTTGAGTATCAAACGATAAGCGCGAATCAACTTCTGTAGAGATGCGCCCTGGGACTATTTTTAAAATTTCTAGACCAATTAGCACCGATAGTTTATCTGCAGCGTCAGTTACTTGCTGTTCGGCATTTGCTGATTGAGTTTTTGCCCACTCAACTGCGGTGGTTAAAAGTTGCTGATAATTAGGTAAAGCCGCGGCTTTTAATAGCAACGATGGATTTGTCGTGGCATCTTGTGGTTGAAACTTAGCAATAGCTTCAATATCGCCGGTATCGGCAACAACAGTTGTCATTGCCTTTAATTGTGAAAGTTGATCGGTCATAACATGTCCCTTGACGTTTATAATGTAATCAGATGAATATCTACGTAAATTTTGGTGAAATATTACAACGTTTTTCGAGCAATATCGGTTGAAATTGCTAGGTATCTGTCTTATTCATCTATATTTGTATCAAATTTTCATAAATTAGCAAGGATGATAATGAAATAACCTAGATTAAAAAGCTTTATTGTCTATTGTCTAGACAAGTCACTCGATAAAATTCTTCGATTAAGGCAATTATATTCGTTTTTTCCTGTGCTATAGTGGCAAAAATTTTCTTAATGATAGAGTAGATAAATAATGTTGCTTGTTGTTTCCCCCGCTAAAAATCTAGACTATGAATCACCATTGGCTACCGCAAAATTTTCCCAGCCTGAACTCTTGGCACATAGCAAAGTGTTGATGAAAAAGTGCAAAACCTTGACACCTGCCGATATCAGTTCATTAATGAGTATAAGTGATAAGTTAGCCGGCCTAAATGCGGCGCGTTTTGGTGAGTGGACTACACCTTTTACCACCGACAATGCTCGCCAAGCGGTGTTAGCTTTTAATGGTGATGTATACGCGGGCTTAGATGCAAAATCGTTTAGCGATGATGACTTTGATTTTGCTCAGCAACATATGCGGATACTGTCAGGCTTATATGGTTTGTTAAAACCACTTGATTTGATGCAAGCCTACCGACTAGAGATGGGTAAAAAATTAGACAATGATCGCGGTAGTAATTTATATCAATTTTGGGGTGATATTATCACCGAGCATTTAAATACCGCGATTGCCGCTCAAGGTGACAAGGTGTTAATTAATTTGGCGTCAAATGAATACTTTAAAGCGGTGAAGAAAAAAACATTAAACGCTGAGGTGATCACACCGGCATTTAAAGATTGGAAAAATGGCCAATTTAAAATGATCAGTTTTTTTGCTAAAAAAGCACGGGGTTTGATGGCACGCTATATTATTGAACACCAAATTACCGACGTTGAAAAACTAAAAGCCTTTGATGTTGCGGGTTATCAATATTCCAGTGAGTTAAGTAAGGGTAATGATTGGGTGTTTACTCGTAAAGAGGTCGATTAAATATAACCGTGAAAAATAAACATTTGCTCACGATTGTTGCAGCGAATTTTATCCATAGTTAATTACGCCAGTGTAAGCTTGATAATTTAATTGCTCGCCGATCATATCTGGCCTGTAACTTTTGACCGGGCAATTTTCATTTAGTAGTACAATGATTAGGGTGGCTATGAGCAACTTATTAGGCCATTCTTTAGTGTTTAAGCCGCTGTTAGTGCTGTAGGGTATAGAATAGTAGCGATACTAAATAAACCAATACAAGGAGCTACACGGCTCATTATGTAAACTCATATATGAAGTTGACCATAATCAAGCTTGTTGATAAGTGACTAAAAATATTATGCGTGACTGAATTAAACAATATCGTGGACGGTTTAATTCGAAATGCGTATTAATACAGTATTCTATGTTTATCTATTTTTGTATAAGAACTATCAAATAAACACTATCTGGGCAGGGCGAATAATTTTGCTGCATTTTATAGCTCAACTCAGCGTTGATATTATTGCTCAGTGAGATAAAAAAAAACCTAAGCAGGTAGCTTAGGTTTTTATTTTAACGCTTAGCACATCACTGAGCGTTGTTAACTTTTATTGCGTTTCGCTTGTTTTTTCGCTTTTGCTTTCTTTTGAGCGACCGTTCTTTTTACTTTGGTCTTTTTAACCGCAACACGCGCTTCTTTGTACTGTGGTCTTAATGTTTCAATCACTCGGCGAGGAAGACGCTCTTTAATATAGCGCTCAATTTTACCGATCACCGCCATGTCATGCGCTTCAACCAATGAAATGGCAGTACCTTTATTGCCCGCTCTACCTGTGCGGCCAATACGGTGTAAATATATGTCTGCCGTGCGCGGCATATCAAAGTTTATAACATGCGTTATATCGTCAATATCAAGGCCACGTTCAGCAACATCGGTGGCTACAAGCACATTAACAGTACCATTGCGTAAGCGCTCTACTGAGGTATTGCGTTTATCTTGTTGCATTTTACCTTCAAGCCAAACACACGGCATATTGTCGGCGTAAAGTTTACCTGAGAGGTATTGCACGGTTTCACGCTTATTGGCAAAAACAAGGACACGTTCTACTTCTTCTTGTTGCAATAAATTCAATAGTAAGGCGAATTTATGCTCTTTATCGTCGGCTAAATGCATCCATTGATGAATTTTTGCTTTTTCTTTTCGTGACGGATTCGCTTCCAAAAATACCGGGTCGTTTAACAGTTCACGAGAAAACCTTACCACCGCAGCACCTTCGAGTGTCGCAGAAAATAACATAGTCTGTTTACGCCAGCGTGCTTCGCCAACAATGCGGTTAATGGTTTCAGCAAAACCCATAGTGAGCATACGGTCAGCTTCATCTAAAATAAGGATTTCAATTTCACGGCTATCAAACTGTTCGCTTTCAATGTATTCCATTAACCGACCAGGTGTAGCGACCAAAATATCGGTATTACCTGTTAGCACTTCTTTATGGCTGCCGTAATTAACACCACCGGTAATAACCGCTGATTTAATGTCGGTCAGTGCGGTTAATTTCTCACATTGTTCATGAGTTTGTATGGCAAGTTCACGTGTAGGTGATAAAATTAGCACACGAGGGAAACCTGAGCCTCGTCGAGGATAATCAAGTAAGTGTTGAGCGGCGGGTAAAAGAAACGCGGCTGTTTTCCCCGTGCCTGTTGGGGCTGAAGCCAACACGTCTTTGCCAGCCATAGCCACAGGTAGCACTAATTCTTGAATGGACGTTGGCTTTTTATAGCCGGCATTTTCAATACCGCCTAATAATGCGGAATCTAGGTCAAACTGCTCAAACATGTAATAATTTTCTTTGGGGATTAATAACGCCGGATTATAATAGCAAAGTTAGATTTAACCTAAAGATCTTGCCAATTTTGTCTATTTATTATGATATTTTAGCTAATCTGCTAAAATATCTGTGATTTCATTGCTGATTTGCTGGCACCAAAGTTTAATTCGCGCTTCACTGGCATCATATTGATTGTCTTCATCAAGGGCTAAACCAACAAATTGTTGCTTGTTTTCGGTCAAGGCTTTTGATTCTGCAAACTCATAGCCTTCATTTGGCCAATAACCAATAACAAAGCCGCCTTGTGCGATGACTTGCTCGTGTAGCATGCCAAGTGCATCTTGAAACCAATCGGTATAACCAATTTGATCGCCCATGCCATAGAGTGCAACAATTTTTCCTTCAAGATCTATGTCGGCAATTTCTGGCCAATGTGACTCCCAATCTTCTTGAATTTCACCATAATCCCATGTCGATATCCCTAAAATTAAAATATCGTGGTTTGCCATTACTGACAACGGGGTATCTTTTATATTAAATAAAGTAACGTTATCCGTGCCAAGTTCAGTTTGAATTTTTTCCGCTGCAATCTCAGTATAACAAGTGGTTGAGCCATAAAATAATGCGATTTTCATTGATAGTATTACCGGGGTTTATATAAACCACTTTAGGTGAATGGTCATCTAATGGCGCGATTTTAGCAAAGTTTTAGTAAATAAAAAGCTTTCTATGGCCGCTAAAATTAATATTTTCTATAATAAATTAGCTACCCTAAAGCTCTGTGTTATTGCAATTAGCTGCTTTTCACTGTAATTTTAGCCTACTAAAAGCGGTCTTTGTATTTACTAAAAATTACAAATGTAATTTTCCGCTCACTATAAGTATGGAATTGATTTATGTCTAAGAAGTTTTTATTAGCTGCTGCACTTGGCGTGTTAAGCTTAACTCACAATGTAGCTGCGTATGCCGAGCCAGCAACACCGGCAAATAATAGTGTCATGTTACCCGCGACGCAATCGTCAGCGTTTACCGTAGTGAAAGAAAAATTAACCCAAACCTTAGGTTTTAATGTCGCGAGTATTAAAGCATCTCCTATGGCGGGAATGGTAGAGGTTATTACCGATCAAGGGCTATTTTACGCAAGTGCTGACGGCAAGTTTTTAATACACGGAAAAATGTACGGTTTAGGTGCAAGCGTTAGCAATTTAACCGAAGAAAGTTTAGCGCAAGTTCGTATCGATGGCATGGTGAAATTTTCTGATGCTATGATTGTTTATCCGGCAAAAAATGAAAAGCACGTCGTCACTGTTTTTACTGATATTACCTGTGGTTATTGCCGTAAAATGCATGAGCAAATGGCCGACTACAACGATAAAGGTATCACAGTACGTTATTTGGCATACCCGCGAGCGGGTGTAAAGGACCAAACTGGAGGTTATTCTCAGGGCTTTAAAGATTTACGTTCAATTTGGTGCCATGAAGAGCCTGAGTTAGCGTTAACAAAAGCAAAAAGTGGCTCTAATGTTGCGGCACGTGTTTGCAACAAGCCCATTGAAGAAGAGTTTGACTTTGGTCGTCAAGTTGGTGTTACCGGAACGCCTGCTATTATGCTAGCAAATGGTATGATGGTGCCAGGTTATCAAGATCCCAGTAAATTGTTCACATTATTAGAATCTGCTCAATAATAACGCTAATTTTTGATCAAACCAAGTGGCAAGTAAATTACTTGCCATTTTTGTTTCTACCATTAGCTTATTTAAAGAAGAATTTATTCAATGCAGAAAGAAATTATTCGTCGAGAACAGGTTAATGACCAGCATTTACCGGATTCACTACACCCTATTATCCGACAAATATATGCGCGGCGCGGAGTTACTGATAAAGCGCAGCTAGAGTTAACTACGTCACAGTTATGTGCAGTTGATTCGTTGAAAGGTTTACCTGAAGCATGTGCGCTTTTATATCAGGCATTACAAGAGCAAAAAAACATTACGGTTATCGGTGATTTTGATGCTGACGGAGCAACCAGTACTGCACTAATGATGGAAGCACTGCAAATGCTAGGTTCGACAAATTATCATTTTTTAGTACCCAACCGGTTTAAATATGGTTATGGCTTAACACCTGAAATTGTCGATATTGCTGCCGCACAAGGTGCGCAAGTCTTGGTCACTGTTGATAATGGCATTAGTTGCATTGCCGGTGTGAAAAGGGCGAAGGAGCTTGGCCTGCAGGTGGTTGTTACCGATCATCACTTACCTGGTGCGAATACACCACCGGCCGATGCCATCGTTAATCCAAATCAACGAGGCTGTAACTTTGCCAGTAAGTCGTTAGCGGGGGTCGGTGTCGCGTTTTACTTTATGTTGGCGTTAAGAAAATACTTACGCGAACAACAATGGTTTGAGCAGCAGAGCATTAAAGAACCTAATATCGCGCAATTACTTGATTTAGTGGCTTTAGGTACGGTTGCCGATGTGGTGTCGCTTGATGCTAATAATCGCATTTTAGTAGAACAGGGCTTAAAGCGTATTCGTGCTGGAGCCACGCGTCCAGGCATTCAAGCATTAATCGAAATTGCCGGGAAAAATCAGCAAAAGTTAGTTGCAAGTGATTTTGGTTTCGCCTTAGGGCCACGAATAAATGCTGCAGGACGCTTAGATGATATGGCCTTTGGTATTAATTGTTTATTAGCAAAAGACTTATCAAGCGCGCGAGTGATGGCTGCCGACTTAGATGACTTAAATAAAGCGCGCCGAGAAATAGAGCAAGGCATGCAAATTGAGGCTGAGCAAGTACTGGCGAGCTTAGCGTTTAGTGAAGACAATTTACCCCATGGTATTAGTTTGTTTCATGGTGATTGGCATCAAGGTGTGATTGGTATTGTCGCTGGGCGATTAAAAGAAAAATATCATCGACCTAGTATCGTTTTTGCCAAAGGCAATGATGACGATGAGCTCAAAAGCTTTGACCCTAATGCTAATGCTAATGCTAATGCTAAAGATAAAGATAAAGATAAAGATAAAGACAGTCAAAACATAGATATAAGTCGGCATGAAATAAAAGGCTCTGCGCGCTCTATTCCAGGTCTACATATTCGTGATTTACTTGAGTATATTGACAGTCAACATCCCGGTATTATTATAAAATTTGGCGGTCATGCTATGGCAGCGGGCTTGTCAATAGCTGCCAATAAATTTCAACAGTTTTCAGCGCTATTTGAACAATATGCCGAGCAATGGTTAAGCAAAGAGGCACTCACCGGCGTTTTATCTTCAGATGGAGAACTATTAACTCGTGATATGACACTAACCTTTGCAGAAGTATTACGCGATGCCGGACCATGGGGGCAAAATTTCCCAGAGCCGGTTTTTGATGATGTATTTACCCTTGTGCAACAACGTATTGTCGGCGAGAAACATTTAAAGTTAGTGGTAGAAAAAGATCAGAAAATATTTGATGCTATCGCCTTTAATGTTGATATTAAGCGTTGGCCAGACAACCAAGCAAAGCAGGTTAAATTAGCCTATCGTCTCGATATTAACGAGTTTCGTGGTAAACAATCAGTGCAATTAATGGTCGAACAATTAGACTGAAATCTATTAACAGCATTAACCGTTTGATCGTTTAGACTATTAGTTACATTAAGCGGCTAGAAAAATATCATAAAATGGCCTTTGATTACGAAAGCAAGCGTTTATTTAATAGCGTAATTAAGCTACAATGCGCGACTGTTTTTTTGTTGTTTTTTGCTTTATTCACCCATTATATTCATCCATGACGGCGTAACAGTTAAAAAGTATGTTAGAAGTTAATCCAGTACTCAATAAAATTAAAGAAATTCGCCAACGCACCAATCTGCTTCGGGGGTATCTTTGACTACGATCAAAAGTCAGAACGTTTGGAAGAAGTTACTCGCGAGTTAGAATCTGCAGATGTTTGGAATGATCCTGAACGTGCACAAGCATTGGGTCGTGAGCGCTCCGCATTAGAGGCTGTGGTTGAAACCATTGATGAAATGGATTCAGGTTGTGAAGACATTGAAGGTCTGGTTGAACTTGCTGTTGAAGCAGATGATGAAGAAACCTTTTTTGATGCCGAAGCTGAAACAAAAACCTTAGAAGCTAGTCTTGAAAAGTTAGAGTTTCGCCGGATGTTCTCAGGTGATCACGACGCAAATAACTGCTATTTAGATATCCAATCAGGATCAGGCGGTACCGAAGCGCAAGATTGGGCAGAAATGCTGATGCGCATGTATTTACGTTGGGGTGAAGCCAATGGCTACAAAACAGAAGCCATTGAAGTCACGGGTGGAGATGTTGCCGGTATTAAAGGTTGCACCATTAAATACACTGGCGAATATGCTTTTGGTTGGCTAAGAACCGAAACCGGTGTGCATCGTTTAGTACGAAAATCACCTTTTGACTCTAGTGGTCGTCGCCATACCTCGTTTGCTTCTGCGTTTATATACCCAGAAATAGACGACAATATTGAAATTGATATTAACCCAGCCGACCTGCGCATAGATACCTTTCGCGCCTCTGGTGCTGGTGGTCAACATGTTAACAAAACTGATTCTGCCATACGTATTACCCATGAGCCAACAGGTGCGGTAGTCGCCTGTCAGGCCGATCGCTCACAGCATAAAAACCGTGCAACAGCGATGAAGCTTTTAAAAGCTAAACTGTATGAAATGGAAATGCAAAAGCAGAACGAAGGTAAACAAGAATTAGAAGACGGAAAATCTGATATAGGCTGGGGTAGTCAAATACGCTCTTATGTTTTAGATGACAGCCGTATTAAAGATTTACGTACCGGCATAGAAAACCGTAATACTCAAGCAGTATTAGACGGTGATTTAAACAAATTTTTAGAAGCGAGTTTGAAATCTGGCTTATAAATACCTCAATTAATTATAAAGTATTTTTAAAAGCATATACCTGTAATGGCAAAATTTGAGCGCTAAAAAACTTAACTTAAATATATATTACGTTAAAACACGAGAAATAAAATGACTGATCAAGCACACCAAGACGAAAATAAATTGATTGCCGAGCGACGTGGCAAATTAGCAAAAATTCGAGAAAACTGTCCGGCTAATGGCCACCCAAACAAGTTTGATCGAAAACACTATGCTGCTGATTTACAAGCTGAACATGGTGAAAAAGATAAAGAAACGCTTGAAGCTGAAACTGCTCTTTACAGCATTGCTGGTCGTGTAATGGCGAAACGAGGCCCATTCTTAGTATTACAAGACATGTCTGGACGCATTCAGGCTTATGCACACAAAACCGTGCAAAATGACATTAAAGAACGTTGGGGCACTTTAGATATTGGCGATATTATTGGTGTTACCGGTACTATGCATATGTCGGGCAAAGGTGACCTATATGTCAATATGGATAAATACGAGCTATTAACAAAATCGCTACGTCCATTACCTGAAAAATTTCATGGTTTATCAGACGTTGAAACAAAATATCGTCAACGTTACGTTGATTTAATTATCAATGAAGACACGCGTAACACCTTTAAAATACGTTCAAAAATTGTTGATGGTATTCGCAAGTTTTTAACTGATCGTGACTTTATGGAAGTTGAAACGCCAATGTTGCAGACCATTCCAGGTGGTGCAACGGCTAAACCTTTTAAAACCTTTCATAATGCGCTCGATATTGAAATGTTTATGCGTATTGCCCCTGAGCTTTACCTTAAGCGTTTAGTCGTTGGTGGTTTCGAGAAAGTATTCGAAATTAACCGAAACTTCCGTAACGAAGGTTTATCAACACGCCATAACCCAGAATTCACTATGATTGAATTCTACCAAGCCTATGCGGATTATCATGATCTAATGAACCTTACCGAAGACATGTTACGCACGTTAGCAGAAGACGTAATGGGCTCAGCGATTATTCGTAATACGGTTAAAAACGCTGACGGCGAAGTCATTGAAGAGAAGTTCTATGATTTTGGCCAAAAATTTACCCGTTTATCAATGGTTGATGCGATCTTAATGTATGGTAAAGACCTTGATGAGAACGTATTACGTAATCCAGAAGCAAATTTTGACGCGCTAAAAGCGATGGCAAAATCTGTTGGTGTGAAAGCCACTGAAGCATCTAAAGTATGGGGCGCAGGTAAGTATATTTGTGAAATATTTGAAGAAGTTGCCGAGCACATGCTTGATCAACCGACCTTTATCACCGAATACCCATGGGAAGTGTCACCACTAGCCCGTCGTAATGATGACAACGCATTTATCACTGACCGTTTTGAGTTCTTCGTTGGCGGGCGTGAACTTGCCAATGGTTTCTCAGAGCTTAACGACGCTGAAGACCAAGCCGCACGTTTCCAAAACCAAGTAGCAGGTAAAGATGCGGGTGATGACGAAGCAATGCACTTTGATGCAGACTATATTCAAGCACTTGAATACGGATTACCACCAACCGCGGGTGAAGGTATTGGTATTGACCGATTAGTGATGTTATTCACTGATTCGCCTACCATTAAAGATGTTATTTTATTCCCACATATGCGTCCAATCGCTGAGTAGTGATTAGCTAAGTAAATTTAGCGGTTCTAAAACCTAGAACAGACAATAAAAAAAAAGCACCTAAAGGTGCTTTTTTCTATTCAGGAGGAACATTATGCCGCGGTTACATGGATGTAGGAGTGGCGGTGTTTAGCCATCAGTTAAACGTTGCCAGTACGACAAGTTGTCCTAGATTGTCATAAGCTAAGGTATTGCCAATACTATATTTCAGCTAAACCCCAAACGAAGGCGATTAAACTGGTAATACTAATTAGTAAAATATAGCTGATACCAATAAAGCCAAATTTTAATAGTGTTAGTAGATAATTCTTTTGATAAACCCGCTTTTGCATGATGAAGAGATAGACGGGTAGCCAGATAAGCAATACAACGGAGATGGCGTTAAATGCACTAGATATGCTTGGCAGGGCAGTGCTAGTCAGTGATTGCAGATAATCTAATATTTCCATAAGTAAAATTATTAAAAATATAAAACTATGGCTGTGTAAAGCAACGGTTAAATGTTCTAAATAAAGTCGATTCGAAAAAAAGTACATAACTTTTAATAGTAAGGCGAAAACCGGCAGTAAAATAAACATCAATTGAGGCAGTTTGCTAATGGCTTGTTTTAATAATGGTGTGGTATCAGACTGAAGTGTTTTGCGTGCTTTAATTTCTAAATCTTTAACATATTGCGATAATTTTTCATTATTTTCATTGGAGAGGAAGTTGAACGTAAAACTGCCATCTTCATTATTGCTAATGGAAAAAGCGTTTTCTAAAAACTCTGCAGGTTGGCCCATTTTTACTTGTTGCAACTGAGCTGTTAATTTTTGATATCGCTTTTGCTGCTCTTCGGATAATAGTCTGCCACTAGCAATTTTGAGTAATTCAATATTGACCAGTTCTATGGTTATGGCTTTAATGACGGCAGACTTCTCTAAAGTTAAATTGTGCTTATATTGCACGAAGCGCTCTAATTCATCCGTTAATTCATCATTAGGCTTGATATCAGCGGTGTTTGTTTGTTGTTGAATAAGCGCGATATGTTCGTTAACGTTATTTAAGGCATCTTTCTTAGTAATACTGATAAAACCGCTATTCTCATTAATCGCAAAAAACTTTAGCGATAGAAAAAATATAATGCTAATAAACAAATAAAGTCTTAATGGCGGTACGTAATGAACTCGCCGCCCCTGAATGTATTCGTTAGTTAAAAAACCAGGCGTAAATAAAAGTGGCTTTAACGTTCTTGCTGCGCGCGAGTCAAAACTAAAAATATCGTCGAGTAAGTGCAATACCACACTCCAAAAATACTGTAGAGTTGATTCAACCGACTGGCCACATTCACTACAAAAGGAGCCATTTACCCTAGCGTGGCAATTTTCACAAATGCTATTTGTTGTTTCGCGGCTGGTTTCTCGTTGTGCTAAGTATTTAGCTTCTTTATTATCAGGCATAATATTTGCGTAAATAAAACAGTTGTTTAGCATAGTAGCATTGATTTTTTTTCATGCAAATGTGATTTGGTATTCTATTCTTACGAAGAATTTCGTTTATTTCATCGCGTTTTGGAATGCGAATAACTATTTATTTACCATAAATGGCTACTATTTTGTATATCTATAGTGCTGTATTGATAATGTTCTGTTAAATTTAAAGGGTTACTGATCTAAGCAAGCCAAAGAATAGGAGAATTACAATGGCATTTGAAGTTACCTTCGAGTTGAAAGAGTCTGATTTAGAACATTTTCGTAATGTGATGAGACAATCAAAGTCGGGAGCAAAAGATTTAAGTGAAGCAGAAATTTTAGCAAACGCAAAAAGCCTTAGTGAAGATGTTAAAGGTGATGTACCAAGATTCGTCAGCGAGAGAATTAAAAAATTAGAAACTTTGGTCGCTATGATCGAAGATTCAGAATGGAAAATACCAGCTCAAGAGCGTGCGGATGTCTTAAGTGCGTTAGCTTACTTTAGTGACCCAGAAGATTTAGTGCCTGACCATATTCCGGTACTTGGGTTTCTAGATGACGCGATTATGATTGAGTTGGTTGCTGAAGAACTTAAAGATGATATTGAAGCTTTCCTAGAGTTTTGCAGCTACCGCACACGTGAAGAAGGCCGCAATGGCGATGTAACCGTTACTCGTGACGAGTGGTTAGACGCTAAGCGTAGAGAATTACACAGTAGAATGAGAAATCGTCGTTCTAGTCGAGGTGGTTCTCGCTCAGGATTCCGTTCAGTTTTTTAGCTGAAAAATATTGCATGCACACATTTTAATATAATGTGTGTAAAAAGCCGCTGTTTGCGGCTTTTTTTTTGTGAAAATAACGGGTAACTAATGGGTTATAAACAGCATTAAAACAAAAAAAGCGATAATAGTGCCATTAAAAGCAAAGATATAACCAAAGCCTTTCAAGCCTTGTTTAATGGTGTAATTATTGTTTTTTAAATACCAATACCAAATGGCACACATTAGTATAGGGATTAGAAAAAATAGTCGGATCATATTTACGCTATCTCCTGCGTTACTGTTTTAGAGGGCTCACGCCAGGGTGCAACTTTCAATAACATTAACATACCGGGTATGGCTAATGCTGTGCATATAAAGTAAAAATTAGTCCAGCCTATTTGTTCGACAATAACGCCGGTAGTGGCATTTGCAAATGTTCTCGGCAATGCCGTTAATGCGGTGAATAATGCAAATTGCGTTGCTGCGAAGGCCGGGTTTGTGGCTCGAGCAATAAAGGCGGTAAAGGCTGCTGTCCCTAAACCAACGCCCAAATATTCAAAACCCATAGCCACAGCTAGAGCATAGGTGTTGTGGCCAATCTCTGCCAATGCGGCAAAACCTAATATACTGATTATCTGAACAAAACCAAATAGCCAAAGGGCACGATTGATACTTAATTTGATCATGACTATGCCACCGACGGCTAAACCTATCGTCATGGCAATTAATGAAGCAGTTTTAGCTACAACACCTATTTCAGTTTTAGTAAAACCCAAATCTATAAAAAATGGCGTTTGTAAGGCTGTTGCCATGCTATCGCCGAGCTTATACAAAAATAAGAAAGCGAGAATTTGTAGTGCGGATTTTGTGCCTTTGCGGCTGATAAAGTCTTTAAAGGGTAAAACAATGGCATCTTGTAATGTTTTTGGTGCTTGGGTCGCGTTGTTCAGCTCCTTTATCGACAGGCTTAACACAATACCAATAAGCATAAATGCGGCGACAACAATGAATACTGCTTGCCAACTGATATGGTCAGCAAGAATAAAGGCTAATGACCCCGGTACTAGTCCAGAAAGTCGATAGGCTTGCACATGAATAGAGTTGCCTAAACCAAGTTCATGCTCTGGCAGTAATTCGCGCCGATAAGCATCGAGTACAATATCCTGACTGGCACTGAAAAATGCTACCGCGGCGGCTAAATAGGCGACATTCCATATGTTCATTACCGGGTCAACAAAGCCAAACGCAGCGATAGAAAACAGTAATAATACTTGTGTTAGTAGCATCCAACTGCGGCGTCGGCCCAAGACAGGTAACGAATATCGGTCCATGAGTGGCGACCAAATAAACTTCCAGACATATGGGATGCCAATAAGTGAGAACAAACCTATTTCCGCTAGACTTACGCCCTCGGAGCGCAACCAACCCGGAACAAGTTGGTAAAGAATAAATAACGGTAACCCGGAGCTAAAGCCAGTAAAAATACAAATTAGCATACGACGATTAAAGATCGCTTGCTTAAAGGTTGGAGATTGCATTGCTCAAAGCCTAATGAATGCGAGAAGTTAATGCTGTTAGGCTATCAAAATGTATTAGTAAACAGAAGTTTAATCTTTTGTAACTGATAATTAGTTATGCAGTAATGGTAAGTTAGGTGGTTTTTTTTAGTGTTACCCATGGCTTTACGGGCAGCTCAAGGTAAAGGTCTCCAGCCAATACAATCAATCGGATAACTACCCTTACCAGAGAAAAAATCTAAACAGGTAGATATTTCACTTTTAAAGTATAAATCACTATCAAATTTGTTAGCGCTATGCAGACTAAGCTCATGCATTATGTGCCAAAAAACCCTTTCCCTGGCATTACTAGGGGTTTCGTCACTGACGTTTAGTAAGGTCCATTCTGACATGGTGTTTTCGACGAATAGATCAAGTTCAGTGTAGTGTAGGGAATGATTAATAACCGCGTTAATATAGACACGTATTTGTGTGATTTTTTCATTGATAAACTGCTCAATTATCATGGTTTTTCCTGTGTACTAATGTACAGAATAAAGTGTCTGAGCTAAGTAGAAATAATCCTGTAAATCTCCTAGAGAGGTCATTTAACTCCTTTTAGTTATCGTAGATAAAGTGGTAATTGTCAAAGTAAAACATCAGAAAATTGTAACTTAAATGTAACTTAGGAGGCGTTTATTAAGCGCTTTGAAGTGATGCTTTTCGCTTGAGTCATAAGTATATATTACTGAATTTAAAACGCTGTGTTGTGTTGATAAGCGTTTTAAAAAGTCAAGCTAAGTATTTTATAGTCAATGGCATTCAAACGCTGCGGCAAAGGACTCAAAACGAGTCAGAAGCGGTATTTATTTTGACAAGTTTTCTGGCGCAATTATCACTTTACAGTGCTATAACAGCAGTTATACAGAAATAGCACACTTGGCAATGAACAGCCAGTTTAAACCTTTTACCTAAACAGAGACTTTAGCTGCGTTGGGTATTAATCGTGAGGTGGTTTTATAGGGCTGGCAACAAGCTAGCTTTGATTAACATGATAGGTTCAATAGGTACGTTGTCCCAGGCCATTTCATCATTATAGCCTGTTTTTACTGACCCTATGGCATCCGCAACTTCTTGGCCTTCAACGATAGCACCAAAAACCGCGTAACCCCAGCGTCGACCGGGGTTCAAACTGCTATTATCAGCAACATTGAAAAAGAATTGCCTATTGGCGCTGTGCGGTCGGCTTTCTTTTGCCATAGCGATAGTGCCGATGTCATTTTTTAAGCCATTGCCAGCTTCATTTATTATTGAGTTATTCACTTTTTTAAGTGTAAAATCTTTACTGTAGCCGCCACCTTGAACAATGAATTTATCGACAACGCGATGAAAAATAGTGTTGTCGTATTCGCCACTGACCACGTAAGTTAAAAAGTTATCTACCGTTATTGGCGCGCGAACTCTATCGAGTTCAACAATGATAACACCCATCGAGGTTTCTAATTTAACCTGCGGAAATAAATTATCGGGGTCAATAGCTATATCTTTCGCGCTACAGGTGAGTGAAAGTAATAATAATATGGCTGAATAAATTCTCATTATGGCTATCTCCATTTATATCTTAGGGCTAAAAAAAACGGTATAAATTATTGCATAAATTGCTGCAACTCTTGGTTTTGCACTATTTGTGTTAATAACTTTGCGAGTTGTTGGTTAAAGTCGCGCTCTAATACGGCAAGATCTGCTTTTAGCGGGCCATTACTAGTACCTGATACTTTAAATGATTTTGTTAAAGTGCCTTGTTCATTGTTGATAACAACACGAAAGTTCATTTGATTACTGGCGCCATATTTTAACATGTCTTGGTGCACGCTAATTAACGCGTTGTCGATGAATACTTCAACTTGATTGGCTGCAAGAGGCTGTATTTGCAAGCCATTAGCTTTTAACGCTAAGGTAAGCGATGCTTCAACAACACTGACAATGGTTTGTTGAGGTGAATATAATTGTGCCGCTTCGCCAATGCGTAATATCTCTACGATATGATTAGACGAGCGCAAATCACTAAAACGTATTTGTACTTGTTTTTGTTGAAATGCATTACTGCTGGCAATGTTAATGTCTGGACTGACAATGACCTGCTTTAACGGAGTAGCACAGGCGAACAATAACGTGATGAAGCTTAAAAGTAGTAATGTAATTATGTGTGATTTCATATGATATTCTTAAAAGTTAAAATTAACGTTTTATTGCTGAAATAGTAACAAACTTTTCATTGCTGGCAATGAGCTTTTCATTACCAAAAATACGCTTTAATTTGATATGGTAGCCAAGTTGACGATTACCAATAATGCGCAACTCCCCGCCTTTTTTCAATACTCGATGACTATCTTTAAACATTTGCCATGCGATATGGTCGGTAGTCGCTGTTTGTTGGTGGAAGGGGGGGTTACACAAAATAAGGTCAACACTACCGCCTTCAACACTCGTTAGACAATCATTGACTTGAAAGTGACATTGCTCAACAGCTGAGGGTAAGTTTTCCGCAATATTTAATTTCGCTGATGCAATGGCCATATAAGACTCATCGATAAAGTGAACCTGTGCAGCCGGCTGTTTTGATAATACCTGTAAGCCAATAACGCCATTACCACAGCCAAGGTCAATCACTTGCGCGTTTGCTGCAACATTAGGTAAGTTCTCCATAAAATAGCGTGCACCAATATCGAGCTTTTCTCTGGCATAGACGTTAGCGTGATTATGCAAAGTAAAATCGCTATTTTCTAATGGCCATGAGGTTGGGAAGTTTGTCGTGGTTGCTTTTTCATTATTGAGTTGGCTAAAGACAAGCCGAGCTTTTTTTACTGCTAATGATGTGGTCGTTGTACCTAAGTAGTTCTCAAATAATTTGAGTGTCGAGCTGTGGATTTCTTTAGCGCGATCGCTGGCAATAAAAATAACATCTTTATTGAGTTGCTGCTTTATATTGCTCAATTGTTGGCAGAGTAGGCTTTTACTCTTTGGGATTTTATAAAGCACGATGCTAATATTATTTGGCAAGGCGTCTAGGCTATCCAATAAGGTGATGTTTTCGTTTGATAAACCATTTTGTTCTACATTATATTCAATGCCCTGATGACTTAAAAAAGAGTCACTAACGCAATAAAGTTGATGGTCAGTTAAATTACAGCTTATAGCGCCAAAGTTATCATTGAAAATAAGAATGTTTTGTTTTGATTTAGTTAATTCAAGGCGCTCTAAATAACTAATAATATATTCATCTGCGGCATCCCAGGCTTGCAAGCTTCGGTTAACTTGGCCAGTGGGGAAACGGTCGAGAAAAAGGTTTTTTTCGTTGATAATAAATGGACTGATCATAGCTATTTAAATCTAGTAGGCGTGAGTGATATTGTGACAAAGTTTATCACCACGAGCTAGTAAATTGCGGATTTTATCGAGATAATAGTGTTAATTAAGGCTAAGTTAAGCGTAAAGAGTCATTAAGGTAGATATTCATTTGAAAATAAACTGTCCGGATGCCGATATTGAATATGTTGAAGATTTTTATTCAAGCGCTGAAGCAGAAATGCTTTTTCATGAGTTAACGCAAAGTTTAGCTTGGCGCCATGATAATATTAAAATGTTTGGAAAGGTGATGAAAATACCCAGATTACAAGCTTGGTATGGCGATAATAACCTTAGATATCGTTATGCAAATATAACGCTTACCGCCAAGCCTTGGACGGATAGTTTACTCGCACTCAAAGCAAAAGTTAGCGACTATTGCCAGCATGACTTTAATGCCGTACTCGCGAATTTATATCGTAACCAAAATGATAGTGTTGGCTGGCATAGTGATAATGAGCCCGAACTAGGTGAAATGCCGATTATTGCGTCGTTATCATTTGGCGCTGAGCGAGAGTTTCAACTTAAACATATTAAAACTCATGCGAAAAGAAACCTTCTTCTTGCCTCCGGAAGCTTATTGGTTATGAGAGCAACAACCCAAGAATATTGGCAGCATTGTCTTCCGAAAAAAGGTAAAATTCTCGCGCCAAGGATAAATCTTACCTTTCGAAAAATATGCTTTAAAAAGTGACTTGGTCGCTAGCGGTTAGACGATAAAAATCTTAAAAATAAAGCTGTCAGCCATCTAGATAGATGGCATAATTAGCCGCAACGACTAAAATTAAAAGTGATCCATTAGCCGATCAACTTCAGGGAAAATACTATGACAATAGAAGCTGTTATCGAAGAAAAATTACTTTCTGCTTTCTCACCTCTTCATCTCGATGTAATAAATGAAAGTCACCAGCATAACGTTGCACCGGGCAGTGAGTCACACTTTAAAGTTATTATCGTTTCACAAGATTTTGAAGGTGAACGTTTGATAAAACGCCATCGCGCTATTAATACCTTATTAGCGGCAGAACTTGCCGATAAAATTCATGCTTTGGCTTTGCATACTTACACAGAGAAAGAGTGGAAAACCTATTACGCGGAGAACACACCTTTATCCCCTAAGTGTCTAGGAGGCAGCAAAAAAGCAGGGTAAACTATACGTGTATATCTGGTAAATATTTCGCACCGTTAATATCATATTAGCGGTTTTTTTATGTCCAGGATGTACGGTATGTCGCGGTCACATGGATGTGAAAGAGTGACGATGTCCAGGATGTACGGTATGTCGCGGTACATCACTGTTCCTAGTTATCTAAGTAATGGTTCAAGAATTGCTAGAATTGCTATAGTGGCTGCATCTTTGTAAATACGTGACTCTGCGGCATTATACCGCCATGTACGTCGATGTGAAAGAACGTCGCTGGACAGGGGGGAAGTTGCCTAGCGTTTGATTTTTGCTAATTGACGCTTAAAAAAATAGAAACAATAATAATAAAAATAAATGGAAAAGCTATGTTGTTAACGCTTGCGAACAAATTTATTCATACGATCGACGCCACCACAGAGTTACTCGGTAAAGCAGTTGCTTGGCTGACACTTTTAATGGTGTTGCTGACCTTTAGTATTGTGGTGCTTAGGTATGGCTTTAATCTCGGTTGGATTGCCATGCAAGAGTCGGTACTTTATTTTCATGGTTTGGTGTTCATGCTCGGTGCTGCCTATACCCTTAAGCATGATGGTCATGTCCGGGTCGATATTTTTTATCAACAATACTCAGCGAAACAAAAAGCCTACTTGAATTTATTTGGTACTTTGCTGCTATTGTTGCCGGTATGTGTTTTTATATTTTTCATCAGCTTTAATTACGTCGCTTCATCATGGAAAATTATGGAGAGTTCGCCTGAAGCTGGAGGCTTACCCTTAGTTTATCTTAACAAGTCATTAATTTTACTGTTAGCAATAACCCTTTCTTTACAAGGGCTAGCCGAAATTACACGAAATTTAATCATACTCTTTCAAAAGCTACCAAAGAGCGAAAGCATTGCGGGAGTGAAATAATGGAATATTTAGCTTTATTGATGTTTGTTGCTGTTTGTGGCGTATTATTACTTGGCTATCCTGTAGCCTTGTCTCTTGCGGGTACCGCCTTACTGTTTGCCGGTGTCGGCATAAGTTTTGGTGTTTTTGAAAGCTCTTTTTTGTATGCATTGCCGAATCGACTGTATGGTGTGCTTAATAATCAAACCTTATTAGCCGTACCACTCTTTGTTTTTATGGGCGCAATGCTCGAACGCTCAAAAATAGCGGAAAATTTACTGAACACCATGGCATTATTATTCGGTCGTTTCAATGTAGGTTTAGCTATCTCGGTGACCCTAGTTGGCATGTTGTTGGCTGCTAGCACAGGGATTGTCGGTGCAACGGTAGTGACCATGGGCTTATTATCTTTACCTACGATGTTAAAGCGTGGTTATAGTCCGGCATTTTCTTCCGGAATTATTTGTGCAACGGGAACGCTCGGTCAAATTATCCCCCCTTCAATTGCCTTGGTGTTGCTCGGTGATGTTTTATCTAGTGCCTACCAAAAAGCGCAGTTAAGTATGGGAATATTTAGCCCTAAAACAGTGTCGGTAGGCGACTTGTTTGCCGGTGCGGTTATTCCCGGACTTATGCTAGTTATACTTTACATTTTATATTGTCTTGCCGTGGCTATATTTAAACCTGAAGATATTCCAAGGCAGGTACCACAAGAAGAAACCGATGAACAACAATCGCTAACTTTTGTACTCTTGATTTCAGCGCTGCTACCACCATTATTATTAATGTTTGCAGTACTGGGCTCGATATTATTTGGTTATGCCACGCCGACAGAAGCTGCTGGTGTTGGGGCTATGGGAGCTTTGTTATTGGCGTTATGGAAAAGGCAATTATCTAAAGCTAATTTAACTTCAGTCATGCAAACTACCGTTAAGATCACATCGATGGTATTTTTAATCCTAATTGGTGCCAGTTTATTCTCGTTAGTTTTTCGTGGTTTTGGTGGTGAAGAATTAGTCCATGGCTTATTTCAACAAATGCCGGGCGGTGTGGTGGGGGCTACCCTAATTGTTATGTTGGTTATTTTTCTCTTGGGTTTTATTTTAGACTTTATTGAAATAACCTTTGTCGTCGTACCCATTGTGGCGCCGGTATTATTAGCGATGGGACTAGATCCTGTTTGGCTGGGGATTATGATTGCAGTTAATCTTCAAACCTCATTCTTGACGCCGCCATTTGGTTTTGCGCTCTTTTACTTGCGCGGGGTGGCAGATAAAGCCGTCACTACCGCGGCGATTTACAAAGGTGTTATTCCTTTTATTATTATACAGTTAATATTACTGTGTGCTTTAGCTTATTGGCCAAGTTTAGTTACTTGGTTACCCAACGTAATATATGGATAAGAATATGATCAGAAAATTTACCCGTTTGTCGATTTTAATGATGCTTACTTTACTGGCATTAACAGCGTGTGGCGAAAAAACTAATACTGCCAATGCTGAAAAATCTGCGCAGCCACAAGAAAAATTCACCTGGAAATTAGTCACCTCATGGCCAAAAAACTTTCCAGGGTTAGGCATGGCACCAGAGAAATTTGCCAAGCATGTTAATGCCATGAGTAATGGTCGCCTGACGGTAAAAGTGTATGGCGCTGGTGAACTAGTACCTGGCTTTGAAGTTTTTGATGCGGTATCACAAGGCACGGTTGAAATGGGCCATAGTGGCGCGTATTACTGGAAAGGGAAAATACCAGCAGCACCTATTTTTAGTGCCATACCTTTTGGTATGACCGCAACAGAGTTCAACGCTTGGTTACATTACGGTGGCGGTATGGAGCTTTGGCAGGAGCTTTATAAACCCTTTGGTATTAAGCCAATGCCCGGTGGCAACTCAGGCGCTCAATTTGGCGGTTGGTTTAAAAAAGAAATTAATTCAGTCGCTGATCTGCAAGGCTTAAAAATGCGTATCCCAGGGCTTGCGGGTGAAGTACTGAAAAATGCCGGGGCAATTCCGGTAACATTGACCGGTGGCGAAATATTTTCAGCATTACAAAGTGGCGCTATTGATGCAACCGAATGGGTCGGCCCATATAACGATCTAGCCTTTGGCTTTTATCAGGCGGCAGATTACTATTACTCTTCGGTATGGCATGAACCCGGCACAGGTTTAGAGTTTTTAGTGAATCAAAAAGCCTTTGATGCTTTACCCGCTGATCTACAGAGTATTGTTGAAGTGGCGGCTAATGCGGTCAATGAGTCTACCTTGGCAGAATATAATGCCCGTAATAATGCGGCATTAAAAACCTTACTTGAAGAGCACAAAGTGCAATTGCGTCAATTTCCAGCGGAAGTTATGCAAGCGCTAAAGCAGCACACTGATGAATTGATTCGCGAGCAGGTAAAAGCCGATAAAGATTTTGCCCGCGTATGGCAGTCATATAGTGAATTTTTAGCGTCAATGCGTGAATATAACAAGTTAACTTTGCGTGCATATTACGAAAATCGCTAAATTTTTATCAATATTACCTGCTTATTTTTTAACGATTGTCGAATAATGTCACTGGTCGCACCTCATAAAGGCCAAAGCCAGAGTAAACTAGTCGGCAATTTTATAAAGCTTAGTTAATTTTAACTAAGTATTTTTCAAACTCACATTGTTACTGTGAACAACTTGATAGTACTGCAGCATTATTTAGTGTGATAAGTTATCGGGAATTTGCAGTAACACTTAGAAGGTATAGTTATGGTTATCAAACCAAAAATTCGTGGTTTTATTTGTACTAATGCTCACCCCGGCGGTTGTGCAGCGCATGTTAATGAGCAAATTTCTTATGTAAAAAGTCAGCCACAAGCTGATGTTAAACCTAAAAATGTATTAGTTATTGGTGCATCAACCGGTTACGGCTTGTCATCTCGAATTACTGCCGCTTTTGGTAATGGTGCTAAAACATTAGGTATATTCTTCGAAAAGCCACCAACAGAAAGAAAAACTGCATCAGCGGGTTGGTATAACACAGCGGCCTTTCAAACCGCAGCAGACGAAGCCGGTTTATGGTCAAAAAATATTAATGGCGATGCGTTTTCACATGAAATTAAAGCAAAAGCTATTGAAACGATAAAAGCTGAGTTAGGTGAAATTGACCTAATTGTATACAGTTTAGCGTCACCACGTCGTACTGATCCAGATACTGGCGAAGTGTATTCATCAGCACTTAAACCTATCGGTAAAAGTGTCACCACGAAAAATTTAAATACCTCGAAACGCATTATTGACTCTGTGTCAGTTGATGCGGCTTCAGACGAAGAAATACAAGGTACCATTGATGTTATGGGCGGCGCTGACTGGGAGCTTTGGATAAAAGCTCTTGGCGATGCTGGTGTGTTGGCTAACGGTTTTAAAACCGTCGCTTATACCTATATTGGTAAAGAATTGACTTGGCCAATATACGGACATGCCACTATTGGCCGTGCAAAAGAAGATTTAGATCGGGCATCAACGGCAATAAAAGCAACAACTGCTAATATTAAGGGCGAAGCTTATGTTACGTCACTTAATGCTGTGGTAACACAAGCCAGTTCAGCCATTCCTATCATGCCATTATATATTTCAGCGATGTTTAAAGTAATGAAAGCTGATGGCACTTATGAAGGTTGTATCGAGCAAATTCAAGGTTTATTTAGAGAAAATATTTACGGTAAAACCCCTACCATTGATGACGCAGGGCGCTTGCGTCAAAATAACAAAGAGCTTGAAGACAGTGTTCAGCAACGTGTTACCGATATTTGGCATACTGTTGATAGTGATAGCATTGATGAGCTAACTGATTACGTAGGTTACCATCAAGAGTTTTTAAAATTATTTGGTTTTGACGTTGCTGGTGTTGATTATGAAGCGGACATTAGTCCAGAGTTAGCGATTAATAACTTACTTTAAATTACCTGGATTTGAACGCTAAAAGTTCAAGAGCCCTAATCTATGATTGATTAGTTGCTTGTCAGATTAGATTAAAAAAAACCGACAAATAGTCGGTTTTTTTTCGACCAATAGGCGTTATTTATTGTTCATCAACTTAAATATAGGTAACGCTCTATGGATCAATAATGGTTAATATTGCGGGATGGTTTTATACTAAACTGTCGAAAAATGTCGCTAAAAAAGAAAATATTGCGTTATTATTGCGCGAATATTAGATTATTCGACTAAATTGTTATTAATTGTCGTGCTTAAGATAGAATCAAAATGTGGTTTTGTGCTAGAATCGCGCCAGAAATTTTAACTAGAGCCAGTGAAGCTTAATTTATTAAAAGTAGATTGAGATTTTACTGAAATACACTGAAATCGGTCATTTATGTTAGTTGGTTGCGCTAATTATTGTGCTGTTTTGCAATAAGTGAACGCAGTTAAGTAGCTAAATAGTTGATTTCGATTACTCCCATCAAAAGTAGTGCAAGTGTTTATGATTACAATAAAAAAAGGTCTGGATGTTCCTGTAGTAGGTGCCCCCCAGCAGGTAATCCATGATGGTCCGTCCATCAAAACTGTTGCAACATTAGGTGAAGAGTTTGTGGGAATGCGCCCAACCATGTTTGTTAAGGTTGGAGATAGCGTTAAAAAAGGTCAGGCACTTTTTGAAGATAAAAAGAATCCTGGCGTTAAATTCACAGCTCAAGCTTCAGGTGTTGTTAAAGAAATCAATCGTGGTGAAAAGCGCGTATTGCAATCGGTTGTCATTGAAATTGGCGGCGATGAGCAAGAAACGTTTACCAGCTATACTACTTCAGAACTCAACTCAATTGCGCGTGAAGATGTCGTGTCAAACCTAGTTAACTCAGGTTTGTGGACAGCATTACGTACGCGTCCATTTAGTAAAGTTCCTGCTGTCGATACGACACCCGTTGCGATATTTATTAGTGCTATGGATACCAATCCGCTAGCGGCAGATCCAACCGTCATTATTGCTGAGCAAAGTGAAGCCTTCGTTAATGGTTTAACGGTACTGGCGCGCTTAACTGACGGTGAAGTTTTTGTTAGCAAAGCGCCTGGCAGCGATATTGCGGTTAATTCAGCTACTATAGTAAATGAATTTTCTGGTAAACATCCTGCAGGTTTAGTTGGCACTCATATGCATTTCTTGAAACCTGTCAATGCTGATAACGTAGCATGGCATGCGGGCTATCAAGACGTTATTGCTATTGGACAATTGTTCACGTCTGGTGAATTAAACAGTCATCGGGTTATATCTTTAGCCGGTCCTGCCGCTAAGAATCCACGTTTGGTTCGTACTACATTAGGTGCAAGTGCTGCAGATATTACTGCAGATGAAAAACACGATGGTGAGTTACGTATCGTTTCAGGCTCTTTACTATTAGGCTCTGTTGCTTCGGGTGTACATGGCTATTTAGGTCGTTACCACACACAAATGTCTCTTATCCTTGAAGGTCGAGAGAAAGAATTTATTGGCTATATGTATCCTGGCCCGAATAAATTCTCGGTAACGCGTGCGTATATGTCACATTTCTTCCCTAAGAAGTTGTTCAACATGACCACCACAACTAATGGTAGTGCTCGCGCTATGGTGCCAATTGGCAACTTTGAACGCGTTATGCCATTAGATATTTTGCCAACAATGTTATTGCGTGACTTATGTGCCGGCGATACTGATGGTGCACAACAACTTGGTGCCTTAGAGCTTGATGAAGAAGATTTAGCCTTGTGTACGTTTGTTTGTCCAGGCAAAACAGATTACGGCGTGATCCTTCGTGATTGCCTAACCACAATTGAGAAGGAAGGTTAGTCATGGGCTTGAAAAAGTTTTTTGAAGATATCGAACCGCAATTTGAAAAAGGCGGTAAATTTGAAACTTGGTATGCGCTTTACGAAGCCGTAGCTACAGGGTTATTTACCCCTGGCCAAGTGAATAAAGGTCGAACTCACGTTCGTGACAGTATTGATCTTAAACGTATCATGATCACAGTATGGTTAGCGGTTTTCCCTGCCATGTTCTGGGGTATGTACAACATAGGTTTTCAAGCGACTGATGCATTAGCAGCTGGTTACGCTTTACCTGATACTTGGCAAGTTGGTTTGTTTGAAATGTTAGGCGGTAGCTTATCGGCTGAATCTGGTTGGTTCAGTATGATGTTCTACGGCGCCATGTTCTTCTTACCTATCTATGCCACGGTATTTGTTGTCGGTGGTTTTTGGGAAGTATTGTTTGCCTCAGTGCGCAAGCATGAAGTTAATGAAGGTTTCTTTGTTAGTTCCATTCTTTTCGCCTTAATCTTGCCGGCTACTATTCCGTTATGGCAAGCAGCGATCGGTATTACTTTTGGTATCGTTATCGCCAAAGAAGTATTCGGCGGCACAGGTAAAAACTTCTTAAACCCTGCGTTAGCTGGGCGTGCGTTTTTATTCTTTGCCTATCCAACTGAAATATCGGGTGACACGGTTTGGGTTGCTGCTGATGGTTTTTCTGGTGCTACAGCATTAAGTGCTGCTAACCAAGGCTTATTAGACTATTCAATTAATGCTGATTGGTGGAATGCTTTCTGGGGTTATATTCCAGGCTCTGTTGGTGAAGTGTCAACGGCAATGATTTTACTTGGTGGTGCGTACATCCTTTATAAAGGTATTGCTTCATGGCGTATTGTTTTAGGTGTATTTGCCGGAATGGTTATTACGGCCATGCTATTTAATGCCATTGGTAGTGACACTAATGCAATGTTCGCTATGCCTTGGTATTGGCACTTAGTTACCGGTGGTTTTGCCTTTGGTATGATGTTTATGGCAACTGACCCTGTGTCGGCGTCATTTACTAATACCGGTAAATATTGGTTTGGTGCCTTAGTCGGTATCATGGTGGTATTGGTGCGTGTTGTTAACCCTGCATTCCCAGAAGGTATGATGTTGGCTATTTTATTCGCTAACTTGTTTGCACCTCTGTTCGACTATTTTGTTGTTCAAGGGAATATCAAACGGAGGCTTGCTCGCAATGTCTGATACTAAAAAGAAAGAAACTTTCGGCAGAACAGTCGGGTTTGTATTTGTTATTTGTTTGGTTTGTGCTGCTTTAGTCTCTATTTCAGCAGTAGGTTTAAAGCCCTTACAAACTGCGAATAAGTTGCTTGATAAGCAAACTAAAATTCTTGAGACTGCCGGTCTTTTAGAACTTGCAGGTGACGATATTGTTGCTACCTATGAAAAGTTTGTCGATGCAAAAATGATTGACTTAGCAACAGGTAAAGTTGTTGCAGGTGATGTGAAAACATTTGAAGAACGTGCTGATGCTCGTAATGTAGCTAAAAGCTCCAAACCTGAAAATGATATCGCTGGTCTAAATCGTCGCGCTGATAAGGCTGTGGTTTATTTAGTTAAAGATGAACAAGGTAAAGTATCAACGATAGTATTACCTATTGTTGGTTCTGGCTTATGGGATCTTATGTATGGTTTTATCGGTTTAGAGTCTGATCTGAATACCGTAAAAAGCGTTATCTATTCTGACTTAAAAGAAACTCCAGGTTTAGGTGCTGAAGTGCTTAACCCGAAATGGAAAGCTTTGTGGCCAGGTAAGAAAATGTTTGACGAGCAAAACAATATAGCGATTAAAATTGTTAAAGGTGGCGCTAAAGCGGGTAATGTTCATGGTGTCGATGCATTGTCTGGTGCGACATTAACCAGTAATGGTGTTGAGCGTACATTGCATTTTTGGTTAGGTGAAGAAGGCTATGGGCCATTTATTACTAACTATCGTGCTGGAGGATTGAACTAATGGCTACTGATACTAAAAAGGTTTTATTTGGACCAGTTGTTGATAATAACCCGATCGCCCTACAAGTACTTGGTGTTTGTTCTGCGTTAGCAGTTACAAGTTCACTACAGAATGCTTTGGTGATGACGCTTGCGGTAATGCTAGTAACAGGTTTTTCGAATTTGTTTATTTCGCTTATTCGTCATCAAATACCATCGAGTGTGCGTATTATTGTGCAAATGGTAATTATTGCCTCATTGGTTATTTTGGTTGACCAAGTGTTAAAAGCGTTTTCTTATCAACTATCAAAAGAACTGTCAGTATTTATTGGACTGATCATTACCAACTGTATTGTTATGGGCCGCGCTGAAGCTTTCGCGATGAAAGAAAAACCCGGTGTAAGCTTTTTAGATGGTATTGGCAATGGTTTAGGCTACGGTGCAGTCTTGATGGTTGTTGCTTTTTTCCGTGAACTATTTGGTTTTGGTACATTATTTGGTTTTGAAGTTTTTACTTTGACGCAAAATGGTGGTTGGTATCAAGGTAATGGCTTACTCGTTTTACCATTTAGCTCATTCTTCATTATCGGTTTAATCATCTGGGCAATTCGCCAGTGGAAACCAGAACAAGTAGAGAAGGACTAAGCAATCATGGAACATTATTTAAGTTTATTTGTTAAGACCATATTTATTGAAAATTTGGCATTAACCTTTTTCCTTGGTATGTGTACCTTCTTAGCGGTTTCTAAGAAAGTTAGCACGGCGATAGGGCTAGGTGTTGCGGTTGTTGTGGTGTTAGGTATCGCGGTACCTGTTAACCAAATTATCTATCAAGCGATTTTGGCGCCAGGTGCGTTAGATAGCGTGATGGGTGTTACCGAAGCGAAAGACTCTATAGATTTAAGCTTCTTGTCTTTCATTACCTTTATAGGTGTGATTGCAGCATTAGTGCAAATTCTTGAAATGGTTTTAGATAAATATTTTCCAGCGCTTTATCAAGCGTTGGGTATTTTCTTGCCTTTGATCACAGTTAACTGTGCAATCTTCGGTGGCGTTTCATTTATGGTCGCAAAAAACCTTACCTTAGGTGAAAGTGTTGTTTACGGCATTGGCTCTGGTATCGGTTGGATGTTAGCCATTGTATTAATGGCGGGTATTCGTGAAAAGATGAAATACTCAGATGTACCTGATGGCTTAAAAGGCTTAGGTATTACGTTTATTACTGCAGGATTGATGGCGTTTGGCTTTCTTTCTTTCGGTGGTATTTCACTTTAGGTTAATGTCGGTTTTAGCTAGCACTTGCTTACATGTATTTAAGCCAGCTAAAACCCTTAGAGAAGATTAAAGGAAAAGTCGATGGAAATTATTGTTCTCGGCGTATCGATGTTTACCGCGATAGTACTAGTCTTAGTTATGGTGATTTTATTTGCCAAATCGAAGTTAGTGTCTTCAGGTGACGTTACGATTAGCATCAATGGCGATCCAGAAAAAGCAGTAACAACTGCTGCCGGTGGCAAGCTTTTAGGCGCATTAGCTGATCAAGGTATTTTTATACCTTCAGCCTGTGGTGGCGGTGGTACTTGTGGCCAATGTCGTGTCGAAATACATTCAGGTGGTGGTGATATTTTACCGACTGAATCAGGCCATATTAATAAGCGTGAAGCAAAAGAAGGTTGTCGTTTAGCCTGTCAAGTGGCAGTTAAACAAGACATGGATATTGTACTTGAAGATGAAATCTTCGGAGTTCAACAATGGGAATGTGAAGTTATCTCTAACGATAACAAAGCAACTTTCATTAAAGAGCTTAAGTTACAAATTCCTAATGGCGAGTCTGTACCTTTCCGCGCGGGTGGTTATATTCAAATTGAAGCACCTGCCCATCACGTAAAATACAGCGATTTTGATATTGATGATCAATACCGTGGTGATTGGAATCATTTTGGTTTCTTCGATGTAGAGTCAAAAGTGGATACTGCGACATTACGTGCATATTCAATGGCGAACTACCCAGAAGAAGAAGGCATTATCATGCTGAACGTGCGTATTGCTACGCCGCCTCCAGGACGTTTACATTTGCCAGCAGGTAAAATGTCGTCTTATATTTTCAGCTTAAAAGCTGGCGATAAAGTGACTATTTCAGGACCATTTGGTGAGTTCTTCGCGAAAGAATCTGACAATGAAATGGTCTTTATCGGTGGTGGTGCTGGTATGGCGCCAATGCGTTCACATATCTTTGATCAACTTAAGCGTTTGCATTCTAAACGTAAAATGTCGTTCTGGTATGGTGCTCGTTCTAAACGTGAAATGTTCTATGAAGATGATTATAATGGCCTTGCGGCTGAAAATGACAACTTCGATTGGCATGTCGCATTATCAGATCCTCAACCAGAAGATAACTGGGATGGTATGACAGGTTTTATTCATAATGTACTGCATGAAAACTACTTGAAAGACCATGAAGCGCCAGAAGATTGTGAGTATTACATGTGTGGTCCTCCAATGATGAACGCTGCAGTTATTCATATGTTGAAAGATTTGGGTGTTGAAGATGAAAACATCATGTTAGATGATTTCGGTGGCTAATTAAGCTTGCGAATTCATGAAATGAAGAGGCGGCCTTAGGTCGCCTTTTTAATACCTATTTTTTCAAAGTTTACGACTTAAGAGTTTATTTAGCTAAAGCATATTGTTTTCAAATTTATAAAACAGATGCTTTAGTTAAATAAAATTTTATTAAGGATATTGTTATGCAATATAGTTTTAAGCTCAGCAAATCAGCGATTAAATTACTTGTGCTAGCAAGCACATTTTTAGTGCTTAGTGGTTGCTTTCCTAGCAATGATCTTGGCCGTCAAGAATATTTTCTGCAAGGCAGTACCATGGGCACCACTTATAATATTAAAGTGGTTGGGCAGAATATCGATGCAAACAAATTACAACAAGGTATCGATAAAAAGCTAAAACAACTGAATCAAGAAATGTCGACTTATATTGCTGACTCCGAACTTTCTATATTCAATCAATCAAAGTCACTTACTCCTATTACTGTCTCGGCAGGTTTAGCTAGGGTGCTCAAAGAGGCGATTCGTTTAGGAGAGCTAAGTGATGGTGCGCTTGATGTAACTGTTGGGCCATTAGTTAATTTATGGGGGTTTGGTCCAAAATATCGGCCTGAAACCATACCCTCTGATGAATTACTGGCGGCGACAAAAGCGCAAGTTGGTTTAGATAAAATAACTTTTTCAAATGGTATGTTGAGCAAAAACATTCCCAATCTTTACCTTGATCTATCAACCATTGCCAAAGGTTATGGTGTTGATTTGGTCGCTGAGTTTCTCGAGGCTAGCGGGATCAATAACTACCTAGTTGAAATAGGTGGCGAGATGCGTCTTAAAGGCTTTAAACATACTGGTGAGCTTTGGCATGTTGCAATTGAAAAACCACTAAGCAACGAACGCGCTGTACACCAAATTATTGTGCCAAAAGATAATGCTGTCGCGACCTCAGGTGACTATCGCATTTATTTTGAAGCCAATGGGCAACGTTTTTCGCATATCATAGACCCAAAAACGGGTAAGCCAATTAACCATAAGCTGGTCTCAGTCACGGTAATTCATCCATCTTCAATGACTGCTGACGGTTTGTCTACTGCTCTGATGGTTATGGGTGAAGAGAAAGCGCTAGCGTTTGCAGAGGCTAATGGGCTTGCGGTGTACATAATTGCGAAAACTGATCATGGCTTTGTTGAGCAAAGCACGGTAAAATTCATGCAATACCTCAAGTAGCTTGGCATGCTTTATTGCAGTTATTTTAAATTATTGTAAGTTATCCAAAAATTAATTTTAAACTCAAGTTATTGAAATGTTATCAAATAGGTAAGTACTCATTATGGCTATATTTTTAATCACCTTAGGCTTTTTTCTCGTTATTGTTATGGCAATGGCTGTCGGTTATATCTTCCAAAGGAAAACCCTTGCTGGTAGCTGCGGTGGTTTAGCCAACGTGGGTATCGACAAATCATGCAATTGCGAAAATCCCTGTGAAAAGCGTCAAGAGCGTGATCGAGTCGCGGCATTGAAAATTGGTGATATTAGCGTGAAAAATATTTAGGCGATTGTTATACATAACCTCTGACAGCCCTAGTTATCAATTGGTTACTGTTAGCATGGTCTAAATATTTAAAAAGTCAGCTAGTCTGATTTTTTTGTTTTAAAGTTTAATGTTTTTAATATTGACAGCCAGCTATCAGTAATAAAATTTAATCAGCTAAGTCGTTCTATTAGCCAATACGTTGCGATACTAGCAATAGCAATATTTAGTGCCAAGACCAATTTAGTTTGATACCAGGTTTTATGCCTAAAAGGGTATAAAGCAATAAAAGCCAGCGTAATAACTGCTAGTTGCCCAAGCTCAACGCCAATATTAAATGAGACTAAACTCATGGCATATTGGCTTTGTGGTAAGCCAATATCCCTTAATACCGAAGCAAAACCTAAACCATGTAATAAGCCAAAGGCAAATATTACCGGCATGCGCATTTGGCTGACGGTATTTTTTCTTGCTCGGTAGATATTCTCTAATCCTACATAGACAATAGATAGTGCAATAAGCGGCTCTATAACGTTGTTAGGCAGCGCTACTATGCCGTAAATACTTAATGCAAGCGTGATGGTGTGCGCTAGGGTAAATGCTGATACTTGCCATATTAGGCTTGAACGCCGTTTAGCAAAGAGTAAAAGTGCTAAAACAAATAGCATGTGATCTGCGCCTCGCGGCAAGATATGAACAAAGCCTTGATAGATATAATCAACAGCTTGCTTGATTTGTGCCGGCAGTATAGCTGTATTTTTCATTAGGCTAGCGTTGGTCAGATTGATTTGATAATTAGCACTTAGCGCCGCTCTGGCAATGATTTCTTGTTGCGGGCGAATAATCTTGAGGACAATATTGCCTAGTAAGGGCGAAAAGCGCACAGCAACAGCAGTTGCGCCTTTAGGTATATCTGAGCTGGCAATGAGTTGGGCTTTATATGCTGATAAGTTTGCTTGTTGAGACAATATGCCTTTCAAATGTTGTAATTGTAAACCGTTAAAGCTGACCGTTGCTTGCAAGGGCTTTTGTTTGGCGGGCTGTTGGATGCTTGTTTCAGGGGAGTGAAAATACATAATTGTTTGGCGACTTAACATAGCTTTAACGTTGTCGAGGAGTTTTTTTTGCTCTATAAATGACAGTTGATTAAGAGCGTCTATCACTTTCACGTCATCACCGGTAATTTCTAAATGTTGCTTTAGTAAATGAATAAAGTCTACCGTCACAACAAGTTGATATTGTTCGCTGCTATCTAAAGATAAAGTCGCCTGATTAATATCATCGCTATGAGCAATAGTAGGCAATGAAAATAGTGATGCGATAAATAAAACCACGACGACATAAAACTGAGATAGTACTCGAGTATGCAAAATAAAAACCTATATTGTGATAATGAAAGCAGCGCTAAACTAGCGTACCTTTTATAAAATTAACAGTACTTTTAAAAGCAAAAACCGGTACTTTTAAAATGCTCTACTGCGACTTTATACTATTACTGTCTATGACCGAGGGTTAGTTAATGATGTTAACAGCTCAAGTTAAATGTTATTACGCGCAAAGGTCATGGTGAGTTATTAAATATCATGTTATATCGCGGTTTAGCGCAATATTTATGAAAAAACATAAGCCAAAATGTCATGCTTAGGATTATAATACCGCCGGCAACACGGCTTTGACGCTCGACATTTAAATCAGTAATAAAATAGCTAATATTGACCGTTATTTATCTACTCAAAAACCGAGAAAAACTATCTTTAAGGTGAGTCGGTGGCCGCTTAACATTGAAATGGCGCTAACCAATATAGCGCACCCTGCTAAGTATTAGTTAACACTAACAATCAGTACACAATTTAGTTTATTAGGCACCTATGTTTAAAAAAATATTATTAACCCTGTTACTTTCCTGTATTTCAGTGACATCTTGGGCTGCAGGCTCCGGCAGTATTGATTTAACCAATTCTATATTTGGTTTTACTGCGCTCATTTTATTTTCAATTGCTTATCTATTGGTCATTGGCGAAGATTTAATACATTTAAGAAAGTCTAAACCTGTACTTGTTGCTGCTGGCGTTATTTGGTTAATTATTGGCTGGATATACACTCAGCATGGCATTCCTTTAGAGGCTGAAGAAGCGTTTAATCATAACTTGCTTGAATATGCGCAATTATTATTATTTCTGCTAGTGGCAATGACCTATATAAATGCCATGGAAGAAAGGGGGATTTTTGATGGCTTGCGCTTGTGGATGGTGTCAAAAGGCTTGAGTTTGCGGTCGCTGTTCTGGTTAACCGGAGTTTTAGCGTTTGCGATATCTTCATTTGCCAACAACCTAACGACTGCCATGTTAATGTGTGCCATTGTTTTAAAGGTGGCATCAAATGATAAAAAGTTTATCAATATCGCCTGTATTAATATTGTTGTTGCCGCTAATGCCGGCGGTGTGTTTAGCCCGTTCGGCGACATTACCACTTTAATGATTTGGCAGTCAGGTTTGGTTAAATTTGAACAATTTATTGTGTTATTTATTCCGTCATTAGTGAATTTTTTAGTGCCGGCAATTATCATGAGCTTTTTCATTTCCAACGAAAAGTCGACGCCAGTGGCTAGTGAAACCTTGCAAATAAAACGTGGCGCAAAAAGAATCGTGGTACTTTTTATTCTCACCATTGCGACCGCGGTACTATGCCATAGCGTTGTTAACATGCCGCCGGTGCTAGGTATGATGTTGGGCTTGGGTTATCTAAAATTCTTTGGCTTCTATCTCCGTATCAGTCTACCGCGCTCACTAGATAAAAAACGCAGTAAAGCGGAAGCTGAAAATGATGCCCAGGCATTAAAAAAATTGGGTAACATTGTGCCGTTTGATATTTTCGATAAAATTGCGCGCGCAGAATGGGATACATTACTATTCTTTTACGGTGTTGTTATGTGTGTTGGTGGCCTAGGTTTTATGGGCTATCTAAGCTTAGTGTCAGAAGCCTTATATAGTAACTGGAGCCCAACGTATGCCAATATTGCTGTTGGTGTGTTGTCTGCTATTGTTGACAACATTCCGGTAGTGTTTGCGGTCTTGAGTATGAACCCTGTTATGGATCTTCAACAATGGTTATTAGTTACCATGACCGCAGGTGTGGGCGGTAGCTTATTATCAATTGGCTCTGCCGCAGGTGTGGCTTTAATGGGGCAAACCAAAGGTGTTTACTCTTTTATGGGGCACTTAAAGTGGAGCTGGGCAATTGCGCTAGGCTACGCGGCTAGTATCGGCGTACATTTTTTAATTAATGGCTAAAGGCATTGAGCCTAAGTTAATTGATGTCTTACCATGTTTAACCAGCTTAGCGATGCTATGCATAATAGTAACGCTCGGCTGGTTTATACCCAAGCCACCTGAAATCAGCCTCTTTACGTGCTTTAGCTAAACGTTAACATATGAGTGATTAACGTCAATCACTCAGCAGCGCCATTGCAGCATTCACGCCCTACATCAATTTATCAGTGCTGACAATTGTGACAACCGATAATGATTTAGAACAGTCTCATTTAAGGTTGATTGTTTATAAAGGGATAATGCCATAACACTTTTCTGAAAAGACGACTTTTCTAGCATAATACCTGAGACTTAATCAGGAATACTTAGGATCACTTTGTGCGCAAAGCTGACTTTAGCTATTGGTTATTTTTTAGGTCAGCTTGTAGCCA
>CAXBNP010000024.1:0-69019 GCA_963977145.1 uncultured Colwellia sp.
TGATCAGTTCGGAATATTTTGATAATTTGATCCAACGTTTATTGACTGAGAAAACTGTCAGTATTGATACCACTGCTTCGGGTGGCAACACGTCATTGATGACCTTAGTTGAAGAAGACTAACGATTTATTGACTATCAAGGCTAATAAATTACTATAAAGCATTAACTTAAAACGGGCATCATAAGATGCCCGTTTTTTTTTGCAATTAACATACATTTATTTATCGAAAAATCATTCGGCAAGCATCTTATAGCAATTTAAATAATTTGTTCGTTCAACGATGTTTATATTGCGTTGGACAATACCCTCTCAAAACATCATCACTGCGAAGTTTCAAATGCTTAGTCGCCCGTCCGCTTACTCTTGCTCGCCATAACTTAAAGCTACTGGTTTTTAATTGGCTACGCATAAATTTAATAACCTCAGTCTCTTGCATGCTGAACTGATGTTCAATAGCTTCAAAGGGCGTTCGGTCTTCCCAAGCCATTTCTATAATTCTTGATTCTTCATCCACAGTTAATGGCATAAGAGCTTTCCTGATCTCAATCGATAGATAGATAAAATCTCTATACGCAGCAACAGTAAATAAAGACCAACTCATACCATAGTTTCCTACTCGCTACCGATAGTCATTTAAATTAGCCGCTCTTGTACTCAAATATCACCAGGCAGATTATGTAAAAGTTGAATACCGTAAAATTTACTGATAACGTCTTAAATACATTATAAAAAAAACCATATAGCTGAATGATATAGCAAGTATCGCGGTTTAGTTTTAAATGTCGATTAAGACGCTATGATGTTTTTAGTATTAAATTATCAGTGAATAAAAAAGGTTTTATGAAAAAAGCTATAGATGAAGTAAAAAATGAAGTGAAAGCTAAATTACTATTTTGGCATAACATGCAAAATAAAAAGGCTAAAGTCGCTGTAATATTCCTGTTTATAGCCCTAGTTGGATTAAAGGTTTTTACAACAATATTCACATTCGATTGGCTAGCAAGTTTATTCCATTAATTAAATCACGACAGTAAAACTATAATAAGCCACTAAATCGCAGCCAATAGCAGTCAAGTTTGTTCCGTCGACGGATAATTTTAACCCTCTATGATTTACCTCTAATGAGGCGTTGAGACGGTAGATACTAATTGAGCTAAAAGCGCTAAAGTATTCATTCTGTATCTTGTTGAAGACGATTAACCAGATATAGCCAATGCAATCCCCCAATTTATCAGGAAATTTACCACAGATGAGTTATTATATAGTCTCGATAGGAAGTTATATAAAAGGGAGTAGTATGAACAAAATATATAGGTTTTTAATTCTTGCCGCACTAATAATTGCAGCACTTGGTTCTTACAGTTACGGTAGTTCAGCGGGTATATTTCTCTTCATCATGCTAGGTTTTACTTTCGAAGCTCTATTTTGGTTTAGTCTTTTTCGCAAAAAAAGAAATCAAGCCAGGTAATTAACACCAATAACTAGGCACATCACTCGGAAAAATTACCGTGGGCGGCTCTCACTGCGTTAAACATTATAGCCCACTATAATTTTCAGCTTGCTGCGGCGTTTAAGTATAGTTGACTATTATCCGCTTAAGTCTGCATTAAATAAACAAGGATAAGTATGGCGTTTTTTAAAAGCTATCCCAAGGTAATTAAGGTGTTAATGCTATTAGTTCTAATTGCCATATTTCCCTTTGATGGTATATTTTTAGTTATAGCTGATGTTGCCGGCGTTGAAGCAGCATTTGCGTTGATAGTTGTGATGTTTCAGCCTATAAGCCAATGGATTTCACCTCGAATATTTTATATAAAGTTAACGCTGCATGCTATTAAGCGTTCTTTTCGACTACATAAATTAAATAAACCTCCGGTGTTTTTTACTCACGCGCTAGTTTGTTGTTTTGTATTTGTTGCTACAAGTTCGCTACTTTTTGCTGGCGGCATTTGGCTACCTGTTATAGTCATGGGTGGGCAGGTAGTATAAAGTTAATCTAATAAATAGCTTTTACGCAGCTTCACCTTATGCGGGTATTGAATAAAAAAAGTTATTCATACAGATTAAACACCGCGAGCTGCTCACTGTGTTCAATATTATAGTTATCTATTTTTCGCTGCTTAGCAAGGCGTTATATTGCTCTTGAATACAAAGCTAACATAGATACGTCGATTCAATATACGTACTATTTTGGCATGTATTACTTAGCCCATTAATCGGCCGCTAAGTTATGATGAATTCAGTAATTTTTTAATAAAAAGGTGAAATTATGGACATAAGAGAATTATTTATATTTTTAGCAATTGGGGCATTCGCCGGTTGGCTGGCCGGAACCTTAATGAAAGGTCGCGGCTTTGGACTTCTTGGCAATATAGTTGTTGGCGTAATCGGTGCCGTATTGGGTGGCTTTGTATTTAACTTTTTAGGTATATCCGCAGGAGGGTTAATCGGCGCAATCGTTACCGCAACGGCCGGTGCTGCCTTATTGCTATTTATTATAGGGGTTATCAAAAAGGCGTGACAAGTTAGCAAGAAGTAAACAATCACGGTGACAGTTGGCTAGGCTTCGCGCTATATATTCTAGCCAACTTATTACTTAGCCTTTTACTTGAGTACCGGTATATAAAACGAAATTTGTTGCTAAGATGACTAACCTGGTGCAAATGGCAGTCGCTGAGAGTCAAATTCAAGCTAATCAATCAGATGATACAGCTCTAGCTGCGGACAGAAAAATAAACATACAAAGCTTGGAAAATAAAGGCCGTAGCCCAGTCATATTTTTATTCTCTTCTTTAGATGTTTTATCAACATCTTTTGATAGCGAACAATCTTATATCGAGTTACCGGTAAGGTCACTATTTGAAATGACGTTAGCAGCTAGCCATTTTCTTAATCCTCAATCTGATGATAAAAAGTAATTCCTTCCTTAGAAAATTGAACATCTTTTAACCCTGGTTTGGCTCAAAGACAATTGCACCGAATTGTAAAAAAACAAACAAAACACCTACTTGGACAACCGTCTAATTATCTTACGAAAATGGCGGTTTATTTAACTCAACTTTTCACTAAAAATGAAGCCGTTAAGAAAGCTTACGTTGCTTTAATGCATGAAGTTTAATTAATGAGAAAGCTCATTTAATAGCAGGGATAAAACGAAATGGCGAGTTAACTTTAGCTATGCATGAAGCTGGGAATATAGCGAGTGATAATGTCCCAACCGGAGAGCCTGTTGATTTATTCATCACAAAGCCTAAGGAGCAGGTGCTGCGTCAATACTTTATGAGTTCTGCGCCATTTTATCAGTATACTTGGGGTAAAAATTGTCAGCATTTTTTGGTTTAGAAATCACATACCAAGTGTCTATGGTGTTAAATATTAATCATTCATTTCTTTTAGGCTGCTAATAGCCATTAACTTGCAACATCAATTTTAGGATGATTAATCTTTATTTGAAGCTTGGCGTTTAATAGCTTACTACTGAGAGACCTCATCAGCAAGCTATCACATACCTATAAATTATCTAAGTTATTTAATAACTTGGTGGCATGCTCTCTAATTTCAATTTTATTCGCTTCAGCCATTTTATGCCAATTACGGAGGGGGAAACTCATTCGATGATTAGCGGCAAACTTGTCATAGTTTCGGTCGATAAAATTCCAATATAAACTATTTAACGGGCAAGCATTGGCATCAACTTTTTCTTTCACGTTATAGTGGCAACCTTTGCAGTAGTCACTCATTTTATTCACGTAATTACCACTAGCCGCATAAGGTTTAGTGGCAATCCAGCCGCCATCAGCAAACAACGCCATGCTACGTGTATTGGGTAATTCGACCCATTCAATCGCGTCGATATATATGCCTAAGTACCAGTCATCGACTTGGCTAGGGTCAATACCCGCAAGCAAAGCAAAGTTGCCTGTGATCATTAATCGCTGAATATGGTGGGCATAAGCATGCTCAAGTGATTGTGATATTGCACTTTTTAAACATTGCATCTTGGTATTAGCATGCCAAAAAAACTCAGGTAAATTACGCTTAGCCTCTAAAAAGTTTTGCTCTGCATAATTCGGCATATTAGCCCAATACATGCCTCTTACATATTCGCGCCAACCTAATATTTGCCTGATAAAACCTTCAACTTGGGAGAGCGTAATTTTGCCCTCACTATTTTCATAAGCAACTAATGCCGACTCAATGACCTCCATTGGGCTGAGCATTTTACAATTTAGCGAAAAGCTAAGACGTGAATGATACAAGCTCCAAGCGTATGGCGATGCAACCGTCATCGCATCTTGAAAATTACCGAAATTCGCTAACTGATGCTGACAAAAAAACTGCAGTAAGGTTAAAGACTGCTCTCGATTAATCGGGTAAGCAATGTTAACCGACTCACGTCCTATGGTTTTAATCTTATGCTGGGTGATGCGCTGGAGATAGTCATGGGCTGAGTTTTCAAATACCAAGGGCTTAGGAATAAGTTTGAGATCCGTTTTTTTAAATGACTGTCGATTATTAGCATCAAAGTTCCATGCATCACCGACAGGTTTTGCACCTTGCATTAAAATAGCAAAGCGTTTGCGCATATAACGATAAAACTGCTCCATTCTTACATGCGTTGCAACTTGGAAATGGTCAGGTAATTCATCAAAAGGTAAGAGAAAATGTTCACTGTCGGTTTCATAAACCGCGACATCTAGTTGATTTTTAAGGTCAGTTAATTGTCTGCGTAAACGGTATTCATCAGGGCGCTGAAAGCAAAAAACTTCGCTGCTATAATGTGCAACTAATGCGATGATAAGTTCAGGAAGGTCTTGATATTTTTCGGTATCGTCTAGGGTTAAATAACAAACACGATGGCCTTTACTTTCAAGCTGCTTGGCAAAGTCGCTCATAGCAGCAAAAAACGCTGTTATTTTTTGAATATGGTGTTTGGTATATTTTGCTTCTTGATGAAGCTCTGCGATAACATAAACCACATCAGTGTCGCTATGTTCAAACCAACTGTGCATCGGGTTAAGCTGATCGCCTAATATAAGTCTAAGATGTTTTGCCTGCATTTATTTACCTTACGATAGACTGAACTTGGACTTTAACAATGAATTGAGCGCTATGTTGTCATTAACTCGATGGTTTTTACTCCGCCAATACCGGCAACGTTTCTGAGGGTTAATTTAGCTATTAGAAAATTGTACGGATAAAGCTCGATATAAGATCAAAATAATTCAGTAATGTTGTGATTTAACTCGTCTGAGCATTAGCCGCAAAGTTAATACAAAAACAAATATTAGCCCAACAGAATAGCGCCGATTAAATGTATGCTAAGAATAGCTGAAAGGTTTTGGCGAATGTTTAACTAAAAGGTAAAAACCTCGATATTAGTGGAGAGGCTTTTACCCTAATTTAACTGGCTGAACCGATAAACAGAGTAAAGTTAGCTAGGTTTTCTCGAGTAACAGTTTCGTAATTTTTTCGCGTTCAGCTAGCACCATAAGTAATGCCAAATCATCGACTTGTAGCTGCTCTACAATATATTTTGCGCCAGAAAACGGGCTATCAAAAGAGAAAATATTTTCTTTTTTCATACCGTTAGCAAGCGCCGTATCAACAATTAACTGAGGAACCTCCCCCATTGCCCTACCACGTAAATATTTCACCACTTCGGCAGCAATAATAAAATCAGGTTTCATTTTTAATGCTGTTTTTGTCATCTTGATAATTTCAGCATCAGTTCGGTCTCCTGCATGACTTAACATTAAAAATTTACGCGGGGCTTTTATGTTTGCCGTCGTAACAGCCATGGCCTCCATACTATGAACATTGTGAGCAAAGTCCATGATCACTTGTGCATTGTTAACGCTAAACTGATTACCTCTGCCGGGGTTGTCTTCACTGTTACTGGCAAAATTCGATAAAGCTATTTTAATAGCCTTATTTTCAATGTTTAAGCTTTTAGCTAAACCAATAGCCCCAAGTGCATTTTGTATATTATGCAATGCGGCGCCGTTTAGCGTCATTGGAATATCGTTCACAGCAATGATTGTTGATTCTTCATTATGGTCTGAATAAACTAAGTTTTGTTCACGCACAAAACAAATTGCGCCAGCATTATTTTTATGTTGCTGCAGTGTTTTATTGTTTTCATGCAAGGAAAACCAGCATTTATTGACCAGCAATTGTGGTGCCAACGCCACTAAATTTTGGTCATCAGCATTAAGTACTAATGTGCCTTTACTTTGGCCGTGATTCAGTAAGCCTTTTGTAACAACCGCTTTAGCTTGGGCAAGTGCCGCAAGGGTATTAATGCCATATTGTCCTAAATGCTCTTCGGCGATATTGGTGATCAAAGCCGCATTGACCGTATCTATTGGTAAACCTCGACGTAAAATACCGCCGCGCGCCACTTCTAAAATAGCGGTTTCGGTATCCCGGTGACGCAATAGCATTCTCGCACCGCTAGGGCCGGAATAGTCGCCATGATCAATTATATTGTCACCAACTCGAATAAAGTCCGTTGAAGTAACACCGCAACATTTGCCTGCTTGCTTAATAATTTGCGACATAATACGTACACTGGTCGACTTACCATTGGTGCCTGTTACATAAGCAAGTGGTATCGATTTGTATTGTGACCAATTTATACTTGATACTTCAGGTAATGCTGATATCGGCCAACATTGCGCCGTTGTACCATAGCCCAATGAAAACTCTTCATCATCAACCAAATAGACAACATTCCTAGCCTTTGACTGTTTAATTAATTCAAGTAATTTCGGCTTAACTTCTGCTGCTATCGTTGCTTTTAAGCGCTCTATTGCTGCTGAGATTACTTCTTGATTAGGGCTATTAGTTAACTCTTCACAGGTTAGTTGCCAGGCTATTTCATTTAAGTCACAGGCAGCATAAAGCGCATCCATAGGAGCACTAATAGCTATAGATATTCCATCTTCAAAGATACGTGAGTAGATTTTTTCGTTTGACCAATTGACCGCGTTAAGTAAGCGGCTTGCATAAATTGACCAGATATTCACTACAACGAGTTTATCGATACCTGAAACAAAAGCATCAATGATGGCGCCAGGCTGATCTGACAATAAATTTTTCCCAGTCAGCCGACGATTATCATCTAAGCTCAGTGTTATATTTTCTATGTTCATAAATACCCAAACTACTTCAAGATGCGAGTTTCAGGATAGCTGAGCGACTCTCGATAAGGCGCATCTTTTTATAGTGGTTGTTTTCCCTAAATGATAGGTTAACGACTGAGCTACATAGCTCAGTCGTTAACCACAAGTTTTGAATCCTGTACAGCTGGATTTAGTCACTTTCTTCATCGTGTTCAGATACCAGACGAACACCTCGTTCATCGGTAACAATTCTCATACCGGTTTCCAAAACGAAGGTATCAGGCTCAGTAGTTTCTAACATGGAAACTACTGTTTGACGTGCAGGTTTCTCTTCGTCGTGCTCTGGCTCATTAACACCATTAAAGTTGATAATTTGCTTCCAACAACGTGTTATAGCATCACCAAACACCATTAATAAGTCATCGGTACTGGCTAATTCAAGACCTTTGTTTATTGCCTCTACTTCATCTGAAATACAATATATTTGCGAGTCTTTAATGCCTTCGGCTCTTAATGTCGCCGCTAACATTTGGGGAACTTCATCTGCACCGCGACCACGGCGATCGTCATCTGCTTTACAAATGTAGATGTCGAAATGTCCCGCCGCAGCTTTCGCAATATTCACAATATCTTCATCACGGCGATCACCTGGGCCAGCCATCACAGCAATACGCTTGCCATTTACTTCTAACTTACTGGCCAACTCACTCATGCAGCGCACACCATCGGCATTATGAGCGTAATCAAGTATCACTCTAAAGTTATGCTCATCAAACACATTCATTCTGCCTGGCGCTTGATAGAAGGTCGTAGTAAAAGTTCTTAACCCTTGCTGGATTGACTCTAATGGTTTACCTAAACAATAGGCTAAGCCAGCAGCAAACATAGCGTTTTGCACATTGTGCAGTGCTTTACCTTCTAAGGTTGCCGGAATTAAATGCGTCCAAAGTAGTGGGATATGGGTACCGTTATCAAAAATGGTGATCATGTCACCGTTGATACCTTTTTCTAATACCACCGCTCGACCGCCAGCGCGAATATGCTCACGCACTAAACTATGGCCAGTGTTCATAGTGACATAGCATAAATGTTTAGCTTTAGTATGATCAGCCATTTTTAGACATAGCGGATCATCGGCATTGAGCACAACACTATCTTTAGCAACTTCAACGACAATACGTTTAACTTCAGCCAGTTGCTCAAGGGTATCTATGCCTCTGAGTCCCAAATGATCTGCTTGAACATTAATACATGCCGCAACATCACTTTCTAAATAGCCAAGGCCTGAGCGTGCAATACCACCGCGTGCGGTTTCTAATACCGCAATATCAACTGCAGGATCACGTAAAACAATTTGCGAAGAAACTGGCCCGGTCATATCGCCTTTTACTGATAATTGACCATCAACATACACTCCATCGGTAGAAGTCATGCCGACAATATGGCCAGCATTTTTTAAGATGTGAGACAGCATTCTTGAGGTGGTAGTTTTACCATTTGTGCCGGTAATACCAGCAATAGGAATACGCGTAGGTAATGTCGGAGGAAATAGCATATCAATCACTTTTCCGGCCACATCTCGTGGTTTTCCTTCACTTGGCGCAACATGCATCCTAAAGCCCGGTGCGGCATTGACTTCCACAATACCACCACCAATATCTTTATAAGACTTGGTGATATCAGCGGTTAAAAAGTCGACCCCGCCAACATCTAAACCAACCGCTTGTACAGCACGCTCAGCCATAGTTTTATTATCAGGATGTACCACATCGGTCATATCAATTGCCGTACCGCCAGTAGATAAATTTGCCGTTGAACGTAAGTAAAATATTTCCCCTTTAGGTAATACTGTATGTTCGGTAAAATCCGACTCAGCTAGCAAGCGCATGGCTTGAGTATCTAACTCTAGCTGTGTTAATACTTTTTCATGACCAACACCTCGGCGTGGATCAAGGTTGATGATGTCGACCAATTGACCAATAGTATTAACGCCATCACCAATAACATGGCCGGGTACACGTTTGGCTACCGCGACTAATTCACCGTTAACAACTAGCATACGATGATCTAAACCTGTTAAGAACGACTCAACTAAAATAGCTCGACTAGTACTATGTTCACTGGCAAAGGCAAAGGCGGTAACGACTTGTTCCTCTGTTGTTAGGTCAATCGATACACCGCGACCATGATTAGCATTTAATGGTTTTAATACCACAGGGTAGCCAATACTTTTTGCCATTTTTACCGCTTGCAGATCAGAATACGCCATACGTTGCTGAGGAACCGGTAAGCCAAGATCGTTTAATAAATTATGGGTGTCTTCTTTATCACAAGATATTTCGACAGCTATGTGCTTGGTTTCACTGGTAATAGTAGCTTGAATACGTTGTTGATATTTACCGTGACCAAATTGCACTAAGCTGTATTCGTTTAATCTTAACCAAGGAATGTCACGTTTCTCCGCCGCATCAACCAGTGATTGTGTGCTAGGGCCAAAGGCTTTACGTTGCGCAAAGCGAATAAAATCAGCCAGCTCTTGCTGAAAATCAAAATCTTCTTCAAGTGTCGTATGCAACTGGGCTTTAATACTTGCCGGCATTAGTGAAATTAATAATTTTCGCGCTAATATGGCGGCTTCAATACCGACATCACGTTGTTTATACTGGAAAACCATATTGTATTCGCCAGTTTGCCCTGTGCCTCGGGTCTTACCAAAAGTAACCTCAGTACCGGCAATACACTGTAATTCAAGCGTAACATGTTCCCAAATGTGGGCAATCCATGTTCCTTCATCTTCTTTCAAACGTCTGATAAAACCACCGGGCTCACCATAAGAGCAACCGTGCTGTTCTAAACTAGGTAAATTAGTAATTATTCCATCAATAAATTCAGCACCGAGTTTAACGGAGGGATATTGTTCTAAAATCCCAATATCTACTATGTGGCGGATCACTGGAAAATGAGCGTAAACATTAGGGCCAACATAAACGTTGGAAGATAGCATTTTCATGGTGATTTCCTTTATTACTCTAACGAGAATATTTTATTATTAATGACGCAAAATTTGACTGCACTAAACGTCTTTTAGAAAAGATAACACGGTTTGATTTGCCAGCATACTACTTGCGAAAATATATTAATGAGCAGAAGGAGAGGATATTAAGAGGTGTTTTAAGCTGTTGTAATAAAATAATAAAGTCCACCTAATATCCGGTGGACTTTACAAAAATTAGCTTGCCGGTATAGCGACCCTTTCATTAATACAGTAACTTGCACCTGGGCCAAGCACATGTAATTTCAGGCCAATTAAGGTAATAGCTTCGCCTCGATTAGCATCAGCCATTGAGCTATGGGTTAACTCTGAAGGATCAACCACGGTAATACTGCCATGACCAACCACTTCTAAAACCCCTGACGGATCTATAAAAGCGGCGGTATTTTCACAAATTCCAAGCCCTGAAGCAAAAGGATTGTATGAAATAGCGGATAACAATCTTCCTAAGCGGTTTCTTTGGCTAAAGTGCTGATCAATAATCACTTTATTAATTAACCCCATGCCAGGTGCAAAAGTTACCCCTTCTTCATTGGGTAAAGCGCCTGTGCGTCCGCCAGCGATCATATGCTCGGGCATAATGGCCGCCCCAGCAGACGTGCCTGCAACATGTACTCCCGCTGCATTAAGCTTACGAATACTTTGTGCCACCGGCGTGCCACCTAATATTGTTGACAAGCGTAATTGATTACCGCCAGTCATAAAGATGCCCGTGGCTTTATCCAATTCAGCGAGGTATTCTTCGCTATTCGCCTGTTCACGATCATTAATCGGCAAAGACACTGCTTTTTGCACACCTAAATCATGAAAAACGTCTTCGTAATTTGATCCGGTTTCATCAAGTTGTGATGCGGTTGGAATAATAACAATATAAGCATTTTCTCCCCCACAAAGCTCAACAAAGCGTTGTAAAATTATAGGATCATTTACCCGTTCTTCTGCCCCCCCGATTGGAATTACAAATCCCCGTTTTTGACCATCAGTTGTTTTAGCTGGACACATATCTACCTCTATTCAAATGTACCTTTAATAATTGTCTGATTGTTTTGCTTGTGCCATACACCTAGCGCCATCACATCAGAAATTTCATATTTTTCATTCATCACCAATAAATCAGCATCAAAACCTACGGCAATTTGCCCTTTGCTTTTAAAGCGTAAAATATTAGCGACATTGCTCGTTAACATTGGGAGAACTTTCTCCAGCGGTAAACCTTTATGTAGGCTTGCCAGCAAAGTTTCTCCTAGCGTACTCGCACGACCAAAATCCATATGCTGTAATTCACCTTGAAGGTCAAAACAAGGCAAGCAACCTCCACCATCCGAGCTAAGGGTTATTTGTTCTAAGGGTAACTTTCTTTCAACCGCCATTTCAATGGCGTCACAAGCCTCCCAGCCTGGCTGTGCAGTTCCTACAGGAAATGCAGTCAGATCAATATGACATCCTTGGGTTAATAACTTACAACTATCTTCAAACAAAGCTTTATTGCGATTAACATGGGTTGGATTAAATACCCGCGCCGGCAGTTCAGTGTCTCTAATCGCTTGTTCAATTAAGGCTAAACGCCTTTCACCATCACCCAAATGAAAATGAATAATGCCGGCTTTACCTGTGATCAAGCCTGCAACATGGGTTTCACTGGCAAGGCGAATAACCTCTTCAAACGTTGGCTGACTAGAGCGATGGTCACTTATCGCAAACTCACCGACACCGATAACCGGCTCAAGAAAAACAATATCTGACTTCGCACTGCCCGTTATGGTGGTTAAAGGATAATGATAGCCGCCAGTCCAACAATACGCAGACATACCTTCTTCACGTAAACCGTAGACTCGACTTAACAAGTTCTCGGTACTACGGGTAGTATCATCAGTACCGAGTAAGCCAACAACGGTAGTTACCCCCGCATGAGTGAATTCAGTTAGCCCAACGGGCGGCACTTGCGTGGCAAAACCTGCTTCACCGCCACCGCCAGTAATATGGGCGTGACTATCAATAAAACCAGGAGTTAGCGTCGCACCGTCAAAATTAATCACCTTGACCTGCCACTGTTTAGGCATATCAACGTGGCCTTTGCCATGGTCATAGATTGCCGCAATTTTATTTCCGGCAATCAGAATATCTTTAATACCTAGGGGCGTTGGTGCGTAAACATTTACATTACGTAATAAAGTTAGCATGGTTTGGCTATTTTTCATGATAGTTATAATGACGTCGTATTTAGTTCAAATGATACTTTATTATAAACAATAAAATATAATATCGAGCGAACTAAGCCAACATTGGGAACAGTGAGAAAGAGTAAGCGCTGATTGTAACACATTTGATATTTTACCACCAAGTAGCACAAATCAATTAAGGAGAAAAATACACTACAAATTATTTATTCAATTTTGTCTTGATGCGGGATGCTTTTTGTAAAAAATAAAATTCCATTACGGTTATTTACTAAATAAACATGCATCGACAAAAAAGCCTCTCTATGGACTCAACGCTTTGTGTAAAATTTATTGACGCGACAGCTGTCCTAGCGCAAAAAATAGCGTGATAAACCATGTCTGCCCCCTGCTAATAGTCTTGCCTTTGATTAACGCAAGATGCTTTACTTAGCAAAAAACCGCCCAAAGGCGGTTTTTATTCAACAAGATATAACTAAGCAATAACTAATCTTTAACTAAGCAACAGCTTTACGTCGTAAGCCCAATAAACCTAAGCCTAGTCCGAACAACGCTAGGGAAAAAGGTTCTGGCACTGTAACTGGGTTCACCACGGCTCCAGCCAATGTCAAGGTGTTTGAAAGGCTGTCGTTCCACGGGGTCCAATCTGCTGTTGGGTTAGCAATTGGCACGTAAGTAAACCTATAATCACCAGCCGCTAAGCCAGAGAAAGTAACGCCTTGCCATGCCGTGACAGGTCCACATGCTCCACATTGGGTCAAGAAATTGGCATCACTTGAAGACAGCGGATTGCCTGCTTGACTAACGCCACCAGTCACATAGAAGTTTGTGGTGCCGTCGACCAGACCGCCAGGTTTCAACAATGAATTCAACATAAACGCCAGTGTTGTAGGCGCGAATACCGTGCCATTGATGCCTTCAAGCGTCATACTACCTTCGGTGGGTACATTGCCAGGAGAACCGTGACTATAATTCCCGCCCCAAAACGACACACTACCTGGGCCTGAATTTTCAAAGCCGATAGATATCATGTGGGCGTTCGCTGTTGAATTGATTAGCAGGTATGCTGTCAACGCTAGCCCCATTAAATTAAGCTTTTTCATTTTTATTCCTTTAATACCCATGCTTGGGTAAATGACTTAAATTTTATGTTTACACTTGATGTGAACTGCAACATTCGTAATATATTTTTAGGAAAAAATTCATTCATTCCTAAAAAACAAAAAAATTGCATATTTAATGCCATCCTGATTGCTTTATTTAGATATATTTGCAGACTATCAGCGAGGAGGCTTTACTTTCAAGCCTTTGCGAGCATTAAAAAATGGCACAATAGAGCATTGCTTTGCGAAAAATATAATTTTCCAGCCGAGCAATATCAAGTAGTGTAAAGTTTTGTGACACATTTTTTGCACGATTTAAAGTGAACTTGGCTTATTAACGTCTTCAAAGTATCAGAATCAACAACACTAGGCGCAGTGATATTGAAAAAGTCCAATTACACCGCTCGGCACTGACCCAAATACATTTGCAAAACTTAGAGTTTAGGTCGACATACATTGGACAGTTGATAATAAATATCCTTACTTAGCCGGTGTGAATTATACTGGCACAGGGGCTAGCTTTACCTCGATTCTACGTAAAAATCACCATTAAAAACCGCAAATATAATTTTTCGAATCTGGAAATAGCTTAACGTTCAGCTATCAAATTTCAGACCGTTTAAAATCATTAAAATTTATCGTGAGCAAAGCCTGTTGGCGAGAAGTTGAGCCTATATGCATTCGAAGTTGAATGTAAAGTGAACATTAGAGCGTCAACACATGAAGAAAACATAGTGACTGCGTAGCTGAGCGTACAGCATTGATTAGTTATAAAGTTTTGATATTGAATACTTTATAAAGCCGCTTGGTGATCGATTAGATAATTAAGCGGTGTTTAAAGTTGCTGAGATGACAGATAATTCGACTTGCATAAAACAATTTACACACTGATAATATTTAATTAAGCCATGGTCGTTAAAAGCTATTGAGCGTTCGCTAAGTGTAATTTGCAAGCATTACACCTACGATGACTATGAACCAAAAACAGTTTACAGAGCTAATTTTCTCTACTAACCACTTTATTTCTGCCACTGGCTTTTGCTTGATAAAGCGCTTTATCTGCTTCATTGCTCAGGCTAATTCCACTACTAAAGTCGGGAAACGCCGTAACACCACAACTAAATTGACAACTAAACCCGCCTTTATCATGATAATGCTTAATTTCACTAAAGGCGATACGTAATTTATCCATAATTTTTTCAGCTTCATCGAGCGTCGTATTCGGTAAAATAACCACAAATTCCTCACCACCATAACGACTAATAATATCGTAACTACGCAAGCGCTGTTTTAACAAATTAGCCAGGCTTTTAAGCACCCTATCACCGGCGGGATGCCCATATGTATCATTGACATGTTTAAAGTGATCAATATCGAGCATAGCAAAAGCAAGTGTGTTTTTCTCCCGGGTAGCGCGAGCGATTTCAACTTCTAATCGCTCCTTAGTCTTGCTGTGGTTTAACAGCCCTGTTAAACCATCAGTTTCAGCGAATTTTCGCATGGTTCTACCGCGTATCACCCGATTAGTTATTGCCGACACTAAATGCCATGCTTCAACAGGTTTAGATAAAAAATCATCCCCTCCTAAGCTCAAGGCACTTAATTTTTGACCTAAATCTTTTTCATAAGACAAAAATACAATAGGGATATTGATATAGGTATCAATTTGTCGGATAACCTGACTAAGCTCAAGGCCACTGCAGTCAGGCATATATAAATCCATCAAAATTAAATCGGCAGGGTATTCAGCCAAAACACTTAACAAATCTAACGGACCGTTAACTTCTTTTGTTTCCATCCCTGCCTGTTTTAATATTAGCGCCGCAAAGTTTGATTGCTCTATTGAGTCATCAACAATAACAATACGAAACGGCTCTTCTTCTACTTGATGAGTCAATCCATCAAGAGTATCAACCAACTGCTCGACTAATAACGGCTTGGTAAAATAAGCGTGACCATTGGCGCGTACCGCCCCCAATCGAGTATAGAGATCATTACCACCGGTGATGAAAATTGTTCTTAACGGTTGTTCTCTATGATTATTAAGCTGGGTAATATGATCAATACCGCCATTAATTTTCTCGCCAAACATCACATCCATCACCACAACACTAGGCTCTTTAACGGCCAAGGCATCGTCAAAGTCACCCAAAGAAGAGAAGCATTCAACATCATAACCAAAATTCGCTATCTGTATTTCCATGTTGTTAAGGAAGTCTTTGTCATCATCAACTAAGTAAATAACTTTGCTATTGGCTTTGTTCTTATTGGTAGATACTAAAGCAACCGGTATTGTGCTCATTTGGGAAAACTTGCGCGGCGATGTAACAACCGCTATTTCTTCCAAATTATCTAACAGCACATCTAACTTAGCCGTAGGGAAAGGTTGTGACGATTTATCATCAAATGCTTGCAATACCAGCTCGATTTCTTTGGCACTTGTCGCAATAGCTTCAAAGCCATAGGTGCCCATGGTACCGGCTAACGTATGGGCTTTTCGGTGCAGTAACTCTATGTTGTCAGTATTCTTAGTATTCGCCTTTAACTGTTCCCAATACTTTCTAACTTCGGCAACTTTGTTAGGAATGTTTTTGGCAACAGCCTTGGTAAGCGCCGCTATAGCTTCTTGGGCACTCGGCTTAGCGATAGCTTTTTTTGCATTATTTTCACTGGCTTGAACACTTGGTTTAGGCATTTTATTGCTCTCTTTTTTGCCAAACATCTCGAATTTGATCGGCCAGTGTCATAGGGTCAAAAGGCTTGGCAATAACGCCAATAGCGCCCATATCTTGATATTGCTTTATCTCTTCTGGCTGTACCTTTGCGGTCATAAAAATAGCTGGCGTTTTATTGAAAGCCGCTATTTCTCGAATTTTCATTAATGCTGTCGGTCCATCCATATTGGGCATCATGACATCTAGCAACAAAAGTTGAGGGGCAAAATCCTCGATTGCTGCCAATACTTCTAAGCCATCGTTACATGTTTGAATGGTAAATCCACCTAACGTTTCTAAGGCAAGTATTGCAATTTGTTGAATATCACCATCATCTTCTGCATACAAAATACGTTCTAGCATAGCTATGTTTCCCTTGAATCTTAGTTAAGTTTTCTACTTATTGCCTGTGTAATTTGCTGCAGTAGATTATCATTATTGGTTTTTGATTTAACTAATGTTGCCATCACCTGTGAAGCTGTTTCTTGTGGTACATCTTGTGCAGAAAATATCACCACAGGGATTTGATGCTTATCATCTTGCAATACCGGCAGAAGATCTAACCCGGAGCCATCTGGCAGACCAATATCTAACAGCACTAGATCAAAGGTGTTTTTGCTCAGCATATCTTTGGCTTGAAATAATGTACTGGCATTACTTACGGCAAAATCATTGCCTAAAAGTGAAGAAACTATCGCAGTAATATCAGGATCATCTTCAACATGTAAAATCCTTCCTATTCCGCTTGTTTTAGCCGATAACGAAGCTTGAATTGTATCAACCAATCTGTTGGCGTCAATGGGTTTTTCAATCCAATCTACCATCTCAAAAGCATCACCTTCCACTTCCATACGTCCTTCATGAACCACTGCTGAAACGACAATAACCGGTAATTGGAAAGTTTCTTCTCGGCTGCGTAATTCACGTAAGATACTCACGCCACTACCACCTGGAATCATTAAATCTAAAGTAATCGCATCATATTTATTGGTTTTAATCTTCTTAATTGCCTCATCATAATCATAAGCATGATCCAATTGATAACCTGCATTTTCAAGCATAATACTCAATAGTTTTGAGACATCATGATCATCTTCTACAATTAAAATAAGCGGCTTATTGCTATCTGCTTTAGTAATTTTAATATCCAGACTTACCTTTTCAACAAATAACGGCAGATCAACGTAAAATGTTGTTCCTTTGCCTTCGCCACTGTCAAAATCAATACTACCATGATGTTGCAATACAATAGCCTGTGTAATGTTTAAACCCAGACCTGTGCCGCCTTTTTGACGAGTGTCTGAGCTATCCGCTTGGGAAAATTTACTAAATATTTTCGCTTTAAAATCTTCAGGTATCCCTTTACCTTTATCATGAATAGAGATCCGAACATTACTGTTGTTCTGCTCAACCTTAATTTCAACTTCTCCTCCTGAGGGTGAGTATTTCGCGGCATTAGATAACAGGTTAGACATTACCTGCATCATACGTTTATCATCAATTCTCACTTTGAGTTCTTTTTCGGTGTTGTCCACTAGCTTAAAATGTACCTTAAGCTTTTCGCCATAGCCTTTATTTTCTTCAAGTGAACTTTTGATAAGCGGTACTATGCTAAGCACCGAAAAGTTAAATTGCATTTTACCGGCAGAAATTTTTTCAATATCCAGAATATCATTGATTAAATGTATCAAACGTTCACTATTGTTATTGGCAATAGTAATCAAAGCACGGGTTTTATCAGACAACTCGCCGGTGACACCACCAAGAATAAGGCCCAATGAACCACTAATCGAGGTTAAGGGGGTTCTGAGCTCATGGCTGACCGTTGATATAAATTCTTTCTGCATCATTTCTATGCGTTTACGTTCGGTGATATCTCGGGTGATGCCAATAAAGTGCCGCGTGTTATCCATTTTGACCTGGCTGACCGCCAGCTCTAGTGGAAAATCAGTACCATTTTTACGCAGTCCAACAACTTCACGGCCATGGCCGATGATTTTTTTCTCCCCGGTCGTCATATGGTGAGACAAATAACCATCATGTTCACTGTGATAAGGTTCAGGCATTAACATTTTAATATTCTTGCCTATAACATCACTTGCTTCGTAACCAAACATTTTAGTTGCTGCTTGATTAAATGTTTTGATATTGCCTTTTGTATCTATGGTGATAATGCCGTCAACTACATTTTCAATTATCGCTGATAATTTTCCGGTTTGGGCATCAATTTCTTCTTTAAGCTCACTAGTATATTCTTGTTGTTTGATGGTGAAAATATTTATCATTTCATATAAAGTGCGAAATTCATCATGCACCACTGAAGTATCAAGTCGAACTGATAAGTCACCTTCCTGTAAACGTTGGGCAGCCTCAGCTAAATTTAGTACCGGCGTTAACACTCTTCGAGAAATAAACCACATTACCAGCGTTAACGGCAGTAAACCTATCACTAAACCTACTATTAGCATTTTATTAAGTGCTGCTTGAACATCAGAAAAAACAATATTTTCAGGCACTTGTAAGGTCAATAACCAGTAGCGCTCTTTTTCAAATGGCGAGAAATATATTTTCTCAAACCCGGCTATTTCTTTTTGACTATTAAACCGACGCATGACATGGTCATTACTCTGACTTAAAGCAGCAAGTTGCGGATAATCTTTATTAAAGTTGTGTTTAAGCCGCTTAGCTTGTGCAAAGGTTTTCTCTGACTCACTGTGAATAATGTAATTTCCTTTTTCATCCACGACAAACCGAGCAGCACCCTGTTCATTCGATTGAATATCACTAAACAATTTCTCGGTTGCTAAGTTAATGACTATTAATGCTTTTATTTGGCTATCAACTAACTGGACAGGAACCGCCATTCTTAGTACGGGTTGGTGAGGTACTTGGATGATACCGTGCTCGCGATTGAGGGTTACATCAGAAAAGTATATTTGTTCAATTGGCAGTGTCAGCGTTTGTGTGACATAAAGTGTTTCTGCCTTATTTTGTAGTCCACCATCGCTAACAACATCTACGCCACCATGGCTATCAGCTTGAACTCTGACCATTTCATTACCGTCATTATCAATATAACGAATTTGTAAATACTGATTATGATTGGCAACAAAAGCAGAAAATATGGTAGCTAAGCGAGTCTGCCATACTTCTAATGAATCACCACTTTGTGGGTCAACCCCGTTGTGTAATCGCGCACGCAATATTGCCTGGACAGGGGGTACATCTCTCAATGACTTTAGAATATTTTGATGCTCTTCCAATGTACCTAATATTTCATGTTTCAGAACGGCTAACTCACGCTCCTCCAATTCGATTACTTTACGCTCTACCACTTGTTGTGATTGCAGGTAACTTAATACACTCGTGGATGCTAATGAAATTAGCAGCATTAATGCTAAACCAAGCGTAACCTTGCCTTGCAAGCCTAATTTAAACTTTCCAGCCATAATTTATCTCTTTAATTTACATTGATTAAGGTTATGTTTACGCTAAGTGTGGTTAAACTTTGAACCGTGTTTTTTGTTATGATTTTAATTGGCTTCGAAAAACACCAGCCAACTAAAATAATGTGTTAATGACTCAGTTATCACAGCATAAAGTTATGTCATCCAAGCCTATAAACAACGACGGTATGGCTTAATACTTAGAATATGAAAAACTATGCAATAATCGCAACATTTCTGGTTACATTCAGCTGTTTATCAGTTAAATCATTATCTTGTGCAAGTTTAATATAGGGTCTACAACTGTAATGGTCAACTAAATCAGGTCAGAACTTGAGGCTAAATAAAATCTACAGCTCATGTAGAACATGCTGCGTTGAAAAAGAGCGCTTAAAATAGTCGTCAAATTGCAGTGGGTAAATTCGAGGTGGGTAATGCGTTGGCTAGCATCTTTAATGGTAAATATTTGCTATAAAAAGATTTTAGAAAACTGCTTGATTATTTATTAGATAATCAAGCAGTGTCTAAAATTGGTGAGATGACGCATAAGCCGGGTTTTGTATCTCTTCCGAAGAAAAGTGACAATCATTCGTCTAGGCCTTAAATCGCTCTAAGGCTCAAGCAACCTACCCGGTTTCCACGCGAGCCACGCTTATACTAAAATAACTTGCGTTAAATTAGTCATGAAACCCTATTTGGTCTTGCTCCGGGTGGAGTTTACCCTGCAATTACTGTTACCAGCAATCCGGTGCGCTCTTACCGCACCCTTTCAGCCTTACCTGTGAAACTTTCGAAAAAGTAACCATCGGCGGTCTTCTCTCTGCTGCACTTGTCGTGGGCTCGCGCCCCCCAGGCGTTACCTGGCACCCTGCTCATTGGAGCCCGGACTTTCCTCCCCTCTATCTGTCTACCGCTTATTAAAATAAGTGGCACAACGATAAAGCAGCGATTGTCTCGTCAACTCGGGGCGCATTCTACTTGATATTATGGTGCTTGGAAAGTTATCTATTGTGATTAAACGTCTTTCATTGCTAAGGCATATTCATAAAGCGCATTTTTCTTCACGCCATGAATTTCTGCTGCAATGGCACAGGCTTTTTTCGGCTTCATTTCTGACAATAATAACTTCAAGGTTGAAACCACATGTGCTGGAATATCATTTGGGTCAACTTTCTTCCCTTCGATGATCAGTACCATTTCACCTTTAAGCTGATTGGCATCGCTTTGCAAAAAGGTTAATAAGTTTTCGGCCGTATCGGAATGGATAGTTTCGAACGTTTTTGTTAATTCTCGCGCCATAACGACATAACGCTCGCCGCCAAGGGTTTTAACGATATCTTCAACGGTATCAATGGCGCGACGCGGTGCATCATAAAACACCATAGTACGTGGTTCATTGGCAAGGGTATTTAATGTTGCCTGTCGCGCCCCTGATTTTGAGGGTAAAAACCCTTCAAAGGTAAACCTATCAGTTGGTAAGCCCGCTACAGAAAGCGCAGCGATGGCAGCGCACGCACCGGGAATAGGCGAAACCTGAAGCCCTTGTTGGCGGCAGTGACGCACTAAATGAAAACCAGGATCGCTGATCAATGGCGTACCTGCGTCTGACACTAAAGCAATGCTTTTGCCTTCCTTTAACAAGGCAGCAATTTGTTCTTGGCGCTGACGTTCGTTGTGATCATGCATCGACATAGTTTTATTTTTAATCGCAAAAGCGGATAATAAGCGTTGGGTATGTCGAGTATCTTCACAGGCAATAATATCAACCTGTTCGAGTGTATCCCGTGCCCGTTGACTAAGATCACCTAGGTTACCTATGGGTGTGGCAACAATATATAAGGTGCTGGGCTGAATTTGAGAATCCGACATAATAAAATACTTGTGTTGAGACTGAAGAGGATGAAGTTTATTATAAAGCACTATTAAAAAGTATGGATTTCTTAACTTTGACACTTACTAAATGGTTTTCAGCTTATAAAAGCGGCTTATGTGCGTTTACAACTGTGGCGCTTTTGGCTAGCTGTTCAACAACTAAGCTAAATAAACCCGCAGATTCAACTTCAAAACAAGCTGATATCACGCAAGAGCTTGAAAGAAATTTAACCGCTGAGCAACTCGTTGCACAAGCAGCAAAAATTTCAGCAAGCGATTTTTCACAAGCGTCTTCACAAAGCAACGACGAAGCAGTCAGCTTGTTATTAAATGCCAGCGAATTATATATAGTTGAAGCTAAACCACACAAAGCACTTTGGTTAGCAAAGCAACTCGAGGTATTAGCGCCATCACCGACGCAACAATATCGCTTGGCACTGATTGAAGCAAAAAGTTTCTTGCTCTTAGCAAAAATACAAAAAGCTTATCTCGCACTTGAAATCGCAAATAGTATTAGCGACAAAGCACCGCTTACTCATCGGGGAGATTATTTTCAAACCCTGGCCAGTGTACAAGCACAAAGAAACCTGCCCATTGCAGCACTAGATGCAAACTTAAGGGCCTTTGCCTTAAATACCCAGGCAACGGATAGCGATATTGAGCTGATTTGGCAACAGTTGTGTCAATTATCGCCTTGGCAGCACCAACAGTTAGATAAAATGTCGCCACCCAATATTAAAGGTTGGAGCAAACTCCTCACCTTTGCCAATAAGTTTGGCGATGATGACCTTAAATTCAAGCGTTATTTACGTCAGTGGCAAGAAGAGTTTCGCACGCATCCGGCGCAATATATTGTCACTAACTTAAACCTACAACAGCCAACATTAATCAGCGAATATGAAAACATCGCTATTATCATTCCGCTTTCAGGTAAACAAGAACGCGCTGGCAAAGTAGCACAGCAAGGGATACTCGCGGCTTATAATATCGACAGTGGCAAAACCTTACATTTTATTGATTCAACAACGTTAGACATGACAACCTTGCATGCCAAACTCACCGAGCTAAATATTGACTACGTTATTGGTCCTTTACTCAAAGAAAATGTCACAAGTTATTTAGCCCAAAGCGAATTAACCATTCCGACATTATTGCTTAACCTTCCGGCAACTTTTACTTTAATGCCTCATCAAGTTGCCTTATCAATGCGCCCCGAAGATGAAGCGATACAAGCGGCAACAACATTGAGTCGTCAACAATACCAATATCCGTTAATATTAAGCCATCAGGATAGTGCCAGTCGCCGCATCGCCCAGACATTTAGCCAACAATGGCAACATATCACAGGTAAAGCGCCAGAAAAGGTGTTTTTTAATAGTGATGGCAAAATGCAAAATCAACTTAAAGCCAGTCTTGGTGTTGATCTAAGCCAACAACGAACAAAAGAACTTAATCGCCACATTAAATATTCCATTAAAAGTGAATTACGTAACCGTCGCGATATCGATATGATTTATGTGGTCGGTTTACCGCTAGAAACCAAGCTTTTAAAACCCTATATCGATGTTAACATCAGTCCATTTGCCGACATCATCCCAGTGTATGCGAGTTCACGTAGTCATAGTTCTAAAATAGATAAAAGTGACAATCGCGATTTATCTGGTTTAATATTTACCGAAATGCCTTGGCAGTTGAAAAGTAAACTACAAAATAAAACCTTAGCAGCACAAGCCAAAAAACTTTGGCCGAACCGCAGTGATAGCTTGCAAACCATTTTTGCTATGGGTTTTGATAGCTTAGTTTTAGTCGACAAAATTTCTGCCATGCAAAATAAAACTTATATCCGGCATTATGGTCAAACCGGTATATTACAATTGGGCAGCGATAATATCTTAACCCGTAGCTTAATTTGGGGTAAATATAGTCGCAGCAAGGTACAAGAAATTGCTATGGACTAATAATACCAACACGGTCACTACCGGCAAAAAAAGTGAGCAATTAGCCGCCAACTACTTAAGTCAGCAGGGTTTATTATTACAAACTTGTAATTTTCAAAATCGCCGTGGTGAAATAGATTTAATCATGACCGAAAATGACACTTGGGTGTTTGTAGAAGTGAAATATCGTAAACACACACACTTTGGCGGCGCTTTAGCGGCTGTTTCAGTTAAAAAACAGCAAAAAATTAAGCAATGTGCGGCATTTTATCTGCAACAGGCAGGATTAAATGAATATAATACCCCTTGCCGATTCGATGTTATCGCTATGCATGGCGATATTAATAACCCAGAAATTACTTGGCTTAAAAATGCCTTTTAATCAATGCCTTTTAAGAAATGAAACAACGGAGCTAAGTCCATCATGTTAGAACGGATAAAAAGTAATTTTACCGAAAGCATACAAACCAAAATTGCCGCCAGCGAATTATTGGCAGGGCCAATTGAACAAGCGGGCATGACAATGGTACAAAGCCTATTAGCCGGCAATAAAATATTAGCCTGTGGTAATGGTGGTTCAGCAGGTGATGCCCAGCATTTTTCCGCCGAACTATTAAATCGCTATGAAACCGAGCGTCCACCGTTGCCTGCAATAGCGTTAACAACCGACAGCTCGACCATTACCTCTATTGGTAATGACTATCATTTTGACGAGATTTTTTCTAAGCAGGTTCGCGCACTAGGTAATAATGGTGATGTATTACTCGCTATTTCTACCAGTGGAAACTCGCGTAACGTCATCAAAGCGATCGAAACAGCGGTATCACGTGACATGCCTATTATTGCCTTAACAGGTGGCGACGGCGGTGATATTGCTGGCCTACTCGGTGAAAATGATGTAGAAATTCGCGTACCGTCAAGTCGTACTGCGCGTATTCAAGAAGTACATTTAGTGGTTATTCATTGTTTATGTGACATCATAGATACTACCTTATTTCCCCAATCTGAGAATTAATATGTCTATAAAATCTATTGTCAGCACAATTTCCCTGGCTGTATTACTGCAAGGTTGTGTTGCTGCCGCTGTGGTTGGCATTGTCGGTGGCGCAACCATCGCAACCGATAACCGCTCTTTAGGTAACCAAATAGACGATCAGAAAATTGAGATCGATGCGCATGCTAAACTTGCTAAAAGCGATGCGTTAGATGACAACACGAACTTACATGTTATTAGTGTTAACGGCAGCGTATTGGTGGTTGGACAGGCACCTAACAGTTATTTGCGTGACCAAGCCATAAAAGTTATCAATGAAGTCAATGGTATTAAACAACTACATAACCAAATTCGTGTCAGTAACACCACATCTTTTACCACAAAAACCAACGATGTTTGGTTAACCTCAAAAGTAAAAGCGGCGTTATTTGGTAATGAAGAACTCGATGCAACCAACATTAAAGTCGTGACAGAAAATGCCGAAGTATTTCTGATGGGTTTAGTGACTAAAGCACAAGCGACTATCGCGGTTGATATTGCTCGTAATGTCGGTGGCGTTAACCGAGTATTTAAAATATTTGAATATGTAGAGTAACGGTAAATAAATAGCTAGAACATTTATGTCTCGAAAGACAAGCTTAGAGAGGGACCTGAACATCGTCACTCCTTCACAACGACGTACAAGGATGTACTAATGCCGTGCAGCCATGGATGGCTATGAACGGCCATGTGATCGTGACATTGCCAACAGGGATCTTGGACCTTAGTTTTTGTCTGGAACAAAAAAACTGATCGTTCTCCTGAACATCGTCACTCTTTCACATCCATGTGATCGTGACATACCGTTCCTCCTGAACATAAAAAAGCAAACCTATTGGTTTGCTTTTTACGTTATATTTTTCATCATTTACAGCGCGCGAAAAATTTTATCCCTGAAAAGGTTACCTACTGCTTGCTGCTTGCCTGTTACCATTTAGTAACTCATGTTGTAGCCATTGAAATGCCTGTTGCCATTCCAGCTCTAAACCAGAAAAAATACAACTGTTCCAATTATCAGGCGCTCGAGTAAAGTTTACTTCTTCTACAATATTTTTACTTTTTTCCGAATAGTAAACAAATGCTATGGCTTTTAAACCCTGATAAGAACCTATGGTTAATTGCGCTTCATAACTATAAGTATATTCATTTATACGGTTGATAAGCATGCCAAAATCACCAAATATATGCGCTTTAAAAAAAATATCACACTCTTCAATCATTTCAAGTGACAGTTCAATACCTTCATCAATAGTCACCTCGACAATATTTTCAGCAAGTAAGGTAAAGTAACCAAAACTTAACCTATGTTTCATTATGCTCCTTCTTATAATAGGTAATATATGTCCTGTGTTTTTGTTGTAGCTAGGTTCCTTGTGTACTCAGAATTAACCGTTCTGTTTCGTACGCTACCTACTAACCATAGTGCTACAATCAGGGTAATTCAAACAACAAAATCGTCAAATTATCGAACTAAAAGCTTAGCAATTGAATTCACTATAAAACTATTCACCAAATAATTTTTCAAACCAAGATTTCTTTTTTGCCGGCTGAGGCGCTTGTTCGCACTGAGCTTCGTAAATCAAACCATGAGTAACAGCAGGAAGTAATTGTGAGTTATCACAGGCTTGAGTCACCGCTCGACCACTTTTATTGTCAAAGCGCACTAATTCAACACTTTCTGGCACATTTGCGTGTCGACTAACGGCACCGGTTTTATGCATAAATTCGGCAAACAAAACCAGTGCGCCACTGCTACCGGTTAGTTTAGTTGGCTGGTTATCATCTCGGCCTAGCCATGTGGTGACTAAAAGATCATTATCATAACCAACAAACCAACTGTCTCTTTGATCATTGGTTGTGCCGGTTTTTCCCGCTAGGTTTTTATCCTGCAGTCGCCATGTCAACGAGCTAGCCGTGCCTGATGTCGTGACCTTGTGTAAGGCAAAGTCCAGTAAATACGCCGCTTGGCTTGAAATAACCTGTTGCTCTAGCGCCTGAAACTGCCATAAGGTTTCACCGCGAGCGCTGACTATACGCTCTATCGCATGTGATTTTTCAGCGACCCCCTGATTAGCAATGGCGATATAAAGTTGGTTTATTTCCATCGGCGACATATTTAAGGCCCCGAGTAACATCGACGGTCTGGTGACAATATCTTCCTGATAACCCAGTAAATGAATGGCCTGTGCGACATTATCTAAGCCCAATTCCATGCCTAAATTTACTGTTGGTACATTAAGGCTTGAGACTAAGGCATCGATTAAATGCACCTGACCACGATACTTACCGTCGTAGTTTTTTGGTCGCCATGCTTGGCCATCTTCACTTGAAAGTGTAATGGCTTTATCTTCAATTACACTGGCCAAGTTAAAGCGTTGATAACGCTCTAAGGCCGCAAGATACACCGCAGGTTTAATCAAAGAACCAATAGGTCGTTTAGCATGTAGTGCCCGATTAAAGCCGGCATAACCGGCCTCTTTTCCGCCCACTAAAGCACGAACAGCACCAGAATTAAAATCAGTTACCACCATAGCCACTTGTAATTCAGAGCCTGACTGTTGTTCTAAACTCGGTAACTTCTGAGCAATACTGGCTTGTAATGCGAGTTGTTGATTAATGGCAAAGCCAGTAAACACTCTAACGCCAGACTGCTGCTGATATTGGGATAAATGCCGTGCTAACTCAGCTTTGACCAGTTGTAAGTAAGCTGGAAACTTTTGCTGTCTGACTCGGCGATTTTTTCTTACCGATAACGGCGACTCTACCGCTTGCTCGAATTCAATTTGAGAAATAATTTCTTGCTGATACATTAACCGTAAAACCAAATCTCGTCGCTTAACCGTTCGCTCTGGAAAGCGCCAAGGATCGTAGTAACTTGGTCCTTTTACTTGCCCAATGATCAATGCCATTTGTGCTGAGGTAAGCGATTGAATGGACTTACCAAAATAAAACTCAGCCGCGAGTCCGAAACCATAAATGCCATTGGCATAATGTTGACCTAGGTATACTTCATTGATGTACGCTTCTAATAACTGGTCTTTGCTATATCGATATTCCAATATCAGCGCCATAATGGCTTCATTCGCTTTTCGCCATAGGGTTTTATCGCGCGTTAAAAACATATTTTTAACTAATTGTTGCGTTAAGGTACTCCCGCCTTGAACCGTGCGACCCGCCCTGAAGTTTTCCACCAGTGCCCGCAAAATACCGAGCGGTGAAACACCATGATGAAAATAAAAATCACGATCCTCAATTAATAATAAGGTATCTAATAATTTCGTAGGCACGGCCTGCAATGACACCAACACCCGATCTTCTTTACTTTCAGGCAAAATTCTATCAAGTAAAAGCGGCTCTAATCTTAGTTGAGAGACACCTTCATTATCAATATAAAGCGCCTGCACCTTACCGTTAGCAAGAGCAATAGTTACTTTATTTGCGGGTTCGATACCGGCACCAAAATCGAATGCTCGACGATAAATAATGGCTTTATCTTCTGACAAAGCAAACTCGCCTGGGCGTTGCACCTGAGCCACTTTTTTATAGCGATTAGCAAGCAAAGACTGCTTTAAGTTAGTAAGCGACAGCTTACTTCCCACCCTATAACTTTCAATTGCGCCATAAACCTGCACAGGTACCTGCCAGCGCTGACCTTCAAATTTTTCACGTACTTTTTCATCAAGATAAATGCTATAAATAAAGAGTACAAATAGCGCGATAACTGTCATTTTCACCATAAACCAAAACGACCAGCGCAAGGCTCTTTTAACACCATTGCCGCCAATATCCTCCTGCAATATTGCGGTTTTAGTATGGTCTTTTTTAGATTTTTTGGTTGCTGTTTGAGCAGTTTTTTTGGCTGTCATACTTTATGGAAGTGTCTCTAGGAAATGCCATTAGGTCGTTATAATAATCTAGCTAAGACTATAACCCAAATGATTATTTTTAATGTCTGAAGTTAGTTCGTAACCAGCAAAAAATAACGATATAATTCAAGCATTAATTTTGGTCAATATTTATAGGTTAGCTATGTCAGCATTTAATATGCTAGTGGTATTGGGTTCAACAGCGTCAGGTAAAACCAAGCTGGCGGTAGAGCTAGCAAGAGCCCTCAATGGTGAGATAATATCAGCAGACTCCCGACAAGTTTATCGTGGTTTAGATATTGGTAGTGGCAAAGATCTTAATGAATATCAAGAGATAAAGCATCACTTAATTGATATTGTCGATCCCGGTTACGAATATAATATTTTCGACTTTCAACAAAACGTTATTGACGCCTACCAAGAAATTACCCATAAAGATAAGCTCGCTATTATGGCAGGCGGCTCAGCACTTTATGTCGACTCAATATTAAAAGGCTATCGCTTAATTGAAGTTGCTGAGAATGTAGAGCTAAGGGCAGTATTAGCCACCTTAAGCCATGAGCAGTTAATTCAAAAGTTAGTGCTGCTTAAGCCGAATTTGCATAACACCACAGATCTTATTGAGCATGACCGACTGGTGCGAGCTATTGAAATTGCCCATGGTGAGCTAGCGGCGCAAGATAGCATTAATGATTTCCCCGCACTTAAGCCACTTATCTTTGCCATAAAGTGGCCGAGAGAGATTATTCGTCAACGCATAACCGAGCGCTTAAAGCAGCGCATGGAACAAGGCCTTATTGCAGAAGTTGCCCAGTTACATGCTCAAGGGGTGAGTTGGGAAACCTTATATTTTTACGGTTTAGAGTATCGCTATATTGCACAACATTTACAGGGCCAATTAAGCAAAAATGACTGTTTTCAAAAGCTGAACTCAGCCATTCATCAATTTTCAAAAAAACAAGACACCTGGTTACGACGATTAGAGCGCAATGGCGCTAAAATTCATTGGCTAGATGGTGATAAAAATACTCTTACTCAAGCAATGGCAGTAATAGCACAATTGAATCGTCACAATGAGGGCAATAAATAGCACCACGATTAGTAATTTGCTGCCAAAAACTATGTTGAATTATTGGATAGTAAACGAGATGAATGTTGAAATATTAGTTGTAAAAATACCTTTTTGATCAAGCAGTGCCGCTCATTAACTAGTGAGCAGCATCCGTTTTAAGCTATTTAAAGTAATAAAATATTATTAACCACAACACTTTTTATATTTTTTACCACTACCACATAAACAAGGATCATTACGGTTTGGCGTTTTTTCAAAGGTAGTGGTCTTTGGCTTGTTTAATATCGCTGTCAGCTCAATAATATTTTCATCTGCGGCACTATCTACCGTGATATCGGCAAAGAGTTCATTTTCAGCAACTAACGCGGCTAGCTCTAATTTTTTTTCTTCGCTGGTAACGACTAGTGTTAACGGATGCTTTTCTGTCCCAAGTTTAACCGCACGCTTAGTGTTATAACCTGTTTTTACATGGTTTACTCTGGTGTGGATACGCCCTTTGTAATACAGATCGTGCATGATGAACTCCGCTAAATAAAATGCTATAAATTAAATACTAGGTTTAAGCGCGGCAGTATAACGTAAAACGTAAAATAGTCGACTGTTCAATTGAGAACTTAAGCTTTACACCCTTTTAGCGCAAGCTAGCGCAACATTGATTTGTTACTGGTGATTCGCGCGAATAAAATGTGGTTTATTGCAGAGTTAAAAGAAAAAATTGAGTACAAAGCGACGCTAAGCATCCGGTAATCATGGTAGAGCCTGCGCAATATTTGACTTCATCTGAAGAAAATCACGGTTTAACGAGTACAGCAACTATTCTGCGCTTGAATCAGTGGACATTTCACCGAGCCAAAGGAGCAATAGACGCAGCAATCCCCCTTTAAAGGTTTCAAAAGTGTCTTGCAATATTCACACTCATAAAACCACTGACAAGCATTAGTTGGCATTTTTACTGTCTTACTAAAACCACACTCTGGACATGTTATGACGGAATGAGACGCTATATTTTGCATCTTTTGTTCTTTACGGGTTTAACGATATCTAAAACTGACATTAGCACCATTAAACAAATACCAGCGTAGAATAAATAACGACTCCAATTGTATTGCCATAACGGATAAAGGGCTAATAATACGGCTATTGGGCCAATTATACTAAGTGTGCCCCTGCGATGATTTTGACCTTGATACCCGCTATATAAATTCACCAGTAAAGCTAATGTTGCAAATACGGGGAGTAAAGTATTGATAGCAATACCTTCAAAGTAAGATAGAAAGCCTAGCCCTAAAACGGACGCTAACGAACCAAGCGCAGGGAAACATGCAGTACAACTAAGAGCTGCAAGCCAAACACCGTTGGAGCCAAACTTGTCTAAAATTTTATTAGTCATTGTGAACGGCTAGTTTTGAAAACATTAAGCCAATATAACCTCTGTACATAGGTACGGAATCAAGAGAGTTTTAAGCCTCCAATTTAAGAGCGTCTATTATCTTGTAAATCCGCTATTTTTTTTCTGAATAACTTTTAATTTTTGCAAGCCAAATAACTCAACTTAAGCACAATGACTATCCATTAATATTAACGAGGGAATTTCTTTAAGCGTAAATCTAGGCGCTTTAGCTTTGCAAATGAAGTACACAACATATTGTAAAAGCGATAATAAAAATTTGACTGCGATGTATTTATTATCGTTTTTTGATTTCCAAAAAAAACTCCCAACTATACAATATTGACCATAGTTCTTAGTAATAGAGCGCTGGTATCTTCGCGCACTAGACTATAGGTCGACAGCTAATAAATGAATGAGTATACTCGTGCTTAAAAGCGACACAGATAACAGATAACAGATAATTTACCTATTAGTCGGAAAGGACATAGTTTGAAATCAATTTTTGCACTCTTATTGTTACTTTTAAGCGCCCAAGTATTAGCAGTGCAATCAAAAACATTAAGCGTAGCCTCTGATGAATGGTGCCCCTATATATGCAATAACAAAAGCTTACCTGGCTTTTTAGTAGAATTACTGCAGGATATTGCTGAAAATAATGATATTCAATTAAAGTTTTCACTAATTCCTCTTTCAAGAGCGCTTGCTCTGACAGAGACAGGTAAATTGGATATTGTATTAGCTATATCCCCTCAACAATTCATTGGCAATAATTTGCAACGCAGCAGGTTGACCTTTGGTATTTCATATAATGATTTCTATGTTCGACGTAACGAACATTGGCAATTTAGGGATATCACAAGTTTGCATGCATCGTTTGAGAACAAAAAAACATTAGGGGTTATAAGCGGTTACAAATACGGGCAAAAATTAGACCAGGCATTAAAACAAAATAAAGAAAATATACATACCGCCAGCGGCGATGGTCCGCTATTAGCGTTGATAAATATGCTAAAACTTGGCAGGATAGATATTATTTTAGATTCGAGATTTGCTATTCAATACGAATTATCAAAATCACCACAATCTAATATTATTTACGCTGGTTCAGAAGGAAGTTTCACCCCGCTATATTTAGGATTTTCACCTCATATAAGTAAAGAAATTGTCAATATATTTGATAACGGAATAATCGATTTTAGACGCAATGGAAAATTAGCGGCTATTTTAGCTAAATATGGCATCAAAGATTGGATCCTCGAATCCACAGCGCCAGTTCAATAGTGACTAACACGTAAACATGTTCCTACTGCGCTTAGACCAATAAGGTTGAAGCTATTGAGTCTCCTCATCAAGCTAGCAGGTAAACACTCATTTATTAACCTATTAATACTGACGTTTTTTAACCACAATAACCAGTAAAAACAGCTAGCTACAATTGTCAATTTGACGCAATAACTGACCATTACATGCTTAGTTATAAATTGACAAATTCAAACACCTCTCCTATAACTAACTGATATTATTATATTTGGATAGCAGCTATGGTATTTAAACCTTGCTTCATATTTATATGTATTAAGCTTTTGATTGTTTTTAGTGTTGACGTTTATGGTGCAGATAATGTCAATGATAAAACAGAGCTTAATCCAATCCCCCAAGCTCATCAATTTATTAGTGAACATAAAGGACGCTTTAACGGGCAAAATATTAATTATACCGCCACTGCTGGAGAAACGTATTTAAGAGATAAGCATGGTAAAGAAACCGCTAGTATTTTTACTTTTGCTTATACCAAAAAGCATAAGCAAAAAGCAGAAAATCGACCTGTCACCTTTATATGGAATGGCGGGCCTGGTTCGCCATCAACTTGGTTGCATATGGGCGCGTTTGGGCCCAAGCGGGTAAAAGTACCTAGCGATGCGCAATTCCCCGGAGCTCCGCCTTATCCTATTTTAGAGACAGCAGAATCGATACTCGATGTTTCAGACCTTGTATTTATTGATCCTGTTGGTACCGGTTTTTCTCGAGCGTTAGGGAAACACGAAGGTAAAGAGTTTTGGGGGTTACAAGAAGATGCCGCTTCGATGGCTGAATTTATCAGAACGTGGATCACAGATAATGGCCGTTGGAATTCACCGCGTTTTTTATTGGGCGAAAGTTACGGCACAACTCGTGCTGCAGCGGTCGCTAAAATTTTAGAGCATGATTTATCTATTAGCTTGAACGGTATTATTTTTATCTCGCAAGCATTAGATTATCAAGGGTCAAGTCCCTATATAAGAGATAATTTAATCTCTCATATTACTTATTTACCGACTATGGCAGCCGCTGCGGTTTATCATGGCAAGGTGCAACCAAAGCCTGAAAATTTAGCTAACTTTCTTATTGCTGCACGGACATTTGCCACTGATGAATTAATGCCAGCCTTATTTAAAGGCAATACTATTAGCGAAGAAACTAAAAACCATATTAGCAATAGATTAGCCTACTTTACTGGACTTACCCCCGCATATATTGATAGAGCCGAGTTGCGTATTCAAGGATTTCACTTTGCTAAAGAGCTTTTACGCGACAAAGGTCTATCGATAGGATTGTTAGATGCACGTTACACCGTTGATGAAGTAGATGATTTAAAAGCAACACCTGATTATGACGCAGCTAGTGCTATTTCATCGGCATTTAATTCCGCACTGATGAGTTATATTCGCAGTGATTTAGGTGTGGATTGGAATCGCACTTATTTATCACCGGCAGATGATGAATTATCAAATCAGTGGAGTTGGCGTACAGCACCAAAAAATACCGCTTGGGAACCTACTTACGTTAATACGACGCACGATTTGTCAAAGGCTTTGCGTATTAATCCAGCACTTAAAGTGTTTGTTGCTGCTGGTCTTTACGATTTAGTTACCCCTTTTTTTGATGCAGAATATACCTTAAATCGCCATGGGATAAAGTCTGAACAAATTCAATATCAATACTATCACGGTGGTCATATGATGTATGTTAATGAGCCTACTCGAATAGATTTACTAAATGACACCCGAACATTTATTCAACAACAAATAAAGTAACATTGAAATTTCATCACACAGCATTAGTGAGTTTCAACGGGTTAAATATTTAACTCAGCTAGTGCTTGATATGGCGTTTAGTTTTTCGTGTTGCTTGGGCACTAGCAGGATCATCTGGCCAAAAATGCTTGGGGTATTTAGACTTCATATCCTTTTGTACTTCGCGATAACTGCCCTGCCAAAATGCCACTAAGTCTTGGGTAATTTGAATGGGTCGCTGTGCTGGCGACAGTAATTCGATAATCAACGCTACTTGCGTATTGTATTGCACATCACCTACCGACGGGGTGACACTAACACCATATAATTCCTGCATAGGCAACGACACAATCGGTGCCTGCTCTGAACTGTAGCGAATTTTACATTTTCGCCCTGTTGGTCCGGTAAAGTGACTTGGCGCCAGTTGGTTAAATACTTGCTGTTGTTGATAACTTAACTTTGCTAATAGCACATCGGCTAAGTTAAGTTTATCGAGTTGCGCTTTAGTGGTAATGTCAGTTAGATATGGCCCAAGCCATTGCTCCAAGTCATTGAGTAAATGTTCTTCACTAACCTCAGCGAAAGCCAAATGACTTTGGCTTTGATTCAGCCAGCGCCAACGCAGCAGCAGCTGCTGTGCATGCTCATCAAATTTAAGCCAACTAAGACCGCGTTTACGAATTTGTTGACACCAACAAGCAATCAAAAGCTCGCTTGCTATTTGTTGTGTGGTATTTTCTTCGCTGATAACAAGCGAGCCAATCACCTGCTGGTTAGCGCAGCGCAGGCGATTTTGTTTACTATCAAAATATAAATGTGTTTTGCTTTTTGCTGCTACTACTTGCCAAGTGAGTGCTGCTGATAGATTAACCTCTGCCGCCATGGCAATAGCTAAGCTTTGTTTGCGTTGAAAAAACTGCACAGCAACCAAATATTTTTTATCGGCTAAGGCATCATTATCACTCATCACTAAACCTTTGCCATAGGCAGTTAAGTAATTGCCTTGTTGATCTCTTTGCTTAGCTAAGCGCTCAGGATAAGCAAGTAACAGTAATAAGCCACTGCTCTGTAGCGGTAATTGCATAGCATTATGGCAAAAAGGTTTTGCCGAATTAGCACGTTCAGTATCATTACGCTGTTGATTCGCCAATCTATATAAGCGCTGAGCTTGTTGAATTATTCGCTGATGTTGAGGCCTTTTAGCCTGCTGGAAAAGTTGTATGATTCGTTGGGTAATATCGCAATTATCCGCCCGCTGTTCTGCATTAAAAATGTCGCGTTCTTCTAATAACGCGGTATATAAGCAGGCCAGTGTTAATAAATGTTCAACCTGCTGGCTTTGCTCGAGCTGTGCCGCCGCTAACAACATTTTCGCAAATCGTGGGTGGCAAGGGAAAGCCGCCGCCATTTTACCCTGTGCGGTTAATTGATGTTGCGATGACACCAACCCTAAGTCTGTTAATTCCTGCCAAGCTAACTGCTCTTTTTTAGCATTGGGCATTTCTATCATCGGCAGTTGCGCACAAGCAGTTGCTCCCCACCTCGCTACTTCCATCAGCATCGGCAGTAAGTCGGCTTGTTGAATTTCACTGCCACTTTGCTCGTTTCTGCGCTCAAAATCATCTTTACTATATAAACGAATACAATGGCCGGCTTGTAAACGCCCTGCTCGGCCAGCACGTTGAATCGCTGATGATTTCGCTATACTGCGTTGGCTTAATTTATTGTTCAGTGTTTGCACATCATATAAGGCAACATTTTCCAAACCAGAATCAATAACTAAATCAACACCCTCAATGGTTAAGCTGGTTTCCGCTATATTGGTGGCTAGTACCAATTTAAATTGACCAAGCGGTGCAGGGGCAATAGCTTGTTGTTGCTGTTGCAGCGATAATTCACCATACAATGGGCACAACGCCATGTCTTTTGGCATATAAGGCTGCAGTTGCTCGGCTAAGTAACGAATATCGCCCGTCCCGGGCAAAAATACCAATATTGACCCAAGGTGTGTGTTAACTAGCGACTTTATTACTGACAGCGCATGCTGACGCCAAAAACGCGCATTACTCGGTGCTTGGTAACTAACTTCAACCGGATAACTACGGCCTTTACTTTCAAGCGCTATGGCATCAGGCAGTTGCTGATTTATCGCTTCAGTCGCTAGCGTTGCCGACATTAAAAGAATTTTTAGATCTTCTCTTAAACCTTGTTGAATATCACGCGTTAGCGCAAAGGCTAAATCGGCGTTCAGCGAACGCTCATGAAACTCGTCAAACACCACTAAGCCACAATCAAGCAGTTCAGCATCGTGTTGAATGATTTGCGTTAAAATACCTTCAGTAATGACTTCTAAACGCGTATTCTTTGAAACTTTACTTTCATTACGCAAGCGATAGCCAACGGTTTCACCGACACTTTCACCCAATTGTTTTGACAAATAACAGGCGATATTTTTTGCCGCTAAACGCCGAGGTTGCAATAAGTACATTTTCTTATTGACGAAGCAAGGTAAAGCCAATAACCATAGCGGTAGGCAAGTTGATTTACCGGCCCCTGGCGGCGCAGTTAACAATAAAGTTTGATGTTGCTCTAATGCGAGAATGACATCAGCTTTAATATCATCAATGGGCAGTTTTTTTGCTGATAGTGTCATAAGTTATAAAGCGTAATATGGCGTTTAAAAGTTTTATGCTGGCAATGTTAACATAACAACGACCTGGTCATAGTTGTGAATTAAAGCTCGAGTTTATAAAATTAATTATCAGCCATGGCCATTTTATTGCTGTGTGTAAACAGGAAAGTAGTAATGAAAAAGCGCATGTTTATTGCTTTAGATATTTCAGATACTGATAAAATAAAGCTTGCCCAATGGCGCGAGCAACATTTGCCGTTGCCGTTTAAAGCGATCAACGAGAAAAATTTTCATATTACTTTGGCCTTTTTAGGTTTGATAGATAATGAACAACAATTGAGTTTAGCGCAGTTAATTAACCAGCAGCACAGTTTTATTCAACAGTATCTACAGCCTTTTAAAGCGCAAAATCAGACCTTGTTTTTGGTGTTATCAAAAATCGGCTATTTTAAAACAGCGCAGGTACTGCACCTTATGCCGACAACCAACCCAGACTGGCTAATGCCGTTAAATAAATTAATTATAGCGTTATGTCTCAACAGCCAAATACCCCTAGAAAATAGCGTTTATCAACCGCACCTAAGCCTTTTTCGTAAAGCAAAATATCCCTTACCCTCTGGGTTAACAGCGCTTCAACAAACCAGTGTTGAGCAACAGCTGAGTATTACAGGTTTTAGTTTATATCACTCTTACTCTACGGCATTAGGGGTTTGTTACGAGCCAGTACAGACATGGAAAATAAATGCTTAGTCGTTACTGGCTATTGTTTTTATTTCATCAAAATAAATTGGCAATTTTTTAAAAACATGCTTACTTGGCAAGTGCGTAAAATGCTGTTATGACTTGTCACCCGGTTTAAAATGGAGTGGCAAAATGACAACAATAGTTAAGGAAAAGTATTTAATAACACCGCGTGCTAATATTTTACAAGTCGATGCGTTTGGACCCTTTAGCGATCATATTACCGAAAAGTACATCGACGATATGTATAGTGCTTGTGAGCAATTTTCTGGCCAGCCTTGGGGTTTATTGATTTCGTTTTATGGCAATAGTATTTTCTCGCCAGAAGCTGAAGAAGCCTTAGTTAAAGTCAATAAACAACGTGTTAAACAAGGGTTAATCGCCAATGCGAGTGTATTAATAGATAGCAGTACCGCCGATATTCAACAGTTACAATTAAGAAGAATTTATCAAGCCTGCAATATTACCTTTTATGTTTTTAGCGACATAGATAATGCAAAATCTTGGTTAGAAGAGTTTTTACAACGAGTAAACAATTAACCCTCATCCACGACAGTAATACTTTGTCATCAGTCACCAAAATATCGATAAAACTAGTCTTTATCTGTACTTTTTGGCGCCTTAAAAAAGCTATAAAAAAAGACAATAATGGCCAATGGCGGCAACATCATAGCCAATAAAATGAACAGTGAGTCTTTCAATGGCTTCGGGCTTTTAGTTTGCAAAACAAAATATGCAACAACCGCTAAAGCCAATGAAAACAGTAGGTAATATGCTACGTAATTAATATTAATCATAGTGTACCTTGCAATGACGAGTAAAACTTAACGCCTTAAAATAAAAAGCTGAGTAAATCTCAGCTTTTCAAGTAATTAACTTATAGGCGAATAGCGAAAGTTGACCATTCACCCTATCAGCCAATCAACTATGACATTTTCAAAGCAATTAAGCCTTTGAAATCAAGTCTGCGATTGTTGCAATACCAAGACCTGTTGCGCCTGCCGCCCATAAACCGGACTCAGTGCCATTATAAGCGTCAGCTAAATCAAAATGTAACCAACCTGCACCTTCATTGCCAACAAAGCGTGACAAAAATCCAGCCGCATTACTGGCGCCACCAGCACCACCACCTTTTTGCGTTCGACTATTAGCCGTATCCGCAAAGGCTGATGGACACTTATCTTGATGCCAAGGCTCTAAAGGTAGTTGCCATAGGGCCTCACCGGTAACTTTTGCTGACGCTTGTGCTTTTATTACTGCTTCATTATCAAGCGAGAATAAAGCCGTGTAGTCGCCACCTGTGGCCGTGACTGCTGCACCGGTTAAGGTCGCTGCATCGATAATCATTGCCGCGCCCGTTTCACTTGCGGCCATTAAGCCATCAGCGAGGACAAGACGACCTTCAGCATCGGTATTGGCTATTTCACAAGTAACACCATTTTTATAAGTGATAATATCACCCAATTTATAAGCGTTGTTGCTGATCATGTTTTCTGCACAGCACAAATATAATTTAACCCGCTGATTTAAACCTTGCTTGATTGCTAAGGCTAACGCGCCTGCGACAACCGCAGCACCGCCCATATCACATTTCATATCAAACATACCGGCGTTACTTTTAATACTATAACCACCACTATCAAAAGTAATGCCTTTACCGACTAAACAGGCAGCAACCTGAGTGCTGTCATCAGCACTTGGGTTAAAATCTACTTCGAGCAAACAAGGTGCATTAATACTACCTTTACCGACATTATAAATACCCATCCATTGCTGCTCTTTCAATTCCTCACCTTGAATAAGGCGCGTAGCAACATGCTCAGGGGCAAGGCTTTTAATATAATCTGAAGTTAACTGTGCCAACTTTAAGGGATAAAGTTCAGCAGGGGTCTGGTTAGTTAAATCACGACTCCAGGCATAAACCGCCAGCTTATTGTTTAAGCGTTCAATCATCGCTGAATCACCACAAAAGCTGATACTTTCAAGCTTGTTTACACAGCTAAAGCCAAGTGCGAAGGCCCATTGACTCGCTTCGTCCCAACCTTCACCTTGCAGCAATGCATGCTCAACGTCTAATGATTCTATTTTACGCGCCGCCATTTGAATTTTTCGTAACCGAAAAACAGTATCAATTGGTAAATAAATAGCAATATTATCAGTCGCCATTTGGATAGTTTTACCTTGTTGCCAACCTTGTGCTTGGTCACTGTCAGATAATGTGATGGATACTGGAGCAGAATTAGCTGTTGTCATGTTCTCGCCTTTGCATTTAATTTCAAACTATAGTTTACACTATGCTGGCAAATAATTAACCTATACGCCTGATTTATCAAACAGATTTTTATGGACTTTATACTCAAACCTAGCGTACTCATTAAACGCTACAAACGTTTCCTTGCAGATATCACCTTAGTAGACGGTAGTGACTGCACAATCCATGTGGCAAATACCGGCGCAATGACTGGCTGTGCAACACCAGGCGATGCGGTTTGGTACAGTACGTCTGATAATGTAAAGCGTAAATACCCCGACAGCTGGGAGCTAACCTTTACCCAAGCCAATCATTGGATCTGTGTCAATACTCTTCGGGCAAATCAATTAACCGAAGAAGCGCTAAAGCTAGGTAAGATTGCTGAGCTTCATCAACACAATGATTTAAGGCGTGAAGTAAAATACGGCGACGAAAATAGTAAAATTGATTTTCACCTTTATGATAAAAACGGCCGCGAAACCTTTATTGAAGTTAAAAGTGTTACTTTGCTAGCAGAAAATCAAGGTTATTTTCCTGATGCGGTTACCGAGCGAGGCCAAAAACATTTACGCGAGTTGATGGCGATGGCAGCAAATGGCGACCGAGCGGTGCTTTTATTTGCCGTACTGCATTCCGGTATAAATGAGGTAAAACCCGCAGAGCATATTGACGCTAAATACACCGAACTACTGCGCGAAGCGAGTCAACAAGGTGTTGAAATACTGGCTTATAAAGCGGTTTTCAAAAAAGAAAAGCAAAACTTTACCATTACCTTAAGCACCAAAGTGCCGGTAATTTTGTCAGCAATCGAAAATAAATTACTATAATAATGATTGACGGTAGGGTTAAAAACTTGCTAAAAGAGCTTGCTCAAAATTTATTGTCACCTAAGTTAAAGTTTAAACGACAGTAATATTTTAAAAATAATTTTAACTTTATCGTGATTATTTATCAATTAAGCCTTGAATTTCATATTAGCTAACACAATATATGTGGGATATTTCAGGTCTATTTAAATTGGCAGTTGCAACCAAGCGATACAGTTACATGATGTAACTTATGTTTATCGATATAGGTCTAGTAGCATTAGGAGAATTAGCATGCCAACACACAAAACATTAGGTATTTTAGCATTAGCAGGCGTGAACCCTTACGTTGAAAAGCCTAACGAAGAATACATGAATAGCGCGCAGCTAGAACATTTCAAAAAAATTCTAGATGCATGGCGTGTGCAACTTCGTCAAGAAGTTGATCGTACCGTATCGCATATGCAGGATGAAGCAGCAAACTTCCCTGATCCTGTTGACCGTGCCGCGCAAGAAGAAGAGTTCAGCCTTGAATTACGTACCCGTGACCGTGAACGTAAACTGATCAAGAAAATTGAAAAAACCTTACAACTTATCGAAGATGATGATTTTGGTTTTTGTAACTCTTGTGGCATTGAAATCGGTATTCGTCGTTTAGAAGCCCGTCCAACAGCCGATCTTTGCATTGAATGTAAAACTTTACAAGAAATCAAAGAACGCCAACTAGCGGGTTAATACCCAACATTGGTGGAAATCTTTAAATCATTGCGACCAGATATTTCAAGTATGTATCGTGGTCGCTTTGCTCCCTCCCCTTCCGGTTTTTTACATTTCGGTTCACTAATTGCTGCGCTAGCAAGTTATCTCGACGCCAAACATAATAACGGCCAATGGCTAGTGAGAATTGAAGATATTGATCCGCCTCGGGAACAAGCGGGAGCCAGTAGAGAAATTTTATCAACGCTAGAGAACTATGGTTTGCATTGGGATGAAGAGGTGCTTTTCCAAAGCCAACAAAGTGCGATTTATCGCGAGGTATTGGCACACTTAGCAGAGCAGAAACTCAGTTATTATTGCAACTGTACCCGCGCCCAAATTAAAGCTAATGGCGGTATCTACCAAGGCCATTGCCGACACTTAGCGCAACCGGCAAATAAAAGTGCGATTAGGGTGATTAATGCTATCGGCATCTCACAATATACCGACCTTATTCAAAACCAAGTCAGCTGTAATTCTGAACTTGCCCAAGAAGATTTTATTGTCTTACGTAAAGATGGCCTTTTTGCCTACCAATTAGCGGTAGTGGTAGACGATATTTATCAAGGTATCACACACGTGATACGTGGCTGTGATTTACTTGAACCAACAGCAAGACAACTCAGCTTTTACCAACTTTTACATCGTAACGCCCCTAAATTTGGCCATTTCCCACTGGCCGTTACCTCGCAAGGCTTTAAACTCAGTAAGCAAAATAATGCGCCCACGATTGATAAAAAAAATCCTGTCCCGTCACTTTTTGCCGCGCTCAATTTTCTTGGTCAGCAACCCCCAGAACAGTTAAAACAGGCCAATGTTGATGAACTTTTAACCTGGGCAATTGCCCACTGGTCAATCACTCAAGTGCCAAAATCACAAGAAATCGTTTTATAAGCCGATTTTTCACACTGTTTTCATTCTCTTTTCCCTTACACTGTTATATCATTGCGCGAGAAATTTATTGATATAACTGGGGTCCATCATTATTAAAAGCGTGATCAATTTGTGTAAAAAAGTACTTGGAAAAGCACGAAAAAAGAATTCTAATCAGCCATCATTTGAACAGCCCAAGATACTTTCTCGTGATCAGCACCCTGTTTCTAGAAAACACATCAGTCATAATGCCCTAAAAGTATTGTACCGTTTAAATAAAGGCGGCTATGACGCCTATCTTGTCGGTGGTGGTGTCCGAGATATTTTATTAGGTTTAGAGCCAAAAGATTTCGATATTGCGACCAATGCGACCCCTGAGCAAATTAAAGTTCTCTTTCGTAATTGTCGACTTATTGGTCGTCGTTTTCGTCTCGCTCATATTGTTTTCGGTCGTGAAGTTATTGAAGTGGCCACATTTAGAGGCCATCACGACAGCGATGAAGAAAAAAATTGCCAAAAAACCTCAAAGCAAAGCGAAGACGGCATGCTTTTACGCGATAATATTTATGGCAGTATTGAAGAAGACGCTGAGCGTCGCGACTTTACCATTAATGCGCTTTATTACTCAGCCAAAGACTTTAAAGTTTATGACTTTGCCAATGGTGTCGCTGATGTTTACGCCAAACAAATTCGCTTAATTGGCGACCCCGAAACACGCTATCGTGAAGACCCCGTTAGAATGTTACGAGCGATTCGCTTTGCAACAAAATTAGACATGGAAATTCAAGCTGACTCAAAAGCACCAATAAAATCGCTTGCACCACTGATGGCTAATATTCCACCAGCGCGCTTGTTTGAAGAATTTTTAAAACTCTTTATGTCTGGCAAAGCGGTAGAGAATTTCCATCAGTTACGTGATTACAGCTTATTTCAGTATTTCTTCCCTGCGGTTGATCAACAGCTAAATCAACAAAATCAGCCTTATTTAGCAGATTTTATTGCTTTAGCGATGAAGAATACCGATTATCGCGTCAATAATGATCAACGTGTTACACCCGCGTTCTTATTCGCTGCCATGCTGTGGTATCCAATGCAAGAGCAGATACAGCGCTTAAATAGTGAAACACAACTTACACCACAAGATGCATTTTTTGGCGCATTAAGTGAAATAATGTCTGAACAGCAACGTAGTATCGCGATACCAAAACGTTTTCAAGCGGTAATGAAAGACATTTGGATTTTACAAGAAAAGTTAGTACGCCGAGATGGCAAACGGGCATTTAAAGTGCTTGAACACCCCAAGTTTAGAGCGGGCTATGACTTTTTATTACTACGCGCTGAAATTGAAGGCGCAAGCAGTGCGAATAACGAGCAAGCTAGCGCACTGAAAGAGCTGGCCAAATGGTGGGGCGATTTCCAAGAGTGCAATGCTGAAACGCAACAAGTGATGGTGAAAAGTATTGTCGCCAGCAAGAGCGGTCCTCGACGCACGACACGTAAGCGCAGAAAACCGCGTGTACAAAGTTCAAGTAGCGAAGCGTAGTGCCATTAGCCTACATTGGTCTAGGGAGTAACTTATCTGGTCCGCAAGCACAAATAGCTGCCGCGTTAGATAAGTTAAAACAACTTGAGCACTGTACGGTAAATAAGGTTTCTTCGTTATATTTTAGTCGCCCGATGGGACCCAAAGATCAACCCGACTATATGAATGCCGTGGTCGCTATTGTAACGAGCTTAAGTCCACTGGCGTTACTTGATGTGCTGCAAAACATTGAAAACGATGCTGGGCGTGTTCGTAAAGACAATCGATGGGGCGCCCGGGTGCTAGACTTAGACATACTGTTATTTGATCAGCAAGTTATCGACACCGAGCGCTTAACCCTTCCTCATTATGGTTTAAAATTGCGCGAGTTTGTTTTACTGCCCTTAGCGGAAATAGCGCCAAACTTAGTTTTACCTGATGGCGCTAGCATTGCAGAACTGGCAAAGCAGATTGAAAAAAATGGACTAAAAGTTCATAGTAAGTTAGGTTAGAATAATAACTCTAAAGCTCGCAAATAATAACCTAACACTAGTAACCATTAACGCGGCATCATAACCAACGGAAAACAATATGGCTAAGATCACCACCGCCACCTTAAAGAAAATGAAACAACAAGGCGAAAAAATTACCACTATTACTGCCTATGATGCCAGTTTTGCGAAAATATTCGATCAAGCCGGTATTCATGCAATATTAATTGGTGATTCACTCGGCATGGTTTTACAAGGCCATGATGACACCCTACCCGTTAACATTGAAGACATGGCCTATCATACGCAATTAGTGAAACGTGGCGTGGAAAACACGCTCATTATCGCTGACATGCCCTTTATGAGCTATGCCACCACCGAGCAGGCGTATATAAACGCCGCCAAGTTAATGCAAGCCGGTGCTAGCATCGTAAAATTAGAAGGCGGTCAGTGGTTAGAAGCAACCATTAAAGGCCTGGTTGAGCGTGGCATCCCTGTTTGCGCTCATTTAGGCTTAACGCCACAGTCGGTTAACGTCTTTGGTGGTTTTAAAGTCCAAGGTAGAGAAAGTGACAAGGCACTAGAAATGATTGAAAACGCCAAAGCACTAGAAGCTGCTGGCGCTCAGTTATTAGTGTTAGAGTGCATTCCAAGTAGCCTAGGTAAAGCCATCACCGAAGCCGTGTCGATTCCAACCATAGGTATCGGCGCAGGTAAAAATACTGACGGACAAATTTTAGTGATGCATGACGCCTTAGGTATTTCGTGTAGTTATATGCCAAAATTTTCTCGTAACTTTTTAATCGATACCGGCGATATCAAAAAAGCGATAGAGCTTTATATTGACGAAGTCAGCAAGGGTAACTTCCCAGGTCCTGAGCATATTTTTAAGTAACCAACAGCAATCGAACTAATTTATTGAGCGCTTAGCAAGAGTTAAGCGCCTTTAACAGCGAGTAAAAAGTAGACTTACCATGCAAACAATTGAAAATATTTCGGCCTTACGCGGCGAAATTAATCTCTGGCGCCAGCAAGGCCTTAAAATTGCTTTTGTACCCACCATGGGCAACTTACATCAAGGGCATATTGCCTTAGTCGAACAAGCAAAATTGCTCGCCGATAAAGTGGTCGCCAGTATTTTTGTTAACCCAATGCAATTTGGCGCTAATGAAGATATCGATAACTACCCGCGCACCATGGCTGCCGATCAAGAAAAATTACTCGCTGCTGGTTGTGACTTATTGTTTACCCCAACGCCCGCTATTATCTATCCTAAAGGTTTAGACAAACAAAGTTACGTTGAAGTACCTAATGTCTCTGTGGGTTATTGCGGTGAAAGCCGACCGGGACATTTTCGCGGCGTTGCCACTGTGGTATGCAAGCTATTTAATATTGTTCAGCCTGATATCGCTTGTTTTGGTTTAAAAGATTATCAACAAGTGCAAGTGATTCAAACCATGGTTGAAGACTTATCTATGCCGATTGAGATAATACCAGTCGACACGGTTCGAGAAGCCTCAGGCTTGGCATTGAGTTCGCGTAATAACTACCTTAGTGAAGCAGAAAAGCAAATCGCCCCAGCGTTAAGCCAAAATATTCAGTGGTTGGCGAAAGAAATTCAAAGTAACAATGACTTTATTGCGTTAGCAAAACAAGCGGCCAGCAATATTGATCATACCGGTATGAGAACTGACTATATTCACATTTGCCACGCGCGTACCTTACAACCAGCAAGTTCAGAAGATAAAGAATTGGTTATTCTCGCGGCAGCCCATTGTGGTAAAGCAAGATTAATTGATAATTTACAGGTTAAATTGACTTAAGCTAGTTGAGGAGAAATTTTCATATTGTGCTATAAAATATCAAAGCGACTACTGATGTTAGTCGCTTTTTTTGTTTTAAATAGCCTAACTCATCGCCAATAGCGCAGGTAAAAAGGTTTCACTTTCTTGCGCCAATAGCACTTGTTCGGCTAAGACATCTTGTAAGATAGTTTTTGATGTTAGCGGATTCGCCAACACTACACGAAAGACTAAGGTTTTGCGTCCTTGGTACTTTGTCACTTCAATACGAGTACGAGAAACAAAAGACTTACCATTCTCACGTTGGCGTTTTTGAATAAATTTGGTCAACTTATCTAATAGAACATTGATACTTTCTTGCTGACTGTTATCAGCATTAGCCAATAATTTTTGCACACTAAGCGGATTATAACGATAAGTTAACAAGCATAATTCTGGTGCTGTGATCAGTTCAAAATCAGCGTGTTGAGCGATCAACTCGGCAAAGTACTGTGCTTTTTCGATACTGGTATTAATTAGCATTTCATAGCCCGGACGACTGATCACGTGCAGCGCAGCATAAACTAGCATTGCCATGCCGGGGCGTGAACCTTCTAAGGTATGACTACCTAAATCTTTCGAGCCTTTACGTAAAATATATTCTGCGTGGTGTTCAATAGCGGCAACAGAGGCTGGGTTTTTAAAGACCACTAATCCTGCGCCCATAGGTACATACATTTGCTTGTGTGCATCGATGGTCACTGAATCTGCTAATTCAATACCTTTAAGCATAGGTCGATATTTATTCGATAATAATGTTGCACCGCCCCAAGCGGCATCAACATGAAAGTGCGCGCCATATTGCTGGGCAATAGCGGCCATTTTTTCAAGCGGGTCTATATTGCCTGTTTCAGTAGTACCGGCAACACCAACAATACTCAGCACATGAATATTTTCATCGGCTAACTGCTGACATTTAGCTTTGAGTAGTTCGCAATCAATCTTATTATTTTCATCGGTTGGAATAGCAATAACACTGTCTTGCCCTATGCCTAGGACATCCGCCGACTTTTTCAATGAATAATGGCCACGAGCCGACACTAAAATAGCTAATCCATCATATTGATAGTGTTTAAGCGCCTTGAACAAGCCCTCACGTGCAACACCTTTAAAGTCACCTTCAGGTTTTAGCATGTTATTACGTGCCACCCAAAGTGCCGTCAAATTAGCTATAGTGCCACCAGAGCAAAATGCACCTAAGGAGTGATTCGCACTATGCATCCACTGCTGATAAAACGGCTCATCATCTTGATAGACTAAACGGTGCATCATCCCTAAAACTTGGCGTTCCATCGGGGTAAATGCTTTAGAGGTTTCAATTTTCACCAGATTTTGATTTAAACCCACCATCAACTTTGACAACGGCAAAATAAAATACGGTAGTGCGGACGTCATATGGCCAATAAAATTTGGACTTGAAGTATGAACAGACTGAGACACCAGCTTATCAAGTAGGTGATGCATGTGATCGGAAACAAAAGCAGGATCTTCTGGGATCTGCGAACTGGCGAAATCTTTTTCAATTTCACTCAATGCCTGCTCAGTCGCTGCTATATGCGCACCGAGAAAGCCCGCTAAATTTTGCGATATCTCATTCTCTATTCGACCTAATGTAGAATCAGGTGCGACAGGAATGGTAAAAATGCGATGTAATGACTCTTCAGACACTTTTGCAGCGCGTTTACTCACCGTCATACTTATTCACTAATTAACGACTTGCCCTAAGCAAGCAGATTTATATAAGTGCGGCACTGTAATAAAAATTGAGGCAAAAGTCCCGTTATTTCCATCGAAGTTAAACTTTAAATCAAATTTTAACGGCAAGTTAACTTAATTTAGCCAAGCATGGTTGCAGCATAAACTAAACCAAGCTCAACAATAGCCAAACTGCTCAACGCCATCATAAATACAGTTTTTTTAATATTGTTAGTCATGTTATTCATCCTAAATTACAATTAATATACTTAAGCTATATCAAGTTCTAAGCCACAAATGTAACTAACTGTAATATATTAAGAAAACAATAGAACACGGTTAAATCACGAATTGGATTACTGCATTTATTGGCTAAAACTTTGTTAATTTAACCAATATTTTGTATGTTCCAATAACAGTAATTTATCACTAGCCATAACGCTTGAGGCTAGTGTCATATTGATAACCCTATTTTACCAGCCACCTGTTTTGCTGAATTTATTGCTGCAATAACTTTACACTGATCAATATAAGACTCAGTCAGTATTAATAATGCTCACTTGGTGCGCATTAAAAACTTTAGTGGCCAGTTTTTTGTCGAATTATCGGTAAGTAGCGAATGAATAACTTCTGCGGCTAAATAAATTGCAGCATATAGCAGTAAGCACCTTATGGTATAAAGCTTTAGGCTTGTCTATCTCAACTTAATTTAATACATTTTATTTTATAAGTTTTTATTTTTATTGAACCGAGTACATAACGTGCCACTTTTTGACTCAAATATCTCGCGACTCGTTATGTAAACGGATAGATGAAGTTGAACGGAATCCAAGTTACTGATAAGTTAATAAAAATATTATACGCAACAGTATTAATCATTATTGTCGACGGATTAATTAGAAATGCGCATTAATACACTGTTAGTTTTACAAGGACGTTTTGTGCACAAATTAAAGTTAGCATTAATCACGGGGGTTTCTTTCATTATTTTAATGGCCGGAATCAGCCAAAGGCATATAATAGGATGCCAACTCATTACACCTTCAGGGTATTTAGAAATAGAGCCGAACATATTTTTTAGTCCTTTAATTAATATTATCCAAAGTGATGAGTTACTTTCTAATATCAACTTGGCAAAGTCTCGAATAAATAACACATTTGGAAATATGACATCCTCTCCTAAGGTAATCATTACTGTAACTGAAAACGAAGCAGTAAGCTTTGGTTCTAACCCATATGGCGTCGCACATTTAAGCGTCCTTGGTCAATGTATTGTCTTGGGCCCTGAAGGTCAAAATCTTGATGTGATTGCTCATGAATATATGCATGCAGAAGTTCATCATAGGGTTGGGTGGTTAAATTACTCAATAAACGTACCAATTTGGTTTATGGAAGGGTTAGCTACATTAGTTGATTTCAGATATTTGTTGGAGAATATAGATTTAACCCCAAATGAGGTTAACTCGGTAAAAAACCAAACTTTTAATCATTTGGATTTTAAGCATTATCAAGCAGCAAGGGTTCTAGCGACCGGGATTAATAAGTCTAAGCTTTACGAAAACTTAGACTTATTAAAGCAAGGGCAAAACATAAACAGTGTATTTGCAATGTAAAACTATAAGTCATTAAAGCAGGACAAAAAACAGTTGGTTTTTGCTCCGTCGTCGCTTATTTTAACCAACTACTTTTAGCCTCTTAATGAGGCGTTGGTTTTTCAAAGCATGGAGTGCGAATGAAAAATATATGTATAACTATAGCCCTTTCGTCAATGGTCTTATCTTCTTGTGGAGGTTCTCAAGGCGCTGCGGCTACTGAAACATCAAAAAGTAACTTTAAAATAAAGTTATCTAATACGTCTTGGGAAAAAGCATGTTCTCCTGACAATAAATTCTCAAGTGACGAGTTAAAAGATCCATGGAACGTCAAGATCAAACTAACTATAGATTCTTCGCTGAAATCTACTTATCGAACAGCGTATTTTCATCCAACTGATACAGAGTGTGGCTCAATAATGTTTGATTATCTGGATGTCTCAAAATTTGATATTACAGGTAAGGTAATAAGTGAAGAAAGTATCCAAGCTAATGGTTTAAATGAAACTTTTACTTATAATTCAGATAATCGAGATCTTTCACCGAATTACACGTTAATTTATATTGATAGCGAAAAATTATATTTTGGCCAAAAGTCTGCTTCAAATCTTGGAAAAACGTTTGAAACAAGGCATTCTTCTATAGCTCTTGATAATTATTTCACTCAAATTATAAATTAAAAACCAAGAAAATAAACCAGGCCAAAACAGTTGGCTTTTGCTCCTTCGTCGCTTATTTTAGCCAACAATTTTATGGCTGTTATTTAGGTGTTAGGCTTAAAATTAAGCTTATTCGAACAACTATAGGGAAATAATTATGAAATCCAATATCATGGTTTTACTTTTGGGAACTGCATTATCTGCAAGCATATCGTGTTTTGCTATAGAGCAGGAAATTGACCTGACAACAGATAACTTTAATGTATTTACTCATCTTGCTGATAAATATATAGCTACACATATTAAACTCCAACCTTTTATAAAAAAAAGTACTTTTGGAATGAGTTACACTTCTTTTGATGAAAATGTCTTCCCTAAAGTAGGCTTTATTGGTTACCAATATACGGATAGCCATGAGAAAGATAGCTTAGTAAAACTTCAACTTTTCAAAAGTGCAAAAGGGTGGGCTGTGGTAAACATATTGGATAATGATAAAATCGATAAAGCAAACCCTACTTATACCTATAAAACAGATCATGTTCGTAATAAACAATCGGGAAAAGTTAAAGTTGCTACGGCCCAAGAATCGGAGGCATGGTTTAACCAACAAGGTATCATCCATAATGTCCGTTCAACATCTATTAGCTGCTATGTTACAAAAGATAGTTCAAAAGCTAGTTGCCATACAATATACGGCCTTAAAGACGACGGTAAAGTATCATGCTTTAGTAAAAGCTATTTAATGGCACGCGAACAAGATATCTGGAAAATGATAAAAGAAATTAATTATGATCAAAAAGTTAGTTACTCCTCAGGGGAATTGAAGGTCATCAAGCCATTTAGTAAACGTTGCTCATAGCATAATAGTCGTTTAAATATAACAAGCGCTTCAAACGGAAAATTCCAGTTGGCTGTTTTTCTAAAACAGAAATTCTCCCGGCTCGTTAGGTATTTCAATAATTTAGGTCTATATGGATAATATGAATATAAAAAAATCAACATTAGAAATTGTCGGTATTACCCTGGTTTTACTTATGACAATTTTGCAGGGGTTTTATGGGATCTTTGCTTATATTGACCCATCAGCTTTCTCAAGTGTAAGAGGCACTGAGTTGTTTTCTACTATGGATAGCGATTGGGTAAATATTTATGGTTCTCGTACTCTTTTTATCACCTTAATGCTTAGCTATCTCTTATATACTCGCCATTATTCAATTTTAATGTGGTCTGCTTTATTTGGTATTGTTATGCCCGTTACGGACGCTATCCTAGCTTATCAAGCTGATGCTCCATTCAACGTGATTGTTAAGCATATTATTACCATTATATATTTAGCTATAACCTGCTTTGTTTTAAATAAACTAGTAGCTAAAAAGCCTAATAACGCATTAAAGTAAGACAAGAACAATTGATTTTTATTGAGCCGTAAACTATTTAAAATAGCTAAAGATTACCTCAATATTTTTAGATGGATGATAAATTTGAGATGAGTTATATGAAAAATTTAACACCTTTACATGAAGATAAAAAACTGTCAGTAATATATCGAGTAGAAGCCGGATGTTTAGGGCCCGATGGACTAAATTATATTGCTGATTTTTGTAAATTTGCTCAAGCGGAACTTCAAACATCAGATTCAGATTATATCGCTTGGCATATTGTTCACCGGGCAGATAAAACATTACCGGAGATGCAATACAACTTGGCTGGTAAAACAATTACCCCTCATCAAGCAGAGAAGTATTTATCGATCTTTGGCAAGACGATTGATGAGTTTGAAGATAATTTAAATGATCACATAACAACGCTAATACATCAATTTATGAGCCATTAAATGTTGATAATTACAATCAGCACATAGGCAATAGAGCAGGATAAAAGCAGTTATTTTGTGCTCCTCAACATTTTGCCCTCTAATGCCAGCGATGATACAAAACCGCCTGCAAGTACAAACGGGCATTGATTAGCTCACGGCTGCAAAGTGGTTAAAAATTAGCATCTAGGCGCTGCGATTAATAACTTCATCCATGATGCGCAGTCACTAGGCTTGCCTAGATAGATAATGCTAATGAAGATTACTTAAAAATATGCAACTGCCAGCATTGCTGACCGCTAGCATGAAATTTCGCCTCAAATGGCGTTAACGGCTGAGTAACGTTAACCACTGATATTTCGCCTTTAAAAGATAATACCTCAGCAGCTAATTGGAACTCTTCTAAGTAGAGTAGCCAATTGCTGCGTAAAATAATCTCTTGGCCAACCGCCATAATTTGTGGAAAAACGGCACTGCCATGCCAACGTCTCTGCACATGCTTTGCTTTTGGCCAAGGGTTTGGATATAAAATATAGTGTTTATTGACTGGCCAATTCGCGGCAACAACCAGACGATAAAAATCATTTAAATCGGCGCGTATCAGGTGGTAATTTTCAACCCTGCCCTGACCATCATCGCGGTTTACTTCGTCAACATTACGGTTAATTCTATGTGCTGACTTATCAACACCTATGACTAAGGCATCAGGGTTTTGCTTGGCTAATAAACGCGTACTTTGGCCGACACCACAGCACGAATCTAGAATTATTTCGCCCGAAAAACGTTGCACAATAGCATTAATTTCATCAAAGGCTTGTTGAGTATGTGCTTGTATTGGCTTTTGCGATGGGTGCGCAATATGCTTATTAACAATTTCAACTAACTTTTCATGTATACCGGGTTGATTAGTGACAATTGCTTTCGAGTCACCGGTAATTTTTGTCTCGGTCATTAAATATTTACCTATAAATTCAATACAATAGCTAATTAGCTTCTTAAACCAATACCTTTAGTAATGAGCACCATAGCAATGGTGTACAAACTGACAATAAAGACCCCTAATACCGCAAATGATAAGCCCAAGCTAACATCAGATATGCCCAAGAAACCATATCTAAAGGCGTTGACCATATAAACAATCGGGTTGATTTGCGAGACACCTTGCCAAAACTCAGGTAATAAACTGATCGAGTAAAACACCCCGCCGAGATAGGTTAATGGTGTCAGGATAAAGGTTGGAATAATTGATATATCGTCAAAACTGCCGGCAAAAATAGCGTTAATTAAACCGCCCAAAGCAAAGGTAGCTGAGGTTAGTGCAACAGTGGCAATAATCACCCATATATTATGAATTTGTATCTCAACAAAAAACATCGCGACTATTGTCACAATACTACCGACTAACATGCCTCGTGCCATACCGCCGCCAACATAACCAGCCACGATAACCCAGTTAGGCACTGGCGCTACTAGCATTTCCTCAACATTTCTTTGCCACTTGGCGCTAAAAAATGACGAGGCGACGTTGGAATATGAATTGGTAATAACACTCATCATGATCAAACCGGGGACAATAAACGACATGTAATCAAAGCCGCCCATTTCACCAATACGTGAGCCGATTAGCGAGCCAAAAATCACAAAATATAAACTAATGGTTATGGCGGGTGGAACCAGGGTTTGCACCCAAATACGCATAAAACGGTGTATTTCTTTATGGAGAATACTTTTTAGTGCCACTATATTTCTAGATGAAGCCATGATGATTATTCCTTATCCGCACTATCGATTGACGCTTGACCACTACCTACAAGACTCACAAATAACTCTTCTAAGCGATTACTCTTATTGCGCATACTCAACACTTCAATGCCTTGTTTGTTGAGTTCGGTGAACACTGAGTTGATGGTTTGACATTTTTTTACATCAACTTCTAAAGTGTGATCATCAATAACTCTTGAGCTCAAGTCAGCTAACGCTGTTGGTGCGCTATTCGGTTTTAAATCGAAAACAAAGGTTTCTACATCCAATTTAGCTAATAACGACTTCATATCAGTATTTTCAACGATGATACCAGAATCAATAATGGCAATATTTCGGCAGAGCATTTCGGCTTCTTCCAAATAGTGTGTGGTTAAAATAATGGTAATGCCTTGCTGGTTAAGCTCTCGTAAGAAGCCCCACATTGAACGTCGTAATTCGATATCAACGCCCGCCGTTGGTTCGTCAAGTATCAGCATTTGCGGCTCATGCATTAATGCTCTAGCGATCATTAATCGGCGTTTCATGCCGCCTGACAGCATGCGGGCGGCGTCGTTACGCTTTTCCCATAAATCGAGTTGCTTTAAATATTTTTCCGCGCGTTTAATCGCTAAGGGCCTTTCAACACCGTAATAGCCAGCTTGATTCACCAGTATTTTCATTAAGGATTCAAATTGGTTGAAGTTGAATTCTTGCGGCACTAAACCAATAAAACTCTTCGCTGTTTCAAGCTCTTTGTCGATATCATGACCAAAAACCGCGACACTACCGGCAGTTTTATTGACTAATGAGGTGATAATACCAATTGTTGTCGACTTACCAGCGCCATTGGGGCCGAGCAAAGCAAAAAAATCCCCTTGCTTAACTGTTAGATCAATACCTTTAAGTGCCTGAAAGCCACCTTTATAAGTTTTCTTCAATCCTGATATTTTTAATGCCGCTAGCATAGAGAACCCCAAAATAATTGCGTGTCTTTAACGTGGGGGCAAGTTAGCTAATTTCAATGTGAAATAGCCAAATTGGCTAACCTTGCCCTACGATTAAAACCATTGCCCTTTTATACGTTAAAAGCCATAAAAAAGCCTGCAAATGCAGGCTATTTTTATCATTATACCCGCGCCACTTCAAGATGCTGATTTCAGCAAGTCGAACGGGGATAAATACTTAAGACTTACCTGCACGTGAAACATAGTCACCGGTACGGGTATCCACTTTAACCACATCACCTATTTGGACAAATAACGGTACGCGAACCACAGCGCCAGTCACTAATGTTGCTGGTTTGCCACCTGTACCAGCGGTATCACCTTTTAGGCCTGGGTCAGTTTCAGTAATTTCTAATTCAACAAAGTTTGGTGGATCGACTGAAATAGGATTACCATCCCAAAAGGTGATAGTACAAACATCACCTTCTGCTAACCATTTAGCCACATCGCCTACGGCTTTTTCATCAGCGGCAATTTGCTCAAAGGTTTCGTTATTCATAAAATGCCAAAACTCACCGTCAGCATATAAATAGCCAAGTTCTGAGTCCATTACATCGGCGCCTTCAACACTTTCACCTGATTTATAAGTTTTTTCCAACACTTTGCCAGAGATCAACTTACGAATTTTAATACGGTTAAATGCTTGCCCTTTGCCTGGCTTTACGATTTCATTGTCGATAATGTTACAAGGTTCACCATCAATCATTAATTTAAGTCCAGCTTTGAACTGGTTGGTGCTAAAATTAGCCATATTTATTATGCTCGCTCGTTCACGTAGTAAACGCAAAGGTTAAAAATTGAATATAGAAATGCCGCAAATAATAACCCAAATCAGCGATAGATTGCACACTTCTTGGCAAAAAGAATTAGCAAATGTGATTACCGATCCAAAAACCTTGTTAGAGTTGGTTGATATTTCACCAGAAATCTATCAACAGCACTTTGCTGCCCGTAAGTTATTTCCAGTACGCGTACCTAGGCCATTATTATCACGTATTAAAAAAGGCGATATAAACGATCCGATATTAAAGCAAGTTATGCCATTAGATTTAGAGTTTTCAATTACTGACGGTTACAGCGCAGATCCACTCGAAGAACATGACACGGTTGCACCTGGATTACTACACAAGTATAAACATCGGGTGCTGATGATGGTAAAAACTGGCTGCGCGATAAATTGTCGTTACTGCTTTCGACGTCATTTTCCCTACGCTGACAACAGTCCTAATAAAGTACGATGGCAGCAAGCGCTTAGCTATATTAAAAATCATCAAGCAATCAATGAAGTTATTTTTAGTGGTGGCGATCCTTTAATGGCCAATGATGAACACTTACAATGGTTAATTACCGAAATTGAAAAAATCCCTCACGTAAAGCGTTTGCGTATTCATACCCGCTTACCTATTGTTATTCCGCAACGTATTACGCCTGATTTAGTCAAAGCCTTAAGCTCGACACGACTTAAACCCACCATTGTTTTTCATGTCAATCATGCAAACGAGATTGATTCACAGGTCACACAAGCTATCGAACCTTTACTTGCCGCAAGAATTCCATTATTTAACCAAAGTGTTTTACTTAAAGGGGTTAACGATAACGCCAAGACACTAGCTGAACTAAGTGAGCGCTTATTTGATAGTGGTATTCAGCCCTACTACTTACATTTATTTGATAAAGTACAAGGCGTTGCGCATTTCGATATTACTGAATCAGTGGCAAAAAAAATCACCTTAGAGCTAATGGCTATTTTACCCGGTTATTTAATGCCGAAACTTGTCAGAGAAATTGCTGGTGAGGCTAATAAAACGCCGATTAATTTGGCATAGCTTTGGTCACCTGCACATAATGCTTAACAGAAAAGTCGTTTGGTCACTGATGATAATGTCTCTGGTAACTTAATGTTGAGGTTTGTTAGATAGGCTACAAAAAGCTGGCCAACTTAGTATCGCATTGGTCATTTAAACAGCACTTAATAATTAACACAAAAGTCGTTTGGCCACTGATGATAATGTCTCTAGTAACTTAATGTTGAGGTTTGTTAGATAGGCCAACAAAAACCTGACCAACTTAGTATCGCATTGGTCATTTAAACAGCACTTAATACTTAACAGAAAAGTCGTTTGGCCACTGATGATAATGTCTCTAGTAATTTAATATTGAAATTTGTTAGAGAAGCTAACAAAAACCTAAGCAATTTGGCATAATAGTGTCATTGAAAACACAAAAAGAATATGAGTTATTATGAGCGAAGCAGTACACAAACAATTAATTGAAAATATTTCGATTATTTTAAAAAAATCACTCAAAGCAGACGCCACGTTAACCACATTACGTGAAGCAAAACAAGCAAGCTTTGCGGCAATATTTACTGAAGATGCCGGCTTTAAATGTTCGGCAAATACTTTTCAACCTTATGTTGAAGAAGTCGCGAATGATTTGATTTTTTGGCAAAAAACCTCTGATCAACAAGCACTGATCGATATCGTCAAAAAAATAGAGCAGTTATTTAGTGTTTTAGCCAAATTTGAACAAAGCTAAAACCGCTACAATAAAAAACGCAGCTTCGCTGCGTTTTTTTTCAGTATGAAAAAACCTCAACAAAAAATCCGCGACTATTTCACCAGTTCATTTTCAAAGGTTTTATTGAACCAATCATCAAACATCTCTTTCTCATAACCTAACGTTTTATTTCGATATCTAAAGTTTGTATGCATCAGAAAACCTAAATCTTTTAGTGAAACCTCAGCACTTTTAACCACGGTATTTTCAGCACTTAGCAATTGGTAACTAAAATCCATACGTGGGAAAAAAATATCTTTCACTATGCGAATACGCTTGGTGCCACCAAAATTAACATCACCAGCTAAGTCGACATTGGTAATATCTAAAACAAACTTTTGATTTTCAGGTAGCGATTTTGCCAACTTAGCAAAGTGCTTTTCAAATGCTTTAAAGGTTCTATCTTTAAAGTGTTGTCGGTGCTCTTGACCCGCGTCAATGTCACTGTACTTATCAGGGTTTGACCACTTAACCTCAATTTGTGCCGCTTGTACTAGCTGACCTTGTGTTAGTGCAACACCAACACTCAATAAACATGCTATAAATTTATTCATCATTTCGCCCTCTTTATTTACCCTCAGTATAGTAGACCCTATAATATGAGAAAAGTGTCGACTGAATTATCAATTAACACTTGGCAATTACAATATTTAGTTGGGCTTAACGCCCAGCTAAATTTAACAACCTCATAAATTAAGGTTGATAATATATCGGGGAACCTGGACCGACCGGTAAGCCAAAGGCAAAGACCCAGACGTAGAACAATACTATCCAGCCAACTAAAAACACCATGCTATAGGGCAACATAGTCGCCACCAGTGTACCGATCCCCATATCTTTTTTGTATTTGGTCGCTACGGCTAAAATCAAACCGAAATAACTCATCATTGGCGTGATCAAGTTAGTAACTGAATCTCCTATTCTATAAGCCGCTTGAATAGTTTCAGGCGCATAACCGACTAGCATCAACATAGGCACAAATATTGGCGCAGTGGCCGCCCATTGCGCGGAAGATGAACCTAAGGTTAAGTTGATTAGTGCACATAACAAAATAAAACCAATAAAAATTTCAGGACCCGTCAAGCTAAGTGCTTGCAGTAAAGCCGCACCTTTTATCGCGATGATGGTGCCAAAATTGGTCCACTTAAAGAATGCCACAAATTGCGCAGCAAAAAACACCAGGACAATATAAAGCCCCATAGAGCTAATACTTTTCGCCATGGCATCAATAACGTCACGATCGGTTTTCATGGTGCCAACCACTTTACCGTAAACAAATCCAGGAATGGCAAAGATAATAAAAATGAAAGCAACAATGCCTTTAAGGAATGGCGAGCCTGCGACTAAGCCGGTAACGGGGTGTCTAAGTATGCCGTTTTCAGGCACGATACTTAAGGCTAATAACACACACATTATTAAGAAGGTAACACCAGCCCAACGTAGGCCTTTTTTCTCCAATGGCGTGATTTTTTCCACGGTATTTTTCGACAAATCAATACTGGCTTCGCTTGGATCATATTTGCCAAGGCGCGGCTCAACAATCTTCTCGGTAATGATGGTACCTAAAATAGCGATAAGAAAGGTTGATACAATCATGAAGTACCAGTTAGCTTCAGGGCCAACAACATAACTCGGATCGATCATTTGTGCTGCTGGCGTAGTAATACCGGCCAGTAACGGATCAATAGTACCGAGTAATAAGTTCGCACTATAACCACCCGATACACCGGCGAACGCAGCGGCCAAGCCAGCAAGCGGGTGACGTCCAAGACTATGAAAAATCATCGCGGCTAAGGGAATTAAGACCACATAACCTAACTCAGAGGCGGTATTTGATAATATAGCGGCAAAAACAATGGTGAAGGTAACAAGACGCTTAGATGCGCCCATAACCATATTGCGCATTGCTGCTGATAACAAACCCGAATGCTCTGCAACACTAACCCCTAAAATGGCAACAAGTACAGTACCTAGAGGCGCAAAACCAGTAAAATTGGTGACTAAGCCGGTAACAATACGGTGTAAGCCTTCAACCGACATCAAGCTGACCACTTTAATAACGCCGTCAGGTGATCTGCCATTAGCGCCTTCAGGTCGAGGGTCTATGGCACTTAATTCAAACCAACCCGCAATGCCACTACCAACAATGATAACCAGACAAAAAATTGCAAATAACGTTATCGGATGTGGAAGCAGATTGCCAAGAAACTCCACCGTTGCCAAAAATCGATTAAACAAGCCATTATTTTGCTCATTACTTGGCTGGTTAACTTTAACCCCAGAAACCATAAAGCTACATTCTCTTATTATTAATAAACTGAAAGGTAATATAACATAGCCAGAAAACCAGCAGTAATTATATCTTATTGAGACGGTAAGGATTTAAGATTAAGCTAGTTCTAAAGATTAATAACTTTTTTTAAGGCGCTATTCGGTGTTGCTAAACGAGTTAAGAGCAACCACTTAGACCCGCATAAATACAATACTCGCAGACATTTTAATGTTTTAACTAATATCTAAATTTCTAACCGCTGCAGCCTGAATACCAATCTACTCAACAACTAAAGCGCTGGCATCGAGTTTGATTTTTTGCATACGTTTACCTTTAGTCATGCTCCATCTCCAATTAAGTTGATTACTCCTTAACGGGGTAGTCGAATACATTAAACCACCCTTAAATATTTAAGTGCTAAATTATCCGTAATGTTCGAAAAATATATCTAAAAAAAGTGCCCGGGTTAATAATCGCTGACGACATAAGCCCTTGTAAAGGTTATGATTATATTAATCGCGGACAAGTAAAAATAACACTATGTTCTAAGTTATGACTTAAGTCATATCAACAGATATTTTGGTTATACGCTTATTTCGCTCTCAGTAGTAAATAAATATTAATTAATGGATTAAATCCCAACAGAGATTAGGCGGTGATTTATCACCTACCCTATTGATAAGCAAGACTAAAGGTTTGATAAACTTAATTAACACTCTGTTAAAAATCAATAAAACTCCCTGCTATATCCGAAAGGGAATGCTATTCTGTCGTGAAAATATTGGATACAAAGTGATACATTTTGATAATGGACGGTACGTCTATTGATTGAAATATTAATTACTATTTATTCACTTAATAAAATATAGAATACTAATTAATGAAACCACAAAAAAACATCTCACGGACTAAAGCCAAAAATATGCTATTGGGCAAGCAAGTTAATCAGCTTATGTTAGCTTTATTACTCAGTATTAGTGCACTGACGTCGCCATGTATATTCGCTGACGAAAATGCGCCATTAAATGCTGAAAATAACTACAACGGTGGTTATTTAAAGATAGGTTATGGTTATAAAAATGAAAAAAGTCCATATTATAGTGAAGTTAATGGCGGCTCACTCTTTGTTAATGGCCGGTATCAATGGGAAGGCTTATTTGTTGAAGTATTTCATGGTGCCAACGAGCGTAATGAGGGGCTAAGTGTAGGCTATAACTTCTACAATACCGAACATTGGAATTTTGACATCAATACCGTAAAGGCACATGGCAAAATTAAAACTGAAATCCGCGATACCGATAAAATATTTCGTCAAGAATTTGATAGTACAACCATGGTTGGCTTGCGGGCAACAGGTCATTATGGCCAAACCACAATGCAGTTTCTTGTTGCACCGTATTTAATCGATGACGAAGTAGATGACGCGGTAGACAGCAGTTTATATGCATCAGCATGGTTAGGACATACATGGCAAATAAAGAATTGGGCGATTCATGGTAGTGTTGGCCTTGAATATCGCTCGGGTGATTTATTAGATTATTATTACGGTATTTCAGCAGCAGAAGCATCGGCCCATTTTGGTCAATATAAAGCCGGGGCAGGCATTGATTTAACCACTCAACTAAGCGCCAGTTATCCTATTAGCAAAGATTGGCTGTTTGAGAGTTACCTGCGCTATACCGACTTAGCTGACAGCATAGATGAATCCCCCGTAGTTCAATTTGCCAGTAGCTTTGCTAATCGGGCTAAAGTGAATACGGAATTTGGTTTTTTAGTTAGTTACGTATTTTAAGGGGAATAACCATGAACTTTTCTCTTAATCATAGAAGTGAGCTTGTTAAAAAAATAAAATCCTTTATTCAATCGGCAATACATCTTTGTATTATAGTCATGTTTTTTCAAGTAACTGAACTGTATGCTGAATCGACTAGTGCAAATAATTTATTGGAAATATCGCCAAAGCAATGCGTTGCTGTACGCCAAGGACAAGACTGTTATGTTGATATTAAAATAGCTTGGCAAACCAATGCTGTTGGTAATTATTGCCTTTATTCCACAGAGCAAACTAAGCCCTTAAAGTGTTGGCATCAAGTAACTAACAGCTTATTTAAAAAAGAGCTTGTGTCTAATAAAAATGTAACATTTAGCCTTAAAAAGCAAGATGGTACTGAAGTATTAGCAACTGCTCAGTTAGCTATGGCATGGGTTTATAAAAAGAATTCACGTTCGCATTCATCTTGGAGGATGTTTTAAATGCCGCGAAATGAAGTGATCAATGCTCCGTCGATGGCCCATATATTAGTCGTAGAGGATGATATTGAACTGGCGGAATGGATGTGTGAATATCTAAAAGCCAAAGGTTATCACGTTACTGTTACTAGTCGTGGTGATGACGCTGTTGGCTTAATTCAGCAAAACAACCCTGATATCGTTGTTCTTGATGGCATGTTACCTGGGTTAGATGGTGTCGAGGTTTGTAAAGCAGTAAGGCCAAACTTTACCAATGCTATTATCATGGTTACCGCCAGAGATGAAGAGATTGACGAAGTATTAGGTTTAGAAATGGGAGCTGATGACTATTTAACTAAACCCATTAGAGCACGAGCCTTATTAACTAGGATACATAAACACCTTGACCGTCAGAAGACACAAAATATCCCCCTAGAGTTAGCGGCTGACTCAGTAAAAGATGAGTGCCTGCAATTTAATAATCTGCTGATTGATCGACGGGCTATGAAGGTTTCACTCGATGAAGTTCAAATAAATATTTCGACGAATGAATTTGATGTTCTGTGGCTGTTAGCACAACAAGCCGGAAATGTTGTTTCAAGAAGTGATTTAGTAAGCCAGTTAAGAGGGTTTGAATATGATGGTTTTGATCGTTCAATTGATTTAAGAATATCACGCTTGCGCAAAAAGCTTGGTGACGACTCTAGTCAACCTTTTCGGATAAAAACAATATGGGGCAAAGGTTACCTTTTTGTCAAAGACGTTTGGTAATATTGGACTCAAATAAACAATGCGTACTTTAAGTTTTTCTCTGCTTGCCATCATATTAATAGCGACTGTCGGTTTAGGTTGGTTATTTGATCGCGTATATGAGGAATATACCACCAAAGAACAAAATCAAAATACTAATGCGGCACATGTATTAGAAAAATTTGCTTCAAACCTCGCTATAACACTTGAAAGTCTCCCGAATAGGCATCAGTTTATCCAACATTGGCCAAAGCAAGACCAATATAGCTTAAGCCTAATGCCTTTAGGCGATTTTCCATTACCCAGTAAATTACTTACGCAACTACAACTTGGTAAGCCCTTGTTATTAGAAACAGATCTGAATTTGGCTTTTCACTATTATTTAGCAAAAACTGATGAACTACTTATCGTTAAATCCCCCTTGCTTAACGAAGAGCAGACAAACAACTATATCTTCACCGTATTGTTTTATTTAGCACTGCTATTGTTATTCATCATTTGGCTGTATCCGCTAATTAATCGTTTAGTCATATTAAGGAAAACAGCTAAGTCATTCGGTGAAGGAAAATTAGATCAACGTCTTGTTATTAAACCGTTTTCCTATATCCGAGATATTGAGCTTGAATTTAATCATATGGCACAACGTATTGAAAGTTTGATAGCCGATATCAAACTACTAAGCAGTGCTGTATCTCATGACTTAAGAACGCCATTAGCTAGAATTCGATTTGGCATTGATACCTTGCAAGAGGAAGATGATCCTGTTTTACGACGTCGTTTCGAAAAGAAAATTAGTAATAATGTTGATGAAATGACCTCCTTAGTTGAAACACTGTTGAACTATGCTCGCCTCGATCAAACCATGTTAACTATCCGAAAAGATAGCGTTAATTTATCACAAATAATTGAACACAGCATAAACAACAAAAACGTTGAAACTAAAGATATTATATTTGAAAAACCCAAAAAAGATTGCATAGTCGTTGGTGATCCCGCTTACCTGAGTATGTTAGTCAATAATCTACTGCAAAATGCACTGCAATATTGTCATCAAAAAGTAACGATTGAACTGAGTAACCATAACAATACTATCGTCATGATTATTGCCGACGACGGCCAAGGAATAGCGGAAGTTCGACGAGAAAACCTATTGAAACCTTTCGTACGCGGAACTGTTCATATAGCAAGGCAACAACAAGGTCAACCAGTAATAAAAGGACACGGTATTGGTTTAGCCACAGTCAAGCGTATTCTCGACTGGCATCAGGGTGAAATCAGCATCAATAATTCAGCGACATTATCAGGAGCAGAATTCACCATTATTTTACCAAATAGCGCATAGATTTCAAAGATACAGCTTGGTACATTTTGAGCATGTTTGGTACGTCTTTTCTTTATTCTTTTCTTTATAGTTTGCCTTACTCAAACGAAAGGAATATATGGATGAAAACCCAAATAACAACAATAATCAAACGTAAATCTGTAATATTAACCACCGCTATAATCCTATTTTTATCTGCCTGTGGGGGCGCTGATTCAGATGCTCCCGCCGCGAAAAATAAAGAACTAGCGCCTCCTGTTGAATTTGATTATCAACAATTAATTGAAAACACAATTTCTGAAAATGTTCATGGCATTATTTTACAGATAAATACCCCAGAGCGTGAATTTATTGGCAGCGCGGGGGTGTCTGATCGTGACAATCAAACGCCGATGCAAACTACCGACGTTTTTTCTATTCAGAGTGCCGGGAAAGTGATTACTGCACTACTGGCCGCTCAGTTGCATGATGAAGCTTTGTTGAATTTAGACCATACTCTCGATACTTGGTTACCGCTAGAATTGTTAGATCAAATTCAATATAGTGAGCAAATAACATTGCGACAATTACTTAATCATAGCAGTGGTATTGTTGACTACAATGATAACGAGATGTTTATTCCCGATCTACTGGCTAGTCCAGAAGTGCAACGAGGCAATAGCGATTTAGTAAATTATGCACTCAATAAAACACCCTATGCGTTACCGGGAACTGGTTATCACTACTCTAGTACAAATTATACCTTGGCTGGCATGATCTTAGATCAAGTATTAGGCTACCATAATGCCATTGAAATACGGGCTAGAATAATAGACCCGTTATCGTTAAATTCCACTTTCTCAGTAGGATATGAAAATCATATGGGTGAGTTAATTGCTGGCTATGAGTATTATCATGGCCAGTTTGTTAATGTAGCACCAATTATGTCCAATATTTTCTCTTCTGCTTCACCAGTGGCGTCATCGGTAACAGAACTGGCATATCTCTATAAAACCCTGATCACCGATACTGACTTTGTTAGTAATGATATTCGTGAATTAATGTGGGGAGAGGCTAGCTTAATCCCCGTTGAAACAAACAACGACGCAGGCTTGGGTATTCATAAGATAAATGTTAATGGCACAATTTTGTTCAGCCATGATGGCGGCGGAGAAGGTTACTTAACTAAAAATATTTATATAGAAGAAACAGATACCAGCATAGTCTACTTTCTTAATTGTGGCCTTAGTGATGAGTGCATTACAGCATTTTATGCGATAGAAAATGCTATTTTGAGAGAACTTTCAATAAACTAGCTGCCTATCGTTAACTGAAGTTAATAATACCAATTGAATTAATGACTTCACCACTTAGCGAAAATTAAACGTTTTATAGGTACTTAAGTTCATTGTTCCAGACTGAAGCTAAGTACCTACATCCACGTAGGTAGGCGCTTTATGATGATATTAGTGTTTGCTAACGTGTTATAAAGCAACGTTGAAATTAACAATTTAGACCAGCATAAATTACATTATACCGCCTATGCCAGCTATAGAGCATACAAAAAAGGCACGAAATATTCTGAAAATTAAAGACCCTTAATATGATCCTACCCGCTCTTTTTAACCTTTAGCCCTAAATCAATAAGTTTTTTTGTTCATTGAATTGATATCCTAACGCTTTATCACCTTTTCCCGTTTCTTCCACATAGGCTGTAATGTCGGGAAATCATCAATAACATCGTAAACTTGAATAACAGCTTTACTATTCCATTCTCGATGAATTCGTCCAGTGTATTGCACTAAAATTTCTTTCCAAACTATAGCCAACGTTATAAATAGAGTATCTAAATGTGGCAAATCAAAACCTTCGTCAACATGTTTCCCTGTAGCTAAGATAACAACGGATTCATCTAGTCAGTAACCCCTTCACACGGACCTAAATATCGAGTGTTGGGTAAATTTAACCTTTCATCACCATTATCCTATAAACCTTATAAACCGACGTTCCAGGACTTCCTTTCGCACCCTGTAATCAGGATCGTGGGATCGGTCCTGGAGTAGCGGGCCAGCAATTTTTTCGTCCCCCCCATTTCTTACCACAAAATAGACAGAAAATCTTCGCACCCACGGATCCGGATGGTGTTTAGCCGACCATGCAAGCAACTCGACCGTTTCACGGCCCTGCCCCGGCATCCAAGCCAATGTATAAGGAATATAAGAGTTTTTTCCTTCTTTAGCGGACGCAATCAAGGCTTCAGCAAGCGCGTTTTGAATGTCGGGTAGGTGCTGCTCTACGTCGAGCCAAAACTGGCGTCTTTTTTCTGCGAAGCCAGTCTCTTCATTATGAGAAAACCTAATATTCACAGCAGCAAAAGCCGACGCCACTTTCACCCGTTGCGCTTTCTCAGGATGCGCAAACAATCGCAGCAGCACGTCGAACGATTTACCATCCAGAATCACGTTGAATACTAACGCTTCTTCGATGGATAAATCCGCAGTCAGTTTCGCAAATTCAGACGTGGCAAGCTGTCCGGCGCCTATTTCAGCTCTCGTCGATTGGAACCACGGTTCTGAATGGTCCATTTCAGCTGCGTACCGTTCGACAAACGCTGGTGGCTCGGCAAAAACCACTGGCCGCGCATTCAACCCAGCCAATGCATAGACGAGAAAAGCAACAACAATCATTGTGACAACGGTGGTTGTCACGACTAAATTCTTAATTGCAAAGCGGATGTTCATAATTTTGTCCTAATTTGAGATAAATAAACTAAATGTAAGTAGATCAAGTTTTTCGAAACTTCAATGAATCGAACTGACAATACATGGATTTGCGTTGGCTTCTGGTTGATTTCGCCTCCTGAGTGTCATGGGGAGATGTCCACTAAAACAGGGAGAACTAAAGCGTCGCTCTTGTTGCGACTGTTATATGCTTTATAGTTTTGGCCTCATTGTTTCAATAAATTGTGCGTCTACCCAGAAAATATCTACATTTTTATAATCGTTTGGATTCATATTTCTATTGAAGAAAAGATATTTTCCATCTGGCGTCACGCTGGCTAATGCCTCCCAAGCCTCTGTATTTATCTTGTCGCCCAAATTAATGGCATCACCCCATGAGTTATCTTTCTGTCTGTAACTGATATAAAGATCAGAGCCACCATATCCACCTTCTCTTTTACCATCAAATATAAGGTAGGACTCATCTGGTGCAATAAAAGGATGAAAACTTTTCCCGCCATTAATCTTTTTGCTAAGCAGTTTCGGCTCTTCATACTTTCCATCCACTAATCGTGAATACCGAATTGAACCCGTAAAATCTGATTTGAACTCATCAAAAAAATAAGTTGCTTTCGAGGAAGACGTAAGGCGCATAATTGGCAGGTCATCGAAAGGCGAGCCAAGATTTTTCACATCTGACCAGCCAGTATCAGTGCGCTTTCTATATTGCTTGCTTAAATGCAGGGTATTGCCATCTGGCGAGATAACAGGAGTTCCCACCCTGTCAGATATAACTAATTCGTTCCATCGGTTATTTTTATTTTTAAATACAACAAGTGAAGGTTTTTCATATTTACCTCCATCCCTTATGAGGTAAAACTCTTTCATATCAGGCGTAAATACGCCAGTAAGTTCATAATGCTTAGTCGACACACTGCCTGGCGCAAAAACTTCAGGAGTTAAGCCAGGAGGATTTTGCCCGAGATAAGGTCCTTCGAGGACAGTAAAGTCATCTTGAGCATAGCTGCCGTTATTCATTATCAACAGAGAAAGAAAAAGAGATATTGAAGCGTAAGTAGATTTCATGTTTCTCTCCTTATTTAGCAAAATAAGGTAGCACCGCATCTGAAATCTCAGCCATGATTTGGTCTTCCCTGTCATGTCCCGTGATCACTATGATTAGGTCAAGCTCATCAACCACGATTACGCGTTGACCGCCACCACCCCAGGCAAAGGTTGCATTATAGTTTTTATCACTGACAGCTATAGGCGTTTGATACCAGAAATAACCATAACGGTAAGTATCAGGCATCCAGTCTTCAGTTGGCTTAACAAGTCCCTTGGTGGCCTTCGCGATATAATCTGCAGAAATAAACGGTTCGCCCTTCCACTTGCCTTTGTTAAGGACCACGCTGCCCAACTTAAGCATGTCACGAGACGTTATGCTCACCATCCAACCTGCTTGTGGTAGTCCACTAATATGGGTTTCCCAGCTGTAATTTGTGATGCCTAATTTATCGAGGATTTCTTTTTTAATGAAATTCTGGGCGGTACCCGGCACAACGGCGTCAATGACCGTCATCACCAACATTGGATTGAAATTACCATATAAATAGGTCTGAGACTCTGTGGTAATAGAACCGCTATGCTCAAGTAGAGTCTGAACCAACCCCTGTCCCTGCAACACAGTAGGTTTTTTCTTAAGTTCTTCCCATTTGTCATTATTAACGCTCAGCCCCCCGTGCATAGTCAATGCTTTATGGAGTGTGATTTTTTCAGTGCCGTCAACGAATTTTTTTGGATCTAGGTCTTTCAAAAAGCTAACTAGCGGCTTGTCCAAATCGGCTATGGTCAGATAACCCATCTGAATAGCACGGCCAAGCGCCAAACTAGTGTATGCTTTAACGGCTGATGCTTGCGGGTGAGGCAAGTTGATACGGCCGCGCAAGTAATAAGATTCAAATAAGAGCTTATCCTTGTGGGCGATAAGTAGGCTGTCGTAGTTACCGTGTTTACTGTCGGCGATTTCATGTGCCAGCTGAACAATCTTCGCTTTATCGCCACCATCAATACCCAATTCACCTACGAGAATGCCGTCTTTTCTATCTATAGGCGCTACATCGATAAAGGCTTTATCGAGACGCGGAATATCTCTAAATGAAAGCTTAGCTTCGGCTGCTGTAGCCTCTGGCGCTTCGCGATTCATTTTTTTGGTCTTGTCATTATCTTGTGCTGTTACTAAGCAGCAAAAACCGCTTAACAACGTAATGGTAGTGAATTTTTTGAATGTTAACCTGATCATATCTATATCCTGTTAGTTGAATAATACTGGCCTTTAAGCGTTTCAGTTGTCTTTTTTTTAAGAAGTGATAGCTAAAGTAATAGGCTTTAGTTGGCTGTTGTTTTTATATTGGGTTTTGACTCTGGAGACGAAGTCTTGCTCATATCTTGTCCAAAGCGTAGATATCGACAAAGTGGATATTGCTGAATGAACAATTACCACTACAGGTGAATTAAATGCTAGCTTATTTTTCATTGTTAATTCCTTAATCTTAATTTGATGATAATTATGATTTTATCTGACGTGGTAATAACTCTGTTTATTTTTATCGCTAAAATGCTTTATGCGGATAGATTAGAAAATGATTTAACAATAAAATAGGCAGGCAATGTAAAAAATAAGGTTATAAATTTTACAAAACTTTACATTGCGCTTTCTAAAGTCATGTATATTAAAGCGCAAGCAGTATCAGCGTTTTCACACTAGCATCTTAAGTAATTAGGCGGAAATTTGAGTACCAAACCTAAACTTCTCATCGTCGAGGATGAACCTATTATTTTAATGGGGCTCACGGACCTATTTGTTTTTCACGGCTATGAGGTTGAAAGCGAAAGTGATGGAAATAAAGGTTTATCTAAAGGTTTA
>CAXBNP010000025.1:0-67919 GCA_963977145.1 uncultured Colwellia sp.
AAAACGGTTAATTTATTTGTGCTTTCTTCAAGATCAAAGGCTATTTCAAAAGGTTTGTCTTGCTGTAAAAATTGATAAAACCATGAGTCATCTTGTTGATTAATCCTTTTTAGAACGCCGGTTTGGTTTAAGTAGTTATTGGAAATATTTGATACCCAAAAAACAGTCAAGGCATTATTTTTTTGTTGCATGTGCTTTAAAAAGTCAATGGCTTGCTGTTGACCACTTTCAGGCTCTCCAGCCATTGCCCAATCAATTAAGTATTTATTTTGCGTAATTGACTTTGATAACTCTAATGGTGTGCTCAGCTGTGCTCTAATACGAGCCTCTACCTTTGCCAATTGATTTGGCAGTAGATCTTGTTCAATATTTTTTTCAAAAACAGTACTGAAAATATTACTGTTTAAGGCAATTGTAACTATAGATAGCGTGATAAGTGAAGCGGAAATTACCGCAATAAGTGCTTTTCTAATCGAAATATTATTTAGCCAATTAATCACAAGTACCTCTTTTTTAAACTTATATATCTTCTATAGTTTTAGACTACAATTGCGAAATTGACAATCATCAGCGTTAAACTTCTTTCTGTTTGAATTTATTTTCTTAAACATGGATAATATGCATCCTGATTTTTCTTTAAGAACTACTATGACAGACAGAAGCCATAAAACCGTTGAACAAGCAGAGCAAGAAGGCAAGTACATTAGAAAGGTACGTAGCTTTGTTAAACGTGAAGGTCGCCTTACTAATGGTCAGGCAAAAGCCTTAGAGCAATTTTGGGCTGCGATGGGATTGAACCATCAAGATGGATTGCTTGATTTTAGTGCTTTGTTTGGTAACGATAACCCTGTGGTATTGGAAATTGGTTTTGGCATGGGTAAATCGTTAGTTGAAATGGCTAAAAATGCCCCTGAACTTAATTTTATTGGTGTTGAAGTTCACCGCCCTGGTGTTGGTGCTTGTATTGGTTTAGCGCAAGAAGAAGGCGTTGAGAACCTAAAAGTTTACGAGCATGACGCTATTGAGGTGCTAGCTGATTGTATTCCTACTGGGTCGTTAACGACAGTGCAATTATTTTTCCCTGATCCTTGGCACAAAAAGAAGCATCACAAACGTCGTATTGTGCAAGCAAGTTTTGTTGAGGCTATTCGTGAAAAACTTAAAGTTGGTGGTGTGTTCCATATGGCAACTGACTGGGAAAATTACGCCGAATGTATGTTAGCAGATATGACTTCTGCACCCGGTTATAAAAATTTATCAGTAAATAATGACTATGTACCTCGTCCTGATTCTCGCCCGCTTACTAAGTTCGAAAATCGTGGTCAAAACTTGGGTCATGGTGTTTGGGATTTACAGTTTGCAAAACTCGCTTAAACACTTTTATTCTAAGCAGAAAAAAGAGCGCGATTAAGTGCTCTTTTTTTTATTGCACATTAATCAAGGCTAGTTGTGGCAAATTTTCACAATATAAGCGATTAATATGATGAAATTAACACAAAACTTATAGTGAAATATAAAGCTATTAAGTTGAGCTGCTAGTTTGAGAGTTCATCTAACGGTGCAGTTTATCTCGTTCAATATGAAATAAATGCTGACTATTACGTAAATTTCCGCTCTCCTTTAGCCATTGCTCATTAATAATTTCTCGCATTAACGCTGCTTGCAAAATTCGACCCGCAGAGGCACTCCAATAGCTAATGGTTGCTGCTTGATGGGCGGGAGTATTAGGCAGTTGCTCTGAACGAGTTTGCAGCATTTCAGCCATAATGTCGTTAATAACTTTTGGTTTTAACTCTTGAATAATTTGACGTTTAAATTGGGTGAAATGCTTAGCGCGCATCAACTGCCAAATTAGCCAAACCAAGAATAGTGCTGCGATTACAACAATGATTTCCAAAACTTTACTCTAGTGTTTCTATTAAATAACCGCGTCATCATAACAGTATTTTTTGCTTAGGGTTAAAATTTTTAACCCTAAGGTATTCACTTTAGATAGGCAAAGTAAAGACCAAAAATTCCACAGATATCGGATAATTGATAAGATAATAAAGTTCAAAGAGGAAGCCGTATTGCTTCCTCTTTTATTTACCATTTAGCGATATAATTTATCTAGGTAATTAATCTACAGCGATTACTGGCGTGCTATTAAGTAAACCTAGACCCGATTGCTGATATTGCTCTTTAAATTGAGCAATATCTTGCGCCAAAAAGTTATTTACCTCAGCTATGCTGGTTTTTAAAGCCGCTTTTCCTTGTGCTAAGTAAAGCTCCGCCGTGGGTGAAGGCTTACCGTAGCGGCTGCCAACATAGCCCCAGGCGGTAAATACTTTCGAACTAACTTTATAGCTTTCATCAACAATACCGTTGGTTTCAGGAATAGTACGTAAATTCTTGTCCAACTCTGCTATTTTCTTAAGTAATACATCGGCTGTGCTACCCAACTGACTTGCCGGATTCGTTGCTTTGTCTTCAGCGTTAGTTATTTTACTGAGCGCTTTATCAGCCATGGCTTTAATTAACTCAAGATCTTTTTTACTATCGACTAAAGCATGAGCCGCTTTGGTCAATGTTGAATACATATCAACGGCTTGATGTTGTAAATTATAGCTAGCGGTTAGGTCTTGAGTTGAAACCTTAAAACGTGGGTCCTGCAAAACTTTTACTGTAGTTTCAAACTCTTTATCATTTAGCTTAACCGTAATACTGTAATTGCCAGGGACAACTTCTGGGCCGGCGGCTAAAATATCTTTGTCTTCTTTAGGCTCGTCGCCAGGCATATTTAACGCACCGTCAGACTCTAAACCCCAAGTAATGCGGTTTATACCTTGCTTAAGTTTACTGACAAAAGTGCGCACAACTTCACCTTGGCTATTTTTAACGATAATACGTGCTTTGTCTGACAGTTTAGCTTTATCATTTTCAGATTTTTTGCTATCAGATTTTTTGCTATCAGATTTTTTGCTATCAGATTTTTTGCTATCAGATTTTTTGCTATCAGACTTTTGCTCGGATTTAGCTGTTATTTTTTCAGCCTGAGCGTTAGCGGCTTGCTTTAATAGCCGGGATTTTTCTTTATCGTCATCGGGGTGTGTTAAGTGCTGGCCTGATGCCATGAGTGTTAACGTAACACCATACGCTTCATTTTCACCAACGTAAGCGGCGTCACCCCAAAAACGTGATGATGGCGCGCGATTGCTAACATACTGCTGGCCATCGGAAACACTTAATAGCTTAAGTGGTGCTTTAAATGACTTTTCAGTTAAACCACGCAAGGCGCTGTAGTCATCAATAACAATGATTGAACGGCCATGCGTACCTAGTACTAAATCGTTTTCACGTTGTTGTATTGCCATATCCATAACAGAAACCGTTGGCACACCCTGATCATATTTAAACCAAGAATCGCCGGCATCAGTTGAAGCATATAAGCCCAACTCTGTCCCCAAAAATAATAAGTTTTCATCAATATGGTCTTGCTGAACAGAAAGTGCATAGCCTTTGATATTTTTGGTCGTTAAATTGGTAAATTTGCTACCGTATTTTGCGGCTTTAAAAAGGTAAGGGCTCATGTCGCCACGACGATGATTATCAAAAACAATAAAGGCTTCGTCGGCGTTATAAAGCGAAGGTGTTATATGGGCAATAAATGCATTTTTTGGTGCTTTACGGGCTTTCTGCTCCACGCTTTTCCAACTTTCACCACCGTCTTGTGTGACATGAATGCGTCCGTCATCGGTGCCAACCCATATAACGCCTTGCTTGATTGAGCTTGGCGCAATAGCAATAATCGCGGTGTTATTTTCTGCAGCGGTAACGTCAGGGGTTAAACCACCAGAGTCTTTATAGCGTTGAAATTCTGGATTATTGGTGGACAAATCTTTTGAAATCACCTGCCACGTTTCGCCTCTATCGCTTGATTTATGCATAAACTGGCTACCGTAATAAATAGTATCTTTATTAAACGGGTCCTGCGCTAAACCAGCATTCCAGTTAAAGCGTAACTCAGTTTCTGGGTTTGGCGGTGGCGGCATAATTAAGCTTTGCTCACCGGTGTTAAGATCCCAACGGCTTAAATACCCCCCTTGTGATTGGCTGTAGCCTTTAGTAACGTCATCAGGAAATGGCATGGCATCAAAGCCATCACCAAAACCAATTTCTTGCCAATGGACATTACGAATGCCGCCGCTGTGCCAGACTTCTGCTGGACCGCGCCATGAACCATTATCTTGTAGGCCACCATAAATATTATAGGGTTTAGCATCATCGACACGAACATGGTAGAACTGAGAGATAGCAAGGTTTTGTACGAAGCGCCAACTATCACCTTGGTCTTGGGTAATTGACACGCCACCATCGTTACCTAAAATTAAGTGCTTGGAGTCTTTGGGATTGATCCATAACGTGTGGTTATCAATATGGATATTATTACTAACCGCACAGCAATCAATCTTTTCAACTTTTTCAAAATTTTTGCCACCGTCAATAGAGCGACGAATAAAGGTGGCAATGTTATAAATGACATCAGGGTTGTTCGGGTCAACTTCAATTTCTGAATAATAAAATGGTCGGTCGGCAACGCCAACTTCACTGTTAACGGTTCGCCAGCTGTTACCGCCATCGTCTGATCGCATTAGGGCACTCTTTTCTGCTTCGATTAAGGCGTAAACTGTATTGGGCTGACTGTCAGCTATATCGATAGTAATACGACCTAAGTGGCCTTCAGGCAGACCGTCAGCAGCGGTTTTTTCTTGCCACGTTTCACCGCCATCAAGGGAGATAAATAAGCCAGAGCCTGGTCCACCCGATTCGAATCTATCTGGCCAACGTCTAAATTGCCACATTGAAGCATAAAGTTTATTAGGGTTACTTGGGTCCATTTTTATATCGGTTGCACCTGTGGTGTTATCAACAAATAAAATTTTCTGCCAAGTTTTACCGCCATCGATAGTTTTATAGATACCTCGGTCTTTATTTTCTGACCATAAGGTACCAAGGGCGGCAACATAAGCAATATCAGGGTTGGAAGGGTGCAGGGCAATACGGTTAATGTGCTCGGTATTTGCCAAGCCCATTTTGGTCCAACTTTTACCAGCATCAATAGATTTATAAATACCACCACCAATGGAGACGGAATTACGCACGTTACCTTCGCCGGTGCCGAGCCAAACAATGTCAGGAATAGCTTGGTTAATGGCGATAGCACCTGTGGAGGCATATTCTTCATGCTCGAATATTGGCGTCCATTTCAAACCGGCATTTTCAGATTTCCAAACCCCACCAGAGGCGGCAGAGGCATAAATGATATTAGGGTTTGAAATGACCGCTTCGATATCTGATATTCGTCCACTGGTGGCCGCAGGGCCAATATTGCGAACTTTTATACCCGAAAGTAAATCCGTATCTATAGCGGCTGATGCACTTGTGGTAATAGCAGCAGTTAGCAGCAAAGAGGTGAGAGATTTTTTCATCGACTTTTCCCTGTTATTTATATTTTTATCAATATCGTTTGCAACGATAATATTTAAGTGTTCTAACATTGCTTAATCTTGTATCACTTTATGGTTAACAATGTTTTAGCTTTAAGTTAAATAGGTTGATTTCTACGTTATATGACGAAATGCTAGTCCATAGCATAATTTGCTCGTATGATGTTTTTTTAAGGTTTAAATTGCGCACCTTCATGCATTAATAGCTTGGCCTTCAGCGCTAAACCGCCGGCATAGCCTGTTAACTTGCCATTACTACCGATAACGCGATGACAGGGTACTATTAGCGCAATGGGGTTAGCGCCATTTGCCGTGCCAACGGCGCGAACCGCTTTTTCATTGTTAATACTTTTTGCGATCCAGCCATAGCTTTTGGTTTCACCGCAAGGTATTTCAGTTAACGCTTGCCAAACTAGTTTTTGAAAGGTAGTACCTTCGGGCGCTAACGGTAAATCAAAGTGTTTTCTGTCACCGTCAAAGTATTCAGTTAATTGTTGAATGACTTGTGTGAACTTGTGGTTATTTTCAGTTAAGCCAACCAAGCTAATGGGTGACTTTCCAGCTTGAAAAGCGAGTGCGCTTAAGCCATTTTCGTTGGCGGTTAAGGCAATTTCACCCAAGGGTGATTGATAAGTACAGTAATACATTTATTCGCTCCTTAGTTATTTATCGCTGACATTTAGCTCTAATATGGTGTGCTTTAGGTTTTAGCTGCAAGCGACTGCCATAAGTAAATGGCCGCGTAGGCGCGCCAGGGCCGCCAACTTTCTGCTAGCGCTAATATGTCTTTATTTTTTGCTTTGATTTCATCAATTGTTAAGGCTTTTATAATGCCTAAATCTGCACTTGGAAAAGCATCGGGATCGCTTAATCCCCTCATGCCAATATAATTTACTGTCCAAGGGCCAATGCCTTTTAGTTTGGTCAATGCAACTTCTAACTCTTCAATGGTTAAACCTTTGGCAAAAATGCTTTCATGCTGTTGAAAGTAGGCAACCCAAGTTTGTAGGGTGGCAATGCGCGAGCGGGTTAATCCTATTTCATGGTAGTCAGCATCGATTAGTGCAGCAATACTGGGGAAATACTTTGCAACCTTGATGTTTTCGGGTTGTTCGATATTAACCACATTATCGCCATATTTTTCCGCTATGCGTTGCGCAAGTGTTGTTGCGCCTTTGACAGAAATTTGTTGGCCTAATATTGCTCGAATAGAAAATTCAAAAATATCCCAGCATCCCGGTAAACGTAAACCAGGAAATTGCTCGATAACGAGCGCTAATTTCGGGTGTTTTATTAACTGTTGATGAATTATTTGCATATCCGCGTCTAAGTCAAACATGCGGCGAACACGGGCAATAATTTGATGTAAATAACTGTAATCAGTTAATTTTACGGTTAAGTTTAACGCACTTTTATCTTGATGATGACTTACTTTTATCCAACCACGACACTCCTCAAGTTCAACGCTGCGAAAATAATGCTCAGTGCTGATATCTTCAATATTACTCATTTTTCTTGACCGGAAAAAACTCAGCATCAATGGCCAATCAAAAGGCGCTTTGTAGGGTAATAAAATGGTTACTGGCTTATCAGATGACGTTGTTTTATTGCCTCGGATGTCTGTTGGCGTAGCTTTATAGGCTTGTATTATTACTTCATTAAAACGTCGTATGCTATTAAAGCCAGCAGCAAAGGCAACGTTAGTAATACTTAAATGTGTTGAAACAAGAAGTTTGTGCGCGAGTAATAGGCGTTGCTGGTAAAAGAACTCGCTAGGCGGCAAACCATAATATTGCACAAATAAACGACGAACTTGTCTGTCACTAAGTTCAAGCTGCTTGGCACACTGTTGCAAATTGTAATTATTTTCATAGTAGGCTTGGGTAATTTGTTTTATTCTTTTAGGCAAAGGTAAGTTTGGCGCTAGTTGAGGAAAACAACGTTTGCACGGACGAAAGCCTGATTGTTGTGCTAGTTCGGCATTCTCATAATAGGTGACGTTTTCCGGCTTTGGTGGCCTAGCAGGACAAATGGGACGACAGAAAATACCGGTTGTGATCACGGCGGTAAAAAATTTGCCATCAAAGCGGGCATCGCGACTTAAACGGGCGTTTTCACAAACCTCAACATTTAACATATATTTATTTTCATGATAGTTCACTCGTATGCTGTTAGTGTTTGTTTGATCATACGTTAGGCAATGTAAATGACTAGCGATAATCGGACAAGGCCTAAAATATAAATTAGTTTTAAAATTGCTGGGTTTTTGTTTAACTAGCGATGTTGTTGATCCTACCTAAACATTATCCACTCATGATGCAGAGTTTAGCTTGGGTAATAATCAATAGCGCTGTAACCTGCTGGCTATAATTGATAAAAGCTATTTACTGCGATTTTTATAATATTACGGCTATAAAGCTTTTATACTAAACAGATTAAATAATTTTGTTATTTGACTTTATACGCCACTACTATTTAAATAGGGTTACGATTTAAATATCTAAGCGAACATTCAGATAATTTTTGTAGGTTTTATAGCGATAGGCAATATATAAGTGATAAAGATATAGCATGGAAAAAGTAATGGATAATAAGGGTGCTTTTAATAGTAAATTAAGCCGACGAGTCTTTGTTTATATTTTCTTATGCAGCGCTTTTTTATCTGTGTGCTCAACGGCTATTCAGTTATATGTCGATTTTCAAGATGACGTTTCCGCGCTAGATGAACACTTCAATAATATAGAGTTAAGTTTTAACCAGTCAATTTCTACCAGTTTATGGGATTTTAATGAGCCTTTAGTAGAGCAACAAATTGGTGGTATTCAACGTTTACCTGATATTCGTCATGTTAAAATAACCACCAGTTTTGGTAAGGTTTATCAAGTGGGTGAGACAATTGATAATGCTAAAAAAATTGAAACCTACCCGATTGTTTTTGAAGGTAACACCATAGGTACTATGATTATTACCGCAGATTACCAAGATATTTATCAGCACCTGTGGCAAAAAGCCGGTTTTATTATTATTTCTGAATTTATCAAAATTTTTATCGTAGCGTTTTGTACCTTTTTTATTGTGCATTTGCTAATCACCCGTCATTTATACCGTATTACCTTATATTCAAAAGCGATGAGTGGTGAAAGTATAGACTTGCCGTTGGCACTGGAAAATCGCAGACAAAAAACTGATGAACTGGATGAATTAGTATCGGCAATTAATGCTATGCGCTTAACCTTAAAAGACGATATTATTCAGCTTGAAGAGGCCGAAAATGCCTTGATTAATCTCAACGGTGATTTAGAAATTAAAGTTTATGAGCGCACCGCTAAACTAGCTGAAAGTAATCAACAGTTACAACATTCGCTTAATGAGTTGACCTTGGCTAAGGATCATCTCGTACAATCAGAAAAAATGGCATCACTTGGTCAGTTAGTTGCCGGTGTTGCTCATGAAGTCAATACCCCTTTGGGGATTTGTGTTACTTCAGTAAGTGCATTGAAAGAAAAAGTTATTGAGTTAAATCAGTCGCTTGCTGACGAAACGTTAACCAAGAAGCAATTAACTTCAATTTTAAAGCTGTTTGTTGAATACGAACAGATTATTGAACGTAGCCTGAATAAAGCTGTCGAGTTAATCCGAGGCTTCAAATCTGTTGCCGTTGAGCATCATACCGATCCAAAAATAAATATTAATTTAGCCCAGCATGTCAATGACGTGGTAAATACGGTAAAAACTTTATTTAAACAGAAAAATTATACGATTAAGATTCAGGTAGATAAAGACCTTAACTTGGTGACATACCCAAGTGCATGGAATCAAATCTTAACTAATTTTTTAACGAACTCACACATTCATGGTTTTGAAGATCAAATCGATGGTGAAATTTCAATTGAATTTCAGGCAATGAATAATAGTCTTGTACTGATATACCAAGATAACGGCAAAGGTTTAGATGAAAATATAAAAGATAAAATATTTGACCCGTTTGTCACCACAAAGCGAGGCCTAGGTGGCTCAGGTCTAGGTATGAATATCGTGTACAACCTAGTAAACACTAAACTCGGTGGTACCATTAAAATTATTGCCAGTGATCAGGGTTGTTGTTTTGTCGTCAAAGTGCCGCTGGAAAAAGAGCCGGAAGAAAACGCAAAAGTAGTCATACCTGAATTAAAAATAGTACCTTAATGTTAGCGATCAACAATTCATTTTTCCAATAGCTCAAGATATATTAAGTTAATACCTTATTTTACGACAGATTCAATCTCTACCACTAGGTGCTTAGTCATCAGCTAACAAGGCAAGCACCATGTTAGTGTAATTTACTAAGCCTAATATTTGCTGGCCTTGAATAACTGGCGCGGTACTAATACCAAAATTTTCAAATAATCGAGCACAATATTTCACATCCATATCAGCTGATACTGACATTACCGGCTTTGCCATTATTTCGTATAAGTTGACCCGTTCAGGTGATCTGTTTTTAGCAATGACTTGCTTGGCAATATCGGATAATAACACTAAGCCATATTCATCATGCTCATGGCGTTTATTGATAATTAGTGCCGAAACATTATGCGTTTTAGCCAGTTTTATTGCTTCTGCAACCGTCACCATGCCATCAGTGTACTGAAAACTGTCAGTGGTCATGGCATCTTTTACTTGCACTAATTTGTGACTCATAGTTCTTCCTCTATTTTACCTTTTAAACGTTCAACTTGGTGAGCAACACCAACCGCATCTTGAATGTCTATTTGAATGGCAATACCTTTGCCGGGTTCTGTATCAAAACCAGCAATACAGGCGATACGCTCTAAAATTTTTCGGCATAAATGCTCTTCAACAACAAATAGTAAAACATCGCGTTGAGTCTCCAGTTGCATACCAAAAAACGTTCTTTGACGCTTAATACCTTCACCGCGCGCATGATTAATAATAGTGGCGCCAGTTGCTCCCGCCATGCGAGCCTCTTTCATTACCATTTCGGTAACGCCATCTTCTACAAAGGCAATAATCAATTTAAAGTGCATTATTCATTCTCACTATTAGTTTTGTTTTTGGTTCTAATTTGACTCATTTGTGCGTAGGCCATTACCGCTATTATTGGAAATAAACTAGCAAAAGCAATGAGTCCAAAGCCATCAATTAACGGGCTTCTACCGGGTATTGTGTTAGATAAACCTAGGCCTAAGGCCGCAACGAGTGGCACGGTAACGGTAGATGTTGTGACCCCGCCAGAATCGTAAGCTAAAGGAATAATCATTTTTGGGCAAAAAAATGTCTGGATCACTACCACAATATACCCAGACATAATGTAGTAGTGAATGGGGTGCCCGACAACAATACGAAAGCTACCAATAGCAATGCCTATAGCAACGCCGATAGCTACAGCAATGCGTAAATTGTCAGCACGAATGCCGCCGCCAGATACTTGCTCTGCTTTTAGCGCCACAGCAATGAGCGCCGGTTCGGCAATTGTAGTACTAAAGCCTATCGCAGCAGCAAAAATGTATACCCAAGTATAGTCGGTCCAATTGAGTTCAGTATCCGCTACCATACTTGCGTTAATAAACTCTGCTGCGGTTAATTGTTCAGCCATCATCTTACCTAAGGGAAATAGGGCTTTTTCTAAACCCAAGAGAAAAAATGCTAAACCAATTAACACATAAAAAAAACCAAAACCTAGCTGTTTTATGTTTGGAATAGGGCGACGAATAACCAATAATTGAAAAATAACAATAATGGATAATATCGGTAAAACGTCAACAATGGTTGATTTTAGGGTCTCAAAAAACGCTATCAGCAAGTTCAAGTTAATACTCGTGATGGGACGTTAGGTAAGTCAATAGTGAGCATTAGCTTAGTACCATGCCGTATAGCATGACAAAAATCATTGGGGTGAGGGAGGCAAAGGCAATTAAACCAAAACCGTCTATCATCGGGTTTCTGCCCTTAATTGCTGATGCTAAACCGACACCTAGGGCTGTCACTAAAGGTACTGTAATGGTTGAGGTGGTAACACCGCCAGAGTCATAGGCAATACCGACGATCCAAGCTGGCGCAAACGCAGTCATGATCACGACAACAACATAACCTCCTAAAATAAGGTACTGGATTGGCCAACCACGAATAATACGCAGCACGCCGATAACAATTGCCAAGCCAACAGCAAACGCTACGGTATAGCGCAAACCATTAGCATACTCGTTTTGCGCAACGTCTGTTGTGGCAATAATGCCACCACTGGCAGCAACGCGGGCCGCTTCACTGGCGACGGCAATCAGCGCAGGTTCAGCAACTGTAGTGCCAAAGCCTAAACAAAAAGCAAATATTAGTAGCCAAGTAGCACTACCTTTTTGTGCAAATGCTTTTGCCATTAACTCACCCATCGGAAATAAACCCATTTCTAAGCCATAAATGAAAAAGGTTAAGCCTAAGACTACGAATATCAAGCCAATAAAAATATCACTAAGATTTGGTAGTGGCTGTTGTAAAACAGCAAATTGAAAAAAAGCGATGACGAATATGATGGGTAGTAAGTCTTTACAACTACCTAAGAGGGTTTTGAAAAAAATAGCAAACTGTTGGTTCATATCGTGAAATAAAAAGCCCAAAAGATATTTTATTATACGATGGTAAATAAAGGACGGAGTTGATCTAAAACAAGCTTAAAGACCATGGTAAATAAATAGCGCTGTTGTTGGTGATATCATTTTTTTATATGCTGACTTTATTCATCGACCATTGAATAAAACACTCAATGGTCGTAAGTTTTTTGTAAAATACATTAGGCAAAAAAGTAGGCGGTTAAGGTCCAAAGTACTCCGGCGAGTGATGCAGCGATGGTCGCCGGTACTAATTGAGATTTTACATGATCCATTAAATCGCAGCCTGTGGTCATCGCACTGAGAATGGTGGTATCAGAAATTGGCGAACATTGATCGCCAAAAACACTGCCGTTAAGTACAGTAGCAAAACAGAGCATCATGAATAACTCAGGGTTTGCTAACGCTTGGCTTTGACATATTGCCCAAGCAAGGGGCATTGCCAAAGGAAAAGCAATGGCATATGTCCCCCAACTTGTACCGGTTGAAAAAGCGATAATCATAGTGATCAGTTGTAATATCACAGGTAAGCACCAAAAGGGCAGTTGTTCACCAAGTAAAGAGACTAAAAATAAACCACCACCAGTTTCTTTACTGATACTGCCAATAATCACTGCTAACATTAAAATGACCGACGCAAACACCACACCCTTTAAACCGTTACTAAAGCCGTCGACCACATGATTTAACGACATTCCTTTTCCTAAGGCAATAACGGCAGAAAGTATCAGTGCTGCACCGAATGCCCAATTGATTTTAGGTGAATCCAAAACAATAAAGCTACCAATAGCAATGGCGGTTAATGTCACTAAAGGTAAAATGAATTCAATAATATGAGGTGTGTAACCGGCGGGTATATCAGAGCTTTGTAATTCTTTGGCACTCAACGGCTTGGCGTTAGAATCATCCAGTTGGTTGTGGATTTCAGCGCGCAGTTTCGCTGCGCGTATCCGTTTGCCTGAAAAAGTGGTGATATTCAGGCTTAATAGCAAAGTGCCAGTCACCGCGAATATACTGTAAAAGCTAAAAGGGATACTTTGAAAGAAAAAGCTAATCCGATCTGCTTCTGTTGCTAAAAATGACACTCCGGGGATAAATATTAATGCCTGCACATAAGCTGGCCAAGCATTAAAAGCTAATATTGATGCAATGGGCGAGGCAGTAGAGTCAACAATGTAACTCATTTCTTCGTGACTGACCTTAGCTTTGTCGGCGAGCGGTCGCACCGTAGTACCCACTAAAACAGTACTCATGGTACCGCCTTGGAAGAATAGTATGCCCAGCAACCATGAAACCAGTTTTGCCGATTTACGACCTTTAACAAAGTGTTTGGTCATATAATTGGCAAAGGCTTGGGCTGCCCCAGTTTTAGACCAAATACCTAATAAACCCCCTAACAGCCATAAATAAAGTAATAGCAGTGCTGCGGTGCCTTCCTTAGCCAGGTTGGGAATAATGACTTTATCCGTTAAGTCATAGCGCCCTAGCATAATGGCACCAACTACAATACCACCCAATAATGCCGTAAGGGGCTCTCGGGTTAATAGGCATAGCGCTATGGTTATTAGTGCGGGTAACAACGACCAAATGCCAAAGTGAAAAGCTGGTTTAAGCAGTTTTAATTGCTGTTTTTCGTCTTGGACCCATTGTTGCTGAAGTTTTGGTGCGTTTGCTAAACGGTTCAAGTTTCGCTGATTTAGTGGCGAGCTCTGATAATCGACGACCGAGGTAATGATAATTTTTTGGTCTTTATAAATATAACTTGAAAGACCTTTGGCGTCAGTACTTACATCATAAACATAACTTTGTTCCACCCATTGCGGCGCAACCAATTGGTTAATATAAATTGCTGATAAAATAGCAAAAATAAAGACGGCTAAAGCGATACTATTGTGCTTCGTTGGCATATGAACTCTTTTATTTGTTTTTATTTGAGACTTATTTGCTTAACTAGCATTCGCTAAATGGCAATAGACATTTGTAGCATAACGATAACAGAATCGTGACAGCATAAAAGTAAATTTATCGGCTAAATACCAAGCAAGGTAATGATTTGAGCGTTGAGTTATTGTCAGTATTATCACGAAATAACACCCTATAAGCTTTCATAGTCCATAACGACAGATTTAAAAACGTTATATCAAGCCAGCCATTTTAAAAAGTACCTTGTCGATTATAGTGACGAAATTAAAGTATTTTTAGCCGAGCTCAACACTTCTATAGTGGCGAGTACAGCGGCATTTACATTGACTAATAGCATCAGGTTTTTAAGTTTGATATTTGCTTGAAAAGTTTGATGTAAATTTGAGCATATATTGACATTTTACTGATATATCTATAGTATTCCCGCGCCTTCAAGCCCCGAAAGATAACGATGTTCGTTTCAGCCTATAGGTATAAATGACCTTTCCTTAAGGTACGCTCGGGTCTATGCCAAAAATATTTAAATATAAGCCTGTGGTAACACAGGTTTATATTTTTGATGTCCTAATCAAAGTTGAGAAAAAAATGTTTGAATTACATGCCAGTAAAGTGGCAAATTTAAAAAATGATGTCCTGTCTGGTTTTACAGTAGCCTTAGCATTAGTCCCCGAAGCCGTAGCATTTGCCTTTGTCGCTGGTGTTGAACCCCTTGTCGGCTTATATGCCGCATTTATGGTCGGTTTAATTACCTCTATATTTGGTGGTCGTCCAGGCATGATCTCTGGTGCGACAGGCGCAATGGCGGTGGTAATGGTGAGCTTAGTCGCTATCCATGGTGTTGAATATTTATTTGCCACGGTAGTGCTAACCGGACTGCTGCAAATACTCGCAGGGCTATTCAAGCTCGGTAAGTTTATTCGCTTAGTGCCTCATCCGGTTATGCTGGGCTTTGTTAATGGCTTAGCGATTGTTATTTTCCTTGCTCAGTTAGGACAGTTTAAGGTCGCCAATGACGATGGCGTATTAGCGTGGATGCAAGGTAGCCAAATGTTAACTATGGTTGGTTTAATCGTGTTAACTATGGCGATCATTCATTTTTTACCTAAACTCACTAAAGCCGTGCCATCATCACTTGTAGCGATTGTTGTCGTAACATTTTTAGCGCAAAGCCTTGATTTAGACGCACGTACCGTGGTTGATTTTGTTCGTGATATGACTAATGACCCGCTGGCTTCTATTGCCGGCGGTTTACCTCAGTTTAGTATTCCAAACGTGCCATTTAGTTTTGAAACCTTGCAAGTGATTTTACCTTTTGCTCTTATTCTAGCGGCGATTGGCTTAATAGAGTCATTGTTAACATTAACCTTAATTGATGAATTAACCGGTACCCGCGGTCAGGGCAATAAAGAATGTATCGCCCAAGGTGCGGCAAATACCGCTACTGGTTTTTTTGGTGGCATGGGGGGTTGTGCTATGATCGGACAGTCGATGATCAATGTTAATTCAGGTGGTCGCGGTCGTATGTCAGGTGTTACCGCAGCTCTTGCGTTGCTTGGTTTTATCTTATTTGGCTCGGGTTTAATTGAACAAATTCCATTGGCTGCACTAGTTGGTGTGATGTTTATAGTAGTTATTGGTACTTTTGAATGGTCGAGTATTCGTATTCTAGGTAAAGTGCCAAAAGCCGATGCCTTTGTCATTATCTTAGTGTCTGCGGTTACTGTTGCGACAGACTTAGCCATAGCTGTTGTGGTTGGTGTTATTGTTTCAGCATTAGTCTTTGCTTGGGAGCACGCCAAACATGTCATTGTTCATCGTTCAATAAATGAAAACGGTTCAACGGTTTATGACGTTTCTGGTCCGTTATTTTTTGGTTCAGTTTCTAGCTTTCTAGAGCAATTTGACATGGAAGCTGATAGCGATGATGTTATTGTTGAATTTAAAAATTCACGTGTTGCTGATCATTCAGCCATTGAAGCCATTGATACTTTAGCCGAACGTTATATTAATCACGGCAAGCAAATGCACTTAAAACATTTAAGTAAAGAATGTACGCAACTGTTAACTAAAGCCGGTAGCTTAGTGGAAATCAACGTAATTGAAGACCCTGATTACCATATTGCGACAGATAAGTTAGGTTAAGTAATTTTCAAGATACGATATATACTTATCGTATCTACCCCTTGGTTTAATTTAAACGAAATATACCTAGATGCAGTTAGAGTTTTTTGATGTTCCTAGCCCTTGTGTTGGTATTTGTCAGTCGGATGACAAAGGCCAATGCTTAGGGTGTTTTCGTACCAGAGACGAACGCTTAAATTGGATATCTTTTGATTCTAATGCGCGTCAAAAAGTGATTAAGCGTTGCCAGCAACGTAAAAAACGCAAAACTAAGCCAGCTCAAATTAAAGTAGTTGAAGTGATTGTTGAAGATAAGCAAGCCTCTTTGCTTGATGCTCCAATTAAACATCGCGTTGATAACAGTAGCGACATCGACTTTGGCGACTTTGAACTTTAAACACTTCCTCCGCTAGCACCCATTTATCGCAGATAGTTGACAGTTCAACGCAATTGCTCAACTCCACTATATGTCTGACTTGTTGTCGAAGACAATTCATAATATTGTAGCTATAACATCGACAATAATTTACGTTAAATAACTTAACTTGAATAATATTAGCTCATACAAACTCGACTGAATTACATAGTGTTTTTCTGCAGTGTGTGGAGTCAAACAGGAATACATTTATGCAAAAATTTCTACCATCGTTAGTGATGGCAGCACTTTCTGTTGCTTTAACTGGTTGTTTGCCAAGCGAACAGCAAGACGAAAAAGTGCTGATCAATAAAAATCCATATCCAAGTACCTACAAAGCCTTACCGCTGCAAACAACGCTAATTAAAAATGCCACGGTATTAACCGGTACGGGTAGTCGCATGGATAACGCTGATGTCTTGATGGTAGACGGTAAAATTAGCAAAATTGGTATCAATTTAGTCGCCGATGGCGCACTTGAGATTGACGCAAACGGCAAATGGATAACACCGGGCATTATTGATGTGCATTCGCATTTAGGCGTTTACCCAAGTCCAGCTGTAGAGGCGCACTCTGATGGCAACGAAATGAGTTCGCCTAATACCTCTGAAGTTTGGGCCGAACATAGTATTTGGCCACAAGATCCCGGTTTTGAAGCGGCACGCGCGGGTGGTATTACGACCTTACAAATATTACCCGGCTCAGCAAATTTATTTGGTGGTCGCGGTGTCACACTGCGCAACGTGCCAAGTCATACTATGCAAGGTATGAAGTTCCCTGATGCACCTTATGGCTTAAAAATGGCTTGTGGCGAGAACCCAAAGCGGGTCTATGGTGCGCGTAAAATTTTGCCTTCTACCCGTATGGGTAACATGGCAGGTTATCGCATGGCTTGGTCACACGCTACGGAATATAAGCGTGCTTGGGAAAAATATGATGCCGATTATGCTGCCGGTAAAAACCCGACGGCACCAGAGCGTGATATAGAATTAGATACCTTAAAAGGTGTACTCGATGGCGAAATTTTAATTCATAACCATTGTTATAAAGCCGAAGAGATGGCAATGATGATTGATCTTGGCAAAGAGTTTAATTATCACTCAGGGACTTTTCATCATGCAATTGAAGCGTACAAAGTAGCGGATACGCTCGCTGAAAATGGCAACTGTGCCGCAATGTGGCCAGATTGGTGGGGTTTCAAAATGGAAGCCTATGATATGGTGCATGAAAATGTTGCCATTGTTGATGCAGTGAAAAATTCTTGCGCGGTAGTGCATTCAGATTCTGCGAATACTATTCAGCGCCTGAATCAAGAAGCGGGCAAGGTTATGTATCGTGCCAACGAGAACGGTTTTGAAATAGCGCCTGAGTTAGCGATCACATGGATCACGGTTAATGCCGCTAAGTCATTAGGTCTAGAAGATAAAACAGGTAGCTTGGAAACGGGTAAAAATGCCGATGTTGTTATTTGGAATCAGAACCCGTTTAGTGTTTATGCTCAAGCAGAACAAGTATTTGTCGATGGTGCAAAAGTATACGACCGTTTTGATGAAAAATATCAAGCAAAAAGTGATTTCCTGTTAGGTCAAAGATAAGGTGAAGATTATGAAGCATTTTAAATTATTTAAATCATCGCTGATTGCTTTGGCGCTAGCAAGTTCAACAGCAAGTTTTGCCGAAAGTTTTGCTATTACTAATGCCACAGTACACACGGTAACCCAACAAGGTGTGCTTGAAAATGCCACCGTAGTGGTTGAAAACGGTAAAGTGATTGCTATTAATCCTGATACCATTAAGGCTGATATCATCATAGACGCCGAAGGGAAAATCTTGACGCCGGGCTTAATTGGCTCTATGAATCAATTAGGCTTAGTGGAAGTTGGTGCGGTCTCAAGAAGTCGAGATGCTAGTGATGAAAAAGCCGATATTACCTTTGATACAAGTTTGGCGTTCAACCCGCGCTCTACGGTTATTCCTTATAGCAGAAAAGGTGGCATTACCAGTAATGTTGTCGCCCCTCGCGGCGGTGATGATATGTTTAAAGGCCAAACTTTTATAGCTGACTTATCTGGACGCTTTGACAGTGTTCGCATTAGCAATAATAGCGTTGTTATTGATTTAGGTGCGCAAAGTAAAGGTTCGCGTGCTTTAGCATTACAAAAGTTAGCCGTAACCTTTGAAGACGCTGCCAAAAAATTGGTCAAAGCTAAAGATACCAAAGATAAGAAAGACAAAAAAGAAGCAAAAGAGCCAAGTCGTGAAGAGCAAGTCATTAACACGCTACTCGCTGGCGAAAAACCTTTGGTCGCTTATGCTGACCGTGCTACCGACCTTTTGGCTTTATTAAAGCTGAAAGATCAGTTTGCATTAGATATGGTATTTGTTGGTGCGGCTGATGCGGTATTAATTGCCGATAAAATTGCTGACGCTAAGGTGCCTGTAGTGATGACCGCGCTGGATAATTTACCGGGTAGTTTCGATTCATTACATGCGTCGCTAGAAAATGCCGCGCTCTTAACAAATGCTGGCGTGACAGTAGCTTTGACTGTAAATGGTGATACTCATAATCTTTATCAGCTGCGTTTTCATGCCGGTAATGCTATTGCTAATGGACTATCGCGCGATGCTGCACTTGCGTCAGTAACGGCTAATGTTGCGCAGGCGTTTAATATTGATAGTGGCACCATTAAACTGGGGGGAACTGCTGACTTAGTTCTGTGGAGTGCAGACCCATTCGAATTGAGCACTAAGGTTAGCCAGATGTGGATTGCCGGTAAAGAATATTCAACCCAAAGCCGCCAAGATGCGCTGCGTGATCGCTATACCACGAAAAGTGATATGCCTAAAGCATATGTAAAATAGGCGCTTACGCAAAGTAGTCTTTGAGAGCCACGTTAATACGTGGCTTTTTTTTCGCTATTATTTAGCTTTTGTTGTTAAGCCTAAAAAAAATCAAGATAATTTATTATGACAATGGATATTTAGGCTTTCATCGAGCTTTTTTATTGCTTAAAATGACAGTTGTAGAGTCTGGTTGTTATAAACTATAGAGATAAAACAAAATGTTAGAAGTACTGCTAGAAAATGAATTTGGTCGTGTCGAGTTGTTTGAACTCGCCCAAGGGCTACAAGCACTGCGTTTTGTTCATCAAAAAGCTCACGGCTCGGTAAGCTTGTATGGCGGCCAAGTGCTTAGCTGGCAACCTACGGGGCAACAACCGGTGTTTTGGCTTAGCCATGACAGTCAATATAGTTCAGGCATTGCCATTCGCGGCGGTGTACCGTTATGTTGGCCTTGGTTTGGCGGCGAGGTCAAGTTAGCGGATGGTTCGCTGGATAAAGTCAGTAATCATGGATTTGTCAGGCAAAGCCCGTGGCAACTTGCTGATATTAACCTATCATCTTCTGGCGTTGAAATTACCTTATCATTAAGTGGCGCGCAATTATTGCCCTGTTGGCCTGCAGCTTTTCAGTTAAGGCAAACCTTAGTGTTTAATGAATCATTTGTGCAAACGCTAACCATGCAGAATCTATCTGAAAAAACCGTCGAGTATACTGGTGCATTACATAGTTACTTTTGCGTTGGCAGTCCCGTAAAAACAGAAATCCCTGCATTAAACCATGTTCAATATGATGACAAGCTTAAAGGTTGTGTTGAACAATTTTCAGCGTTAAAAAATTGTGCGGGTCCGATTGACCGTATTTATCACAGTAGTGATAGCATGATTATTATTGACCATAAATGGCAGCGAGAGATAGAAGTCTTGAGTCAAGGTTGTCAGCAATGGGTGTTGTGGAATCCAGGTAAAGGCGCAGCAACGATGAAGGATGTACATACTCAAGGTGAAGATGAATTTATTTGCTTAGAAGCTGCTAATACCCAATGGCAAGCAATTGCCAGTCAAGCCAGTGTTAGCATAGGTCAAACTGTGAAGTTACACACTAAGCGATAACTTGCTATTAGCTATTAGTTAAAAATAACCGTCTGATTTTTACCCTTGTCTTTAGCTTTGTATAACGCTTTATCCGCCGCTTCGATATAATCTGTAATGGTTTTGTTTGCTAGCGGAAATTCACAAACACCAAAACTAATTGTGGTGGTAAATGAACCACTGGTTGTCGATATAGGGAAAGCAATAGCGGCAATGTTTTTTCTAATACGCTCAACAATTATATGTGCTTGGCTCGCGCTAGTTTCAGGTAGTAGCATGACAAATTCTTCGCCGCCCCAGCGGCCAATAACATCAATTTTTCGTAACGTGTTCGATAAATGTTCCGCAATAATACGTAAAACGTCATCACCGACTAAATGACCATAGCTGTCATTTATAAGTTTGAAATCATCGATATCGGCTAAAACCACAGCCAGGTTTTTGTTGGTGTTAACTATTTTATCAAAGCGCGAATGAATATGACTGCGATTGGGTAATTGTGTTAGAAAATCCGTTTCAGAATCTTTAATCAACCGTGATTTAAAATAATTTATCGTCTTTAAAAGTAGGATGTAAAAAATAATCGAAATTAAGAAAAATACCACAAAACGACCAATAAATATTTTCCAATATGCGCTTTGTTGTGAAGCCGGGGGCGAAACAATAAACATGCGCCAATTTAGTTCTTGTATCGGCATTTGAGAAATTAATAAGTTTTCTGCCGTGGTGTACATAACTTCGGAACTTAAATTTTTATCAACACTATTATTTTTCGTCAGTTCTTGGTGCCAAGGTAAGTCACTTAATCGCGTCATTAAACCTTTGCGATGATGGCTTTCGGATTTCAATATGTTGTTAGAGGATAAGGTAATAATATTATTTTTATCAACAAAGTATAATTCAAAACCAAAGCGATCACTGTATTCTTGAAATTTACTGGCAAAATAATTTAGATCAATGCCTACACCCGTAAAACCGATGAATTCGCCATCGTGATTAAAAATTTTATTATCAAAGTATAAATGTGGATCTTCAGCATTACCTATATCGGTAAATTGTTCGCCGGGTAAGTCTTTAAGGCGATAAAACCACTCGGCTTTTTGACTATTTAACAGCGTTACTTTAGCATTGGAGTCGATCATAAGATCATGTTTTTCCAAAGCAACAAACGCTAACATGTTATATGATTTTGAAATTTGATTTAAATATGAAACGAGATAATCTTTTTCTATTTTATCTTGGTTGGCATAATCAATAATAAATTGATTACTAGCCATGAAGTTGGCAACATTTAATGGCCGAAGTATTTCGCTAGTGACTAATGAAAATAGTGGGGTTATCGCACTTTGTACTTGTTTATTGTGGCTGTTTATGACGTCTTTTAAGGTTAAGTAGGATGTCAAAATTATCGTAACGATTGTGACGAAAAATATTACTGCAATGTTACGATCAAATTTATTGCCAAACTTCATAAAGGGTAATAGTAAAAAACATTAAGATATAATGTTTTATTTATAGCGCGATTAGTCAATTTTAGCTACGATTTATTCATGGTGCTGTTATTTTTTTGTAAAAAAAACGCCAATTGCTTCAAGGTAAATTTATCCGTAAATACTTATTTAATAAAGCCAGTGTAAAGCCGGTCTTTAAATAAAAGCCGCGAGGTAAGGTCATAAACGGTTGACCAAGGCGATTAAATGCCTGGGTTTTCGCTTGGCTGTTCGCGGCTTTTGGACGCAATTGCAAAACTTGACCATGCTTGCCATGAATATTTTCTACATCACCTAGCACGATCATGTCGGTCAGTTCTTGCCAGTCAAGAGCAAGCAGATGATCTTCTTCAGGTGACGGTGACCAAATAAAAGCGCTGCCAACAATGCGCTCTGCTACAGGAATACTACGCTCAGATATCACTGGGATCCACAACACACGCGCAAGCTTATTTCGAATATGACTTGTTTGCCAGCGAGCGCCGACTAAACCTGTCAGGGGCGCAACGCAAACAAAGGTGGTTTCTAAGGGCTTACCTTGATAACTAATCGGCAATGACTTTAATTCAATACCTAAATGTGGAAAGTCGGGTACGGGTCGAGATCCTGCACTGGCACCTAGTACTTGCTCCAACAACAAGCCTATCCAGCCCTTTTCACGTTTTAGATCTTTAGGAACAGCTATATTAATAGCTTGCGCTATTTCCCCTAGTGTCATACCGGCAAGGTCTTGTGCTCGAGCTAGTAATTCTGTTTCGCTTTTAGGACTTGTTCCACTGCGCACAATTGCACCTCAATCAATTATTCTTTGGCTATTATCAGTCAGCTATAAGGCTTTGAGCAAGGCAATTATTTTTTGTTATTTATCATTTTGCGTCAGGTTATGAGTAAACAATGGCTAATACGCCACATTAGCGATATTTCTGTTAATAAGTATTTGCCCAAAAGTGCAGAGTGTGGAAGAATCAAAGCATTATTTAATGCTGTCAGGAGTTCCTTTGATAGATGCCGAAGGCTATCGAGCTAATGTCGGCATAGTAATAATCAATGACAGGGGACAAGTATTTTGGGCAAGGCGTTTTGGTCAACATTCTTGGCAATATCCACAAGGTGGCGTTGATGAGGGTGAGTCTGCAGAGCAAACTATGTATCGGGAATTGGATGAAGAAGTTGGTTTGAAACCTGAGCATGTTAAAATTGTGGCAACCACTAAGCATTGGTTAAAATATCAATTACCAAAAAGGTTAATTAGACACGAGAGCTTACCCGTTTGTATTGGTCAAAAACAGAAGTGGTTTTTACTGAAATTGACGGCGCCAGAATCAGCAGTTGATTTGTTACATTCAAATCATCCAGAGTTTGATGACTGGCGTTGGGTTTCCTACTGGTATCCAGTAAGACAGGTAGTGTCGTTTAAACGCGAAGTTTATCGCAAGGTGATGAAAGAATTTGCTTTAGCTGCAATGCCTAGTCACCGTCAAGAACGTCGTCGACGTCGTGCTTAATTAGTGTCCACCTTAGATTATTATTATGTCTTGTAAAATAGCTCACTTCGGTGAGCTATTTAGTTTAATGTTATTGATTAATTCAATTGTATAAGCGTGTTGTGTTCATGGATGACATAAGCCAAGCCATTAATATGTATTGTAGTATGCAGCAGTAAAAATTTAATTATAGGGATTATAATGCTTACGATTTTACGTCGAATTGTTTTAGAATTTAGCCAGGCACCTGAGCTAGATCAAGCGTTATTACGTTTAGTGAGTCAGGTTAAAGAAGCACTCGCTACCCAATGTTGCTCTATTTATTTAGCGGATCATCAAAAGCAACATTTTATTTTAATGGCGTCTAATGGCCTAGCTGAAAATTCTTTTGGCCGCACAAGTATTGGCTTTACCGAAGGACTTGTTGGCCTAGTTGGGCAACGCGAAGAGCCGATCAATATTGCCAACGCTCAACAGCACCCCGAGTTTATTCATGCACCAGAGGTTGAAGAAGACCATTTTAAGGCATTTTTAGGCACGCCGATTATTCATCAACGCAAAATTTTGGGTATTTTAACGGTTCAGCAAGAACAGGCACGCGTTTTTAACGAAAATGAAGAAGCCTTTTTGGTGACACTATCAGCTCAGCTAGCGACGGCATTGGCGAGTGTTAAAGCGCAAGGGGTAATTAAACTAAGTCATAGTAACCAAAGTTTAGGTAAACACCACAAAGGTATTGGTGGTGCACCAGGAGTGGCAATTGGTGAAATGCTTGTGGTGCAACCCAAAGCTGATTTATCGACTATTGCGGTGAATAAGGCTAATAGCGCTGATCAGCAGTTGCAGATTTTTGCTGATGCCGTTCGTTGTACTTTTGCTGAGTTTTCTGCAATGGGAGTGAAATTAAAAAAAATCATTTCAGATAGCAGTCTCGATATTTTTGACGTTTATAAACAATTGCTTGAAAGCGATAATTTTAAAGCCGAAGTTAACGCTAAAATCAAGCAGGGCTGGAATGCAGAAAGTGCTTTGAAACTGATTGTCGATGGTTACGTTGTACAATTTGAAGCCTTAGACGATGACTACTTACGGGAACGAGCCTACGATATCAAAGATTTAGGCAATCGATTATTAAATAACATTCAAAATTCAGCCAAGCACGAGCAGCCATTACCGAAACAATTTATCTTGGTGGCAAAAGATGTCAGTGCAACTATGTTGGCTGAGTATCAGCATGCTGGATTATTAGGCATTGTTTCGTTAACCGGTTCAAATAATTCCCATACAGCCATTTTAGCCAAAGCACTAAACATACCGGCTATTATGGGCGTAGATATTATTGCTACTCATCAGCTGCATCAAAAAAAAGCGGTGTTAGATGGCTATGCCTATCAATTATATGTTAGCCCTGGTGATGCTTTAATTAATGAATATCGTTTGATTTTAGCCGCAGAAAATGAACTACAAGCACAAGTCAAAGAAGTCGAGCATTTACCCGCATCGACAAAAGATGGTCATCCTATGAGCTTGTTGATTAATGCTGGTCTATCAGCAGGTTTTGAATATTCAAAAAATGTTGGCGCCGACGGTATTGGTTTGTATCGCACTGAAATTCCATTTATGAATCGTAGTTGCTTTCCGTCTGAATCAGAGCAAACGGCGTTATATCGTAAAGTATTAGTGTCCTTTGCAGACAAGCCTGTGACGATGCGAACCTTGGATGTTGGCGGTGATAAATCATTACCTTATTTTCCTATTATCGAGGCAAACCCATTCTTAGGCTGGCGCGGCATTCGTATTACGCTAGATCATCCAGAAATATTTTTAGTACAAATTAGAGCTATGATGAGGGCAAATTTCGGCCTAGGTAACTTAGCGATTATGTTGCCGATGATTTCTAGCGTCTCAGAAGTTGAAGAAGCCATTAGACTCATTAATCAAGCGTATTATGAGATAGCCGCGGAATTAACTTATAATGAACGAGAGGTGTTAATTAGGCCTAAAGTCGGGGTGATGATTGAAGTACCCAGTGTTATCTTTCAGTTAGAAGAGTTAGCTGATAAAGTCGATTTTTTCTCGGTCGGGAGTAATGATTTAACGCAATACTTGCTCGCGGTTGACCGCAACAATAGCCGTGTTGCCAGTTTATATGACTTTTATCACCCAGCTGTTTTACGTGCGCTAAATTATATTGCGCAAAAAAGCCAAGAGCGAAATATGCCATTAAGTATCTGTGGTGAATTGGCCAATGAACCCACAGGGGCACTTTTGCTTATGGCGATGGGGTATAAAAACTTGAGTATGAGTGCTCATAGTCTGGCCAAGGTAAAATGGGTGATTCGCCATGTTGAGTATGGCAAACTAAAAGAAATTTTAACTCAAGTATTGAGCCTAACTAATACCGCCAATGTCCATAGTTATATGCACGAGCAATTAGTTAACTTAGGCTTAGGGGATTTTGTTCATGCACGATTACAGTAATACTTTTTTAAGCTCCTTGCGGGGTTATGATGAGTTAAATAGTGACCATGTTTATTAGTGTCTTTTTAGCCTGTGGCCTACTCGGTGCTGTAGTAGGCTTTTTTGCCGGTTTACTCGGTATCGGTGGCGGGCTCATTATTGTGCCAGTGTTGGTGTATTTATTACCCTTACTAGGCATAAGTGCCGAACTGTCTTTTCCTATGGCGCTTGCAACGTCATTAGCTTCGATCATTTTTACTTCTTCTTCCGCCGCTTTTGCCCATCATAAAAATGGTAATATTCCCTGGCGTATAGCAAAAAAATTGGTGATAACAGTGGCAATAGGTGCTGTACTCGGTGCGGTTATTGCGGGCATGTTATCGTTAAAAGCCTTAACCATGATATTCGCCAGTTCAGTACTTATTTTAGCGGCCTATATGTTCTTATCGATTAAAGTCGAGCGTACAGTGGCGTTGCCGACTAATTGGGTACTACAACTTATCGGACTTTTTACCGGCGTGTTAGCAAGCCTGATGGGCATTGCTGGCGGCGCGATATTAGTGCCGATTTTAATGTATTGTTCGATGTCGATACGCCAAGCAATAGGCGTTGCCACAGCCAGCGGTATTGTTGTCGCGTTATTCGGTGCCTTGGGGTATGTTGTTATTGGTTTTGGAAAAAGTGACCTGCCAGCTTGGAGTGTCGGCTATATCTATTTACCCGCGCTATTAGGTATTGTCTTAACTTCATCATTATTTGCGCCATTAGGTGTGAAAGCAGGCGCTAAATTGCCATTACGCTATTTGAAAAAAGGTTTCGCATTATTTTTGATGTTAGTAGCGATCAAAATGATCTGGTTTTAGTGAGGGCGTAGAGTTTATTTTTATTGAGATATTTTTTGCCTAGTTGTCGATAATTAGGCATAATTTTGCACGACAAAATCGAACCGTAAAAACGCTAAGTATAACTAAGCTATTAATGCTGTAACCGATAGTTAAACTCATCGCGTTTACCTTGATATACTCGGTTCATTCTGCCCTAATAAACAACCTAAAAGGAAATCCTAGTGAAAGCATATCTTGATTTAATGCGCCATGTTAGAGACGAAGGAATTGAGAAATCTGATCGTACCGGCACGGGCACTAAAAGTATATTTGGTCATCAAATGCGTTTTGATCTTGCGAAAGGTTTTCCATTAGTTACCACGAAAAAATGTCACCTTAAATCAATCATTCATGAATTGTTGTGGTTTATTAAAGGTGAGTCGAATATTGCTTACTTAAAGCAAAATGGTGTAAAAATATGGGATGCTTGGGCAACCGAAACCGGAGAGCTTGGTCCTGTATATGGCGTACAATGGCGTAATTGGCCAGCACAAAATGGCGCCACCATTGATCAATTAGCGCAATTAATTGAGGATTTAAAAAATAATCCTGATTCGCGTCGACATATTATTACTGCTTGGAACCCCGCGTTATTGCCTGATACATCGATAAGCCCTGTGGCTAATGCTGCATTAGGAAAACAAGCATTACCACCGTGTCATACGCTGTTTCAGTTTTATGTCTTAAATGGTAAATTGAGCTGTCAGTTATACCAGCGCAGTGCTGATATTTTTCTAGGAGTGCCATTTAATATCGCGAGTTATGCTTTATTTACTATGATGATTGCACAGGTTTGTGATTTAGAGCTTGGCGATTTTGTTCATACCTTTGGTGATGCACATTTGTACTTGAATCATCTTGAACAAGTTGATGAGCAATTATCACGCGCGCCATTACCCTTACCTAACATGTGGATTAATCCTGAAGTAAAAAGCATTTTTGATTTTACTTTTGAAGATTTTGAATTACAAAACTATCAAGCTCACCCGCATATTAAAGCCGCTATTTCGGTGTGAAATAGCCCTTTGGTAAGAATTAAACATTGAATATTATTAAGGAGTGCCGCGGTGCACTCCTTTTAGTTTTAACATTGTAGACATAACTCCAATAGTTTCACATTATAGTTCTCTACATTAAGAACCACTTTATCTTGTCTTTGCTGAATCCCTCTACTAAAACTAAGTAGCTATGGCGTTTTTTATGCATATTTACCATACAACTTAGTTGTAAAGTGCCGTACATATCTTTTAATTGGCGAGTTTTAACGGTCAACAGCATGAGTAATCTAGGCGTGACTGTCGCAACACTCGCGGTAATAAAGCTAGCCAAAAATAGTCTATTATTTCGAATTTTGTGCCAGAATTCATTGTAAAATTTTGACCTAAATCAGTGTGAAGTGGTCAATATTTTAATGAGAAAACTCTATTATGAGCTTGGTGAGGTATTTAAAATGAAAGATTATAAGAAATATCTACTTAATTACTGAAATTTCAATATATTGTGCTAGATTTATCTATATACCAATACTAATAATAGGGGATGTTTATGAGCGCAGAAAATGCACTTTATACAATACTTGTCGAGAAAATAAAACAAGATGCATTAGTATTGCCTACCTTGCCAGAGGTGGCATTGAAAGTTAGACATGCTGCTGATGATCCTGATATAAGTTTAGCCACAATGAGTGATATTATTGCCCACGATCCAGCGTTATCCTTAGGTATGCTAAAAGTGGCAAATAGTGTTGCATTTGGTCGCTCTATTAAGGTTGAGTCGGTTGCCCAGGCTGTTACTCGCATTGGTCTAAGAGAAATTAAAAGCATTGCCACGGCAATGGCTATTGAACAAATGTTCGTCTCTAATAGCCCGATAATTTCTGAATATATGCAAAAATCATGGCGTAAAACTGTAAATGTTGCCTCTGTTGCCATTGCACTTATGACGTTATATTTACAAAACAATAAACATACAGCGTTTACACTTGATACCTTAACATTGGCCGCGCTGATACATAGCATTGGCGTTTTACCAATATTAAAAGAAGCTGAAGCGCATCCTGATGTATTTGCTACCCCAGTATTTTTACAACAAGCGATTATAAAGTTTTCTAATGTTATTGGTGGTGAAGTGATTAAAGCGTGGGAGTTTCCTGAAGAGTATGCAGAATTAGTGACTTCGTGGAATGATTTAACCCTATTGCCAAAAGAAGCACATTATCTTGATTTCATCCGTGCTGGTGCGATTTACAATAAAATATTTAAAAGTGCTTCAACGCGAGATATTCTTCTTAAAAGCTATGTCACTAAAGGAATTTTACCGGATGAGAACTTTATGGCATCGGAAGAATTTAGTGAACTTTTAGTACAAGTTAGAGCTATGTTTTAGTAAGCATCAAAAACGCGGTAAATTGTATTAATCAATTTTTTGCAGCTTTTATCGATAAAAAAAAGGCGCTTTTTAGCGCCTTTTGAATAGCTTATTTACAATCATTACGCTTCTAGATAATCAGTAGATTTGAGTGAAAACTCAGCTAATAAGTGATCTATAAAGCGATTTAATTCGCCTGCCATTAAGGCAAAATCTGCATCAAGTTTTGCCACAACGTCATCACCATCAATATCGTCGTTTTGTTCTTGAATAACATCATAAAACTTCAGACGCTTAACCGCCAAATCATCACATAATATAAACGACAATGATTCGTCCCACTCTAGCGCTACTTTAACGACATATTTATCGGCATCTAAATGTGCTTTAATTTCTTCGCTGGTTAAGTCTTGGTTTTTAACTCTAACCACTGCGCCGTCATCGCCTAAAGCATTAAACTCTGCTTCCATACCCAATTGAAAGTTAGCACCTAAGTTACTTTCAACTAACCAGTCAGTCATAACTTCATCAGGGGCTTTCTCTGGTGACGGAGTCGTTACTGGCAATGTGCCGAGTGATTTGCGTAATAAGGCTAAAAAGTCTTCAGCTTTACCGCGACTACTGGTATCGATAACAATAATGTTATGAACTGCGTTGATATAAGCGCGAGTGTCACTAAAACGCGAAAAGGCACGAGGGAGTAACTCAAAAATAATATCTTCTTTAAACTGCTCTTTCTCTTTTTTGGTGGCGCCGCGTGATTGCTCGGCTTCTAATTGCGCCACTTTTTTCTCGATCATATCTTTAACAACGGGGGCGGGTAGAATTTTTTCTTCTTTACGAGCACATAATAAGTAATTACCGTTTACCGCATGTACGGCTGAGTGGCCGTGCTTGCCCAATGCATTGACCCAACCAAAGTGTGATTGCTCAGTTGAAGCACAAGGAGTAAACAAATTTTCAGACAATTGCTTTTCTAAATCTTCTTCAGAACACTCAAAAGGGCTAGTAAAGGCAAAAAAGTATAGGTTTTTAAACCACATTAAGATAATCCTATGCCCTCTAAAAGTGGGCGAATAATTGAAAAAAGAGCGTTATGTTACCGTACTTAACAGCATCAAGCACGCCTTAGATTCATGATGCTAAAGAAGATGAGCTGATTAGATATTATCAAACTTAATATCATACCGTAGGCCTTTGCCATGCTCTGAACTCGCGGTAATGCTACCGTTTAAGGTGTCGTTGACAAGTACTTGCACTATGTGAGTACCTAAGCCAGAGCCACCGTGATTTTCTGCTGTGGTATAGAAGGCATCAAATAGGTTTTTTAATTGCTCTGGAGGTAAACCATGACCATTGTCTTCATAAATAATATGAACATGTTCACCGTTGAGCTGCACCAAGATAGAAATCACACCACGATTTAACTCTTTAAAACCATGTTCAACTGAATTAATTATCAAGTTGGTAAAAATTTGAGAAATAGCACCAGCGTGGCAATTCACTTCTGAACTCTCTGGGCAATCTATTTTTATTGTGTGATTGGTTTTTTTTAATTTTGGGTGTAATGAATGAATGATTTCATCAAGATACTTGCCAAGATTTACTTTGCGAATTTTGTCACTTATTTGATCTACAGCGACTTGTTTGTAGCTAGTCACTAGCTCTGAGGCTCGTCCAAGATTATTTAACACAATGTTAATTCCTTGTTCGGAACTATCGGTATAATCATTGAGCACGCGCTTCGACAGTTTATTGTCTTTAATATCCTCTTTTAGCTTAGTGAGTAAGTCTGCTAAATATGATGTTGAGGTAATACTTACACCAATAGGGGTATTAATTTCATGAGTAACTTCTGCCGACATACTGCCAAGAACAGCCATTTTTTCGGCGTCGAGTAAACGTTCTTGGGCCTTATTTAATTCGATAATATAACTTTTTAACTCGTGATTTGTTGCTATCAGAGTTTTTTCTGTGCTGCTTCTGCGGCTATTTTCTGTTTGTAGCTTTTCTTGCTGATCTAATAATTCACGCTGTTGCATTTCCATTTTTAACATGGTGGTACTCAATGAAGATGTTTTACGCGCCACTTCTTGCTCGAGCATTAAATTTTGTTCATCAAGTTGCCCATTTGCCGTTATAACTTTGCTTTGTGCTAGGGCAAGTTGTTCTTTATAAATGACCAATTCATTAATCAAATTATTATAGGCATTTTGCAGAATATTTAATTCGTTATTTTCATAATTTATCACGTGTAATTTTGAGGCTTCAGGATCATCGATATCAAATTGATTAATTTGCTCTGTCAATTCGTTAAGGGGATTTGTTAACAGGCTTGAAAAGGCAAGAGAAAATAATAAAACTAGCGCAGCGGTCTTAACCATAGCGTTACCAATAAGAAAATAAATTCCAACCTCTATACGGTTAAAAATAACTTCGTTGCTTGATAATAAAGTGACTGAGCCAACTTTAGTTGTACGACCTGAAAATTCAAAAATCAGCGGAAAAGAATGACCGAATAAACCATCAACGCTGGAGGTAACGTTAAAATATTCATAGTCATCACCATTGTTATCCTCATTCGATTCAATGCTAAGGCTTTCTGTATTCGCAACTAAGCCTAGTTGTGCGATGACTTTATTGTTCTCATCGGTAACTGTAATACCTTTTATCATCGGGATAGCGACTAAACCATCTGCGATATCTATTGCTTGTTGCGTGTTAAGTTCCCAGACCGCGCGGGTTAAACTACCACTAAAGGTTTTCTCAAGTGTTAATAGTTCACTGGTAATGTGGCTTTTAGTATTGATATATTCTGCACCAATTTGCACACAGGTAACGATAAATGTCAGGACGAAATAAAACGACAACACGCGGGTAAGTAATTTTCGTGACAGACTGGTTGTTTTCATTAAATATTTCTTTTATTTAGTATTTCTTGATTCTAGCTGTTTTATATCAGGTTAAAAGTTTTTTCTTAACCTTGCGCTACTTCTAGTAAATAATCAGAGCTTTGGCGAAAAAAATTTTGAACAAGTAAAATGTTAGTGCATTAATTTCAATTGTGATACTTATGACTAAACTTTCGTTGTTATTTCAGCGTTTATAGCGGCTACATTACTTTGACAAGTAATAAGATTTCTTCAGGTATTAAAAATGAATTAGCTAAGTAAATTTTTATGCCTTACTCTGCTTGAGTTTTTAATGACCATTTCAGCGGTAAACGCCATTAAAAGTAACTGGCTGTTATGAGTTTGTCAAAAACAATAGTAAAGCTATCATAGGATTGTGATGAAAAAATCAATAAAGTTACTGTTTTTTGTCATAATCACATAAAATAAATATCAGAATGTCACAAAAATGTCATAAAGGTTAGGCAAAATAAGCTTAATTACTTTTTAGGCATACTTAATTTTTTAAAGGGTTCAACATGAAAAATACGTACAACAAAATCGCTGTCGCTTTATTGTCTTCTTTATCGTTGTCGGCATTCGCAGCTGATGTTGACATTTATGGTAAAGCAAACCTTTCATTGCAATCTTCAGACGAAGGAGAAGGCTCATTTACCGAAGTTAAAAGTAATGCTTCACGTATTGGCCTAAAAGGCACGCATGATCTAGGTGATGGTTTAACGGTTATCTATAAAGCAGAATTTCAAGTGGATTTAGATGGAGATAGTGCATCGGGTGATAGTATCACTGATCGTAATCAGTATGTTGGCTTAGCAGGAAGTTTTGGTGAAATTTTACTGGGTAAAAATGACACTATGCTGAAGCAATCACAAGGTAAAGTTGATCTATTTAGTGATTTGAATGGAGATGTCAAAAGTTTATGGAAAGGTGAAAACCGCATGGCGGACACACTTTCGTATAAATCGCCTAAATTTAATGATTTTCAGGTAGGTGTTACCTACATTGCTGAAGATGCAGTTGATGCTGAAGATGGCGTTTCTGTTGCCGTATTCTACGGTGATGCTAAATTGAAAAAATCAAAAGTATTCGCCTCAGTTGCCGTTGATTCAGAAGTCAAAGGCTATGATATAACGCGAGTAACAGTACAAGGTAAAGTTGCTGGTGTTGTTTTAGGTGCTATGGTGCAAACACAAGAGAAAATAGACGGTAGCGGTGAAATGGATGGTTTCATGGTGTCGGCTAAATATAAAATGGATAAAATAACCTTTAAAGGCCAATACCAAACAGCTGACTTTAAAGATGGCGATGATAAATCTGGTATCACTATCGGCGCGGATTATTCACTAGCTAAAAGCACTAAGCTATACACATTTTACACTAGCTTTGACATGGACAGTGGCGAAGACCAAAATTACTTGGCCGCAGGTATCGAGTATAATTTTTAATCTGGCCAGCAAACAGTAAGTTTGAGTTACTAATCGCATGTAATAAAACCGCGTCATGCGGTTTTTTTATATTTAGGCCGCTCTTAGCCATCCATGGCTCCACGGCATTAGTCCATCCGTGTACGTCGCCGCTCTTAGCCATCCATGGCTCCACGGCATTAGTCCATCCGTGTACGTCGCCGCTCCTAGCCATCCATGTTGGCATGGGTTACTAGTTCCAGACATAACCCAAGTACCAACATCCATGTTGGCACGAGTTACTAGTTCCAGACATAACCCAAGTACCAACATCCATGTTGGCAATGCTGTGTTCACATCTAGATTCCTTGCCATAAGTGCACGTTTATATGCAGGAGTCACGATGGTTAATTGTTTTGTGTTATTCATGATAGTAATATCAATTGAATTAATTTTATCGCTGTCATGAAACTGTCACAATTATTTATCACAATGTTTGCTATATGCTTAGACTATTAGGAAGGATACATGAATAGACAGATTTTGGTTGTTGAAGACGAAGCGCCAATAAGAGAAATGATCACTTTTGTTTTAGAGCAAAATGGTTTTAATGCCATAGAAGCAGAAACAATAGAACAAGCACAAGCTAAAATTAAAGAACCTTATCCTGATTTGATTTTACTTGATTGGATGCTGCCCGGTGGCACTGGTGTAAAGTTAGCGAAATCGTTAAAACAAAATGAGTACACTCGTACGATTCCCATCATTATGTTAACGGCTAGGGCTGATGAAGACGATAAAGTGAAAGGTTTTGACGCCGGTATTGATGACTATGTTACTAAGCCTTTTTCACCGAAAGAATTAATAGCGCGTATTAAAGCCGTTATTAGACGGGTAGCGCCAACAGCACTGGAAGAAGCTATTGAGTTTCACGGCATTAAGTTAGATCCTGTTGCCCATCGTGTGTCAATTCATGACAAGAGTCTAGATCTTGGCCCAACAGAATTTCGTCTGTTACACTTTTTTCTAACTCATACTGAACGTGTGTATAGTCGAGAGCAGTTGCTTGATAATGTCTGGGGCACCAACGTTTATGTTGAAGATAGAACGGTTGATGTCCATATTCGACGTTTACGTAAAGCAATTTCTGGTGCTGGTCATGAAGACTTTATTCAGACAGTACGAGGTTCTGGTTATCGCTTTTCGGGCAAGACTAAAGATCGAGTATAGTAAACGAATTGAATTAAATTAAAGAGAACTTACCTAATAACGTATTTTAGCGCTTAATTGTGTTCAACATTGTTGGGCTAGCTCGGCAAAAAAACTGATAAGCCGTTAAAATTTTCAATGTGGTTATAATTTAATTAAGCAGTTTGATACAATACGATTGGTTCTTCGTTATTTATAAAACACTTACCCAACCCTTAGGCTTATAACTAATTTATGTATTTTCGTATTTCAGCTAGGAAGCTCGTTTTCCGTATTGCTAGTACCATTATTGTTAGTGGTTTTATTGGTTATTATTTCGGTCACACATTTCTGGCGATAAGTTTAGTGGCTACCGGTTTACTCGCTTGGCACTATAATCACCTGTTTAAATTGATTAATTGGTTATGGCAGGGTAAATCAATCGCACCACCACAAGCCAATGGGATTTGGGGCAGAATATACGACGGTCTCTATCGACGCATTCGTAAACAACGCTTAAAGCAAAAACAATTAAATGAGCGAATTCGAAAATTTCGCGATGGAGCAGAAGCACTGCCCGATGCGGCATTAGTACTATCAAATGAATTGACGATATTATGGGGTAACAAAAAAGCCTCACAGCTTTTAGGTGTGCGCTGGCCTGGCGATGTTGGCCAACGTATCGACAACTTAATTCGTTTTCCTGAATTTTCTAAATATTTAAATAGTGGTAACTATGACATTCCGTGTCTTACTCTTTCACCGATAAACCAAGATGTACAACTCGAATTGCGTATGATGGCCTATGGCAGTGATCAAGTTCTATTATTGGCGCGAGATATCAGTAAAATTCAACGATTAGAGAAAATGCGTCGTGATTTTGTTGCTAATGTATCGCATGAATTGAAAACACCATTAACTGTGGTGCGTGGTTATGTTGAAATGGTGCAAGCAAGTGATGTAGCGCTCGAACCGCATTGGCAAAAGGCTTTTACCACCATAGAAACACAAGTTTCACGCATGGATCGATTGGTTGAACAATTATTGGTGTTATCAAGGGTTGAGAATAATGTCGAAGACGATAATCATCAGCAAGTTGACCTGTCGCGTTTAATTTTAACGATAGTTGAAGATGTGCAATGGCTAAATCAAGATAAAAATCATACGATTAACGATTATATTTCAGCCGATATGAAAGTTATGGGTAATGAACATGAGCTAAAAAGCGCTTGTATGAATTTAATTTCCAATGCCATTGCCTATACGCCGGCCAATGGCGTTATTGATGTTGTGCTGCGCAACGACGGTAATAAAATACGCTTTAGTGTTAAGGATAACGGTCCCGGCATTAAGCCTGAGCATGTTAATCGTTTAACTGAACGCTTCTTTCGTGTTGATATGTCACGCTCGCGTAATACCGGCGGCTCAGGCCTCGGCTTAGCGATAGTTAAGCATGTATTGAATCATCACAATGCTGAGCTTGCAATTGAAAGTGAGTGGCATAAAGGTAGTGAGTTTATTATCTACTTTACGGCTAAAATAACCGAGTAGAAGCACCTGAATGAGTCACATCTAAAACTATCAATACAGTCTTGCCATTCTCGTCATTGTTACTTTTATCATAAGATTAGTTCTGACGAACTTATTTTTATCTCCCTGTGATCTAGTCGTTATTGCTCAGTGATTAATTTTCTTGGAAAATGATGATGCTTTTGTGACGACTGTAATATAAGTGTCATAAACTTTACTTATTATTGTCATATTCACTTTATATAGTGTACTCAAATTAATTATAATTCTCATCGGAGAGTAACATGAGTTTAAAACGTGTATTAGGCGTCATTGGTTTATCAAGCCTTATCAATTTATCTGCATTTGCAGTTGATAGCGATTTACCTGAATATAAAAAGGTCAGTGGTGTTTCGGGCAATGTTTCATCAGTAGGCTCAGATACTCTGGCTAATATGATGACATTCTGGGCGGAAGAGTTTAAACGCACTTACCCAAATGTTAATATACAAATTCAGGCGGCCGGCTCATCTACTGCGCCACCAGCATTAACAGAGGCTACGTCAAACCTTGGCCCAATGAGCCGTAAGATGAAGTCTCGTGAAATTGAAGCGTTCGAAAAACGTTATGGTTACAAACCTACCGCTGTCCGTGTAGCGATTGATGCCTTGGCTGTGTTTGTCCACAAAGACAATCCAATCAAAGGTTTGCGCATTGACCAAGTCGACGCTATTTTTTCAAATAACCGTAAGTGTGGTGCAGAAAAAGATGTCGACCGTTGGGGCGATTTAGGACTTAGGGGTGACTGGACAGGTAAAGATGTTCAGTTGTACGGTCGTAACTCAGTATCAGGTACTTACGGCTACTTCAAAAAGAAAGCACTATGTAAGGGCGACTTTAAAAATAGTGTTAATGAACAACCAGGTTCAGCATCAGTTGTGCAATCAGTTTCAGCATCATTAAACGGTATTGGTTACTCGGGTATCGGCTATAAAACTTCCGGTGTACGCGCATTACCTTTGTCTAAAAAAGGTGATAACTATGTAGAAGCTAGCATGGAAAATGCAATTTCTAAAAAGTACCCGTTATCACGTTTTTTATATGTTTATGTTAATAAGCACCCAACTAAACCTTTAGCGCCTATGGAAGCAGAATTTTTGAAAATGGTATTGTCAAAATCAGGTCAAAAAATTGTTGAAAAAGACGGTTACATTCCATTGCCTACTTCTGTTGTAGAAAAAGAATTTAAAAAGTTAGGCTTATAAACTAAGCTAGCTTATTAAAAAAGTCCGTAATCAGTGATGATTACGGACTTTTTTATGTTCAGGACGAACGGTATGTTGCGATCACATGGATGTGAAAGAGCAACGATGTTCAGGACGAACGGTCAGTTTTTTTCAGGCAAAAAATAAGCACCAGCATCCATGTCGGCAATGCCGTGTTCACATGGCAATACCTAGCTGTCCTTATCTCCTGACATTAGCCGATGCCTTAAGTCGATAGGAAAGAGTGAGGTATTTGCTAAAGTAATAAGTAAATTAAGGGTTTAGCTTTTTGATAAACGCTAAGCCAAGTCATTTTTTAACGAACAACATCTACCATTAAGTCATCAGCTAAACTTTCTAGGGTATCAATTATATTCGTGATACTTTTTTGGTCAGCAGAAATGGTGAGTTTTGCTTTGAATAATTTATGGCCCGCATGTGGTGCGCTTTCTTGTCGACTAACCAGTTTAAGTAAATTACCGCCTTGTTGATGAATTATCGATGAAACTTCCTTCACTATACCGACTCTATCATTTGCCGTTAACTCTAAAACTAAGTTACTCTCAGGTGCGGAACTATCCGCTTGAGTGTGTTCAATGTGCATTTTAAAACCCGCTAATGAGGCGAGTGCGTCTGATAAGGCGGATAAATTTTCAATCGGTACGGCAATTTCCACAATACCGGCAAAAACACCTGACATTTGGTGCAAACTAGATTTTTGCCAATTGCCATTATGAAGAATTATTAGATCCGAAAGTGTTTTTACTATGCCTGCGCGGTCGGCGGTGATAAAAGAAATAATCAGGTGATTCATGGCCAATCCTTTAAAATTTAGTGGGAAAATTTACTCTTCATTGCGTGTTAGTTGTGATAATTCTCTATGCAATTGCTCGTCGTTGCCTAAATTGAGTTCAATTAAACGCCGTAATAAACTGACACTGTCGATATCAATACCATTACATTGCACGCCAATTTCATGACCTTCTTGGTGAACAACAGCGATGCTCATAACAATTTCAGCGTCGGTATTAGCTAACTGAAATGACAGGAAACCAAGTTTTCGTGTCAGTGTAAGACCTCTACAATCTAAATAAAGTAAGGCTCCATTTAATGAAATGTCGTATATTTTCGCATCAAACTGTTCTTCATCTACAGTCAGTTTTGCTTTTATGGAAAAGAGAACCCGAGTAAATTGACGTCGATTTTGCATTGAATTTAATTTTGACAAAAGTGGTATATTCAGCATAGCTTGCTTTTAAAAAAAAGGCACCTTAATTAATGTATTAAAGTGCCTTTATCTTGTTATTAACTAATTAGTTAACCAATTTTTTTATATTTTATCCGGTGTGGTTCAGCGGCTGTTGGACCATAGGTTTTTTTCAACCATTCTTCGTATTCAGTATAATTACCTTCATAGAAATTGATTTGACCTTCATCACGATAATCCAAAATATGGGTAGCAATACGATCAAGAAACCAGCGATCATGGGAAATAACCATGGCACAACCTGGGAATTCTAATAACGCTTCTTCAAGTGCACGCAAAGTTTCTACATCTAGATCATTGGTTGGTTCATCAAGTAGCAATACATTACCACCCGTTTGCACCAGTTTGGCTAAATGAACACGATTACGCTCACCACCCGATAAGTCACCAATGACTTTTTGTTGGTCGTTACCTTTAAAGTTAAAGCGGCTAACGTAAGCGCGACTTGGAATTTCAAAAGTACCAATTTGTAAAATTTCATGGCCTTGAGATATTTCTTGGTATACGGTTTTGCTGTTGTCCATGTCATCACGGAACTGATCAACACTGGCAAGCTTAACGGTATCACCAAGCTCTATATTACCAGAGTCTGGTTTTTCTGCGCCTGACATGATTTTGAATAAAGTTGATTTACCGGCACCGTTTGGTCCAATAATTCCTACGATAGCGCCTTTAGGCACGCTAAAACTCAAGTTATCAATAAGTACTCTGTCGCCAAAAGACTTTGTTAAGTTATTAACATCTAATACTTTATCGCCTAAACGAGGTCCAGGTGGAATGTACAACTCATTGGTTTCATTGCGCTTTTGATGTTCTTGGTTATTAAGCTCTTCAAAACGTGCCATGCGAGCTTTACTTTTTGATTGACGCGCTTTTGGATTTGAGCGCACCCATTCAAGTTCTTGCTTGATGGTTTTTTGTAGTGCACTTTCACTCTTACTTTCTTGCTCAAGACGAGCATTTTTTTGCTCTAACCATGCAGAATAATTGCCTTCATAAGGAATACCATATCCTCTATCCAACTCTAGGATCCAGCCAGCAACATTATCTAAGAAATATCTATCATGCGTAATAGCCACAACGGTGCCAGGGTAGTCATGTAAGAATCGCTCTAACCAAGCAACAGACTCAGCATCTAAATGGTTGGTCGGTTCATCAAGTAGCAACATGTCAGGTTTTTGTAATAACAAACGACAAAGGGCAACACGACGGCGTTCTCCACCACTGAGTACACCAATTTTTTGTTCCCAATCTGGTAAGCGTAATGCGTCTGCTGCTCGCTCTAAAACATTGTCGATATTGTGACCGTCTTGGCTATTTATAATGTCTTCAAGTTGGCCTTGCTCTTTTGCTAAGGCGTCAAAATCAGCTTCAGGCTCTGCGTACTCAGCATAGACTTGATCTAATCGAGCCATAGCATTTTTGACTTCAAAGACCGCTTCTTCAACAATTTCACGGACGGTTTTTTCTTCATCTAATATCGGTTCTTGTGGCAAGTAGCCGATATTTGTCCCGGCTAATGCATGAGCTTCCCCTTCAAATTCAGTATCAAGGCCGGCCATAATACGCAGTAATGTTGACTTACCTGAGCCATTGAGACCTAGCACACCAATTTTTGCCCCAGGGAAGAAAGAAAGAGATATATCTTTTAAAATAGTGCGTTTCGGCGGAACCACCTTAGAAACGCGATTCATTGAGAAAATAAACTTGTCTGGTAAAGCCATTAGGAGCCTTTTATGAAGAAAGAAAATATTGACGATATTTTAGGTTAAAGGGACAAGGCAAGCAAACCTAAATAAATTCATCAGCAATGATAGAGCCGTATTAGGTCGGTTAATGGTATTAAAATATATAGCGGTGATAGTTTAACTTTGACTATTTTTTGAGCGAAAAAAGAAAAGTGAACTATGCTGAGAATGTTCAAGCATATAAATCGACCAAGGAATGCCATGAAGATGATACACCTCATCGCTGTCAGTGCCGTCGTTCAACTAATTATTGTTGTGTACCTAGTTACCTCAGTGGTTAATCTTGAAAGTCAGCTCTCTATGATGGTAAACATTTTTAATGAATCTAGATCTCATTCTGGTATTTCTTCGTCTGTTGATAAATATGCTAGTAACAACTCGAACCTTGCTTGTGAACATGCTAACCAAGCATTGAAAAATGAACTCAAAGAAGAGTTTTTTGCATTAATAAAAACCTTAAAAAAGGATATTGCTACGACTGATCATTCAGTTGAGTTAGCCGTATCAGCTCCTAATTTAAGCAAAGTAGAAAATATTAACTCAGAAATTGACTATTTTTTGAATGATGGCGAGCTTTCTTCAATAGAGCTCAATGAAATTGAATTAAAGCTCATGCCGATGAATTACCAAGAAAGGCAATTAGTATTGCAAAAAGTAGCGAAAGCTATGACTAAAGCCAATGTGATTTTAGCTAAATAAATTAAGGGAATACGATGAAAACAATTACTTTTTTTTTAATAATAATGGCATTAATTTTTACCTCTAATACTTTTGCAGGGTTAACACAGCCCGCAGAAGTATCAGTTGATATGGATAATCGAACAGCACAAGGAGATATGAATACCGCTAGAACCTCCGAAAGCGAATTCACCTTTATTGGCTGCGGTATAAGGAGAACGGTCAATGGTACGGATGTGCTTACTTTTGGTTTTTGTCAGGCAAGTGCTGGGGAGTCAGAAGATGGCGCTATAACCTGTTTTACACAAAATGAGGCCCTGTTGGAGAGTATTAATAGCTTGAGTGATTACTCCTTCATTACATTTAGTTGGGATGAGAACAATGATTGCACACGTATTGGCAATTCAACACAATCTTTTTATCTTCCAAATCTGAAACAGAAAAAAAATAAGTAGTTTTTTGAGCGTACTAGCATTTTAGCACTTGTTGGTTGTTTAAAATTAATGATGGTGTTTTAATCAAACATCATCATTGCTAATTGTCGTTTTACACATTGAACAATGCAATGTAAATGTATATTTATCAATAGTATAACGATTTTACTTCGAGTGCTTTAACATTTGAATAGTTTAATGTGCATTGTTGAGTTGAATTCAACATCAGCTCCGTTGATACTATAACGCTAGACTTCCCAAATAGTGTAAACCTTTTGCCTGATATAACCTTTACCTTAGATAATCAATTCACTGACACTTTTATTGCTGATGATGTTGCAGATAACTACCCGCGACAAGTCATGTCTGCCTATTCATTTGTAGCGCCTAAAACTACAGCAATGCCGAGGTTAATTGCCAGCAGTGAAAGTGTCGCAAGGCAAATTGGCTTAACCGACAAACAAGTCAATTCGGCTGGCTTTTTGCAATTGTTTTCCGGTAATAGGCTTTTAGCTGATATGAAACCGTTTGCCATGTGTTATGGCGGTCATCAGTTTGGTCATTGGGCGGGTCAATTAGGTGACGGGCGGGCGATTAATCTTGCCGAGATAGTTAGCCAAAGCCAAGGACATAAAACCTTGCAACTCAAAGGTGCTGGACCTACACCTTATTCACGCACTGCCGATGGTTTTGCCGTATTACGTTCTTCGATACGTGAATTTCTTTGCTCAGAAGCTATGTTTCATTTAGGTGTCGCCACCACCAGAGCATTGAGTCTATCGTTAACTGGGGATAAAGTGGTCAGAGATATGTTTTATGATGGCCATGCCAAGGCCGAGCAGGGGGCGGTGGTTTGTCGTGTATCATCATCGTTTATTCGCTTTGGTAGTTTTCAATTACCGGCATATCGACAAGATAATGCTTTGCTAAAACAGCTTGTAGACTATGTTATTGTGCGAGACTTTCCGCATTTAGGGGCACCAAGCTCCTTGGTTTATCTTGCTTGGTTTAATGAAGTGTGTGATAGAACCTGCAAGCTTGTTGTTGATTGGATGCGTGTGGGTTTTGTTCACGGTGTGATGAACACAGACAATATGTCAATTATCGGTGAAACCATTGATTACGGGCCTTATGGTTGGATCGATGATTTTGATCTAAATTGGACGCCAAATACCACTGACGCGCAAGGTAAGCGCTATCGTTTTGGTGCCCAAGGAGAAATTTCGCAATGGAATTTATTTCAATTAGCCAATGCCATCTTCCCGCTGATAAACGATGCCGAGCCACTACAAAAAGCATTGAATGACTTTGCGAAAAACTATCAACAGCAATGGCAGCAGATGATGGCAGCTAAGCTGGGTCTTGATTTATCTAGCGCACTTGCTAACAAAGTTGAACTAAGTTTGTTTGTTGAACTTGAAAATCTCTTGATGAGCGTTGAAACGGATATGACGATTTTTTATCGCCGTTTAGCGGATTTACCCGAAGATAAATCTGCTTGGTTAACGCATCTAAATAATTGTTTTTATAATGAGAGTGAGCTTACTTCGCCATATCAAGAAACTTTGCTTAGCTGGCTTGCATGCTATGTTGAACTGCGTGATGGTGGTGATAAAAGTAGAGCAGAAATCAGTGAAAAAATGAATGCGACTAACCCTAAATACGTCTTACGCAATTATTTAGCCCAACAAGCCATTGAGTTAGCTCAGCAGCATGACTACTCTTTGTTACATCAATTACAACAGCTGTTATCTAAGCCTTATGATGAGCAACCCGCGTTTGAACACTTCGCACAGAAGCGACCTGAATGGGCAAAGAACAAAGCAGGGTGTTCTATGCTGTCTTGTAGCTCTTAAGCTATTCGCTATTACTATTGGCTGCATTGTCGAGTTTTTGGCGATATTGCAGCGCAATAAGCTTGATGATATCGCGCCAAGTAATAATACCAATCGCGCGTTCCTGCTCATCGACAACGGGAAGACAAGATATTCTGTGGTCATGAAACAGCAACACAGCTTCATTTAAAGTGACGTTTTCGGTTACGGTAATAAGATCTCGAACCATTATTAAGTGCACCTTTTTATTCAGGGTGAAACTATCTTGTGCGGTTTCTTTACTCGTACCGATTGTCGGGCTTAAATTTTGCCATAAATCACGGTCGGTAATAACACCGGCTAACCTTACTTGGTCTTTGATCAAAATATGATGCACTTTATGCTGTTCAAACAATTTTTTCGCACTCGCTAAACTGTCATCCATATCTAAGGTAATTAAATTACGCTGCATTATTTTACTAATTTTCATGGTTTTATCCTGCCCAGTAATGCATTGTGGTTTTCGTAGCGGCTATAGCAAATAGATTAATTAATTGCTCTTCTTAACATGGCATAAACAGTCAAATTATTCGTTGTATGCAATCATATCAGCTTGTTATGTTACGGCACTTTTCTACAGGCTTATATCCATATCAGAATTAATCACACTGCTCAATTAGCTTATTTACCCTCGTTGCATTTTACTCAACTATTTAACTCATAGGGTAATTAGGTAATGAAAGTAATATAACTAAGCTTTATCAGTAATGTAAGTGTTCATTTCTTAACTAGCCTAATATCAGTTGGCCAGATGTGTCGTTAAAATTCGCCATGGCGCGTAATGCGTAATATCAATAACCAGCATTGTTATCTTAAGTACTCTACTGGGAATTTTTTCTTCGTGGCACAACAATATAACAAACTTAATGACCCTGAAAAAATTTTGCTATTTGAGATAAATGCCGCTTGTCACAAAAGTGTCACACAACTGTCTTATAATCGCTGCAGTTATAAAAATCATCATAGTTAAAGGTACTTTTAAGTGGCCATTGCTTCTAAATCAGCAAATTTTCGTAAGGTAAAAAATTCATTAGCAAAATGGATTATTACACTGGGTGGTATCAGTGTTTTGTTTACCTTAGTTTTAATATTCATGTATTTACTCTACGTGATTAAACCTATTTTTGAATCTGCAAAAGTTGATGCTAAAGCGCAATTTGTTATTACAGATGATAATAAAGTTTTAGCCACAGGTGTCGACGAATTAAAAGAAGTTGCCTACAGCATTACTGAGCAGGGCAAGATTAACTTTTATCAATTAGTTGATGGCGCAGGCTATAAAGCCGGCGATAAAATACTCACTAAACAGTTAACCGCTGAAGGTGAAAGCTTATCTCAGGTCATCAATATCGGCCAAGACAAAAAGCTCTTACTTGATACCGCCGGCAATGTGCAGCTCGTTGTACCTAGTTTTACCGCTAAGTTTGGTAGTGGTGAAAGGGTCATTATTCCGAGTGTGCGTTATCCGTTAGGTGAAGACTATTTACCTATTGATGAAAATGACGTGGCACTGACTAAGCTGTCTTTTGCCATGGATGATGAAAAGGCTATATTTGTTGGTTTTACCGAAGATAATCGTCTGATTAAAACAACCTTATTAGCAGAAGATGATTTTAGTTATGACATTGCGTATGAGGCGCAATATCAAGAAGTCGACTATGCGGCAAAACATATTGACGATATTTTAGTTTCCCCTGATTTAGCCATGGTGTTTGTGCGCTTAGCTGATCAAGTTGCGGTTTACTCGTTAGATGATGAAAATGGATTAAAAGCGACGATTATTCCACGGCTAGCTCAGAATAAGTCGACACCGTATCATATTACCTCAATGGCTTTATTGTCAGGTGGTAGCTCTATTTTATTGGGTGATGATAACGGCACCGTAAGTCAGTGGTTCGAAGTTGCCACTGAGCAAGGACGTGAATTTAAGGAGATTCGCCGTTTTAAGGTCAGTGACAGCGAACCGGTAATTGCCATATATACTGAGCAATATCGAAAAAGTTTTTACACTGAAACGCCATCGGGTGAAATGGGTATGTTTTATACTACCAGTGAAGCTGATTTATGGCGTGGTCAGTTACATCAGGGTAATGCGCAAGCATTCGCCATTGCGCCTCGCTCTGATGGCTTAGTGATATTCTCTGAAAACGAGCTGGCAATTTTCGCTGTAGAAAACGAACACCCAGAAGTTACTTGGCAAGCCCTTTGGCAAGAAGTTTGGTATGAAGGTTACCCTGAGCCTGAATATATTTGGCAATCGACTTCAGGCTCTGATGATTTTGAAGCGAAGTTTTCTTTGGTGCCTATCTCGTTTGGTACTATTAAAGCCGCATCATATGCAATGATGTTTGCCGTACCAATTGCCTTAACAGCAGCAATTTATACCGCTTACTTTATGACTCCTGGTATGCGCAGAAAAGTTAAACCTACGATTGAAATTATGGAAGCGCTACCAACGGTTATCCTAGGTTTTTTGGCAGGGCTTTGGTTAGCTCCAATTATAGAAATTTATTTACCTGCCATCTTTTTATTGCTGATATTTATTCCCGCGTCGGTCTTTATTAGCGCTTTTTCTTGGCACAAATTGCCACGAAAATATAAAACCCTTATACCAGAAACTTGGGCGCCTATTATTTTAATACCGGCTATTTTATTGGCGGCCTATGCAGCATTTGCATTTTCACCGCTACTTGAACTGTATATGTTTGGTGGTGATGTTAGACAATTTATTACCAATGATCTCGGTATCGACTTTGACCAACGTAATGCCTTAGTTGTTGGTATTGCTATGGGGTTTGCGGTCATTCCGACGATATTTTCAATGGCAGAAGACGCTATCTTTAGTGTGCCGAAACATCTAACCAGTGGTTCATTAGCATTAGGTGCCACACAATGGCAAACCTTAGTTAAAGTGGTTTTACTGACCGCCAGTCCAGGCATATTCTCTGCGGTTATGATGGGACTAGGCCGAGCAGTTGGCGAAACCATGATCGTATTAATGGCAACGGGTAATACCCCAATTCTAGATTGGAGTATTTTCCAGGGCATGAGAACGCTGGCTGCGAATATTGCTGTTGAAATGCCAGAATCGGAAGTGGGTAGTTCTCATTATCGTATTCTGTTCTTAGCAGCATTTGTTTTATTTGTATTTACTTTTGTATTCAACACGCTTGCTGAGTTTGTACGTCAGCGTTTGCGTGAAAAATATAGCTCAATGTAAGGAAGGCGACATAGCATGAATAATTGGTTTAAGTCTGGCTCGCCTTGGGTGTGGTTGTCAGCAGGTGGTGTCAGCATCAGCTTGATATCGGTAATAGGTTTACTTTGGTTAATAGCCTCACGGGGATTAAGTTATTTTTGGCCCGCCGATATATATCAGTTCGAAATGACTGATGAGAAGGGTCAAAATTTAACCGTGATTGGTGAGGTTTATGATAGAGAAAGTATTCCTACATCTCAGTTGGTGCACCTCAATCTTAATATTGATAAGTCAGCAGAAACAATTGAACGACTATTAATTAAAACCGGTAACCGAGAACTCGTGAGTTTAGATTTTCGCTGGATTTTAGTACCACAAATTAATAAAACCTCATTACCTGAAGATCTTGTGGTTATTGAACGTCTTACCAGTGGTAATTTCTATGGCTATATTGAGGAAATAATTCTTGATGGTAAGGTCGTCGGGCAAGATAAAATGGCAGAGCTAGTTGAGCGAGTCAGTGATTATCAAGCAGAAATGGCAGTACTACAAACTTCTGATATAGGCGCTATTAACTATAAAATCGAGCGTACGCGATTAAAAGAGCGTAAGCACAAGCTTGAAGGTACGCTTACGACTGAATTACAGCAAGAGTTTAAAGCTGAAGTTGCTAGTTTAAAAGCTGATTATCAAGTGCTAGAAAAAGAATTAATGGCCTTACGTGATAAAATTGCCCGTGACCAAATTGTTGTCCGCGCCATGGATGGGCAAACAGTTAACATTAATTTCGCCGATGTTATACAAATCACTTTTAATAATAAGCTCAGTGTATTAGGCAAGCTGGGTATGTTCTTCAGTCAAATAGCTGCCTTTGTTAGTGATGACCCACGCGAAGCAAACACTGAAGGTGGTGTATTTCCCGCTATCTTCGGCACCGTATTAATGGTGCTATTAATGACGGTGATTGTTTCCCCGTTGGGCGTGGTTGCGGCTATTTATTTGCACGAATATGCCGGTAATAATGCCTTTACCAAATTACTACGGATCGCGGTTATTAACCTCGCAGGCGTTCCCTCTATTGTGTACGGTGTTTTTGGTTTAGGTTTTTTTGTTTACATGGTTGGTGGTAGCTTAGATCAATTGTTTTATGCTGAAACCTTGCCTAGTCCTACATTTGGTACGCCAGGTGTTATGTGGTCAGCGTTAACGTTAGCTATTTTAACTTTACCTGTGGTTATTGTCTCGACAGAAGAAGGGCTATCTCGTATTCCTTCAGCGATGCGACACGGCAGTTTAGCGTTAGGGGCGACTAAAGCTGAAACCTTATGGCGGATAATTTTACCGATCGCTAGTCCAGCAATTATGACCGGTATTATTTTAGCGATAGCACGTGCTGCCGGTGAAGTTGCGCCACTAATGTTAGTGGGTGTAGTAAAAATGGCACCTAATCTACCACTTGATGGCAATTTTCCATTTTTACACTTAGACCGTAAATTTATGCATTTAGGTTTTCACATTTATGATGTTGGCTTTCAAAGCCCGAATGTTGAAGCGGCTAGACCGCTGGTTTATGCCACCGCATTGTTGTTAGTAACCATTATTGTTGCTTTAAATATGACCGCAGTGACAATTCGTAACCGTTTGCGGGAAAAATATCGCATGTTAGAACATTAATCTACGCCGATAAAACCAAGCTACTGAAAGAAAATTAAAAGATGAACGGGAAGAACTTCCCATCTATTGAATAAGATTTAAAGAGAACACTATGATTTCTGTTACGCCAAAAAATTTATCAGAGCACAATGTTAAACTCGATCTTAATAACCTCTCGCCAGAACAAGTGGCGTTAGAAATTAAGAACCTAGATTTATATTATGGTGACAAGCAGGCATTGCAAAACATCTCAATGTCGATCCCTAAAGGTCAAGTAACGGCGTTTATCGGACCCAGTGGTTGTGGTAAATCAACACTATTACGTTGTATAAATCGGATGAATGATTTAGTTGATATTTGTAAAATTACTGGTCAAATAAATCTGCATGGTGAAAATATTTATGACCGCCATACTGATGTGGCTGCACTGCGTCGTAAAGTCGGCATGGTGTTTCAACGTCCGAACCCATTTCCGAAATCAATTTACGAAAATGTCGTTTATGGTTTGCGTATTACTGGCGAAAATAATCGCCGAGTATTAGATGAAGCAGCAGAAAATGCACTACGCAGTGCCGCATTATGGAATGAAGTAAAAGATAGGTTACATGAGAGTGCTTTGGGGCTTTCGGGTGGACAACAACAGCGTTTGGTTATTGCCCGTGCCATAGCGATTGAACCAGAAGTGTTGCTACTTGATGAACCAACCTCTGCATTGGATCCGATTTCAACATTGACCATTGAAGAATTAATTAACGATTTAAAGAAACAATTTACCGTGGTTATTGTTACCCATAATATGCAACAAGCGGCGCGAGTTTCAGATCAAACTGCCTTTATGTATATGGGGGACCTAATTGAGTATAGTGACACCAATACCTTATTCACCACACCGATGAAGAAGAAAACAGAAGATTATATTACTGGCCGTTACGGTTAATGCAATTGCTTTAAGCTAGATTGACGAGAAGAGGGGATTTACTGTGGATAAATTAAATATTGGTCGTCATATTTCAGGCCAATTTAACGAAGATTTACAGCGTATTATCAACCATGTTATGCATATGGGCGGCTTAGTTGAAAAACAGCTAACGGATGCATTAACATCAGTTTGTGATGCCGATGAAGCATTAGCAAAAAAAGTGCTAAATAATGATTATCTGATTAATAATGCGGAAGTCAGTATTGATGATGAGTGTACGCGTATTATTGCCAAGCGACAGCCAGCCGCGGGTGATTTACGTCTAGTGATGGCGATTGTGAAAACTATTACTGATTTAGAGCGTATAGGCGATGAAGCAGGGAAAATTGCCAATGTCACGTTGGAAAGCTTATCAGGTAAACATAAAGATTTGTTATCTAATTTAGATAACTTAGGTCGCCATGTTTTAACTTTTTTACAAGCAACTTTAGATGCCTTTACCCGTATGGATGTTGATGCAGCAATCAAAGTTCATAAAAGCGATGATAAAATTGATCGTGAATATGAAGCACTAATGCGTCAATTAATGACCTATATGATGGAAGACCCGCGCTCAATCCCACAAGTGATGAGTGTTATTTGGTCGGCACGAGCATTAGAGCGTATTGGCGATCGTTGCCAAAATATTTGTGAATACATTATTTATTTTGTCAAAGGTAAAGACGTGCGCCACACCACAGCGTCAGATTTCGAGTCATTATCTTAAAATTAAGCATTAAAATTTGCCAAATTCATTATTGTTTGGCAAATACACTATATACTTTTAAATTAACTGATAATAACTAATCATTCTATAAACCGTCGTTATCTTGCGATAAAGCCTTTGAAATAATTTTCAAATGCTTTAAAATCCGCAGCGAATAACAATAAAGAGCTAAAGCTCCTGGAAATTAATTATGGCCAGAAATTCAATAATCGGCATATTTGCCAAATCACCCATTAAACCCTTAGAAAAACATATTCGCATAGTGCATAAGTGTTGTAGTCAACTTGTGCCTTTCTTTGCTGCTGTGACTGAGGAAGATTGGAGTACCGCAGGAAAAATTCGCACCAAAATCTCTAAATTGGAACGTGATGCGGATGACTTAAAACGTCAAATTCGCTTAGAACTTCCGGGCGGCTTATTTATGCCAGTTGATCGTGCCGATTTATTAGAGTTATTATCTCAGCAAGACAAAATTGCCAATCGGGCAAAAGATATTGCGGGGCGTATATTGGGTCGTAAATTAACCATTCCTACCGAATTACAAGAGCAGTTTATTGTTTACGTAGCACGTAGTATCGATGCCGCTGAAAAAGCCGCTGATGCCATTAACGAATTGGATGATTTGTTAGAAACGGGCTTTCGTGGTCGTGAGGTTGCATTAGTGACTAACATGATCAGTCAACTTGACGAAATAGAAGATGATACAGATCGCATGCAAATTAATTTACGTAAAGATCTATTAGCAATTGAAAAAGAATTAAACTGCATAGATGTGATGTTTCTATATCAAATCATCGATTGGGTTGGCGACTTAGCTGATCTTGCCGAACGTGTTGGTGCTCGTTTAGAAATTCTTTTGGCTAGAAAATAAGGCTTATTCATGGATATTATACTCTCGCATGGCTCTACGTTAGTCATGATCGCTGCTGCTGTAGGTTTTTTTATGGCATGGGGCATAGGTGCAAACGATGTTGCTAATGCTATGGGAACATCAGTTGGTTCAAAAGCATTAACCATTAAGCAAGCCATTATTATTGCAATGATCTTTGAATTTGCTGGTGCATATTTAGCTGGTGGTGAGGTTACCTCAACTATTCGTAAGGGCATTATTGATCCTGCGCAATTTGTCGATATACCTGAATTATTAGTCTTTGGTATGATTTCAGCCCTATTAGCGGCTGCGACATGGTTATTAGTGGCCTCTGTATTAGGTTGGCCGGTATCAACCACGCATTCAATTGTTGGTGCTATTATTGGCTTTGCTGCCATTGGCGTAAGCCCTGATACTGTGGCTTGGGGTAAAGTCGGCGGCATTGTTGGTAGTTGGATTATCACACCATTGATTTCCGGTGTAATTGCTTTTATTATTTTTAACAGTGCCCAAAAATTAATTTTTGATACCGATAAGCCATTAGAACAAGCTAAACGTTATGTGCCTTTTTACATGTTTTTAGCGGGTTTTGTTTTGTCATTAGTGACGATCAAAAAAGGCTTAAAACATATTGGTTTAGATAATGTTAATTTAGGCTTCTATAACTTTGAAATTGGTGGTGCTGGCGGTTATTACTTAGCGATTATTGTTGCGGTGATTGTGGCTATCATTGGTAAGTACTTTATTACTCGTCTGAAGTTCGATGAGAAAGCCGATAAAACGACTCATTACGCCAATGTAGAGAAGGTATTTGCGGTGTTAATGGTAGTAACCGCTTGTTGTATGGCGTTTGCTCACGGTTCAAATGATGTTGCCAATGCGATTGGGCCATTAGCTGCAGTCGTTAGTATTGTTGATAACGGCGGTGAAATTGCGAAAAAATCAGCGCTAGTCTGGTGGATTCTGCCATTAGGTGGCTTAGGTATTGTTGCCGGTCTTGCCTTGTTTGGTCATCGCGTTATTGCCACTATTGGTAAAGGCATTACGCACTTAACCCCAAGTCGAGGTTTTGCCGCTGAATTAGCCGCTGCCTGTACTGTGGTTATTGCTTCTGGTGCTGGCTTACCTATTTCAACCACACAAACCTTAGTAGGTGCTGTGTTAGGTGTGGGAATGGCACGCGGTATTGCCGCCATCAACTTAGGTGTGGTACGCAATATTGTTATTTCCTGGGTAATTACCCTGCCAATAGGCGCAGGTCTGTCAATTATCTTCTTCTGGATAATGAAAGCAATCTTTAGCTAATATAGACATTAAAGATTCTTTAAATAAAAGCCAGTACTTGTACTGGCTTTTTTATGACCATTGTTTTTTAACTACTTGTTTGTTTTTTATGCTGATTGAAGCAATTATTTACCTCGGCTGAGGTAAAATAACAAAATGGCTTGCGAGCGCGATTAATTGTCGATATTATGTCGCTTCTTTCGAAATGAATACGATAGTTATATTGTATTTTATTGCAAGACAGTGCCTTGATAGCTCAGTCGGTAGAGCAGAGGATTGAAAATCCTCGTGTCCCTGGTTCGATTCCGGGTCAAGGCACCATTTTATCTCAGAATATATCTAAAGCCTTAGCAGTAATATGCTAAGGCTTTTTTGCTGGTGCTAGTTGTCAATTAACGATTGAGCTGATGAAGCATAGTTAAACGGTTAGCATACAAAAAAGCCCGCTTATTTTGCAGGCTCTATCGATAATTCAAGCTATTTGGTGCTGACTAGGCAAGTTTACTTTTGCGCTTTTTTTTCAGCATTTTTTGTTGCTCGACGTTCGGCAATCATTTGTTTTATTTCACCGCCTATATGTTCCTCGCCTCTCGCCTTAGCAAGGTTAATTTGTTTCTCACGTTCTTGAAAACCGCTTCTTTGCTCGTCAGTATATTTATCATAACAGCGTGGACAACTTACACCTTGGATATAATGCTCGCTAGTTTTTTCTGTTTCAGTAATAGGGTAGCGACAGGCAAAACATTGATCATATTGACCACGTTCTAAACTATGGTTAACCGCCACTCTGCCATCAAAAACAAAGCATTCACCTTGCCACAGTGTTTCTTGCTCGGGTACCTCTTCAAGGTATTTTAAGACCCCACCCTCTAAATGATAAACTTCTTCAAAGCCTTGTTCCTTTAGGTAGGCAGTTGATTTTTCGCAACGTATGCCACCGGTACAAAACATCGCGACTCTTTTGTGCTTATTTTTATCAAGATTCTTTGCGACATAGTCTGGAAATTCACGAAAAGTTTCGGTGTTTGGGTTAATGGCATTTTTAAAAGTACCAATCTCTACCTCGTAATCATTGCGCGTATCTACTAGTAGCACTTCAGGATCAGAAATAAGCGCATTCCAATCTTTAGGCTTAACGTAGGTGCCCACGGTAAGAGTCGGATCAATACCTTCAACGCCCATAGTGACAATTTCTTTTTTTAATTTAACTTTAGTGCGCTGAAAAGGATTTTCTTGATGAAATGAGCATTTAGCTGACACGCCAGATAGACGACTGTCACTATTGATGAATGCAAGTACGGTGTCTATGCCGACTTGAGTACCAGCGATAGTGCCATTGATGCCTTCAAGGGCGAGAAGCAAGGTGCCTTTAACGGCATTATCTGCCATTACTTGCAGTAAATTGGGTTTTATTGCTTCGAAATTTTCTAAGCGAACAAATTTATATAATGCGCAAACTGTTATGTTATTCATGTATTTATGACCCATTGAGCGAGCCTGATAGTAAGTCAGGAGCTTTAGATTGAATGCAGAGCTGCCGTTGAGGCGGCAATGCTTGTATTTTTATCAGTTGATAAAGCGCCAGCATTCTAGCAAATGTCGAATGTCGGGAAAAGTGTTTTACTCTATTTTGTGCAAAACACTTAGCCAATACTAGGGTTTAAAGCCATTGACTAAACCTTGGGCCAAATCATTACCATTAAAATTTCCTTACAGTAATCAGCAAAGTTTTGCTTGTAAACCTTGTTCTGCAACAGATTGTTGACAGTAGTTTATTAAGTATATTTTACTAGCATAGCCTTTACCGTAAGGCTGTTATAATATTGCGCAATAGCATATTTATTAGCGTGCAATGTAAACACGTTTTTTACCTTTTTTCTGGAGTTTTTTAGTTTATGTCTAATAGCAATTTACTTAATGCAACGCACAATCCGGCTTTAGTCAGCTGGGTTGATTCAGCTAATGTTGAAAATAGCGATTTTCCGATTCAAAATTTACCGTTTGCAAGTTTTAAGGTAAAAGGTAGCGCAGAAGGTTTTCGTGGTGGTGTAGCGATTGGCGATCAGGTTATCGATTTAAAAGCCTTATTTGCCTTAAATATTTTTGATGGCGATGTCAAAATGGCATTAGAGCAATGTTGCCAAGCACAGCTAAATGCTTTTATGGCCATGGGTAAGCAATATTGGAGTGCGTTACGTCATGCGTTATCGCAAGCACTAACACAAGGCTCAGCACTACAAACTAAGCTTGCCAGCTGTTTAGTGGCACAAAATGATGTTGAGTATGCTTTACCTTGTCAAATTGGTGATTACACCGATTTTTATACCTCTATTCATCATGCAACATCGGTTGGTAAAAAGTTCCGTCCTGATAATCCGTTATTACCTAACTATAAATGGGTACCTATTGGTTATCATGGTCGTTCTTCTTCAATTGAGGTCTCGGGTAGTAGCTTTAAACGCCCTAAAGGACAAACCAAAGCGCCAACGGCTACTGAGCCTTCTTTTGGTCCGTGTAAGCGTTTAGATTATGAAATGGAAGTGGGGATATTTATCGGTAACGGTAATGATCTTGGTGAACCTATTAGCATTGAAAAAGCAGAAGATCATGTCTTTGGTATTTGTTTATTTAATGATTGGTCAGCGCGTGATATTCAAGGTTGGGAATATCAGCCATTAGGTCCATTCTTATCAAAAAGTTTTGCTTCAACGATTTCACCATGGATAGTCACCTCAGAAGCGCTAGCACCTTACAGAGGGCAATGGACGCGTAATGAAGCTGATCCTCAGCCTTTACCTTATTTAGAATCAAAGCCAAATCGCGACTTAGGTGCTTTAGATTTAAGTTTGCAGGTATTGATCGAGACTGAAACTATGCGCTTGGCAAAACAGCCACCGGTGCAATTGTCGCAATCAAATTTTAAAGACTCCTACTGGACAGTGGCTCAAATGGTCGCACACCATACGGTTAATGGTTGTAACCTTCGTTCAGGCGATATGTTTGGCAGCGGCACGCAATCAGGCGCTAAACCGGAAGAAGCGGGTTCAATGCTTGAATTGTCAAATGCAGGCTCAGAGCCTATTCATTTACCAAATGGTGAAACTCGTACCTTCTTAGAGGATGGTGATTGTGTCATTATGAAAGGTTGGTGTAAAAAAGCTGGTGCTGCACGCATCGGTTTTGGTGAAGTCAGTGCGACGGTTTTAGCCGCTGATTAAAAGCGCTAAAGGATTAATGAACTAAAGCTCCACATTGTTGGAGCTTTTTTTATGTTAAATTCGTGCAATTAATTTAGCTAATTATAATTTTGGCTTAACTCTAGTCCTTACTATTAACAAGCCATTAACCTCGCTGGCTAGAATTCAACCATGCTTTTCGTGTCTATAAATAGCTAGCCTCTAAAAAGTTCATTTTTTTTTACATTTTTTTTTGCTAATTAACTATGCATACAGAGTTTAATTAAATACGAAAAACTTCGCACATAGATTATTTTAATTTTTCCTACAACGTACACTGGCTGTAGCCTGCAGATTGATTGCATATACTAAAGTAGTATTGTATAGATTTGGTATACCTTTGCAGATCAATTCTTTTTATGCCGCTGATGTTAATTATTAGACAAAAACACTACTTGTAAAGCGTTTCTAGCTGTTTTATAAATAATCAAGCCTTTTGGTTTGTCTACGCTAATATTAATAACGTAATAGTGTTGTGATAAGTCCAAAGGGTAAAAATAAAACTATAAAAACAGATAACTATAAAAAGCATATTCAAATATTAGGAAGGAAATAACATGTCTACTAAATTTCGTACCGGTACGTTAGCTCTAGCCGTAGGTTTAGCACTAGGAACCGCTCCTAGCTTCGCCGCAGGTTTTGCAGAAGAAGCTGCAAAAAAAGAAAGTATTGAACGCATTGCCGTAGTAGGTTCGCGTTCAGCGCCGCGCTCAGTCGCCGAATCACCGGTACCAATTGATATCATTGGTGGTGATGAGTTAGGTAAAAACGCTTCAAGTGATATGCTTGACATGTTAGTCGGGGCTATTCCATCGTTAAATGCCCGCGCACAACCTATTAGTGATGCTGCCTCTTTAATTCGTCCAGTTAACCTACGTGGTTTACCGTCAGATTCAACGTTAATACTGTTAAATGGTAAACGTCGTCATCGCGCATCCGTTATTGCTTTCCAAGGTGGGGGTATTAACGACGGTGCACAAGGTCCTGATATTTCGGTTATTCCAAGTGTTGCTATCAAGCAAGTTGAAGTGTTACGTGATGGTGCAGCAGCACAATACGGCTCTGATGCGATTGCGGGTGTAATGAACTTTGTGCTTAAAGATGATTCTGACGGCGGTTCAATGTCGGTCAAGCAAGGTTCATATTATGAAGGTGATGGTGACTCGACTATTATCGACGGTAATGTTGGTTTACCTTTCACCAAAGATGGTTTTGTTAATTTAAGTTTTCAGTTAAAAAATGCTGATGCAACGAGCCGAAGTGTACAACGTCCCGATGCACAAGGTATTGCAGACGCAGGTAATACTGCTATCCAAAATCCAGCACAAATTTGGGGTAACCCAGAAGTTAAAGACGATATTACCTTGTTTGGTAATGTTGGCTTAGATCTTGGCGATGATAAAGAATTTTACATGTTTGGTAACTATTCTGAACGTGATGTGACCGGTGGTTTTTACTACCGTAACCCACATAATCGTGGCAATGTTTATTCTGTTGATGGTGGTGAAACACTGCTTGTCGGTGATGTTGCAGAATCACAAGGCGCAGCGCGCACCTGTGCTGTAGTTCCCGCTAACGTTGGTAATGTTTTAAATACGCCTGAATACCAAGCAATGGTTGCTGATCCTAACTGTTTCTCAATGAACCAAATATTCCCAGGTGGTTATACACCACAATTTGGTGGCAATATTACAGATACTTCACTAACCGTGGGTACCAAAGGTGATATTCAAAGTGGTTTCTTAGAAGATTGGTTCTTTGATGTTAGTGCTTCCGTTGGTCGCAGTGAATCTAAGTTTAACTTAAAGAACACTTTGAACCCGTCACTTGGGTTAGACACACCGGTAGACTTTAACACCGGTAGTTATATCCAAATGGAAAAAACCTTTAACTTTGATTTAGTTAAAGGCGTTGAAGTCGGTCTTGATGAACCATTAAATGTCGCTATGGGACTCGAGTGGCGTGAAGAGAGCTTTGAAATCGTTTCAGGTGATGAAGCTTCTTGGAAAGCCGGGGCTTATGCAGACCAAGGCTTTAACATTGGTTCACATGGTTTTAAAGGTTTTGGTCCAGAAACTCAAGGGCGTAATGATCGTCGTAATATTGCCGCCTATGTTGATCTTGAAGCGCAAATAACTGAAGATTTGTTATTAGGTACCGCATTACGTTATGAAGATTTCACTTCTTTTGGTAACACAACCAACTATAAGCTAACCGCACAATATACCCTGAATGATGAATTTTCATTCCGTGCGTCTCATAGTACTGGCTTTAGAGCACCTACCGTGGGTCAAGCCAATGTTGTTAACACGCAAACCTCTCTAGTTAATGGCGAATTGATTCAATCATTCACAGCGCCACCAACGGCGCCTCTTGCGGCATTTTATGGTGGTAAAGAGTTAACCCCTGAAGAATCAAGAAGTTTTGCTGGTGGTATGGTTTACCAAGATGGCGATTTCTTCTTTACTGTTGATTATTACAATATTGAAGTAACAGATCGTCTTGCTCAGTCAAGTTCAATTGACGTGGAGGCTAGTGATTATCAAGCACTTGAAGCACTTGGTGTGGTTAATCCTGAGTTGATTTCTGCGGTAACTTACTTTGCGAATGATTTTGATACCACTACACAAGGTGTTGATGTTGTTGCAAACTATACGATGGGCTTAATGGGCGGTGATACGTTATTATCATTAGCCTATAACTGGAATGAAACGACCGTTGATAAATTTAATCCAGACACGACGAATGAAGGTAAAGTACATCGTTTAGAAGAAGGTATGCCGGATCATCGCGCTACTTTCACTGTTTCTCAGTCTTGGGATAGTGTCACTAGTTTTGTACGTGTAAATTACTTTGGTGAGTACTTTGCTACGCATGCTGATGATACCTGTGCGATTGGTTGTTGGAACGAAGTTGCTGATTCAGCGGTTACAGTTGATGCCGAAGTCAGTTACTTCTTAAATGACAGTATTACGTTATCAGCCGGTGCTAATAACATCTTTGATCAAGAAGCTCAGAAGTTACCTGCTGAATCATATGGTCAGTTAGGTGCACAATATTACGAAAGTGGTCCATTCGATTACAATGGTGGTTTCTACTACGTAAAAGCAACTTACAACTTCTAAGTTAATTTTAATTTAGACATAAGTTAAAATGATAAAAAGCTCTTACCTTGTAAGAGCTTTTTTTATTGATGATATTTGCGACATTGCTGTTATTCCAAACGATTAATTAATCACCTGCCAATGACCTCATTAGTGAAATGCTCTTTATTTAGCTAATTGCCGCTTACTTTGGCTACTGCTCGATAAGGTGCCCGGGCATTATTCTGTTGGCTTATATTCATCTGAAAATCTGTTGCCCATCTTGAATTTTATTATATATCCTCATTAAATTTTGCTTATTTAATCCACGTTATTATTTAAAGCAAAAACCTTATCTGTAGCCTTAAAGTCATTGAGCTAATTGTCAGTTTTTGCATTTTCAACTTAGTGTGTAGAACTTTCTAAAAATTAGTCTTAAGTAGCAAGTAAGCTTGCACGCTGTTGGAAAAATTAAATTAATTGGCTTAAGTACTCAATAGCCGTAATGAGCCGCTTATAAATACCTTTTATCGATAATTTTAATTAATATTAATGAAAATTTGTTATTAAAAAATCAACGACTATAATTTTAAAGAATCAATTTTATAGGTCTAAGGTAATGAAAAAGCGTCTTTTATTTGCAACAACATTATTGACATTATCATCATCGGCGTTTGCTGATTGGTCATCAACAGTGACATTAGCAAGTGATTATCTATTTAATGGCGTTAGCCAAACCGATGAAAAACCCGCATTGCAAGGTAGTATTGATTGGTCGGGTGCCTCTGGTTTGTATGCTGGCGGTTGGGCGTCAAATGTCGATTTTGGTGATGATACTAATATTGAAGCCGATATATATATCGGCTATTACACCGCCATAAATGAAGCAGTTAACCTCGATGTCGGCGTGGCCCAATATACCTATCACGGTGCAAACTATAGTTCTGAAGGTGATTATACCGAGTTTTATGCTAAATGGAATTTTGGTGCAACAGATTTAAATTTTTGGTATGCCTGGGATTACTTTGGTACCGGAGCCGGTCATTACATCGTAATGTTAAATCATACTTTTACCCTAAACGATGATTTAACTGTCTTGATCGGAATCGATAGATCGACCAGCTTAGATGATGATAAATGGCAATGGGAAGCAGGAGATGATAGTTATACTCATTGGCAGGTGACCAGCAATTTTAGCACCAGTGGTTTTGATTTTTCGCTTGGAGTGCACGGCACAGATTTAGATACTTATGGTGATACCACTTTACTCTTTACTGTTGCTCGAACTTTTGAACTTTAGGAGTTGACCATGTCGTATAAACTATTTAAATTTTTTTTGCTTTTGTCATTTAGTACGCCTATTTTCGCTGACACTGTTTATCTAACATCGTTATCTTGGCCACCCTATTCTGGCAAGGCTTTAAAGGAGCAAGGCGCCTCAGTTGCAGTAGCTAAAGCGGCGTTCAAGGCCATGGGGCATGAGTTGAATGTTGACTTTTTCCCTTGGAGTAGGGCGGTAATGTTGGCGTCACAGCCGGATTCAAAATATGTTGGTTATTTCCCTGAGTATCATTATGAATCTACTGACTTTTCCTTTTCTGATCCTATGGGGCAAGGGCCACTTGGCTTAGTTGAAAATAAACAAAACCCCATAGTTTGGTCTAACATTCAAGATTTAACCCAATACAAAATTGGTGTGGTGCAAGATTATGTCAACACGGTTGAAGTTGACACACTCATTGCCAGTGGCGAGATAAAAGCACAAACGGCAACATCTGATGAAACTAATATCCGTAAAGTTGGAGGTAAACGAATTGACGCTGCAGTGATCGATAGCAATGTATTTAACTACTTGTTAGCGAATACTGAAAGTTTAGGGCAAACCCAAGGCAAAGTGCAAATGAATAGCAAGCTATTGACGCAAAAAGAACTATTCGTTGCCTTTAAAAAAAGTAAAGCAGGGCGACATTGGTTGGCGATCTATAATCAAGGTTTAAAGAAAATAGATATCAATAGCGTTATGCAAAAACATTTAAATAATTAGTGCCTCTTAGGATGGTGACAACATAAAGCCATCATCCTGAAGGCTGGCTCATTATATTTATAAACTATGCTTTCATAAACAAGGCGATAGCGATTTAAACATCAATGTTTTACAACGCAACCAAAACACAAGGTTCATATTATGAAATTAATGATTGGTTTACTTATTACCACTATGTCGCTACCAGTATTTGCAGCAACCGTAAGTATTCGTGCCGACGATTGGTTCCCGATGAATGGTGACCCTAATGGCAATACACAAGGCTATATGATCGATATCGCAACGGCAATTTTTACTACTGCCGGTCATACGGTCGATTATAAAGTCATGCCGTGGGAAAGAGCGGTAAACTCAGTACGTGAAGGTAAGTTTGATTGTGTAGTCGGGGCGTATCCTGAAGATGCTCCTGATTTTATTTTCCCTTCCGTGAGCTGGGGTATGGATAGCACAGGGTATTATGTTAAGAATGAATCTACTTGGCAGTTTACCGGCTTTGACTCGCTATTAAGTCAAAAAGTAGGTGTTATTAGTGGTTATGCCTATGGCGACGAGTTTGATGCTTTAGTAAAAAGTAGGCCTGATGTATTTAAAGATGCGTCAGGTAAAGATGCTTTGGATAAAAATTTCAAAAAATTGCTCAATAGCCGACTTGATGTCGTGGTTGAATCGGTGGCGGTGGCTAATGCCAAATTGAAAGAGCTCGGTTTTAGTAGCCAGTTGAAAAGCGCGGGTACCAATCCTGAAAAGGCACCGATTTATATCGCTTGTTCACCCGCAAAATCAACCAGTAAAGCCTATATTGAATTAGTTGAGAAAGGCACGAAAAGCCTGAGAGAATCTGGACAACTTAAAAGCATTTTGGATAAATATGGCCTACAAGACTGGCAGTAAAGAGGTAATAAAATAATATGAAAGTCACTAAATCTATTTCATTTAAAGTTATTTTTTCAGCACTGATTATTGTCACTACGTTAGTGATTGTATTTGGTGTGTATGATTATATGGCACAAAGTAATCATCTGAAAAACAAACAAAAAAATCAACTTTCTTTAGTTGAGTCGCGCTTGAAACTTAATTTACCTTCTGCGGTTTGGAATTATGAAGAAGAGCAGATGAAAGGTATTTTGAATTCTGAACAACAATCAGAAGATATCGCTTTTATAGAAATAACCAATGAGGAAAAAAAAGTAATCTCGCAATCAACAGGAAAGAAAACTAGCGAAGTTATTGCCTTTAAATTACAGCACCTCGAAGACGGTCAAAGTACTAATGTTGGTAATGTCACCTTGTATATTGATAGCTCCTCAATAGAAAGCGAATTGTCTACTTTAGCCTTTAATATCATGTTAAAAGCCATTTTATTGGATGTGTTTTTAATTTCAGCTATGTCTATTTTATTTGCGAAATTAGTCACTAAGCCACTTAGCGATGTCGCTAATGCTTTGGAAAATATCGCCCGAGGTGAGGGCGATTTAACGCAACGGCTAGGAGTCAAGCGTGAAGATGAGATCGGTTTGGTTGCGGGCTCATTTAATGTCTTTGTCGAAAAAATTCAAATACTCGTGCAGTCTATTCAACAATCGGTACAGCAAACTTCCGAGGTGTCTCATAATGTATACCTTGCTTCTGAGGCAAGCAGAGGACATTTAGAGAATCAACAAGAGGAAACCGATCAGGTAGCCGCCGCTATTACCGAAATGTCAGCTTCTGCAAAAGAAATTGCCCATAATGTTAAGTTAACGGCGGGCTCAGCAGGTCAAGCAAACCAAGATGCACGAGAAGTATCTGCCATTATCAAAGCATCCATTGAGTCAATCAATGGCCTATCTGAACACCTTAACGAAGCGACGACGGTCGTTGGGGCTCTAGAAGATGATGTTAAAGGCATTGTGTCGGTATTGGATGTTATTCGTGGCATTGCCGATCAAACTAATTTATTGGCTTTGAATGCTGCCATTGAAGCCGCTCGTGCTGGAGAGCAGGGGCGTGGCTTTGCTGTGGTTGCTGATGAAGTTAGAGCGTTAGCAAGTAGAACACAGGAAAGTACTGCACTGATTCAAGAAACTATTAAGCGTTTGCAGTTAGGGGCAAAATCCGCCGTGAATGTGATGGAGGATAGCCAAGTTAAAAGTAAAGCGTCAGTGGAAAATGCCGAAAGCTCAGGTCAGTCTATTAATAGTATTTTAAGCTCGACGGAGCAAATCACTGATATGGCAACGCATATAGCGACAGCAGTTGAAGAACAAAGCACTGTAGCTGAAGAGCTAAGTCATAACGTTCATCGAATTGTTACCGCAGGTCATAGTAGTTTAGAACAATTAAATGCCATGACAAAAAACTCTGAAATAATGCAAGACTCAGCGGATAAGTTAAATGTATTAACACAACAGTTTAAAGCTTAAGTTGCTATGACAATATCGAGATGAAGAAAGGCGCGTTTGCTGCCCATGACATCATCAGCTTAGTGAATAGCAGGCATAATCATCAAGGTCGTTTTTGTTACGTTTAAGCCAGCTATAAAATTTTAAATAGCGCTTAGTGTATAAAGTTATTAAGTTTAAAAAGCCATATCATTTGATATGGCTTTTTTATTTTCGGTAATAATCAGTATTTTGTTCAGATAAAAAGCCAATATCGATAATCGTAGCGGTGAACAAGCAACAATGTTTTGTACGTTAGCTTAGTTTCTGCTATCCCCTTTTAGTCAAGATTATTTTCTTGCATGTAGCTTTGTTGGTATTGTGTTAATTCTTCAAGTCGTTGCTGCGTTATGGCATCTTTAATTGCAAGCCCCTGTAAACCTTGCTCAACAAAGGGCTTTGCCTTCACTTGACTTAGCAATGTAAAAGCACTGTAGAGAAAATCTTTTTGCTGATAAACCCGTGTTTCAAAACCAAGGCGGCCGGCAAAGTCAGCTTGGCAACAAAGTAGAAAATCACTAAACTCTTCTGGTTTACGCCAAACATCTAATTGGTTATATAGTTTCAAAATTGTACTGGGTTTTAATTGAAATACTTTATGTGCATGTAAGTGAAACTGGCAAACTTTTAACGCTAGGCTTTTGTGTGCTGTTGGTATCCGTAAACGCTGACAAAGCGACTCAATTAAGGGCAGACCTGATATTTCATGACCTGGGTGAGCAGGCAGTTTTTCTTGTTTGGTTAACGATTTACCTAAATCATGGCAAACACTGGCAAACCTAACCGTGGTCTTTTTCGACAGTAAAACCGCTTGTTTTAGTACCATCATGGTATGTATGCCAGAGCAAATTTCTGGATGCCATTTTGCTGGGTTTGGAATACCCCATAAATTATGCAACTCAGGCCAAAGTGATTTCAGTGCCTGACATTGATATAGCACCTGAAAAAATACTTCAGGGTGATCGCTTGCAAAGCTGCGTTCCATCTCTTGCCATACACGTTCACCTGACAGGTATAACAGTTCACCACTTTCACTGAGTCTAGTCATTAAGGACAGTGTTGCTGGTGCTACCGTGAAGCCATAATGGTGATATCGAGCCGCAAAGCGAGCAACACGTAAGACTCGAAGTGGGTCTTCAATAAAAGCGGCTGAAACGTGGCGCAATATACGATTATCTAAATCTTTTTGTCCGTTATAAGGATCAACAATTTTACCGTTTTCATCCATAGCCATGGCGTTAATGGTCAGATCTCTGCGCAGTAAGTCTTCTTCAAGAGTAACGCTTGGTGAGGCATTGCAATTAAAACCGCTATAACCTTGGCCGGTTTTTTTTTCGGTGCGAGCCAAGGCGTATTCTTGTTTGCTTTTTGGGTGGAGAAATACCGGAAAGTCTTTACCTACCTGCAAAAAACCAAGGCTGAGCATTTCTTCGACGCTGGAGCCGACCACTACATAGTCATTGTCAACAACGGCGCGATTGAGTAGAGCATCCCGTACGGCGCCGCCAACTAAATAAGTGTGAAGTTGCTGTGTTATATTTGCCATTAAGCGCTATAAACCTCTGAAAAGTAATAATATCGATTAGCCAATTTTATCTAAAACAAATTTTAACACAATTGCAGGTGATTTTTGACATATGAACGCGTTCAGGTTAATTTCACAGGGTCGATTCATCAGTTAAGATTTTCTATGTACACTAGTTATTTTGGTTTAGAAGAAAAACCATTTTCAATTGCGCCAAACCCCGATTATTTGTTTATGAGTGATCGTCACCGCGAAGCCCTTAATCACCTGACTTATGGCTTAGGTGATACGGGTGGTTTTGTGTTATTAACCGGAGAAGTCGGTACCGGAAAAACCACCATTAGCCGGCGTTTGATGGAGACTTTACCTGAGAATACTCAAGCGGCTTTTATTCTTAATCCAACCTTATCTAGCCAAGAACTTTTAGCGACCCTGTGTGATGAATTAAAAATTCGTTACCGTAAAACTGGCGCAACCTTAAAAACCCTAACCGATAAAATTCAACAAAAGTTATTGAAAAATCATAGTGAAGATATTAATACCCTATTGATTATTGATGAAGCCCAGCATTTACAACCAGAAGTGCTTGAGCAGTTGCGCTTATTAACGAATTTAGAAACCAATACCAAAAAACTTTTACAAGTGATTTTGATTGGCCAACCTGAGTTACAACAGTTACTGCAGCGTCGAGACTTACGCCAATTGGCACAAAGAATTACCGCTCGCTATCATTTATTACCACTGAATAAACAAGAAGTAGCTCAATACCTTAAACACCGCTTGTCGGTAGCAAAATGTTTTCGCAATATTTTTGATAAAAGCGCAGTCAACGCCATCCATAAAACCTGCAAAGGTATACCTCGTTTAATGAACTTATTAGCCGAACGATCTTTGATGAACGCCTATAACAGTAACAATGCCGTGGTTAATCGCAAAATTGTGTTACAAGCCGCTCATGATGCTTTAGGTGATGAATTTCAAGTCAACCCGTGGTGGCAAAATCCGTGGATAAAAGCAGCTGGTCTAATAGGGGCATTATGCTTAGTTTTAGTGGCCGGTGTTTGGTGGGGAACTCATCAACTTATAGATACTGGATTGGTTGTAAGAGCAACGAGTGCTACTAAAGAGCAAACCGTGCCTGTTGCGGCATTGAGTACAGTCGATATTGCGGATAACAATCAAGTGCTCAGTGAAAATAGCAAGCTTAGCGCTGTCGCTGAAAATAAAACTCTGCCGATTAATGACCATGTTGATAACACCGAAAATAACACGGCAACAACGCTTGTGCAAAACGCTAGTGACCGTGAGGTTCTCGCTCATGATATGGCAAGCAATGAAAATAAATTTATCGCTAGCGAAAGAAAGTTAGCAGACTTGCAAACAGCTGAGCAAACCGCAGCGTTACCGACAACAAAAACAGTTAAAAAGCCAATGCTAGATGATTTCGTTGTTGAGGCTGAAGCAGGGGTATCTGATGCCTTGTTGGCAAGCTTTCAATCAGCGATTGAGCAAACTAAGCAAATAGAAACACCTAAAGAAAATCTAGCAAGCGACCATGGTGAGCTCATACCACTAGCGCAAATGCCAACTTGGGTGCAAGATGGCGTACCTTCGCTAGCGTTTGAAATGCATATTTATGCCAGTGATGGTCAAGGATGGGTAAGAGTGAATGGTCGAGATCGTTATGAGGGAGACTATATTGGCCGTGAATTGTTACTCAATCAAATACTGCCACAACAGGTCGTACTCAGCTTTCGAGGTGAAAAATTCACCATGTCGGCACTATCCTCTTGGAATTAATATAACAGCACTTTTGACGACGCTTTAACTATCAGCCGTAAAGACTGATAGTTAAAAGCCTACCTTTATTGCCAAGCCGGCATTTTTGCTTCGTAGTTTTCTATTTTTGTCATTTTTTTTAATGTCCAGCCGACACTATCAACGCCATTTTCTAAGCAGTATTGATGAAAAGGTGCAAGGCTAAAATCATATTGAGCATCCTGTGTTTTAACTGTCCTTGTTGTTAAATCAATCAACAGGTGTTGTAGGTCATTTTTGGATTGTTTGAATAGTGTCGCTATTATTTGTTCCGGTAAAGTAATGGGTAAAATACCAATGTTGATACAGTTTGCATAGAATATATCAGCAAAACTCGACGCGATAATCACTTTGAAACCATATTCTTGCAGTGCCCAAGGCGCATGTTCACGACTCGACCCACAACCAAAGTTTTCGCCAGTAAGTAAAATACTTGCCCCTTGATATTGCACCTGGTTAAGAATAAATTCTGGGTTGTTCTCATTACCCGCAACATCTAAGTAACGCCAATCATGAAATAGATGCTGACCAAAGCCTGTGCGGGTGGTTTTTTGTAAAAACTGTTTTGGGATGATTTGGTCGGTATCAACATTCGCAGCGTCAAACGGTACAACAAAACCATAATGTTGGCTAAATTTTTCCATGTTATGCTCCTTGAACTTGTGGATTAATAGTGGTTAAGTCGACAAAGTGTCCGGCAATAGCAGACGCAGCTGCCAACTCTGGACTGACTAAATGGGTGCGACTGCCTCGGCCTTGACGACCTTCAAAATTACGATTACTGGTAGAGGCACAACGATCGCCATGGCTTAAAACATCATCATTCATTCCTAAACACATCGAGCAACCCGGTAAACGCCATTCAAAGCCGGCATCAATAAAGGTTTGTGCTAAACCTTCAGCTTCTGCTTGCGCTTTAACACGATAAGAACCCGGCACCACAATAGCATCGACACTAGGCGCAACTTTCTTGCCTTTCGCAACGGCAGCAGCAGCGCGTAAATCTTCGATTCTAGAATTAGTGCAGGAGCCAATAAAGACTTTGTTAATCGCAATATCAGTCATTTTTGTACCAGCGGTTAAGCCCATGTATTTTAACGCTGCCACACACGAGTCACGTTCAACAGGGTCGGTGAAATCTTCAGGTGATGGTACAACGCTATCAATTTGTGTTACTTGCCCTGGTGTTGTTCCCCAGGTGACTTGGCTTTTAATCTCTTTTGCATCCAGCATTAAATAGCGATCAAATCTTGCATCGTCATCTGATTTTAGTTGTTGCCAATCTTCAATGGCTTGCTGCCAAATTTCGCCTTTTGGCGCGTATTCTTTACCTTTTAAGTAGTCAAACGTTTTAACATCTGGCGCGATAAGTCCAGCTTTAGCACCAAATTCAATGCTCATATTGCACACCGTCATGCGTTCTTCCATGCTCAAACGCTCAATCGCATCACCACAATATTCAACCACATAACCGGTTGCACCAGCACTGCCGGTTTTACCGATAATGGCCAAAATAATATCTTTAGCACTAATACCGGGGGCAACCCGGCCTTTAACTTCAATTTTCATGGTTTTAGCTTTAGTTTGGCGCAGTGTTTGAGTGGCGAAAACGTGTTCAACCTCTGAGGTGCCTATACCAAAAGCTAAAGCGCCAAATGC
>CAXBNP010000026.1:0-64096 GCA_963977145.1 uncultured Colwellia sp.
AGAGTTAGAAGCAGCGTTAGCATTATTAATACACTCGCCAACACTGCGAGCGCAGTATGGTGATAACGCTTATAACCGTATAGCGGAAGGTTTTTCTCTGACCAATATGGTTGATAAATACGCTAAAATTTTCGAGCAAATCATAAAGTAATCAATACTATATAACCAATTGTAGGCAGCATGAAATGGAAGATGTAAAAGTAACAGTCGTGATCACCCCACGTGATAGATACTCGGGCGTGATTGAATGTATAGAAAATTTATATAAATTAACCCCTGAACCTTTTTTATTAAAAGTACTTGATCTTGCCTATCCTAAAAAAATAAAACAGCAATTAGTCGCCTTATTGGCAGAAAAAGCAAACGCTGAACTTATCGAAATGGGGCTGATAATTCCTATCGAAGCAATGCGTCGTGTACGCGAAAGCATTACAACGCCTTATGTTATGTTTCTTGATAACGACTCCAATGTTACAGAGGGCTGGCTAGCGCCGCTTTTAGAGGTTATTGAATCAGACGAGAGTATTGCCATCGTTAACCCTCTAACGCTGGAAAAAGCGGGTGTTGACCTTGGTGCTCCTTTACGAAATCACTTATTTACTAATGAAATAAAGATATTAAACGTAGAAAGCACTGACTACTTAATAGAAGAAAAGCATTATAGAAGAGCGCTACCTGAAGACATTCCTAAAAAAGTCGTTGCCTCGGAAATGTTTGAATTACATGGGGTATTATTCAACACGAAAATTTTAAAAGAAATCGAATTACCTCAAATGGTTATTCGTGAACATATTGATATCGCCATTCAACTTAAAAAACTAGGTTACAAAGTATTTTCCCAACCTAACTCTGTAGTTATTTTTGATAATTTAGGCACCAGAATGGAGTTGGACGATATGAAATTCTTTTTCTTTCGTTGGGCTAAACCACTAACATGGCAGGCATCGCGATTATTTGAGCAACGTTGGGGCTATAATTTTTATGCTGAACAAGCCATGTATCATTGGGTATTCAGAAGAAGAATATTTTTATATTGTCGTTGGTTACACATACCTATTGGTCTTGCAAACCAAATCACCCGTGTATTTGCAAAAATAAAAACCTTGATCAAGCCTGTTTGGGATCCAGTTACAGATCCCCTAGGAGGATCAGTTAACTTCTTTAAGAGTAAAGATGATTAAATCGTTTTTAATAACCCTTACTCTTAAGTTACATTTATAGTAAATTCTCTTAAATCGCAAAATCAATTGATTAATAAAGGAATAACTGATGTGTGGAATTGCCGGAGCCTTCGATATTAAAGGTAGCCTTATAAATCGCCAAAAAATTCAAAATATGTTAGATACTATGCCCTACCGAGGCCCTGATGATTCAGGAATTTACTTAGCCGAAAATATAGGCTTGGGGCATTTACGACTCAGTATTTTAGATTTATCTAACGCTGGGCATCAGCCCATGTATTCGAAAGATAAAAGATATGTCATTACCTATAACGGCGAGATATACAATTACATAGAATTGGCAAGAGAACTAGGTCAATTAGGTTGGCAATTACAAGGTCATTGTGACACTGAAGTGATTTTAGCTGCTTTTCAGCAATGGGGTGTAGCTTGTTTAAACAAGTTTAATGGTATGTGGGCTTTTGCAATTTGGGATAATTTGGAAAAAAAATTATTCTGCTCCAGAGACAGGTTCGGCATTAAGCCTTTTTATTATAGCTTTGAAAATAATCAATTCATTTTTGCATCAGAAATAAAAGCACTACTACAAGATAACACCATTGACGCGACCATGGACGAACAAACCCTTGGTAGATTCATCCGCTATCAAAAGAAACCTAATGAAAACGCCACTAGTTTTAAAGGTATAAAGCAATTATCACCCGGTAGTTATTGCTATCTAGATAAAGATGGTATGCAAGAAGCTTTATACTGGCAAATTCCCGATCGGAACTACAGTGAAAAAATAGCCTCCGAGAAACAATTAATCGACTCATTAGAAGAACTTTTCTGCGATAGTGTTGATCTTCGTTTACGTAGTGATGTGCCCGTTGGTGCCTGCTTAAGTGGAGGTATAGATTCAAGTGCTATAGTAGGAGAAATAAACAGAAAAAAACGAACTATAAAAACTTTTACCGTCGGTTATCATGGTGTTGAGCATGATGAAACCGATTATGCACGTGATGTCATCAAACAAAACGAATGGGCTAAGCCTAGCTTTAGCTTTCCTAACGGTAAAGATTTATTTGAGGTACTAAAAAAAACGACTTGGCATTACGACGAGCCAACATGGAATGCTGCTGCCTATTCATGGTGGCATGTGATGAAACTAGCACAAAGCAAGGAAGTAACGGTAATCTTAAACGGGCAAGGAGCAGATGAACTTTTTGCTGGCTACCCTACTTATTATCTAAGTTACATGAGACAACTGCTTACCTCTGGTAAATTTGGTAAGTTTCATGATGAACTAAAAGCAATGCAAAAGCGTTATGATATAGGTGCAGTTGAAATTGTAAAACTATTACTAGGGCCAATGCTGACTCCCATTAAGCGTAAATTTCAACGTCCAAGAGGAAATTCCACCGCCAACTACCTTTGTCAAGACTTCTCAGGTAACTACCTTAAGGATGAAAGCGCGATAGAAGCTAATGGCTACTTAAATTTAAGCGCACATTTAAAAAATGACATTGAAACATCCCGACTTCCTATGCTGCTTCAAGCTGAAGATAGGTTCAGTATGGCGTTTTCTCTTGAAAGTAGAGTCCCATGGTTAGATTACCGAATAGCTGAATTTGCCAGAAGATTACCTGATAATAATCTTCTCGACTTAGGTTCAACCAAAAAATTAATCAAACAATCATTAAATAAGCACATACCGCAGAGCATTTTAAACCGTCAAGATAAAAAAGGGTATAGCACCCCAGGTGATGATTGGCTGAGAAAAGATGAAGATGGCGCTATTAGGGAATATTTAAGTTCAGGAATTATTGAGCAACAAAATATTTTCGATAAAGACAAATTGCAGAATATTATAAGTACTAAAGGCCTAAAAAATGTACCTAAAAACTTTTGGCAAATATTAAGTACCTTAGTTTGGTATGAAACTTTTATTTTAAAATAATATACAGAGAAATAATTTGAATAATATGTTCCTATCAAAATCAATTATTGCACTAAAAATAAGAAAAATTTGCTGAACCTATTATCTATTAAAGTAGCTAAAAATATCGAAAAATTACTAATATAAAGTAAATAAGGATTAATATGAATTGGTGTGGACTACATTCAGATATAAAAACAGGATTTAATGGATGGTTTAATAGAACAGTCACAGATATAGAAACAGTTAAACAGTCTGGTACCACATGGACATGTAATGCTTTTTCGATAGAGATAAAACGTAGTGCAAATTTTATTCAATCAAATAGTGGCTGGTTCATTTTCACTTATTCTGCTCCAGAAAGCAGCATTAACGTAATCTCAGAAATTTTTGACTCGACAAACTTTTCAACTTTAGATGCTCAACCTAACGTGCAAATATTCAAAGGTCTTGAGAAAAAATTAACGAACTTGTTACTTCCTGGTGCAGCTATAATGGCCCTAAACCCCAAAAAGGGGATAACCTGCTTAATGAGAGACGCTTCAGGTTTCGTTCCTTTATATTATACAGTTACAAATAACACAATTCACTTTTCATCCAATTTAGGAAGCATTAGGGAAGTTAATCAGTATCAAGGTACCAATACTGATAAGATCAATGAAATGATCATTTATGGTCACAGAAATGGCAAACGAACTTTATGGCAAAATTTCAATTCCGTATCTCCTGGTAGTGCTACAATTATTGACTCTGAACGCAATACTTACCATCAATGGCTCCTCAAACCTGAAACTCAATATGATCCCATAATTCAGCATAAGCTTAAAAAGTCAACTGAAGCCAACCTATTGCAAATTATAAAAAACTCTTTAGATAAATCTCTTGAGCCTCTAGATAATGAACCTCACATAAGTGTACCTTGCGGTGGTGGCGTAGATTCGTCGCTATTAGGAGCATATTTAGCGGCAAGAGGACAAAAAGTCACCTTTTGGTGTATCAATCAACCAGAGGCAAGTGTTAGAGAAGAGGAATGGATGCGACCTCTATCACATAAGCTAAATATCCCATGTGAATATGCAAACCTCAATAAAGAACTTTTTCTTACTAGCCTTATTGAAAGGCTTAAATTAAGCCACCAACCACTAACAGGTCCCAATGAAGTAGGAGGGATATTAGCAAGAAAGTTAGCATTGAATGCAGGTGATAAAGTTTTTATTTCAGGTGAAGGGGCCGATACAGTTTTTGGTGGACTATCTCCATTTAGTCGTCTACAAGGCATTAGTAAAGTTTTACGAGCTCTATCTTGGCTACCCAAAAGGCTTCGAATACAACTTTCTAGAGGGCTCCTTAACGAAAAAGCCTGGATACTTGATATGTCAAAGGTATCCCCATTAGAAGACTTAGCTCAATTAGCTATGGGCGATTTAGAGCGGGCAGAAATATTAGCCGAATTCACCAAATTCAAAAACATGGGAACGTCGAAAATAGAATCTTATGCTGATATCTTTAGTTGGGTACAACTCAGAGAGGTTGCGAGCGGTTTAAACCATCTATTTTTCGAACAAGATGAATTTGAAGGTGGTACAACACATTATCCATTTCTTCACCCTGAATTAGTTTCTTTAGGTTTACATCTACCTTATAAATATAAAGTCAATAAAGGACATAAAAAATGGCTTTGGAGAAAATTTGCAAGTAAATATATCGGCGATGATGTTGCTTTTAGAAAAAAATATGCTTTTCCAACATTAACGCATTTATGGCTAGAACCCTCTGCTATCTTGTTAAATAGAGGTTATTTATCCGATTTATTGTGTATTGATGTATATACACTCTACAATACTTTACCAAAATCTAGCCCCGCTAGGTGGACACTAATAAATATTGAGCTCTGGGGAAGACTACATTGCTTAGGGCAAAGTCAAGAACAATTACTCAACACTATGATGAGTGCTAATTAGCATGAGCAACCGTAGTAAAATGCCTTATGTTGTGCACTTAATACCCTCATTAGACGTTGGTGGTATGGAGCGCTTAGTGGCTGATTTAGCCATTGGGCGTACATCAGGTAAAACGTCAATTTTGTGTCTCAATAAACTAGGCACACTAGGAGAACAAATAGAACAAGAAGTCGCTATTAAAGTACTCAATATTCCAAAAAACTTATTGTTTGCTACTCTCGCAGTATACAAAGCACTGCGGAAACTGAAGCCTGACGTCATTCATTGCCACAATATGCAAGCACATTTTTTTGGCAGTATTTGCGCTATGTTTATCCCGAATACACAAGTGGTATTAACCAAGCACGGTCAGTATATTCCGACTTCAGGCTTAGCATCAGTAATCAATAAATTAACCTTACGAAAAAGTAAAATCATTGGCGTTTCTGCCGATATCACGCGCATTATGCAACAATGGATCACTAAAAATAGTTACCCGATAGAATATATTGCAAACGGGATATCACTTGCTCCTTATCAAACTCTAAAATTAAAAGCTCTGGCAAAAAAAGACTTTGGCATTGAACAAAGTACTTTTTGTGTCGGCATTGTTGCCCGGCTTTCTCCCCCTAAAGAGCATTTATTACTGATTGACGCCGTGGCCACTTTGGCAGAAACCACTCCTGATATTAACTTGATTATTGTTGGCGATGGGCCGCTGCGAAAAACCATTGACGCATACATAACCAGCCATCATTATCAGTCGATTGTCACCATGCTAGGTGAAAGAGAAGACATTGCCAATATTTTAAATGCTTTAGACGTGTTTGCGTTAACGTCTTCTTCTGAAGGTATACCAATGACAATTCTTGAAGCAATGGCAGCGAGTCTCCCAGTTGTTGCTACTAATGTTGGCGGAATACCACAAGTTGTCATTAATAACGAAACCGGCATCTTGGTTGAAAACAAAGATAAAACAGCCTTAGTTAACGCAATACAAAGCTTAATTGAAAACCCTAAAAAGATGACCGCATTTGGTGAACAAGGTCGTTTATTGTTAGAAAATAATTATTCAATTAAGCAAGTGGCGGCTATATATGAAAGCACTTATGAAAACTTATAGATTAATATGATTTTTAGGAAGGATATAAAGATGAATAAAAGTAAAAATAACGCTGTTTTCTCATTTTATAATACTGTTAGTGGCGCATATTGCTGGTGGGACCAGTTCCCCGAAGAGATAACTCAAAAACTTAATAAACAAAATATTCAGCATAAATGCTTTTACAGAAGCTTTTCGGAAAATAGTATCTACCCGGAGAATGAGCAAAACATTTCAAAACTAGATAGCTGGAAGTGGCTACTAGAAATATATAGGCTATCAAAAAAATATGATCGTGTAATTTTTCATACTCATTCTTATTACCCGCCATTAAAGTTTTACCTTTTAACACTATTCTCATTTAAACGGCAGTGGATAAGAACTGAGCATGTGTTAGGTGATGGAGCCCCGAAGAAATGGAAAAAAACAGTAAGAACTTTATTACGGCAATTTAAACTTATGCCTAAAATAGTCATAGCTGTTTCTGACGCAGTCGCTGAAAGAAATAAGTTAATACATGGGAATAATGTATTACGAATACATAATGGAATTAAATTAATTGATCCACCTGTCTATTCAAATAAGAAATCTGCTAAAACCTTCTTATATGTGGGTAGATTAGATCCAAAAAAGGGGATTTGGCTCTTAATAAAAGCATTCAATATATTAATAAATCAACACCATAAAAAAGAATTACATGCACATATCGTTGGGGGCGGTCCATTATTAGATGAACTACAGTCCTACGCATTTAAGCATAAATTAACAAATAACATATTTTTTCATGGTTATCAGTCGGACCCAAGTCAATACTATATCAAAGCTGATTGTATAGTAATTCCAACTATCGTTAAGGATGCTTGCCCTCTAGTGGCTCTTGAAGCAAGAAGTCATAACTTACCAATCCTCTACGCTAATAGAGGTGGACTTCCTGAGATAGCAGGTAGAGGAAGCTCGCCTTTACTAGGATTAACACCAGAGTTAATTGCTAAATCAATTTCGATTATTTCAGACGATAAAATACTATATAAAAAATTAATAAACGTAGGAAGAGATGGTATCGAATACTTTTCAATTGATCGCATGACAGATGAGTATGTACATTTTTACACTAAATTTCTGCAAAATAAAGCAGAGAAACTAGATTGTAATTTAGAAAATAAGTAATGAACTCTTCTAACATAAGCTTTAGCGAAATAAATAATATCTCAGAATTAGTTTTGATTACTGAGTCATGGACAGAATTAAATATCAGCTGCACTAATTGTAATTTATTTAAAGAGCCTCAGTGGATTTTCGCATGGTTAAATACTTATTGGCAAAACACATGGCACTTAAAGGTATTAACCGCATGGCAAGACAAAGAATTAATCGCCATAGTTCCACTTTATTATCAACAAGAAACTTTTTTTTCGTTACAAACACTATACCCACTTGGGCAAGGTGAGGCTGAAAAAAAAGAAATATCGTCAGAATATTTAGACATTCTCATTCAGCCAAAGCACAAATCTGAAACTATTAAATATATTACGGATTGGATAGAAAAATTATCATGTGAGCAGTTAGTGTGGAAGGCGTTAACTGAAAATAGTATAGCTAATGAAGTATTAACATCATTAAATAAAAATATGACTAAAAGCCAATCGACCCGTTACTTAGTTGCTGCGCAAAGTTGGAAGATTAGTAAATTATCCAAAAACATGCGTTCACGTTACCGACGCGGATTGAACCAGTTAACTAAACTCGACGCAAAGATTGGCTGGGTTAAAAGTGAAAAAATCGACCAATATTGGCAGCTAATGAAAGAATTTCATCAGCTGCGGTGGCGAAATAAAGATAAAGCAGGTGCATTCGCTAGTGATGAATTTAATCAATTTCATCAAAAATTTCGCCAGCAAGCGCCTGAAAAAATTGCTATGAGTGCGATATGGATTAATGACTCACCTATCGCAATTCATTATTATTTCCGCGACTCTTCAACGCTTTATTTTTATCAATCAGGTTGGAATGAAAATGAATATGCACAGATTTCGCCGGGTTTAATTTTACATTTATGGGGTATAGAGCATAATACTGAAGCATTTTACGACTTTATGATGGGTAAAAAGCAAGGCAGTTATAAAGCGAAATTTTCACCACTTCAGCAACCTATGTACAATATCAGTATCAACTTTAGCCCGATAAAATTAATAGTTAACCGTATATTAAAAAAAATAAAGTTAATCAAACACTAACGCTAATGACAATGTAAAACTTGTATTGTTATTTATTGTAGAGCGTATAAAAACAACATTAATAACGACTATTTTTCATCGCAAAAATAAGTTTTTTATTAGATAATAACGATCTACAACGAGTGAAAACAGCCTTAGATGTGTTGTTTATAGCAAATAAAGGACTAACACTTTAATGGCACGTCAATTTCCTGAAAAAGAAAACACCAATTCAACATTCGCTTTTTTCTTTTTAGTGCTATACACCATTTCTGTATTAATTCGTCCGCATGAAATGTTTTTGACCAGCGTTTCATGGATAACAGTACAAATATTTGCCATTCTAGCGCTTGCTGGAACCCTAGCAGCTCAGCGCCCGCTTAAACTTTACCCTCAACACTGGATGCTGTTAGCATTAACACCCCTTATCGTTGTATCTGGTTTTTTAAACGGCTCAGGTATGTATGGTGTTGAAGAAGCTCAAAAAATATTCATTAGCTCTATTATCCCTTTGTTTTTATATAGTTCCTGTATTACCACCATTAAACGCCAGCATATCCTGATGTTTGTTTGCTTAATAGCGGCGCTAATAATGGTACATAATGGTCATGTACAACAAACTGAATTTTATGGTTGGGCACTGGATACTCATTCAGTCGGTAAACTTAGTATTGGTGAGAAGCGCATAACTTATTTAGGTTTTTTTAATGATCCTAACGATTTAGGTATGTTTTTAGTGATGAATATTCCCTTTGCTGTTTATTTCTACAAAAAAGGTGGCTTTTTTAACAAAATCATTATGCTGGGGGTGCTATCAGCGCTTGGCTATGGCATTTACTTAACCGGCTCAAGAGGCACTGCATTAGGCGCTTTGGGCTTAATTGCGGTTTATTACTTAGTGGTCAATGCTGGTGCTAAATTATTTGTTGCGGCTATCGTATTTGCGCCAATTGTCGGGACAATAATACTCTCGTTACAAAGCAATATAGATGACTCCGCAGATGGCCGACTAGAAGCCTGGTACGCCGGTATTTTAATGCTCCTACACAACCCCGTATTTGGCATAGGCAAAGGGCAGTTTTTAGAAGAACATGGCTTAGTCGCTCATAATTCTTATATACACGTTGCCGGTGAATTAGGCGTGCCAGGTTATTCACTATGGGGTGGTGCTGTAGTGCTGACCGTATTAACCAGCTATTTATTTATTAAAGCGCGAAAAAAGCAAGTAGACCCTGACACAAAGCTGACGATAGCTCCCGAAGAAATAGACCAAGCATTACAAGATGAGTTAACACTAAACAAAGCTATTTTCTTTTCTATGGTTGGTTTCATGATCACGGGTTTCTTTATCAGCCGAATGTTTACCTTACTGCTATTTATTTTTATCGGTATGGCGCTCGCGTCACACATTCGAGTAATAAAGCAACAACCCAAATATGCACAATACTTTACGAATCAGCTGACAAGAAAAAGCATGTTATATAGTTGGTCAATTATTGCTGCGGTTTATCTTGCTTTAAAAATGGGCTTATAAAAATATTAATTTAATAAGATTAGGAAAGTTAAAATGATTTTAGGATATACCACGGGTGTTTTTGATTTGTTTCATGTCGGCCATGTGAATTTGCTTCGCAACGCCAAAGGCATGTGCGACAAATTAGTTGTTGGCGTAACAACCGATGAACTTGTCAGTTATAAAAATAAAAAGTCTGTTATTTCGTTTGAAGAAAGAATGGAAGTTGTACGTTCATGCCGATATGTTGATGCCGTCATACCGCAAGAAGATATGGACAAGTTTGTTCAATGGCAAAAAATAAAGTTTGATGTCATGTTTGTTGGCGATGACTGGTTTAAAAGTGAAAAATGGCAAGCCATTGACCAACAGTTCAAAAAAGAAGGTGTGCGTGTGGTTTATTTCCCATACTCTAAAGGTACTTCATCAACATTAATCAATAATGTTTTATTAGATCTGCGTAAAGACAAATAATCAGCGCTACCATTTAATGTAATTTCAGGAAAAAATATGTGCGGCATATTAGCAACGTTTGGCGATATTAATAACAGCATCAGCGATAAAGACTTTCAAGCAGCATTGGCGCTACAAAGTCATCGCGGACCTAACGATAGTGGTTTTGAAATGTTTCATGATACTCGACTTGGCCATACACGGCTAAGCATCATGGACTTATCAGACTCAGGTCATCAGCCAATGTATTCTGATTGCCAGCAAGTTGCACTTATCTTTAATGGTGAAATTTATAACTTTAAAGAACTAAGAAGTACATTAGAACAACTGGGGGTTACATTTACCTCACAGTCAGATACTGAAGTTTTACTTAAATCTTATCTACATTATGGTATTGACTGCCTTGAACATTTTATCGGCATGTTTGCTTTTATTGTTGTTGATAAAAGACCTGAACATGAATGTACCTATGTTGTGCGAGACCGCTTAGGTATCAAACCGTTATTTTATTATCAAAATGAGCAAAGTTATATTTTTTCCTCGGAAGTTAAATCTATTTTAGCTTTAGCCAAACGAAAGTTCGCCTTAAATAAAAAAACCGTATCTTCTTATTTTTCATATCGTTATTCAATTCTTGACGAAACCTTCTTTGAAGGTATTCAAAACCTAACGCCCGGCAGTTATTTACACATTACCAAACAAGGTACGACACAACATAAATATTGGCAGTTAGCTGATTTTGTTGACCAAAGTGAAGATAAAGGTGAAGCCTACTATTTGAAGCGTGTGGATGAATTATTACATTCATCGATTAAATACCGAATGATTTCTGATGTACCTTTTGGCGCTTACTTATCTGGCGGTGTCGATTCAAGTTTAATTACCGCCATTATGTCAAAGTACACTAAGCAACCAATCAAAACTTACACTATAGGCTTTTCTGAAGAGGGCTATAACGAGTTTGAATATGCAGATTGTGTCGCTAAGCTTTATCAAACCGATCATAAAGCCATAAACATCGATGCCACCGAGTATTTTGATACCCTAAACAAGCTTGTTGCTTATAAAGATGCCCCCTTATCAGTACCCAATGAAGTACCTTTATATTTAATGAGTAAAGAGCTTAAAAAGGACATTACTGTGGTACTGTCAGGTGAAGGTGCAGATGAAATATTTGGCGGCTATGGCCGAATTTTTCGCTCAACTGATGATTTTACCAACCAAGATGCACTAAAAGAGCAGCAAGAAACGTCAACGCTTTTTGAGCAAAAATATGGTGAGCGGCAATTTGAAACCGATGTTGAGCACTTCATCTATAATTACAGCTATACCAAACCAGCATTAAAGAAAAACCTGTTAGCCAAAAATATTGATTGGCGTACCATAGAATTAGCATTAAACCAAAAATTTAAACAAAGTTTTAATGAAGTATCAGCTGCTGATTATCAGACAAAAATGATGTACACGTTCGAAACGGTACATTTACAAGGGCTATTAGCTCGAGTTGATACCACGACAATGGCGACGTCGGTAGAAGCACGAGTACCTTTTGTTGACCATCGCTTAGTTGAATTTGCCTTTAGCATTCCGAATAAATACAAGCTGAAATGGAATTCAGCCAAAGACCAAGCGCTCGGTAAAAACAAATTGGCAGATCAAAGCTCAGAAATACATGATACCCCTAAATATATTCTTAAGAAGGTCGGTGAAAAATACTTACCTGACGAGGTACTTTACCGTAAAAAAATGGGCTTTCCTGTACCGTTAGACAAATGGTTAGGTGGTAGCTTTGCTGACGATGCAAGAAAAATCCTTGCCGATAAAAACAACATTGCCAATCAAGTCATTGATACCAGCTTTGTACTTGCTTTATTAGACGATAAAAATTTAGCAAAAAACCATAGTTTGGCCATGAAGGTTTGGATGGTTTTAAACCTCTTTGCTTTTTGTAGTGCCTATAAAAGCCATTTAGTCAGCAGTTAATTTTTAGAGGTCATTATGTACTTATCACATTTGATTAATTCTAAAGATAACAATTTCAACCTCATAAGGATGCTAGCAGCCTTTGCGGTATTGTTTAGCCATAGCTTTGCATTAGCGACGGGAAACGCCCAAAATGAGCCGTTACGGACTTTATTAGGTATTACGCCCGGTCACATTGCCGTCGATATATTTTTCATCACCAGTGGCTTACTGGTTGCTCGTAGCTTGTTCTATCGTAAAAACTTGCTTGAGTTTGCAGCTGCACGAGCCTTGCGCATATACCCAGGGCTTATTGTCGCGGTAATTATATGTGTGCTTATTGGCGCAGCAGTGAGCCAATTAACGATTAATGAATACTTCTCTTCAGGTATAACGCTTAATTTCTTCTTAAAAAATTCTTTTATGTTATTAGGTGATGTACAAATTTTACCGGGAGTGTTTGATACAGCGCCATTTGATAACAGTGTAAATGGTTCTTTATGGACCCTACCATGGGAATTGAGAATGTATGCTTTCCTTGGTGTTTTTGGCTTTATAACGTTACTACTCAACTTACTATACAAAGCCAACTGGCTAGCAATATTAGTCATATGTTTTTTTACTTTTTGCGTCGTAAATTATTTTCAGTTTCACTTTTTTACTGAAATTAGAGGAGAAAAATATAAAATATTTAGATTTGGAACCATATTTTTCTATGGTGCGGTAATCTATTTATGTCAAAGTAAAATTGCCTTTAAGCCCATACTATTATGGAGTTGCCTAGCCATTTTAGCGATTTCCTCATTTAACCATGATATCTTTTTTGTTTTATATACTGTGCTACTACCCTATATCGTACTTTACATCGCTTACATCCCTAAAGGTCGTATCAGAAAGTACAATAATTTTGGCGACTATTCATACGGAATATATATTTATGCCTGGCCGGTACAACAACTAATCGCCGTAAGTGTAAACGAGGTATCTATTGTGCAAATGGTCATGCTATCGACCCTGTTTACTTTTACTTGCGCTTATCTTTCATGGCACTTGGTAGAATCAAAGGCTCTAAAGCTTAAACAGTATATTAAGCCATATGCCCTTTTTAATATTACACCTGAACCGAGATCAGCACCTAATAGCAATTGAATTAAGGCATTGATCAATTTTAAACGAGGATGATTTTTTATAAACAAGGCGCTTGATTGAGTCATAGCGGGCTATTGGCATTGAAAGCCACGCAGTTAATGGATATTTATACCGCTTTAGAATTATCGACTACTTATTTCCATGGGGATAATTAGCCTTTGCCAATAGCAGCAAGATAAATAATGACCGCTTAGTTAATTTTAAGCTGTTTAATGCGCTGGTAGAGCACCGCAGAAAATAGCTGAGTATCTCCACCGCTGGCTTGATGAAATCTAACTTTCAATAAGTTGTAAGCTTGTTGGTAATCGGCGCTGATACCTTTTTGCTTAGTGGCGACGATATTATCAATCAATTCTGGCCAACTATATGCGTATGGTTCCAGCGTTACGTCTTCATACTGATAATATAAATCACGCTCTTGTTTTTTATATTTTTCTAGATCAAATGGCGCAAAAAATATCGGGCGTCCGGTTAATAAAAAATCAAAATACCCACCCGAATAATCCGTTACCATACAATCATAATCGACAATGGAGTCAAAGAGATCGGCAGTAGAATCAATAGAGATATTACTTGAGTTATTGATTTCGTCAATAATATACCTTGGCGGTTTATTAACTGGGTGCATACGAAGTACTAACTCAATGTTATTTTTTATTAACGCCTGATCAATAACCTTGGCGTCAAAGCCATATTGAGCAAATAAATCACATTCACTGCCCTTTCCACCTCTAAAAGTCGGCATGTAGATACATTTATACACCTGACCGTTAGACTTGATGGTCGGCTTTAAAAAAACATCATTTCTTGGGAAACCCGTGATAATAGTGCGTTCTATCGGCAGGCGAAATGCCTTAGATAAGGTTTGTTGAGTTTCCTCACTTGTCGCTAATAGATAATCATTTCTAATGTTGTTATATGGCGATAGTTTGTCAAACAGTCTACCGATAAAATTTTTCTTTGCGGCTTTATCCCCAAAAACATCGTACATGATTTTTTTCAGTGGCAAGCCATGCCATAAATTAACCACGGTAGTGTTCTTACCAATACATGGCGAATAAATATCGTCATGTAGCGATTGACACATAAAGACAAATTCTGCGCTTAACTGATACCAAAGACCGATAAGACTTTTTTCATGAAAAGCCTTAAAACCCAAGATTCGAACTTGCTCGATAACCTGGCTATCTTTGCATATCCATACGGCGTTAATATGCGGTTGTTCATTGTTAATATATTCAAAGAATGCTTTCGAATTGTCGCTATAACGGTTGCCGTACCATGCACCGAAAAGCCATAAATTTTTTCTTTTAGGGATAATATTACCGAGCGCATAAAAAAATAAATTAATAATTAATGTGCTAACAAGCTTTATTTTTCTCATCAATTAAGTCCTTTTACTTTTTACTAATTGTTTTATTTCATTGATTGATGACTGGTCAATTAGCCACAAAGCAGCACTAAAAACTAAGCCACCGAGTAAAATTTGTATTATCAGATTGAGTAGACTGACTTCAAGCAACCAATACTTAAGCGCAAAAACAACAAAAATCATTAGCACGCCTGAAATCAGCGGGGCAATGAAATGACGTAATAAACTCATCATGTTAATATTAAATAGTCGACAATTACGGCTAACAACGATGAGGTATGCAAGCGGGAACCCACATGCCCATGCTAACGCTAAGCCTACCGCACCCTGGTCAACAAAGAGTAAGATACTTGCTAATAATAACGCAAGCATGATAAAGGCATTGGTTAACAAATGGCCCGCTTTTTGTTGGCTTTTAATGGCTGGGTTGAACAGCTCTTCACTAAAACGCAGCGGCATAATGAATAGCATGATCATGGTTGGAATAATCGCACCTGACCATTTATCCCCAATCACAATAGGGATGACTAAATCGACCACTGAGGCTAAGCCCCAAAAAATAGGTATAGTGACAATCAAGCTTAATTTCTGTGCTTTGATAATGTAACTCTTTATACGTTCAGGTTGGTCTTGTATCTTAGAAAAGGCAGGAAAAGCGACTTGTTTTAATAACGGGAGAATCTTTTTCTGTGGCATAAGCGCAAATTGTAAGCCAATCGCAAATAAACCAACCTCTGACGCGGTTAATATTCGACCTGCGATAGTGACATCAAGATGTAGGAAAATATAAAAAACGATCGAGTGCACGGTAAGCAAGCTGCCAAATTTTATAAATGGCTTTACTTCAGAAATGTTAAATTCTGGCAAAAACTTGATGGGGCTGATAAATAAAACCATGATGGTTTGTAAACTAATGGCCACTATCTCTCCGATGATTAATGACCAAAACCCATAACCTAACATCGCCAATGTAAAGGTGGTGATTGCGGCACTAATATTTGCAATGGCACTAATAATCGATATTTTTTTAAACTCCATTTTTCGTGCGAGTACTGCAGAAGGTATAATCTGTAACGCTAATAAGAGAAAACACCAGGCGTTTAATTTTAATATATTGGCAACATTTTCTGATTGATAAAAGTCACCAATAAAATCAGCAGTGAACAGTTGCGTTAAAAAAACCACACTGTGCACCAGTAACACGGCACCAAAAATTTGTTTTAATATTTTCTCAGTCAACTCTTTTGCTTGAATAATTGCTGGCGTAAATAGACCACCAATAATTAAGGTTAAAAAGCCAAAAATTGCATCCGCCATAGCCACAACACCGTAGTCTTCCGGCATGAGTAGCCTAATAACCCAAAAGGTCATTAACCAACGTATTAATTGAGTCGCGACTTTACCTAATGCGACCCATTTTAAGGAGTGCATCACTTGCTGTTTTAGTTGTTTGGAGTCGGTCATTTATTATGAGTTACTAAAGTCATTATTAAGTAGCAAATTTGCGTTTAGTTTTTTGAATTAGATGCCAAACAACATTGGGGATGAGTTTAAACACCCAGCCCTTCAATAAGGCGGGAATATTTTTTTGAGTTTGATGCGCACGTATATAAGTATTCCCCGCTAAGTTATATAGCCCTGAAAAAATATACGATTTAGCGTATCTAAGATGCAACTGTTGCTTTATTAATGACCAATTTGCACTTTTCTGATAAGTTGATGCGATAATTTCAATTTTATTTAAACAAACAATTTCAGCTTCATGCATTTTTTCATCATTTAATGAGTAATTATCGCCATGAAATACGTGCACCGCCAAATGTTCTGGCACAAAATCAAAATCACAGACAAGCGCCAGCTTTAACCATAGGTGCCAGTCATCGACCCCCATCAACGCTAGGTCATCATCAAACCCACCGACCTCTTCAAGTACGCTTTTTCTCACCATTGCAGTACAACAGGTAAACATATTTAGTTGTATTAATTTATCAAAAACCTGCCCGCGATATTTTTGTTCAAAGCTTGGTTTTGACTGTTTACCGTATAATGCATAGTCAGCAATAGCGCCGGTATACACCAGGCCGACATTTAGGTTGGAAAATAAAGCTAATTGTTTGGTTAACTTAGTCGGTAACCATAAATCGTCTTGATCACAAAAGGCGATAAAGTCACCTTGTGCATGTGCGACACCAAAATTTCGCGCATTAGCCACACCGCCATTATCTTTGCTAAAGGCTTTAATTCTGCTGTCTTGCTCTGCCAGCGTTGCAATAAGTGCTTTTGAGTCATCACTTGAACCATCATTGATTAAGAGTAATTCTAGTTCTTGATGATCTTGAGCTAATATTGATACAACCGTTTTAGTTAAATATTCAGCTCCGTTATAAACCGGTATAACAACTGAGATAAGCTTTGACACATAAATCCTATAGCAATGCAGTAAAGGTGATAAATTGAACGGTATTATCGCTCGCTGAGCAAAAATAACAACGCCTTAATGCGCAAAAGAAAAAACAAATTAACATCTCTTGGACAAATTTCTTACCTTAATGCGTTAAATTTGTTAAATTCTTGGGGTTTCCCCTCTTATCATAATATAAATGGAGTTATTGATTAATGTACGCTCAATTATTGCGACGTATACTTATGCCGTTTTACGAAGCGGTTAAAGGCAAGAACCTCTTGCAGAATATTAATGAATATCAACACCATTTAACCTGGACACCTGAACAGTTAAAAGCACACCAATGGCGCGAATTAAAAAAGCTGCTTGCACACGCTTTTGAAAACACTACTTTTTATCCTGAACTATGGGCAAAAGTAGGCATTCATACCATTGATGATATTCAATGTATGGCCGATTTTGAAAAGTTGCCGTTGGTAACCAAAGACGATATTACCCAACATTATCAAGGGTTAATTGCTAAAAACTATGCCCATAATATTAAAAAGGCTACCGGCGGCTCAACCGGCCAACCCTTTAGATTTGAATTAAATACCGATAGTAATACCCGACGCGAAGCTATTATGTGGCGGGGATACGGCTGGTTAGGTGCCGGGCTAGGTAAAAAAACCTTATATTTATGGGGCGCTGATATTGGCCAAGCGACAAAATTAAAAACACTTAAAAACAATTTATATCATGCTTTTTATAACCGAAAAATGCTCAATTCTTTTGCCATGAATACAAGTAACATGCAGGTTTATGTTGCTGATATCAATAGTTATCGTCCTAAAGCCTTGGTCTCCTATGTTAATCCGCTATACGAATTGGCAAAATATATTATTGCTAAAAAATTATCCGTATTTTCACCTGACACTATTTTAACCGGCGCAGAGCCCTTGCATGATTTTCAACGAGACGTTATAGAAAAAGCCTTTAACTGTAATGTTTATAATACCTTTGGTTGTCGTGAATTCATGTTAATGTCGGCCGAATGTCAAGCATACAAAAACCTACACATTAATATTGACCATTTAGTGGTTGAAACCATTACTGATAATGGCCGCGTAATTACCGATGAGAGCGGCGACTTAGTGGTCACCGATTTATATAACTATGGTATGCCACTAATTCGCTACCTTAATGGCGATAGAGCCACCCTAATTAACTCGCCCTGTGGTTGTAACAACCCGTTACCGATTATGAAAAGCATTGATGGTCGAAAACTCGATATTATTAAAACGCCGTCCGGCAAAAAAATCCCCGGAGAGTTATTTCCGCATTTATTTAAAGAATTTGAAAAAATAACTCGCTTCCAAGTAAAACAAAGTGAAATTAATGCCTTAAATATCGCGATGATCGTTAGCACAGCGTTAACGGCAGCAGAACAAGAAAAAATTTGCGATGAAATCAATAAATATGCTGAAGGCGAACTTATCTTACAGTTAAATTTTGTTGATGATATTCCACTCACTGTCAGTGGGAAGCATAGAGTCACTATTTGTGAGCTATCGTCAAAGGATGATATTTAGGCATGATGTATAGAAAGGATATTGATGGTCTAAGAACCATAGCGGTAGCACTGGTTATTTTGAATCATGCAGGATTTACTTTTTTTTCTGGCGGATTTATTGGTGTTGATGTCTTTTTTGTTTTATCAGGTTTTCTAATTACGACAATTATTTATCCGAAAATTCAAGATAAAACCTTCGAGTTTGGCTGGTTTCTAAGTCGTCGAATTCGTAGGCTGATGCCGGTTTTATTTGTCGTTATGGCGGTGTCTGCACTTGTTTTTAGCTTGATATTATTACCCGCTGATTTGGTGCTATTTTATAAGAGCCTTATTGCCATTTCCTTGTACTTGGGTAATTTTTTCTTTTGGATAGAACACGGCGGCTATTTTGCGGGGACAACACAAGAAGTCCCCTTACTTCACACTTGGTCACTTGCGGTAGAAGAGCAATATTATTTTGTTTGGCCTTTAGCGCTTACCTTTTTATTAAAAATATTCAACGCAAACAAAACCGTTATTATCTCTCTTATCGGTTTGGTTTTTGCCACATGGTTTTCACAATGGGCAACTGAGGTTACTGTTGGCGCTGCGTATTATTTGCTGCCTACACGTTTTTTTGAATTACTAGCCGGCTCGTGTTTAGCGATGGTTTGGCATAAATGCCAAATTAATAACAGTGCTAGCCACCATTTGCTTTCAATAACCGGCCTGGCATTAATATTATTCAGTGCCTTTACATTAAATGAACATAGCTCATTTCCTGGTTACAATGCATTATTCCCGGTAATAGGCACTGTCTTGCTCATCATATCAAGTAAAGGTATTGTGAATTCTCTGCTGTCACTTAAGCCGATAGTTTATTTAGGTGCTATTTCTTATTCGTTATATCTATGGCATTGGCCGATACTCGTTTTTGCGAGATATACCGCGATAGAAATGACGTTATCAACGCAAATTATCGCTATCGTTTTAACCTTTATTTTATCGGTATTTTCCTATCATTTTGTTGAGCAAAAATTTAGATTTTCAGCTAGTCATTCCTTTAAAACAGCATTTATCAAGATGTATATTATTCCCACTTGTTTTTTTATTGCCATTGCCACAATAGGCATTGCAATGAGTGGGTTTCCAGAGCGTTTTTCCAAAGAAATTACGGCTCAAGAGGCTGCTCTGCATACCTTTGCTAATGAATCGAGAAAAGGTTGTCATTCATCCTTAAGACAGCGAGCAGTGCTGCCTTCAGACGCTTGTGCTTTTGCAGCACCAATAGCGCAAAGTCAGGGGAGTTTCTTTATTTTTGGCGATTCGCATGCCAATCACTTAGTGCCTTTTTTTGCAACACTCGCTATTGAAGCAAATATCACTGGTATTGATTATACCTTTGATCGCTGCTTGCCTATATTCAATTTAGCTTGGGGCTCAAACACTTACAAAGCGAATGAGTGTCAGATAAGAAATAATCAAGCTCAAAAATTTCTTGAATCCAAACATTTTGATTATGTTGTTTTAGCTGCATCATGGCCGGGTATAACGACAAAAAGAATATTTGATCCACAGAGAATTACCTCACCGGAACAAGTAAGAGAAATTTTTTCCCGCAAACTTATTGAAAGCCTAGAGATAATTAAAAAAACAGGCGCGACACCAATAATCGTTTACGATACACCGACCTTAAAGGGTAAAAGCCCGAACTGTACTTTAAAAAAAGCACTTTATAATCCTGCGTTGGAATGTTCAGTCATAGCTAATGACAATGCGTTGTTAAAAGCCGTTGTCGGGAGTATTAAAAATCAATTCCCGCTATTAATTGAAGTTGATTTACAACAAATTATGTGTCAAGAAAACCACTGCCCAATGGCGCTTAACGGCGTGCCTTTATTTAGAGACGAAGATCATTTAAACGAAATTGGGGCAAAAGTTATTGCCGAGCAATATAGTAAACAAATTCAAAATCCATTTGCTAAAGCCAAAGGTTAGTTAGGAAGATAAATATTGATCAAACAATCACTGACAGTCATTACTAATTTATATCCGCTTCCTTGGGAGCCAAATAGAGCAACCTTCAACAGGCAACAGTTTGAGCTTTTAAAGGATGACTATCAATTAAGTATCTTGATCCCTATTGCTTTTCCCGATTGGTTTAAGCACAGAAAACAGATTAAACAAAGTGCTGAACTGCGTTATGTGCCTTATTTTTATCTCCCTAAAATAGGCCGACGTTTTTATAGCGTGACTATGTTTCTTTCAATATTACTGCATAGTGGCTTTTGGCTTAAAAAGCGTAAGCCAAGCATTATTTTAGCAAGCTGGGCGTTCCCAGAAGCAGTAGCGGCTAGTTGGTTGAGTCGCCTGTATAATGCTAAGTTCTTTTTTAAAGTACACGGCAGTGATATTAATTTACACGGTAAAATCCCTGCACGCGCAAAACAAATCGTGTCTGCGGCTGATAAAGCCCAAGGCATATTGTCAGTTTCTAAGGCCCTTGCCCGTGAGCTTTTTGCTATGGGCGTGAGCAAGGAGAAGGTTCATGTGATTTATAATGGCGTCGATCATGATAAGTTTGGACCTTGCTACCCCAGCAACAAAACAACAGACTATATTTTATATATTGGTAATCTTAAGCATGACAAAGGTGTCATTGAGCTTATTGATGGCTTTGGTCAAATAAGTCGGCAATTTCCTAATTTGCATCTAGTTTTTGCCGGCTCTGGCGCGATGAAAAAGACCTTAGCGACATTTGCGCAAACTCACCACATTGAAAATAAAGTCACTTTCCTGGGTAATATTGCCCACAGCCAGTTACCGGCATGGCTGTCAAATGCAAAAGTGTTATGTTTACCAAGCTACAATGAAGGCGTGCCAAATGTAGTGTTAGAGTCTATGGCTGCAGGTACACCTGTTTTAGCGACTTGCGTTGGCGGTATACCTGAAGTGGTTGATGAAAGTATTTGCGGTAAATTAATTCCGCCAAAAGATGCCAAGGCAGTAGCCAAGGGGTTAAGTGAGTTACTTACTCGCCAATGGTCGCGTGAGAAAATACAGCAGCATGGGTCTCAGTTTACTTGGCAGAAAAACAAAAAGCTGCTTATTGAAATGCTAAACGCTAATAGCCGCTAGCTGACAAAAGTGCTTTGTTCCTATCTCATATTTGCTACACTAGATTAACGCACTCTTATATTTAAAATGATAATTGGATTTTCATTTAATGATTCAGCAAGTTAAGCTTTTTATCCGCTCTTATTTGTTACCTGACCGGCTGTTTTTATACACTAAAACAGCGAGTGAAAAAACGCTGTATTTAACCTTCGACGATGGTCCTGTTTTAGGGGTCACGGAGGCGTTGTTAGATTTATTAAAAAAATATAATGCCAAGGCAACATTTTTTATTCTGGGTACGCGTGCAGAAAATGAATCGGGTTTAATGTACCGCATTCATAATGAAGGTCATACGATTGGCAATCATTCCTATAGTCATCCGAACTTTAACAAGATAAGTCATAAAGCCCAACAAGAAGAAATTAGAAAAACCAATCAAATAATTTGTCAAACGACGAATCAAGCATGTCAGTTATTTAGAGCCCCGCAAGGTCGTTGGAACATCAAATTACTTTATTTTTTATGGCGAGAAAAAATAACGGCAATCCATTGGAGTAGAGACTCGCTGGATTTTAAAAAGCAGTCGTGCGAGCTAGTTATTCAACAATTTAAGCAACAAGTCGTTAATGCCGGTGATATTGTACTCTTTCATGATGATAACGAACTTTGTATTACCGTTTTAGATGAATTAATTCCCTTCTGGCAGGCGCAAGGATATTCCATGAAAGCATTAGCGAGTCAAAAATAATATGAATATACTTTTTCATCATAGAACACGCGGTCGAGGTGCAGAGGGCGTGCATATTAGAGGCGTAGTAAAAGGGCTACGTGAACTTGGACATAAGGTTGCTATACTCTCGCTACCTGGCGCAGATCCTGAAGATGAAGAATTAGCGACGCCTAAGGAAGTGGCTATAAAAGCCAATGAAAATATCACGGTAAAAATTGAAAAAAAAAGCTTTTTATCTAAATTAGCCAGCTTAACTCAACACCTGCCAGAATTTGTTTTTGAATGGGTTGAATTGTTTTTTAATGTTATTTCATATTTCCGTTTACGTCGTGAAGTAAAAGAGCACAACATAGCCTGTATTTATGAACGCTATTCTTTATTCCTTTTTGCAAGTGTCTGGTGGGCAAAGCGTAAAGGCATACCTATTGTCTTAGAAATCAACGATTCCTGTTTAGTTCACCGCGTACGACATCTCACTTTTAGAGGCCTAGCTCAAAAAATTGAAAAGTGGATTTTTAGTAATGCGACAGGATTAGTCTTCATTTCAAGTCACTTTCAACGCCTAGCGACTAACGCTTACCCTAAGATTGCACCTTCTGTGGTTTCACCTAATGCTGCAGATTTAGATAAGTTTATGATTAATCGCGATGCCGGTATTGCATTACGAAACCAGCTAAATATTAATGATAAAGTGGTGCTCGGTTATGTCGGCGCATTTGTTCATTGGCACGGTATAGATTGGTTTGTCGATATGATTGTTGACCACCTGAAAGTCCATCCAAAACTGGTTTTATTGCTGGTTGGTGACGGGGTTTGTTTTGATGCAATTAAAAAACGCTCTCAAGTAGCCGGTGTTGAACAACAAATAATTCTGCCCGGCAGAGTAGAACATGCAAAAATACCCGCCTATTTGTCAGCAATGGACTTTGGTATTTTACCTGACTCAAACGACTATGGCTCTCCTATGAAATTATTTGAGTTTATGGCGATGGAAAAAGGCATGGTTGCCCCCGACTTTTCCCCCATTGCTGAAGTGGTTAAAGACAATATAACCAGTTGGTTATTTCCGGCAAATAACCGTCAAGCTTGTATCGATTTAACTTTGTCTTTGGTTGATCAAGCAGAACTGCAGCAACAAGTAGGTTTAAATGCCAGAAGTTACATTGAAAAAGAACGTCAATGGCGTCACAATGCCGAACAGATTATCGACTTATTTAACAAAAAAGTGTCATTGTAAAATACATGGAATATTTAAAAGCAGACCTTAAGCAAAAACAGAAAATTTTTGCACAAGACGGCGCTCACGTTGGCATGCTGCGCATTGTCATGGCAGATGGCACAAGTGCAAATATTATTTATCGACTAATGCGTTGGTTTGCTGTCCGTAATATAACGATAGTCGCTTATGCTTTTCAGTGGCTTAATAAATTTATGAATGGCTGTGTGATTGGTATAGGTGCGGATTTCGACCAAGGTTTTGTTATTATGCACCCTGTTGGTATTGTAATTAACTCTAAAGTTAAAGCGGGTGAAAACATCACGATAGAAAGTGGTGTCGTTATCGGCGATGAAAAAGGCCAATCACCACGTCTGGCTAATAATATATTTATCGGTGCGGGTGCTAAAGTTATTGGCGGACTCACCGTGGCTGATGATGTAAAAATTGGCGCTAATGCCGTACTGACAAAAAATGCCCATAAAGGCGCAACTATGCTGGGAATACCCGCCAAGGCGTATGTAAAGAATAATGACGGAGCAAACGTTTAATGGAGACATTATTTTGGACTAGCGTCGCCATCATTATTTACAGTTATTTTATTTACCCGTTAGTTTTATTTACTTTTAGTGGCATTATGCAAGCGATTAGCGATACTAAGTATTTATGGCGCAGGCATCAACGCAGAACGTTAGCTGTTAAAGATTATCCTGCTGTTTCTATCATCATTGCCGCTTATAATGAAGAATCTTGCATAAAAGCCAGGGTGGAAAACCTAATCGCGCTAGATTACCCGAAAGAAAAGCTCAGGTTATTAATTGGCTCTGATGGTAGTAGTGATAAAACCGCTGAAATATTATCAGCATTTGATATCAAAAATTTACAGGTGCATATTTTTACTGATAATCGTGGAAAAATGAGTGTATTAAATGATTTAGTGGAAAAAACCACTGACGACATTGTTATATTTTCTGACGCTAATACCCATTTTCAAGCAGATACCATTCAACAACTAACCCGGCATTTTAATAATGATAAAATTGGCGCAGTCTGCGGTGAACTGCACCTAGTTGATGGCGATACCGGGGATAATAAAGACAATGTCTATTGGCGTTACGAGCAGGTGCTAAAGTTTCATGAATCAAGGTTGAATGCGCTACAAGGGGCAAATGGGGCTATTTATGCCATTAGAAAGTCTCTTTTCATTCCCTTACCTGCCAATACCATTGTTGATGACTTTCAAATTGCGATGAATGTTGCAAAGCAAGGCTTTCGCCTAGTTTATGACCCTGAAGCCATTGCCATTGAAGAGATAGCCCCTAACCTCGCAGAAGAGGAAGGCAGAAGAGTGCGTATTGGTTTAGGCAACTATCAAGCTTTTTTTAAGATGCCTTGGGCTTTAAATCCCTTGTTAGGTTGGCGCTTTATTGCCTATTTTAGCCATAAGGTATGCCGCTGGTTCGTACCACACTTAATGTTGATAGCGCTGGTTGCCAATGTTATGTTACTCGACAATGTTTTTTATCAAGCGATACTGGCTGCACAAATAGTCTTTTATTTTGTCGCCTTTTATGGCATCAAGCGCCAAGCAGATGGTAAGAAAACATCGACACTAATCGCACTTTTAGCATTTTTTGTCGCCATGAACCTGGCATTAATGCGCGGATTTATTAAATATTTTAGTTCCAATGTGCAAGGAACTTGGCAAAGGACAACTCGCTAGTGATTATTTTATTGTTATTTTTATTTGTCATAGCTTTATACCTATTTTTTCTTATTTTAAAGAAGAAAAACATGCAGGAATGGCTACCGCAATATATTAAGCAGCGAATGAACAAGTCAGCGCACAATACAGCTAAGACTAAGCATATTATTTTCTCCTTTGTCGACCATTATGAGCCACAGTGGGGCAAACCCAATAGTATCGACATCGAACGTAGCCGAGTTGACCGATGGTGCGCAGATTACCCCGCAATGGCAAGCAAACACCTTGATGCAAACGGTATACACCCACAACATACCTTCTTCTATCCAGAAGAAGAGTATCGCGTTGAGCATTTAGATAAAATAGCCAAATTATGTCGCGATGGTTTTGGCGAGATAGAAGTTCATTTGCATCATGATGATGACACATCAGACAATCTAAGAGCCTCTATTACCCAGTTTTGTCATGTTTTACACAATGACCACGGCGCTTTATCTCATCACCCGGAAACGGGGCAGTTAATGTACGGTTTTATTCATGGCAATTGGACGCTAGATAACTCAGGACACGACGGTAAGCTTTGCGGAGTAAACGACGAACTTATTGTCTTAAAAGAAACTGGTTGTTACGCAGACTTTACTTACCCTTCAGCGCCTCATAGTACACAACCAAAAACCATTAATAGTATCTATTACGTCAAAGATGACGTGCTTAAGCCAAAATCTCATAACACCGGTGTTGATGTTGCTGTTGGAGGCAGTCCATGGGGTGACCTGATGATGGTAAATGGACCACTAATGCTGAACTGGAAAAAATTAAAAAAAGGCATTTTTCCTCAAATTGAAAATTCTGATATTCGAAAAGGCATGGAGCCCACTAAAGATCGCGTAGATCTATGGGTAGAAGCGAATGTACATGTTAAAGGTAAACCGGATTGGGTATTCATTAAAGTTCACACCCACGGTACCCAAGAAAGAGATATGGATGTTTTACTAGGAAAGCCGGTCGATGACATGTTTTCTTATATGGAAGATAAATATAACGATGGTGAACGTCACCAGTTGCATTATGTTAACAGTAGGGAAATGTACAATATGATTAAAGCAGCGGAAGCAAATGAAATCGGCAGCCCTCATCAATATCGCGATTATATCTTACCTAAACCTAACTTTATTGCGAAATAGCTTATGCTGCTCAATAAAATTAAAACCAGAGTTATGCGTCATCTAGGGATGACGAAAACGTTATGGAATTTTCGAAAGAATGGCGTTTATTGCTTTAATTTCCATCGTATCGGCGATGCTGAAAACTGTAAATACGACCCTAATATTTTCTCTTGCAGCCAGGAAGATTTAAAAAAGCACTTACATTTTATCAAAAATAATTTTGAAATTATAAATCAAGATTACTTTATTGACCTAATTAGTAGTGATCGAGTAGTCGATAAAAAGCTTGCTTACATTACCTTTGATGATGGCTACTTAGATAACTACGAGTTAGCGTTTCCTGTGTTGTCTGCGATGAAGATACCAGCAACCTTCTTTGTTGCTACCGGATTAATTGAATCGACCACAATGCCATGGTGGGACGAAATTGCTTGGCACGTAAAACATTGTACTTTACAAGAACTTAAGCTTTCTTCTTGGCATAAAGCTATCGTTTTATCTAAGCCCACGACAAATAAAAGCATTAGAGACGTGCTAAGCCAATTCAAATCGGCCTTAGTGCCGATAGAAGAGCAATTGGTAGAATTACGTACTATTACGGGGGTAGCAATAGAGCGTTATAACAGTGAATTTATGACCTGGGCTCATATCGCTGAAATGGAATCTGCCGGCATGACCATTGGTGCTCACTCCCATTCGCATCGTATATTTTCCAGTCTTAATGCTCAACAACTGTCGCACGAACTATCGCATGCAAAGAAATTGTTAGAGGAGAAATTAGTCAAAGATGTCCTGTCCATTTCTTACCCTGTTGGCAGTGCGTCAGCATATAACAAAGACATGTTTGATGAAATAGAGCGTCAAGGCTATCGACTTGCCTTTACTTTTCGCTATTTTATCAACCAACAATTAAGCCAGAACAAATTTCAATTAGGACGGTTTTCTATTGCGGCGCCATTTGATGAAGTCAAATTTATGGAGTTATGCCTGAACGCGACAACCCTTTAGCGAATAAAACAAGCGGCTAATTACTGACAATAAAGGACTAGCGACCTTTACCAAACAGTACAATTTCAACCGTGCGAATTAAGATCAGTAGATCAAGCAGAAAACTACGATGCTTAATATAATAGAGGTCGTATTTAAGCTTTTCTAAAGAGTCCTCTTCCGTTACGCCATAAGGATACTTTAATTGTGCCCAACCTGTCAGACCGGGCTTTACGTTATGACGTTCGTTGTAATAAGGAATGTTTTTAATCAGCTGCTGAACAAATTCAGGTCGCTCTGGTCGCGGGCCAACAAAGCCCATTTCACCCATCATAACATTATAAATTTGTGGTAGTTCATCAATACGGAACTTGCGAATAGCTTTACCAATTCGCGTTGTTCTATCGTCGTTTTTCGAGGCCATTTGCGCGCCATTCTTTTCAGCGTCAATGCGCATACTTCTAAATTTAATAATATTAAACGCTTGGCCATCTAAACCAACACGCTCTTGGAAATAGAAAACAGGCGCTTTTATGCCGTCTTCAAGTTTAATTAACAGTGCGGTGAACAGCATTATGGGCCAAGTAAACAGCAACAAAAAGAAGCCCATGGCGGCATTGAACACCCAATCTAGCGTGTTGCGAAGATGATTGGCAGAGGCAAAACCATTAGAATATATAACCCAGCTTGGGTAAATTAAATTAACCGCAATTTGACCGGTTTCGCGCTCAATAAAGTCAAGAATTTCAGTTATCTCTACGCCCCTGATTTTACAGGCAAACAACTCATCAATTGGCAGGTTTTCTCGACGCTCATCATTAGCGACAACAATTTCATCAATTTGGTGTTCTAAGGCATAATTTACTAACGAGCCATCAAGTGTAATACGGTTTTCATTAATAATGCCATTGGCTACATCGCCATTCATAACGACAAAACCATGCATAAAAAAGCCTTGGCGGTCGACGTCACGACGCATTCTTTTTTCAATGATGGAGGCACGTTCACCGGCCCCTAGGACAAGGATATTAGTTTTATTGAAACCAAAAAAATCGATTTGTAAAGTAACGTAGCGAAAAGCACTGGTAATAATTAAACTTATTAAGGATGCTATAGCGAGTAATTCGATCGCTAATGCGCCAGCACCGTATATTGGATTGAGTAAGGTAACGATAAAAAAGCCAATCGCTACGGAAACCAATTGCCTTCTGACCACACCGCGAAAATTTTCCCGCAATTTAGAGTTATAAAGTCCCATTGCCAAGCAGGCTAACTGCACAATTAAAGCGTAGATAACCGCGTGGATAAACAGCACATTCATTGCAATATGTTGCATATCAATGTTAACGAAATGAAATAAGCTATTTAAATATAAGCTAAGCAATAACGCCCCAGCAAAACAGACAAATTCAATTAAAACTAAAGACTTGCTACCGGCTGATAAATCGCGAAATTTAGGGCTAGACATAAGGTGAGAAAATTCCTTTCCTGTAAGAAAAATAAACCAGTGTTAGGTACTTTTACTTTTTAAGTCCTATATTAGAATTGATTAACGGTTAAATGTAAACATAGCATATTTAAAATACTACAATTACAATCTATTTAGACAAATTAAATAATGTGCATCAGATGTAAAAATCAAATACAATCAAATAGCTTATAAAAAACGGTTGTAAATAAGAAGGTTAATACCATGGAAAAATGCATGACTAATACATTAAAGGCAATTTTATTTCTTACACTGGGTTACCTAGTAGCTGGGTGTAGTTCACCGACATTACCTCCTGCAAAACTTCACCAATCAAACACGGTTGATGTAGATTCATACAAATATTTAATTGGCGCTGGTGACGTGGTCAATATATTTGTTTGGCGTAATCCTGAAGTTTCCGGCACATTTATCGTCCGTCCAGATGGTATGATTACCACCTCTTTGGTAGAAGATATCCCAGTATCAGGGAAAACACCGACCGAACTTGCACGCTCAATTGAAGAAATACTTGCAACCTATTTACGAGAGCCTGTTGTTACCGTGACGGTCAATAGTTTTGTCGGACCTTTTAGCGAACAAATCAGAGTTATTGGTGAAGCTACCGCTCCCCAAGCCGTTAACTACATTCAACATATGACTTTATTAGACGTTATGATTCGTGTGGGTGGCTTAACTGAGTTTGCCAATGGTAATAGCGCCTTATTAGTACGTATAGAAAATGGTCAACAAATACAATACGACATATTCATTGAAGATTTAATTAAAAATGGTGAAATATCAGCCAACGTTGATGTATTACCTGGCGATATTATTGTAATACCTGAGACATGGTTTTAAACGCAATAGATTTATTTACCTGTTTTAGAGGTCAGGAATGCAAGAAATTATAGAACAAATTGTCGATTACCTTAAAGGGATTTGGCTTAAACGTCGCTTTATTATGGTCTCAACTTGGTTAATATGCCCATTAGCTTGGGTTTATATTTCTCAGCTTGATAATGTCTATGAGTCTGACGCGAGAATATACGCCGATACTCAATCTATCCTTGGGCCACTGTTAAAAGGCTTAACGGTTAAAACCGATCCAGAAGTACAAATCCGCTTAATGATTAAGACGTTGTTAAGTCGCCCGAACCTTGAACGCATTACCCGTATGACAGATTTAGATGTGCAGGCCAATACGCCAGCCGCTTATGAGTCATTAATCGATGGTTTAAAGTCTAATATTATTATTAGAAAAACCGGCGGTCGAAAAGAAAACATCTTTACCATTTCTTATCAAAATAAAGATCCTGAAACAGCAAAAAATGTTGTTAATGCGGCATTAACGGTATTTATCGAAAATACCTTAGGTGAAAATCGCAGCGATTCAAACTCGGCACAGAAATTCTTAGAGACCCAGATTAAAGACTATGAAAATCGGCTATTAGCCGCGGAGTCTAGACTAACGAGCTTTAAGCAAAAGTATAGTGAAGTGCTACCAGGTCAGTATGGCGGCTATTATCAAAAATTAAACCTTGTCAAAGAGCAACTCAAAATAACGGAGTTGAATTTACTAGAACAAGAAACCCAGTTAAAGTCGGCGAAAGCGCAATTGAACTCCTCACCGTCGAGTGAAGATAATTCGCAAAATAAAATTAAAAACTCTAACAGTATACAAACTACCTATGACGATCGCATATCTGAGTTAGAAGCAACGCTAGATTCACTGCAATTGCGTTACACAGAGATGCACCCAGACGTTAAGGAAGTTAAGCGCAGACTTGAGCACTTAACTAATCAACGTAGTAAAGAAATTGATGAATACTTGAATGCCACTAACGGCGGCGATAGCAATAAGCTTTCAACGAGTCAGAATCCAGTTATTCAACAATTACAAATCCAAGTAAATCAGTTAGAAAACCTAGTCGCGTCGACCTCTGTTCGCACCAATGATTATCGCCAGCAAGTAAAAGAGCTGGAAAGTAAAATTCACATATTGCCAGAAATTGAAGCTGAATTAACCTCATTAGATCGTGGTTATGAAATCACTAAAAGTAAATATGAGGAATTGCTCAGTCGTAAAGAAACTGCTCAGTTGGCCCAACAAGCCGATGAGACAACCAACCCAATTCAATTTAGAGTTATCGACCCGCCTCGAGCTTCTACCGACCCTGTAGGTCCAAAACGAATTTTGTTTTTAGTGGCAGCAACTATTTTTGCTTTTGGTGTTGGTGTTGGCTTGTCGCTACTATTTAGTCAAATTAATCCAGTAGTGACTTCAAGTAGTCAAGTTTCAAAACTTACTGGCATTCCTATTTTTGGTATCGTTTCAGCGACAGAAAATCTTGGCTTACAACGTTGGCACAAACGAAAAACACTGATTTTTATCATTTCCAATAGTGTGCTTTTTATCATGCTAGCATTTTTTATACTTTATGCTATTGCTCCAGAGACTATATTAGCGCCGATTAGAAGGATTTTATAATTTATGAGTATCATCGAAAAAGCGCTAGCAAAACAACAGCAGAAAAATAACCAAACTCAGGTAAAGGTTGATAATGCGACTCCACAAGCTGAAATGGTCAGTGGTACTGTTGAAGGTAGCGAAAAGCCAACCTTAGCGCTTGATAAGGAAAGCCTCGCAGAACGTGGCTACTTGATAGATAACGGTACGCGAAAAAGTATCAAAGATGAATTTAGGCAAATCAAGCGAAAACTACTTAATAATGCCTTTGGCAATGCGGCGAAAACCCTTCACCACAGCAATTTAATTATGGTCAGTAGTGCTAAACCCAACGAAGGTAAAACCTTTGTCGCAATAAATTTAGCCTTGAGTATTGCGCTTGAGCAAGATAAAACGGTATTGCTCATTGATGCAGATGTACTAAGACCTAGTGTTATGCGTGAGCTAGGCATTGACGAGCAGCCTGGTATTATCGAATATTTATTGGGTAAAGCAGAACAGGTAAGCGATATCATTTACAACACCGATATCGATAAACTAAAACTAGTACCGGCCGGAAAACCCCATCATTTATCTAACGAATTATTAGCCAGTGAAAAAATGGCAACCTTAGCCAATGAATTGGCTAATCGTTATCCTGACCGCATTGTTATTTTTGATTGCCCACCGCTAATCGGCGTAACGGAAACGCTGGTATTAGCTAACTTAATGGGGCAAGCACTCATTGTCGTTGAAGAGTCAAAAACTTCAATTACAGATATACAGGCGGCAACTAAACACCTCAATGAAGATTTGGCTTTGGGGTTGGTACTTAATAAAGCAATAAGATCTCATAAGGATTTGTATGGCTATTATGGCTATGGGTATGGCACCAAAAACTAAACTCAATGTCGTTTGTCTCGCATTGTTTTGCTCTAACATTGCCTTCGCTGGTGACTGGCAATTTGACCCGAGCATTAAAATTGATGAAACCTATTCTGATAATGTCGGTTTAACAGCTAACAATGAAAAATCTAGTTTGGTAAGTCAAGTCGGCATTAATATCGAATCGACATACAAAGCGCAGCATGCAGCCTTCAATTTTTCATCGCAAAGTGCTTATGCTTTATATAGCCACAACCATGAACTTGATAATGACTATCACACAATAGCAAGTGATCTTCGACTGCAGCTCTGGCCTAACGGTATAATACTAACCGGTGCTGTAGACGTAACAAATCAGGCTCGTAATAGCGGTCGAAATGCCTTAGCGGACATCGTATCTGCTGATACCGTGCAAGTGGCAACTTATAACGCTGGCATTGAATATAATATCAACAATAGTACTTTCGTTATAAACTCTGCTATTGGCTTTCGCCAGACCACGTCAGAAGATAATATCGGCGAGAGAGAAGGTATCGTTGCTCAATTGCGCAGCACCAACGGCCGTAGTGCTCGAGATGTTTTTTGGCAGTTAGAACATAGCTATCAGGAGCTAAAAAACAATAGTCAAGATGGTAAACTAAGCGAAAGTGAAGTCAAAATAGGCTTAATTACCACCTATCGAATGAATCCTTTTATCCGTTACTATAATGAAGACAATAGCGGTGGTTTAAGTAATTCGAATCGCTCTACGGAATCCAATGCCTACGGTGTCGGCATTCGTTGGTTGATCTCGCCACGATTATATCTAGATACTTCATATAACAAACCCATTGGCAGTAAGCTCGATATTGATGGTGAAGTGCAAAAAGAATACCTTAATGCGGCAATGAAATGGCAACCGTCACCTCGTACTAGACTAGAAGCTAGCTTTTCTGAGCGCTTTTTTGGTAATAGTTATGGTCTTAGCTTTATTCATAGAAATAAACGCTTAACAAACTCAGTCAGTTACGTAGAAGATGTGCAAACCTTAACGCGCAATAATTTTGTTGCCAGTATTGTCGGCTATTATTTCTGTCCAAACGATAATGTCACCTTAATCGAGGAGTGTATTCTTCAGGAGGGAGCAAACATCTTTCCTGCCAACCCAAATATTCCAGATGATCCCGGCTATCAAATATTTCCTATTCAAGATTTTACTTTAGTGGAGGATAACGTTTTTTCACTAAATAAAACATTGACATGGAATTCAACCTTAACCTTGCCACGCACCACGATTAACATTAATGCTAATCGGCAGAATCGTGATAATCTTGAAACACGTATTGAAGACGAAATGAACGTCGCAAGTTTAAACGTTAAGCGCAGAGTTAGTGGTCGTTCTAGTGTTGGTTTAAATTTATCTTACACTGAAACGAATTTACAAATTGATACCGATCAGCAGCGTACTGATCGGTATCGACGCTATCAAGTTAACTACGAAAAATCGTTAAATAGTGCCTTGTCTTTTAATCTTGCGGTTAGCTATCTCAACAGAAGCTCTAACAATGCGGCGCTAAGTTACCAAGAAGGCCGCGTCAGCGCCAAATTTACCAAAGGTTTTTAGCAGTATGTATGAAAATTACTATGGTTTTAAAGAAAGACCGTTTCAACTTAGCCCTGACCCAAGATTCTTTTTTGCTTCTAGTCATCACCAAAGAGCGCTGTCATATCTCCAGTACGGCTTAGACCAAGGCGAAGGATTTATTGTCGTCACGGGCCCAATCGGTACTGGAAAAACCACTATCGCGCGCAATTTATTAAATAATTTGGGCGATACCAGCATAGTTGCCGCTCAACTGGTTACCACTAAGCTCAATCCGCAAGAATTACTTGAACTGGTCGTGTCAGAATTTAATATTACCGTTATTGGTCATAGCAAAGCAGATCTACTACAAGGCATTGAAAAGTTTTTAATTCAATTGCATCAGCAAGGCAAAAGAGCGTTATTAATTGTTGACGAAGCGCAAAACCTGCCTAGTGAATCTGTAGAAGAGTTACGTATGCTGTCAAATTTCCAATTAGATAATAAGCCATTAATACAGAGTTTTTTACTTGGCCAAGAAGAATTAAAAGCGATTATTCAAGCGCCGAATATGGAACAATTTCGCCAACGTATAATCGCCTCAGCACATTTAAAACCTTTATCGAAAGCCGAAGTTAAAGAATATATTAATCATAGGTTACACCAAGCTGGCTGCAATAAAGAATCGTTATTTTCAGATCCGGCCTTTGAGCTCATTCATGAAAAAACCTTAGGTGTGCCACGGAAAATCAACATCTTTGTCGATCGCTTACTTTTGTTTGGTTTTTTAGAAGAACTCGACAGTATTAGCACTGACGCTATCAATGAAGTGGCAGAAGAAATGGAAGTTGAGCTTACCGGTTCGTTAAACACCAAAGAGCTCGCCAGCAACGAACCCAGTCAACTGGTGGTAAACTCAACGGAAAAAGTTGAAAATATAAAGGACATTTTGCGCGAAGTAGAGGAAATTCTTGAAACGAGTATCCGACAGAAAATTAAAATGGCACGATATGTCGACAAAATGCTGAAAAATAAAAGCCGACTCTTTACTGATACCGACGAAAGCGCCGAAAGCGCCGAAAGCGCCGAAAGCGCCGAAAAGTAAACACTTTACGGTCACAGCTGTAAAAAAAACGCCTATCAGGCGGTTTTTTTTGTCAAAGTGCAAAGCCTATAATAGCCATCAAAATAAGCGCTTTAGCCTATTAGTTACTTAATCGTTAATCGTTAATCGTTAATTCATACTTTTCTATCATTGAATACAAAGTGGGTCGTGTGACACCGAGTAATTCAGCTGCTTTAGACATATTACCGTCTGCTAGTGCGTAAGCTTTTTGAATAGCGATTGATTCAGCTTGCTCTCGTACTACACGTAAATTGAGCGAAAGCTCAAAACTTTTATCCTGATGATCGAAAAAGCCCAAATCTATTGCGGTTATCTGTCTGCCTGTGGTCATAATGACCGAGCTTTTAACTTTATTTTGCAACTCACGAATATTACCCGGCCACTTGTGTGCCTTAATCGCGCTTAATGCATCATCAGAGAAGCTTTTAACGTTGCGCTTATACTCTGCAGCATAATTTTGTAGAAAGTACTGTGCAAGGATTATAACGTCTTCATCTCGATCTCGTAACGGTGGAATATTTAAGGTGATTTCACTAACACGATAAAACAGGTCTTCTCGAAAAGTTTTATCGGCAACCATTTGTTCAAGATTTTGATTAGTTGCACAGACAACTCTGACATTTACTGGAATTTCTTGCCGACCACCAAGACGTTCGATACACTTTTCCTGTAAAAATCGCAGTAATTTAGCTTGCAAGCTATAAGGCATGTCACCAATTTCATCGAGGAATAGTGTCCCACCTTCTGCACATTCAATTTTTCCTTTTGTCGTGCGATGCGCCCCGGTAAAAGCACCTTTTTCAAAACCAAATAATTCACTTTCTAATAATGTTTCAGGTATTGAGGCACAGTTTATCGCGATAAAAGGTTTATTTTTACGATCACTGGCTAAATGCACCGCATTGGCGGTTACTTCCTTACCTGTACCACTTTCGCCCAACAGTAATGCCGTTATTGCCGTTGGAGCAATGCGTTTAACCATCATACGCAAGCGTTCAATACATTCACTGTTGCCAATAATACCAATATCACTGCCCGCGACCGCACGCATTTTCCGATTTTCCTCTTCAATGGCAGCAACACTGAATGCGCGTGAAACAATGACATTAATCACGTCGGTTTCAATTGGTTTTTGATAAAAATCATAAGCACCAGCGGAAATTGCCGCTAAGGCATTGGTTCGATCGTCGTTACCGGTAATAACGATAACTTTACTGTGTGGTGCTATTGCCAAAATTTCTTGCAATGCTGCAAGGCCCTCCGAAGCATTGGCTTCATCTGGTGGCAAGCCTAGATCTAAGGTAATAACTTTTGGCTCATGACGGCGTACTGCCGCAACAGCACTTTCGCGATCATCCGCTAATACAACCTCGTAGTCCGATAAACTCCATTTTAATTGTTTTTGGATACCTTTATCATCATCTACGATTAACAGTTTTTCCATGGTGGTGAAATCCTTATGATAAATCTTGACTAGTCATTGCTTCTATCGGCCTTAGAGGCAGATCTATAGTAAAAATGGTGCCTTGTTTCGGGCTGCTTTCAACTTTAATAATGCCCGCCATACTTTCGAAAAATTGTTTCGCTTCAAAGACACCAATGCCCATGCCAGCATTACCCTTTGTGGTATCGAAAGGGCGAAATAAACGGGTGTTAATAAATTCTTCGCTCATACCACAGCCATTATCTTCAATAACAATGCTGATAGTACGCCTTTTCTCAACCAGAGATACTTTTACCCAGCCATTATTTGCTGTTGCCTCTTGGGCATTTTGTATCAAATGATGCATAACCGAATGAAAAGATTCACTATTGATAAAAGCACTACAACTCCCGTGTTGCAAAAATTCAACTTTAGGTTGCCGTATATTGCACTGGGATACAACTTTTTTGATGATAGCGACCAAATCAACCTGGCTGTGAGAAGATTGCTCAATTTGTTTTTTGCTCAGTTGCAATAAAACTTTGTCAAGTCTCTGCGTTGCTGATTCAACTGTTTCAAAGACATCATCAATGAACTCTGGGTTATCACGGTGTTTTTCGGCATTGGCTGTAATTAGGGCTAATTGGGCTTGCACATTTTTAAGGTCGTGCACCAAAAATGCTGACATACGGTTAAATGCATCAAATTGTTTTGATTCACTGAGTTTATCGGTTGCTTCGTATAGAGAAATAAAGTTTCCTAATTGTTTAGATACCGCAAACAATAGATCTCTGTCTTCCCAGTTTAGTTGCTTAATTTTACTCTCATCAGCGAGGACAAATAAGCCATAAAACGCTTTACCAATAAAAATAGGCACTATTATTTGAATATTCTGGATTTGACACAAGCCGACATCTAAATTGAGACTTGGATACACGGTAGGAGATTCTTTATACTCATTAACGTCGACAATCCAACCTTGCTGCTGACAAAACAGGCCAACCGCCAGCAAATGCTCCTCAAGCTCTTCATTTATATCAAGGCCATGACTATATTGCAGTTGATAATGTTGATTAGAAACCCGCTTAATAATCGCCCCTCGTAAAGCGTCCACTTTTGACATCATAATTTCTGTCGCCATTTGGTAATGACTTTGGCCGCTGGTTGTTTCAATTTTCTCAATCAGGTTTAGCCACTCATCACGATATTCGTACTTATTGGCAAAAAAGTTTTTTGCGATAAAAACTTTAACCCGACGGCGTAACGATTCCGTGATCAGCAAAGCAATGAGCACAGTAACACTGAGCATTAAAAAACCAATGCTAATTAAATCGCCCCACTCCCCACCAACAAAGTTAATAACATAGCCAGCAAAAGCCATCAACAGTAAGTAAGCGCCTGCTATCATCAGCATGGAGCTGTAAAAAACCACGTTACGAGAGACAAAAATTCGTACCGCACCATTTTTTACCCGGCGTATGCTGATTAATAACAGTGGTACAACAAGCAAGGCTAAAAAGCCACGACTAAACCAAAAATCAAAATCTATTCCATCAACCATCGTTGCTTGGGCATACAGAACAAAGTCAAATACAGCGATACTTGCTAGAGCGACGACTAAAGGCCATATAGCCCAACGCACCTGCAGGTTCGCATTACGATAAAGCTGTTCAAGCAAGACAAGCATCCATAAATTGAGCACGATAAATAATAAGAAAATATATTCATAAGCATAATCTAACCAATAGCTTGCCAACCAACAGCCAGCCATGAGCAATAACCAAATACCGACGTACTGGCGCACATAGTAATTACTCACCAGCGCCTTAAGGTTACGATGCTCAGTATTAAATAAAATAATCAGTAACGACCAACACGCAATTTTAAAGCCGTCGATCAGCATTGCCCACTGCAAGTTAAAACCTAGCTTGATTTGCAATGCCGCAATGACATTACTGCTTAACGTTACCAGAGTACAAAACAGCACCCAGCGCGCGAGTAAACTATTGTTACGAGCGGCAATAATCAGCAAGGCGAATAATGTATATGCTGCACCGGCTAAGGAAAAGCCAATTAATCCAATAAAGTCCATGGTTTATTCTTTTATCTCTTGTGAAAGTTTTGTCTGAGTTAGCAATTCAGTGAGTATGGGTACAATAATAAAGCTAGCAATGGCCGAAATACATAAACCGGCAATAATAACTACACCCAACGGCTGCCATAAACTACCACCAAAAAGTGTTAAGGGCAGTAAACCAGCAATAGTGGTCAGCGTGGTTAATAATATCGGTGTAAAGCGAGTTTCACTGGCCGATAAAATAGCTTGCTTTTTATCGCCACCAATCGACAAGTTTTGATTGGTGGTGTCGATTAAAATGATGGCATTATTCACCACAATGCCAAACAGGCTTATTAAGCCAATAAAAGCCATCATGGAAAATGATAGGTTAGTTAAATACAAGCCTAATACCGCGCCTGCCATAGCAAAAGGTATTGAGGTGAAAATTATCAATGGTTGTAAAAATGATTTAAATTGCAAAACTAAAATGGCAAAAATACCAATAGCCGTGATCAACATAATTTGCGACAGCCCGGCAAAAGATTCTTGTCGAGATTCTTCTTCACCACCTAAGAGATAATACATGCCTACCGGTAATTGCGAGTTTTCAAGGTAATTAACCACCTCACTGGTTATCTCTTGCACAGAATATCCTTGGGCTGCATCAGCTGATACCCTTGCCATGCGGAGTTTCTGATAATGAAAAAAGTCTGTTCGCCCTTTCTGTAGTTTTATATCGACAAATTGTCCCAGAGGAATGTTCTCACCGCGTTGATTCACTATAGTAATATCAGAAAGTCCCGCTAAGTCAATTTTAGGGCGACGTACTAGAATCGGATAATTCTCACCGTTGCTATCGTTAAACTGACCAATAAATGTTCCCGCAAGCGCGGTTTGAACAGTGACATCCAAATGGTTTATGTCGACTCCCGATAAGGCTGCTTTATCATAATCTATCACCAAGGCTAATTCGGTGTTAGCAATACCTATCGGGTTATCTAAATTGATTGCACCAGGTATTAAGGCCATTTTGGCTTGTAAATCTGCCGCAACACGCTCAAGATCCGCTAAGGATTCGCTGATCAATCGCACGGTAATAGGTTGATCGGTTATAGGACCCTGAGTAAATTCTTTCACGGTAATTTTTGCTTGATGCCATTTTGAAAACTCTTGACGTAATGTCGCAACTAAAGCATTTACTGATTTTTCATCGTATGCCTTCAATACCAATAGCAGTTGGCCATAACTGGCTAAACCGCGCTCAGGAATTTCATTGTAATAAATACGTGGATTAGAGTTACCGACGTTAAGCGCAATTTTATCGACATAAGGTTGAGTGTCGATAAATTCTGTCATCGAGTGCATGACTTCATTGGTATAATCTAATGACGAATTAGCCGGTGTTTCAACATCTATTAATAACATGGCTTTCTCCGCTTTGGGAAATAAACTCACGCCTACCTGACCAAAGAGCGATGCCATAATAAACAAGGTAATAAAGCCGAAAATTAATACGATTAACTTGGCGCTCATCATTCGACTCAACAATTTTACATAATGGCGTTCTGCAAATATATTGGCATAATATTGTAGCGTTTTAACTTTACTCGGCTTTTCGCTAAAAAACTGACTCGCTAGTAACGGTGTCAGCGTTAAGGCAATCAACAGCGATGCTAACAGCACTAAGACAACAGTTACTGGCATTGAACGAACAAAATCGCCAGTATCACTAGCCAACATAAGCATAGGTAAGAAAGCCAGCATGGTTGTTACTGTGCCGCTAGTAATTGCCCAAGCTACTTTACTGGTGCCTTTTGCAGCAGCATCCACCAAAGTAGCCGTAGTTTTCTTTTCACGATGGATACTCTCAGTAACGACAATGGCATTATCCACGAGTAGACCCAAGGCAATAATTAAACCAACGATAGACATCTGCTGCAGGCCGAAGCCAGCAAAGTCTAACCAGCCAATGGCAATTAAAAATGATAACGGAATAGCAATAATAACGACAACAGCTTCACGTAATCCTAGGAATATTAATGACATTATCCCGACAAGCACTAAGCCTTGCCATAAATTATCAAAAAAACCATTAACGCGATTTTCAACGCCATCAGATTGTTTAAACAGCGTTGCTATTTTAATGTTGTCAGGCAGGGTCTGCTTAAAAGCCAAAATTTCTTGGTCAATAGCTTGAGTAAGTGCAAATATATTGGTATTCGATCTTTGTTCTGCGGTAAGTAGTATTACTGGCTTACCGTCGTAGTACGCAAGATAATTTGGCTCATGACTAGAAAACCCAACCTGCGCAACATCTTTCAAACGAATGACCGTATTCTGGTCAGAAAACACCACGGTATTGTTAAGCTCATCTATATGTTGAAAGTTACCACTGGTTTTTACATTAAATCGCCGGATATTAGCATCAACAAAACCTGGTGTGATGTTAATAGCCCGTTTTTCTAACACATGATTAATTGTTGTTACGCTAATACCGTAATGTTGCAACATCGCTAGATTTAAATCTACCGCCACCACTTGCGTTGGATAACCCCAAATATCGGCTTTTTTTACCGCTTCAATTGCTTCTAGGCGTTTCTCAAGTTGTTTCGCATGAAACTCCATACTTTTATAATCTGTCGAGTCACTCCAAAGTGCTAATTGAATAATAGCGACACTGGTTGGCGTAGCTTTTAAAACTAAGACCTCTTGTACACCCTCTGGCAATGTTGGCTTTACCGTCGATACCGCTTGTTTGACTTCGTTGTATGCGGTATTCGGATCGCTGCCGTATAAAAATGTTACCTCGATACGGGCACCACCATTTTTAATTTGTGATTCTATTTTTTTAATGCCTTCAATTTCAGCAAATTCTTCTTCGAGTGGATCAACAACTAAGCTTTCAATATCAGTAGGTGATGCGCCGGGATAAATAATTTCAAGTAAGGTAATTGATATATCAAATTGAGGATCTTCAGAGCGAGGCATTTGAAAATAGGAAACAATGCCAACCAGCACCAAAAGTAGCACTATAGTAAACGTAAACTGGGCATGTTTTATTGCAACACGAGGCAGATGCATAATAATTATTTATCACTCATTGTGTAATCTTGCCAACCCCTAGTGATTATCCTTAAAGCGCTATCATCACGTTCGGCTTTTAAGTATATATAATCATTATCTAACTGAAACACCGAAAAACTATGCGCCGTGAAGTCCGAGTCCTCGGCTGATTGCGCAATAACAATAGCTTTACCTTCGTCATCAACCGCAACCAGCGCCGCTATCGGCAATCGATAAATAAATTGTTCACTGTCAAATGCAATGCTAACACCCGCAAATTGCCCCGCGATCATTGCCGGCGTTAAGTTGATTTTTGGTAGTAAAACTTCAATAGTGAATAAGTTACTGCCCTCATTCGCCACAGCAGGTATTTTGCTAATGACGCCTTCAACAAATCCAATATGACTTAAAGAAACTCTGACTTTTTGCCCTAATTGCACTTGGCTAACTTCGTGACCGGTTATTGCTACTTTTACGACCCAGTCAAGTTTGGCTATTTTCAGCGCTGCTTGTCCCGGACTTTGCAACTCACCCAATTCGGTATTGCGAGCTAAAACAACACCAGAAAAAGGCGCATAGATCTGTGCTTTTTCAACATTATAATAAGCGACTTGATAAGCAGAGCGGGTAATTTCAACTTGGGTAGTAGCGGCATCCATATCACGCTCAGTGGCCAACTTACCTGCCATTAATTGACTAATGCGTTTCACTTCTCGTTTTGCTTGCATTAATTGGGCATAGTGCGAGTTTTTTTGTTCGTTTAATTCGGTGATATCAAGCGATGCTAGTAGTTGCCCTTGAGTAAACCTATCTCCTGCATCGACATTCAACAAGGTTAAATAACCAGTATTTTTAAACGACAAACTTAAAGTGCGTTTATAATCAAGTTTGCCGGTACGTTGTATGGTGTCACTATAAAGCTCTGCATTGATCACTTCGGTGTCATATAACTGAGCCAATAGCGGTGTCGCCATTGAGATAAGTAATAAAATCAACACAATTGAGAATAGTTTCATAGCTAGGTGTATGCTTATAGGGTATTGAGATAAATGATATTATAGTCTTTACTTTAGGCATCTTCAGTTAGAAAGTACATCTTTTTCCCTTGTTGAATTAACAATCATGCGATAAAACCACGTGCTAAAAAAACATAAAATTAAACTTCAAACATATCTACAGCTAATAATCTGCTTAAATTCGGCGCATGTTAATCCTTTAAATAATAAATTCAGTAATCGTGCTAGACATAAACATCGATAATCTATAGTATTTGCGGCGCTTAAACCATTTCAAGTTGCACCAATTACCACCCGTAGCTCAGCTGGATAGAGTACACGCCTCCGAAGCGTGCGGTCACAGGTTCAATTCCTGTCGGGTGGGCCACTTTCTAAACACTTTCAGCGCTTATGAAAGCAGCTTTTAGTTTAAATTTCCTCGACAATTATTTCTTTGCAAACACCACAAACTTAATTAGCACTACTAGCTAAAGTCCTTATAAATAGCTAAAATTCACTGAAATTTTAAACTCTGGAAAAATCATAATGAAAGCAGAAGTAAAATGGATTGGCGAGGAGCTGTTTATCGGCACGTCTGAAAGTGGCCACACTATGGTATTAGATGCGAACGCAGGAGCCTTAGCACCTAGTCCCCTAGAAAGCGTATTAATCTCCTTAGGGGGCTGTTCTTCTGTTGATGTAGTGAGTATCTTGGAAAAAGCGCGGCAGAAAATTCACGGCTGTACCGTACAAATTACAGCTAAACGCGTTGATACTGTGCCGAAATTATTTTCTGATATTCATCTACATTTTGTTATTGAAGGCAATGACATCAGTGCGAAACATGTCGAACGCGCAGTCAATTTATCTGCCGATAAATATTGCTCTGTTGCACTCATGCTTAATAAGTCTGTCAATATTAGCCACGACTTTGAGATCAAGCCAGTTTAACAAGCAATACCACACTAGAGCCTGTTAGGTTTACTAATAAGTAGACTCTAACAGCCGCTTAATATACCAACATTATTCTGCGTTAACCCGTTTAATAGCGTTGCGAGCCTAGGTTTACACCACGTTACTAAATTAGTCATGCCCGTGGTCTATATATCACTCATCCAATCGAGTTGTTTGTTCGCAACACTCTTTCTATGCATTAAATCCTTGATCAAGGGTGTTAGCAATAGCTCCATCGCTAAGCCCATTTTGCCACCAGGCACGACCAGCGTATTGACTCGAGACATAAAGGAACCATCTATCATGCTGAGGTAGTAAGGAAAATCGAGCTGGCTGGACTCACGACAGCGAATAACGACAAAACTTTCATCTAAAGTAGGTATTGCTTTAGCACTAAACGGATTAGAGGTATCAACAGTGGGTACCCGTTGAAAATTAATATGTGTACGTGAAAATTGGGGCGTAATAAATGAAATATAATCTTCCATGCTTCTGACAATGCTTGCTGTTACCGCTTCACGACTATGACCGCGTTTATTGGTGTCGCGTATAATCTTTTGTATCCATTCAAGGTTTACAATCGGTACCATACCAATAAGCAAGTCTACATGCTTGGCAACATCATTTTTATCGGTCACTACACCACCATGTAACCCTTCATAGAAGAGCAAGTCTGTGCCTTCGCCTAGTTCTTCCCATGGCGTAAACGTACCTGGCATTTGGTTATAAGGTACAGCTTCATCAAAGGTATGCAGGTAACGTCTAACTTTGCCTTTCCCTGTTTCTGAGTAGTCTTTAAATAGCTTCTCTAGCGCATCAAAATCATTAGCGGCACTACCAAAGTAACTTAGCTTAAGCTGCTGCTCCTTGGCTTTACGCTTTTCCATATCCATTTCTTGGCGCGAGTATCGGTGGAAGCTATCGCCTTCAACGGTTGCAGATGTGACGCCCAATGATCTAAAAATATGCTCAAATGAGTCTGTCGTCGCAGACGTACCTGCACCCGAGGAACCGGTAACAGCGATGATAGGATTGCGAGTCGACATAATTTTTCAGCCTTATTATAGATGGACAATTGTTATACGAGGTATTAGTAGACGGGTCAAGCTAATAGTTTTCGAACACAAAAAAGCGGAGCCTAAGCTCCGCTTTCAATTTTGTCAGAATAAATTTAGTACAAGTACTAAATTATGCTTCTGCGTTAACTTCTTCAACTACTTCAGCGGCTTTTTCAACTGCTGGGCGGTCTACAAGTTCAACGTAAGCCATAGGCGCTTTATCACCAGTACGGAAACCACATTTTAAAATGCGAGTGTATCCACCTGGACGTTCTTGGTAACGAGCACCAAGTTCGTTGAATAAAATACCTACTACTTCTTTATCTTGTGTACGAGCAAACGCTAAACGGCGATTTGCAACACTGTCGGTCTTAGCCAATGTAATCAATGGCTCTACGACCATACGTAGTTCTTTAGCTTTAGCTACAGTCGTTTTAATCAAACCGTGCTTCACTAAAGAGCTTGCCATATTGCGGAACATCGCTTTACGATGACTGCTATTACGGTTTAACTGGCGACCGCTTTTACGATGGCGCATAAGTTAATCCTTCTCTCAACTATTAAAAAAACGATGATCGACTTAGTCGTTATCAGCTATGCTTTCAGGTGGCCAGTTTTCTAGGCGCATACCTAGAGACAAACCACGAGACGCCAAAACGTCTTTGATTTCAGTTAAAGACTTCTTACCTAAATTAGGTGTTTTAAGAAGCTCAACTTCAGCACGCTGTACTAAATCGCCAATATATTGAATTGCTTCTGCTTTTAGGCAGTTTGCTGAACGAACAGTAAGTTCAAGGTCATCAACAGGACGAAGCAAAATAGGATCAAACAGTGGTTTTTCCTCTTTTGGTTCAACTTCAGTCACATCACGAAGCTCTACAAACGCATCTAGCTGTTCAGCTAAAATTGTTGAAGCGCGACGAATTGCTTCTTCAGGATCTAACGTACCGTTAGTTTCCATGTCTAATACCAACTTGTCCAAATCTGTACGCTGTTCAACACGTGCAGAATCAACATCATAGGCAATTCTTACAACTGGACTGAATGAAGCATCAACTAACAAACGTCCAATTGCACGATCTTCTTCCTCGGCATCGCGTCGAGCTGAAGCAGGAACATAACCACGTCCCATTTCAACCTTAATACGCATACTGATAGAGCCATCACCTGTCAAATGACAAATTACATGAGCTGGGTTTGCAATTTCTACATCACCGTCATGTTGGATATCGGCAGCCGTTACAGGGCCTTCACCGGACTTAGTTAAGGTAAGAACAGCTTCATTTTTGCCTTCTAAACTTATAGCTAGTCCCTTAAGGTTTAACAGTATTTCGATGATGTCTTCTTGCACACCTTCTTTACTGCTGTACTCATGAAGTACACCGTCAATCTCAACTTCAGTTACAGCACAACCTGGCATTGAAGATAAAAGAATGCGGCGTAACGCATTACCTAAAGTGTGACCAAAACCACGCTCTAATGGCTCTAAAGTTACTTTAGCACGAGTAGCGCTAATAGTTTCGATATCAACCAATCGTGGTCTAAGGAATTCGGTTACAGAACCCTGCATTATGTCCTCTCTTAAAGTGCAACTTTACTTAGAGTAAAGTTCAACAATCAACTGTTCATTAATTTCGGCAGACAAGTCAGAACGATCAGGAACACGTTTAAAAACGCCTTCAAGTTTCTTGTTATCAACTTCAACCCAAACTGGCTTCTCACGTTGTTCAGCTAATTCTAAAGCAGCGATAATACGCGCTTGAGTTTTAGACTTTTCACGAACAGAAACAGTATCTTCGGCTTTAACAGTGAAAGATGGAATATTAACAACAACACCGTTCACTACGATAGCTTTATGGCTAACTAGTTGACGAGCTTCAGCACGAGTGCTGGCATAGCCCATACGGTATACTACGTTATCAAGACGTTTCTCTAAAAGTTGCAACAAGTTTTCACCTGTATTGCCTTTTAGACGAGCCGCTTCTTTATAGTAGTTGCGGAATTGTTTTTCTAGTACGCCATAAATACGACGAACTTTTTGTTTTTCACGAAGTTGAATACCGTAATCAGATAAACGACCGCGACGGGCGCCATGTTGACCTGGTATTGTTTCGATTTTACATTTAGTGTCAATTGCTCTAACACCGCTTTTAAGGAACAAATCTGTACCTTCGCGGCGACTAAGCTTTAACTTAGGACCTAAATATCTAGCCATTTTCTTTCTCCAACTATCCTAAAAAAGTACGATTAAACGCGACGTTTCTTAGGAGGACGACAACCATTATGAGGAATAGGTGTAACGTCAGTAATGTTGGTGATTTTAAAACCAGCAGCATTTAAAGCACGGATAGCAGATTCACGACCTGGACCCGGACCTTTAACGAACACTTCAATATTCTTCAAGCCAAACTCTTGTGCAGCTTTACCAGCACGATCTGCAGCTACTTGCGCAGCAAATGGAGTAGATTTACGTGAACCACGGAAACCTGAACCACCAGCAGTCGCCCATGATAAGGCGTTACCTTGACGATCTGTAAGAGTTACGATTGTGTTGTTGAAAGATGCATGGATATGAGCCATGCCGTCAGCAACTTGTTTTTTTACGCGTTTACGCGTACGTACAGGTGTTTTAGCCATTGTTTAGTTCCTCTTACTTCTTAATTGGCTTACGAGGACCTTTACGGGTGCGCGCATTAGTTTTAGTGCGTTGACCACGTAATGGAAGACTGCGACGGTGGCGTATGCCACGGTAACAACCTAAGTCCATAAGACGTTTAATGTTCATTGAAACTTCACGGCGTAAATCACCTTCTACGGTGTATTTATCCACTTCTGCACGAAGCAAATCAATTTGAGCTTCGTCCAATTCACTGATCTTAGTTGACTCTGCAATACCAGTTGCAACACAAATTGCTTTCGCACGTGTTGCTCCGATACCGAAGATCGCAGTAATGGCGATTACTGCATGCTTACGATCAGGGATGTTAATGCCAGCGATACGGGCCACTAAACACATCTCCTATTTTTAAATTAAAATTTACCGGTTGAAAAGCCCGTTAGGATACTCAACCAGCCGCATTTCTTTGCAAATCGAAGCGGCATTATACAGAGTTATCTGCATAATGCTACTGCTTAAAGATTTAGCCTTGACGTTGCTTATGCTTTGGCTCTTCGCAGATTACACGAACAACACCAGCACGTTTAACAACTTTACAGTTACGACAAATCTTTTTTACGGATGCACGTACTTTCATTTTATATACTCCGTTACCTAACGACTCGGTCTAACGACCATAGCCCTTAAGGTTTGCTTTCTTAAGTACATTATCATATTGATGAGACATCAAATGAGTCTGTACTTGTGCCATAAAGTCCATTATCACAACTACAATAATAAGTAGTGATGTGCCGCCAAAGTAAAAATTAACGTCCCATGCCATGATAATAAACTGAGGTACCAAACAGATAAAGGTAATATACATCGCACCAGCTAAGGTTAAGCGAGTCATAACTTTATCGATATATTTTGACGTTTGCTCACCAGGACGAATCCCAGGAATAAACGCACCGGATTTTTTCAGGTTATCTGCTGTTTCACGCGGATTGAAAACAAGAGCCGTGTAAAAGAAACAGAAAAATATTATCGCTGCTGCAAGTAGCATGACATATAACGGCTGTCCTGGAGAAATAGCAATAGATACTTCTTGTAGGAAATCAGCAACCATACCGTCACCTTGTCCAAACCAGCTCGCAAGCGTGCCAGGGAACAAGATAATACTTGAGGCGAAAATTGGAGGAATAACACCTGCCATATTCACTTTTAGTGGTAAATGTGTGCTTTGGGCAGCGAAAACCTTACGGCCTTGCTGACGTTTAGCATAGTTAACAACAATACGTCGTTGACCACGTTCCACAAATACTACAAAAAATGTTGTAGCAAATATAATTACGCCAATTAGCAATAATACTAATAAGTGCAATTCACCTTGACGCGCCGCTTCTGCTGTTTGACCAACAGCTGACGGCATACCAGCAACTATACCTGCAAAAATCAAGATAGAAATACCGTTACCAATACCGCGTTCAGTAATTTGTTCACCTAACCACATTAAAAACATGGTACCAGTAACCAAACTCACTACCGCAGCAAAGTAGAATCCGAAACCTGCGTCCATTACTAGACCTGGCATCATCCCCGGTAAACTTCTTGCTATTGCAATTGATTGTACAGTCGCTAGAACTAAAGTGCCGTAGCGGGTGTATTGACTGATTTTACGTCGTCCAGCTTCACCTTCTTTTTTCAATTCTGCCATTGCCGGGTGCATGACCGTAAGCAATTGCATAATGATTGAAGCTGAGATGTACGGCATAATACCAAGTGCCAATACAGAGGCTCGCTCAAGAGCACCACCAGAGAACATGTTAAACATCTCTACAATGGTGCCCTTTTGTTGATCGAACAACTGAGCTAATACAGCGGCGTCAATACCAGGGATTGGCACAAATGTTCCCAAACGAAGCACAATTAGTGCACCGAATACAAACCACAATCTTTGTTTAAGCTCGGACAATCCGCCCTTTGCTTTATTATCAATTCCTGGTGTAGCCATAACCTGTACTATTCCTCGATTGTTCCGCCTGCCGCTTCAATAGCTGCACGTGCGCCTTTAGTAACACCTAAACCACGTACAGTAATTGGACGAGTGATTTCACCAGAAAGCATGATTTTCACTGCAACAATATTACGTGTGATTAAGTTAGCATCTTTAAGGGCAAAGATATCGACAACATCACCTGTGATGTTGTTTAGTTCATGTAAACGTACTTCAGCGCGAACCAAAGATTTACGTGACGTGAAACCAAACTTAGGTAAACGTTGTTTCAATGGCATTTGACCACCTTCGAAACCAGGACGTACACTACCGCCAGAACGAGATTTCTGACCTTTGTGACCACGACCACCTGTTTTGCCTATGCCAGAACCAATACCACGCCCACAGCGTTTCTTGGCTTTCTTAGCACCTGGTGCAGGAGATAAAGTATTTAAATGCATTATTAATCCTCCACCTTAATCATATAAGATACTTGATTAATCATACCGCGTACAGATGGAGTATCTTCTAACTCTACTGTATGACGAATACGACGTAAACCAAGACCTTTTAATGTAGCTCTATGCTTCGGTAAACGACCGATAGAACTTTTTAACTGAGTTATTCTAACTGTTTTAGCCATGCTCAATTACCCCAGAATATCTGAAACGCTTTTGCCACGTTTTGCTGCAACAGCTTCAGGCGAATGCATATTCGCAAGAGCAGATACAGTAGCGCGAACTACGTTTATTGGGTTAGTAGAACCGTATGCTTTTGACAATACGTTCTGTACGCCTGCAACTTCAAGTACTGCACGCATAGCGCCACCGGCGATAATACCTGTACCTTCAGAAGCTGGTTGCATGTAAACTTTTGAACCAGAGTGCTTGCCGATAACGACATGCTGAAGAGTAGTACCCTTCAAATCAACGGTTACTAAGTTACGACGTGCTTTTTCCATTGCTTTTTGGATTGCAGCAGGCACTTCACGTGCTTTACCGTAACCAAAACCAACGCGACCAGCGCCATCACCAACTACGGTTAGTGCTGTGAAACTGAAAATACGACCACCTTTAACCACTTTTGAAACGCGGTTAACTGCGATTAGCTTTTCAGCCATATCACTTTGTTGTGAGTTTTCTTGATTATGATTAGCCATTATCAACCCCTAAAACTGAAGACCAGCTTCGCGAGCTGCATCTGCTAACGCTTTCACGCGACCATGGTAACGGAAACCTGAACGGTCAAAAGCAACACTAGTGATGCCTTTAGCTACTGCACGTTCTGCAATTGCCTTACCTACAGCCGTAGCTGCTTCAACGTTACCTGTTTTTTCTAACTGAGCACTAACTTCTTTGTCTAAAGTAGACGCTGCTGCGATTACTTCAGAACCTGTTGGTGCGATCAATTGCGCGTAAATATGACGAGGAGTACGGAATACAACTAAACGATTCGCACCCAACTCGCTAATTTTTGCACGAGAGCGTTTAGCTCTGCGCAAACGAGATGTTTTCTTATCCATAGTATTACCCTACTTCTTCTTAGCTTCTTTACGACGTACATTCTCATCGCTATAACGAATCCCTTTACCTTTATAAGGCTCAGGTTTACGGTATGCACGAATGTTCGCTGCAGTTTGACCGACCAACTGTTTATCAGCACCTTTCAGTATGATTTCAGTTTGGCTAGGAGTTTCAACGGTAATTCCTTCAGGAATTGCGTGATCAACCGGATGCGAAAAGCCTAAAGATAAGTTTAAGTTCTTACCTGCAGCTTTAGCACGGTAACCAACACCGTTTAACAATAATTTCTTTTCAAAACCTTTACTTACGCCTTCAACCATATTATTGATTAAAGAACGAACCGTACCGGCTTGAGCCCAAGCGCCTTTAACGTCAGCAACGATGTTAGTGATAATGTTGTTCTCTTCTTGAGAAACAACAACAGCACTATGGATCGTGTGAGATAACTCGCCAATTGGACCTTTAACTTTAATGTCTTGACCTGATAACGTAATAGTAACGCCTGCAGGGATTGCGACATGTGCTTTTGCAACACGAGACATATTCTGCTCCTTTACTCTACGAAACCAAGAACTTCACCGCCAAGACCCGCATTGCGAGCGGCGCGATCAGTCATTAGACCTTTAGAAGTAGAAATAATAGCGATACCCATGCCTGCTAATACTTTAGGAAGCTCTTGAGCTCCTTTGTATACGCGAAGACCTGGACGTGAAACACGTTTGATCACTTCAATTACTTCTTTACCTTCAAAATATTTCAATTCAACAGTTAACTCAGGTTTTGCTTCACCTGAAACTGAAAATTCTGAAATGTAACCTTCTTCTTTAAGCAAGTTGGCAAGTGCAACTTTAACCTTCGAAGATGGCATTTTAACTGCAGTCTTTGCTGCAGATTGACCGTTGCGGATGCGTGTAAACATGTCCGCGATAGGATCAGTCATCATAACCATTTACTCCCGTGAATTACCAACTAGCTTTCTTAAGACCTGGAACTTCACCGCGCATCATAGTTTCACGTAATTTAATACGGCTTAAACCGAATTTACGTAAGAAACCATGCGGACGGCCAGTAATGTTACAACGATTACGTTGACGACTACTGCTCGAATCACGAGGTAAACTTTGAAGTTTCAATACTGCATCCCAGCGTTCTTCTTCAGAAGAATCAACACCAGAGATGATAGCTTTAAGTGCACTACGCTTTTCAGCATATTGTGCAACTAACTTGGTTCTTTTAGCTTCACGAGCTTTCATTGACGTTTTAGCCATAACTCTACACCTTCTTCTTAAATGGGAAGTTGAAGGCAGTCAATAATGCATGACCCTCTTCATTGTCCTTCGCACTTGTAGTGATAGTGATATCCATTCCGCGAATTTTATCGATTTTATCGTACTCGATTTCAGGGAAAATGATTTGCTCACGTACGCCCATGCTGTAATTACCACGACCATCGAATGACTTAGGATTTAAGCCACGGAAATCGCGGATACGAGGAATAGAAATAGAGATTAAACGCTCTAAAAATTCCCACATACGTTCGCCACGTAGAGTTACCTTCGTGCCAATAGGATAGCCTTCACGAATTTTGAAGCCCGCAACTGATTTGCGTGCTACTGTCGTGACAGGTTTTTGACCTGAGATTGCAGTAAGATCATTTGTGGCGTGCTCTAGTACTTTTTTATCAGCAATAGCTTCACCAACACCCATGTTAAGGGTGATCTTTTCAATCCGAGGGACTTGCATGACACTTTTGTACTCAAACTTCTTCTGAAGTTCGGCTACAATTGTATCTTTGTAAAAATCATGCAGTTTCGCCATCGTTTACTCCAATTAAATTAATTCGTTATTAGATTTGAAAAAACGAACTTTTTTGCCGTCTTCATCTCTAAAACCAACACGATCTGCTTTTCCAGTAGCTGGATTAACAATCGCAATGTTGGATACATTTAAAGGTGCTTCTTTTTCAACAATCCCACCAGGCTGCTGTAACTGAGGTACAGGCTTAGTGTGCTTCTTGATTAAGTTAATACCTTCAACAAATACTTTGCTGTCTTCAACAAGAACTTTGGTCACTTTACCAGTTTTGCCCTTGTCTTTACCTGCAAGTACGATTACTTCATCATCACGACGAATCTTAGATGCCATTATCGTGACTCCTTATAGTACTTCTGGTGCAAGTGAAACAATTTTCATGAATTTTTCATTACGAAGTTCACGAGTCACAGGACCGAAAATACGAGTACCAATTGGTTGTAAGTTAGCATTTAACATTACAGCCGCATTTTCATCGAAACGGATAGTAGAACCATCTGAACGACGAACACCTTTCTTAGTGCGCACCACTACTGCAGTAAGGACATCACCTTTTTTAACTTTGCCGCGAGGATTTGATTCCTTCACTGCAATTTTAATGATGTCACCAATGCGTGCGTAGCGACGGTGCGAACCACCAAGAACCTTTATACATTGTACACGTCGAGCGCCGCTGTTATCAGCTACGTTCAATTGTGATTGCATTTGGATCATTTAATATGTCTCCGCTAAATTATCTTATAAAAGATTAAATTCAAGGCCAGAAATTTGACCCGTCACTGCCTTCTAAATCCCCCTCACAACGAGCGGGCGCGAGATTATAACACCGGTTATTCAAAAGTGATACTTAAATTAGCTAAAAAACAACCACTCTTGGAGCTTAGTGGCCCTGAATGACGCCTGCTAAAATGCCGCACAACTACTTTTGCTAGGTAGAGCGCTTAATGCAAGTGCGATCAATAGCGCTAGGGGTAGCTATTTTATTTAGTTTTTAAGTAATAGAAGCGTATGACATTATTTAGCAGCGGTTAGCGACCTAATGCGGATTATATCAATATAAATTATACAAAATTTTTGCTGTTGAAAAAAAAAGGCCCTGCCGAAGCAGAGCCTTTTCAAAGTACGTATTGTAAATTAGATTAAGCGATTAAGCTTTTTCTAATACGCTTACCAAAGTCCAAGACTTAGTCTTAGAAATTGGCGCACATTCACGAATAGATACTAAATCACCAGCTACACATTGGTTAGTTTCATCATGAGCTTTCAACTTAGTTGAACGCGTCATGTACTTACCGTACATAGGGTGCTTAACACGACGTTCGATCAGGACAGTGATAGACTTATCCATTTTGTCACTGACGACACGACCTTGTAGTGTACGAATTTTTGCTTCGCTCATTACTTACCTGCCTTTTCAGTTATGATAGTCTTAACACGCGCGATATTACGGCGTACATTTCTTAGCAAATGAGTTTGTGCTAATTGGCCAGTACTTGCTTGCATGCGATAGTTAAACTGTTCGCGTAACAACTCAAGCAATTCAGCGTTTAGCTCTTCAATGCTTTTTTCTTTCAATTCACTAGCTTTCATTACATCACCGTTCTAGTTACGAAAGTTGTTTTGAACGGAAGTTTAGCTGCAGCTAAAGCAAATGCTTCGCGTGCAATCTCTTCCGAAACACCTTCCATTTCATAAAGAACACGACCAGGAAGAATTTGGCATACCCAATATTCCACTGAACCTTTACCCTTACCCATACGAACCTCAAGAGGTTTTTTAGTAATTGGCTTATCAGGGAATACACGGATCCAGATTTTACCTTGACGCTTCACGTGACGAGTCATTGCTCGACGAGCCGCTTCAATTTGACGCGCAGTCATACGACCACGTTCCATTGATTTTAACCCGAAAGTACCGAAGCTTACTGAACTACCTACATGTGCAAGACCGCGGTTACGCATTTTAAATTGCTTGCGGAACTTAGTACGTTTTGGTTGTAACATTACTTATTCCCCTACTTACTGGTCTTGCGGTTAGGTTTTCTTTTAGGCTTAGCAGCTGGTTGCTCTACTTGTAATGGCATGTTGCCAATTACTTCGCCTTTAAAGATCCATACTTTAATACCGATAACACCATAAGTGGTATCAGCACGCGCAATTGAGTAATCAATATCAGCACGTAAAGTGTGTAATGGAACACGACCTTCACGATACCATTCAGCTCGTGCAATATCTGCACCGCCTAAACGACCACTTACTTGTACTTTGATGCCTTTTGCGCCTAAACGCATAGCATTTTGTACAGCACGTTTCATCGCACGACGGAACATTACACGACGTTCTAATTGACTAGCAATACTGTCAGCAACAAGCTGCGAATCCATTTCTGGCTTACGCACTTCAGCAATGTTGATTTGAGCAGGAACACCAGCAATTTTAGAAACCGCTAAACGTAGTTTCTCAACATCTTCGCCTTTCTTACCGATTACAACACCCGGACGAGCCGTGTGAATTGTAACGCGGATAGATTTAGCTGGACGTTCAATTACAATTTTTGATAATGAAGCACGCTTAAGCTTTTCAGTTAAATATTCACGAACCAAATGGTCACCGTGTAAATTAGCTGCGAAATCTTTAGTACTTGCAAACCAAGTAGACGCGAAAGGTTTCGTGATACCTAAGCGAATACCATTTGGATGGACTTTTTGACCCATTCTAATATCTCCTAGCTATCGGATACAATCACAGTAATGTGACTTGTACGCTTAAGGATTCGATCCGCGCGACCTTTCGCACGAGGCTTAATACGTTTCATTGTTGGACCATCGTCAACCATAATAGTTTTTACGATAAGCTCATCAATGTCTGCACCTTCATTGTGCTCTGCGTTAGCAATTGCTGAATCAAGTACTTTTTTAACCAAAACAGCAGCAGATTTATTGCTGAATGTTAAGATTTCAAGTGCTTTTTCAACATGCAAGCCGCGGATTTGATCCACAACTAAGCGTGCTTTCTGTGCAGAGCCACGGGCAAATTTATGTGTAGCAATAGCTTCCATCTAATTTCCCCTATCTCTTCGCTTTCTTGTCCGCGACATGGCCGCGGTAAGTACGAGTTGGTGCAAATTCACCTAATTTGTGTCCGATCATTTCATCAGTTACAAATACAGGTACGTGTTGACGGCCATTATGGACGGCAATGGTCAATCCGATCATCGTAGGGATGATCATTGAACGACGGGACCAAGTCTTAATTGGCTTTTTATTCCCGCTTTCCACCGCTGTCTCTACCTTCGTCAACAAGTGTAGGTCTATAAATGGACCTTTCTTGAGAGAACGTGGCATGGTGATTCCTCTTTAATTATAAGTACTATTATTTAGTACGACGACGTACGATAAATTTATCGGTACGCTTGTTAGAACGAGTCTTGTAACCCTTCGTTGGTACACCCCAAGGTGATACCGGATGACGACCGCCTGATGTTTTACCTTCACCACCACCGTGTGGGTGATCAACTGGGTTCATGGCAACACCACGAACAGTTGGGCGAACACCACGCCAGCGTGAAGCACCTGCTTTACCCAAAGAGCGAAGCATGTGTTCAGCGTTGCCGATTTCACCTAAAGTAGCACGACAATCTGACTCAATTTTACGCATTTCGCCAGAACGAAGACGTAAAGTGACATAGGCACCGTCTTTCGCAACTAACTGAGCGTAAGTACCAGCAGCACGTGCGATTTGAGCACCTTTACCTGGTTTAAGTTCAATTGCGTGAACAACACTACCTAATGGTGTGTTGCGAAGTGGTAAAGTGTTACCCGCTTTAATAGGAGCATCAACACCAGACTGGATTGAATCTCCAGTTTTTAAGCCTTTAGGGGCTAGGATGTAACGACGCTCACCATCTGCGTAAAGCACTAGTGCAATGTTTGCACTACGGTTTGGATCATATTCCAAACGTTCTACTTTGGCAGGGATACCATCTTTATTACGCTTAAAGTCGACAATACGGTAATGTTGCTTATGTCCACCACCAATGTGACGAACAGTAATGCGACCATTATTGTTACGACCACCAGACTTAGACTTAGTGTCTAATAATGGTGCGTAAGGCTTACCTTTATGCAACTCCGTGTTTACCACTTTAACAACGTGGCGACGACCCGGAGAAGTAGGTTTACATTTAACTATAGCCATTTTCGTAAACTCCTATGATTCCGCGCCAACGAAGTTGATGTCGCTGCCTTCAGCAAGTGTAACGTATGCTTTTTTCCAGTCGCTTCTGCGACCAAAACGAGCACCAGTACGTTTCACTTTACCTTTGACATTTAATGTGCGAACACCATCAACTGAAACTTCGAAAAGTTTCTCAACAGCAGCTTTAATTTCAGCTTTAGTAGCAGTAGTAGCAACTTTGAAAACAACAGTGTTGTTAACTTCAGCAGCCATAGTGCTTTTCTCAGAAATGTTTGGTGCTAAAAGCACTTTCAGTAAACGTTCTTCGTTTATCATCCTAACATCTCCTCAAGTTGCTTAACTGCAGAGGCAGTCATCAAAACTTTTTCGAAACCAACTAAACTAACTGGGTCAATACCATCTACGTCACGAACGTCAACTTTGTACAAGTTACGTGCTGATAAGAATAAATTCTCATCAATCTCTGGAGTAACGATTAATACGTCTTTTAACTCCAAAGCGTTAAGTTTAGCTACTAACTCTTTAGTTTTTGGTGTTTCAACTGCAAAATTTTCTACCACAACTAAGCGTTCTTGACGAACTAACTCAGAAAGGATGCTTTTAATCGCACCACGGTACATTTTACGGTTAACTTTTTGGCTGTGGTCTTGTGGCTTAGCAGCAAATGTTACACCACCTGAACGCCAGATTGGACCACGACTTGTACCAGCACGCGCACGGCCAGTACCTTTTTGACGCCATGGCTTTGCACCACCACCGCTAACTTCTGAACGAGTTTTTTGAGCACGAGTACCTGCACGAGCACCAGCTGCGTAAGCAACTACTACTTGATGTACAAGAGCTTCATTAAACTCAAGTCCAAAAGTTGTTTCAGAAACTTCAAGAGCGCCTGAAGCGTCTTTTAATGCTAATTCCATCACAAATCTCCTGGACTAGGCTTTAACAGCTGGTTTGATGATTACGCTACCGTTGATTGCACCCGGAACCGCACCTTTAATAAGGAGCAAGTTACGTTCAGCATCAACACGAACCAATTCAAGGTTTTGCGTAGTAACTTTCGCAGCACCCATGTGACCAGACATTTTTTTGCCTTTGAAAACACGACCTGGTGTTTGACACATACCTATCGAACCGTTTGAACGGTGAGATAGTGAGTTACCATGAGTTGCATCTTGCATTGAAAAATTCCAACGCTTAATACCACCTTGGAAACCTTTACCTTTTGAGGTGCCAGTAACATCTACTAATTTCGTGTCATTAAATAACTCAACAGTGATTTCACTGCCAGTTACAAGACCTTCGCCTTCATTTGCATCTAAGCGGAATTCCCACAGGCCGCGACCTGCTTCGATACCAGCTTTCGCAAAGTGACCGGCTGTTGGCTTGTTAACACGGTTAGCTTTTTTGCTTCCCGTAGTAACTTGAAGCGCCGAATAACCATCGTTGTCAACAGTTTTAACCTGAGCAACACGGTTCGCTTCAACTTCTAGGACGGTTACAGGAGTAGATACGCCATCTTCAGAGAAGATGCGAGTCATACCCACTTTACGTCCAACTAGACCTATAGTCATGTTAAAACTCCTATTAACCCAAGCTGATTTGAACGTCAACACCAGCGGCAAGATCTAAACGCATTAATGCGTCTACAGTCTTTTCAGTCGGCTCTACGATATCAATCATGCGTTTGTGAGTACGAATTTCGTACTGATCACGTGCATCTTTGTTAACGTGTGGTGAAGTCAAGATAGTGAAACGTTCTTTGCGTGTAGGAAGTGGAATTGGACCACGAACCTGAGCGCCAGTACGTTTAGCAGTATCAACGATTTCAGCTGTTGATTGATCAATCAAACGATGATCGAACGCTTTCAAACGAATGCGAATTCTTTGATTTGACATTAAGACAAATCCCCATTTTAAAGAACAACAAAATACTACCCATCACCTTTTTATATAAAAGGGGGGAGTATCGCTATATTTACCATTCAACTCCCAATCGGAGCTGCTGTGTGTTAACAATTAACCATAAAAGCTAATATGTTAACGAATAAACACGAAGAGACAAGCTCGACGTGGAGGCGAATTATACAGACCTTGATGATAATTTCAACTAGTTTATTTAATGCTATTAATATTAGCTCTTAGCGCAAAATATTGTGCTTAGAATAGCGGTTAGATTGATAAGCAAATATCGCTACAAGATTTATTACCCCGTTTTTTTGGCTGATATTTTTACCTATATATAAGCAGAACAAGTTAATGTGCATTGACCAATAAAAATACCATCAAACGCTATAATCTGTACAAGAAATAACCATTTGTGCCTGACAAAGCGAAAATTACTAAACTTCAATAATTTTTTATGTCGATTTTAGTTAAGTAATGTTATACTCGCGCGCAAAATTTCTACAATTCATTTTCATAAATAGAGTAAAGTAATGGCAGATTTAGCTAAATACAGAAATATTGGTATCTTCGCTCACGTTGATGCTGGTAAAACAACGACAACTGAACGTATCCTTAAATTAACCGGTATGATCCATAAAATTGGTGAAGTACATGACGGTGAATCTACAACTGACTTCATGGAACAAGAAGCTGAGCGCGGTATTACCATCCAGTCTGCTGCAGTAAGCTGTTTTTGGAAAGATCACCGTTTTAACGTCATCGATACTCCTGGTCACGTTGATTTCACCGTTGAAGTTTATCGTTCACTTAAAGTACTTGATGGTGGTATTGGTGTATTCTGTGGTTCTGGTGGTGTTGAACCACAATCAGAAACAAACTGGCGTTATGCTAACGACTCTAAAGTAGCTCGTTTAATCTTTGTTAACAAATTAGACCGTTTAGGTGCTAACTTTTACCGTGTAACTGACCAAGTTAAAAAAGTATTAGGTGCTCACCCACTTATTATGACTTTACCTATTGGTGAAGAAGATGATTTTGTTGGTGTTGTCGATGTACTTTCACAAAAAGCTTACATTTGGGATGATTCAGGTCTTCCAGAAAACTACGAAATTACAGATATTCCAGCCCATATGGTAGATGACGCAGCTATGTACCGTGAGCAAATGATCGAAACTGCACTAGAAGCAGATGAAGATTTATTAATGGATTACTTAGAAGGTGAACTTACGCCGACTGAAGAGCAAATTAAAGCCTGTATCCGTAAAGGTACTAACGAATTAATGTTCTTCCCAACTTATTGTGGTTCAGCATTTAAAAACAAAGGTATGCAGTTAATACTTGATGCTGTTATTGATTACTTACCTTCTCCTACTGATGTTAATCCACAGCCACTTACTGATGAAGAAGGTGAGCCGAATGGTGAGTACGCTATCGTTTCTGCAGATGAAACATTCAAAGCGTTAGCATTCAAAATCACTGATGACCGTTTTGGAACATTAACTTTCGTACGTATCTATTCAGGTACCTTGAAGAAAGGCGATACCATACTTAATGCTGCGACAGGTAAAACTGAACGTGTTGGCCGTATGTGTGAAATGCAAGCCGATGACCGTAACGAACTTACTTCAGCACAAGCTGGTGATATCATCGCGATTGTTGGTATGAAAAGTAACGTTCAGACAGGTCACACATTATGTGATCCGAAACACCCAATCATCCTAGAAGCTATGGTATTCCCTAAGCCGGTAATCTCAATTTCTGTAACACCAAAAGATAAAGGTTCAACGGAAAAAATGGGTATTGCTATCGGTAAAATGGTTGCTGAAGATCCAACGTTCCAAGTTGAAACTGACATAGATTCAGGTGAAACAATCTTATCTGGTATGGGTGAACTTCATCTAGATATCAAAGTAGATATTCTAAAACGTACCTACGGTGTTGAATTAGCTGTTGGTAAACCACAAGTTGCTTATCGTGAAACTATTACTCAAGAAATTGATGATAGCTATACCCATAAGAAACAATCGGGTGGTTCTGGTCAATTTGGTAAAATTGATTATATTATCCGTCCAGGTGAACCAAATTCTGGCTTTACATTCTCATCAAAAGTTGTTGGTGGTAATGTACCAAAAGAATTCTTCCCAGCGATTGAAAAAGGCTTCAAAGGCATGATGGATACTGGTGTTCTTGCTGGTTTCCCTGTACTTGACGTTGAAGTTGAATTATACGATGGCGGTTTCCATGCTGTCGATTCATCTGCTGTTGCATTTGAACTCGCTGCTCGTGGTGCTTTCCGTCAATCAATTCCAAAAGCTGGTGCCCAGCTAATCGAACCTATCATGAAAGTTGATGTGTTTACGCCTGATGATCACGTTGGTGATGTTATTGGTGATTTAAACCGTCGTCGTGGCATGATCGCAGGTCAAGATGCCGGTGTTTCTGGTGTCCGTATTAAAGCTGATGTACCGCTTTCAGAAATGTTCGGTTACATCGGAACGTTACGTACAATGACATCGGGTCGTGGTCAATTCTCTATGGAATTCTCTCACTACTCTCCATGTCCAAACAACGTATCAGAAGCCGTTATTGCTGAAGTAAAAGAAATGCAAGCTGCTAAATCTAAAAAGTAATTGCCTTACTTTTAGTATTTTTATAAAAGGATGCTTCGGCATCCTTTTTTTTGTCCAAAATCTAATAAGTAAGGACAGGTCAGTACAAAATCTAGCCATTAACGAAATCTCGTGCTAAGGTTTTGATTAAGTGCATAAGTTTTGTGATTATTTTTTAGCAATCGGCTTGCGACGATTGTAATTTTTAATCGTTAATATTAAGAATAATAATTCAATAGGTATTCAATAACATGCTCAATTTTTTCAGCCATTCAATAATGCGCCAATTAGTGATTACAATATCAAGTGCCGTTGCCGTGTTACTTGTTATTACCTCATTCTTTGTTTTATCTACTGTTAGCGACAATACCAGACAGCAACTTATTTCAGATATTGAAAATATCGTTACTTTACAGGCAACCAGAGTAAAAGAATTTTTTGTTGCTAAAGGGCAAATAAACCACAGCGTATTTTCTAATCCACTAGTTATTGATTGGTTTACCAACTACGATCAGCGACTCAGTAATATTAACGATAATAAGCAGTACCAGGATGTAGCTCGCTATTTTAAGTACTTCTCAGATAACGAACCCGCAATTAAAAGTGTATTTTTTGGCAGCGAAAATACCCACGAATATTTTGACTTAAATGGCCGTTATGATGATGCAGAATATTTTACTAATAAACGGCCATGGTGGGACGACGGCCTTTCAAAAGGAAAAATGTATGTTACTGACCCTGCGGTAGATAATAATGATGGTTCAGTTTCAGCAACAATCACTTCTCCCTACTATTTACCAAACGGAAAATTATTAGGTATCGGTGGTATGGACATCTTAATTACTACCATAGGTAAAGATCTTCTTGCCCCCATTAAATATAAAAACCAAGGCGAGGCATTCTTAGTCACAGATAACGGGAAATTAGTCTTCTTCCCCGGATTTAATGAGAACTTTAAACCTGGTGACACTATGACCGCTATCGACAGTCAGTTTGCCGATACCTCAGGATTTGAGCAATTGCAAACAACGTTAGCGCAAAATGCGACAGGTATAGCAAAAGTCTCATGGCGAGGTGAAAATTATCAAGTTATTTTTAATCAAGTAAAAAGTGATTACCCGTTAATGAATTGGAAACTTGGTTTCTTAGTTCCAGAGCAATTAATATCCCAACCTGTTGAAGCGGCTTTCAGGTCTTCTATCGCGATTGTTATCGCCATCATTATTATGATTGCTATTGTCGTATGGCTAACAGTAAGACCCTTTGTTAAACGAATAACACGGCTTAAAAACGCGATGAAAGACATTGCCGAGGGTGATGGCGATTTAACGCAAAGAATCGCACCTTTAAAGAATGATGAAATAGGCCAATTGGTTGATGAATTTAATATATTCATTGATTCAATACAGCAGCTTGTCAAGAGAACCATTACCATTACTAATGATGTCTCTGCGTCCAGTGAAGCAGCAGAGAGTATCAGTAGGGAAACAACAAATATCGTTGAAGCACAAAAACGTGAAATTGATCTCGTTGCCACTGCGGCCACAGAGTTAGCACAAACTAGTAATAATATATCTAACAACACCAATGAATCGAAAACGTTGGTCACTAGTGCAGAAGAAAAGGTCGCGTTAGGATCAGATGTTGTAAATCAAGCAACCCTCGCGATGCAGCAGCTTTCTAACAATGTTGATGACGCATCGCAAGTAGTGCACAAATTAAAGGCAGGTACACAAAGCATAGGTGACGTAGTCACTGTAATACGTAGTATTGCTGAACAAACCAATTTGTTAGCACTAAACGCGGCCATTGAAGCGGCTAGAGCAGGAGAACAAGGTCGAGGCTTTGCGGTAGTTGCTGATGAAGTTCGTACACTTGCTTCTCGTACACAAGAATCCACCGCCAATATCGAGCGAATTATTGAAGAGCTTCAAACAACGGCGCTTAACGCGGTTGGTGTTATGGAGTCTAGCTGTGTCGAGGCAGAGAATAGTGTGCAACTAACACAGCAAGTACAACAGGTATTAGCCGACATAGCCGAAGTGATTGGTCAATTTCAAAGCCAAACTTATGAGATCGCCCGTGCAGTAGATCAACAAGCTAATGTTGCTGAAGATGTCTCTAAGAACATAGAGAACGTCAGGGCTTTAACTGACGATACCGTAGATGTATCCGCCACAATGAAAGCTAGTCTCGCCAATTTATCCAGCCAATCGAATTCATTGTCTAAAGTGGTGAATCAATTTAGGGTTTAAGTCTGTAGCTGCTAGCCTGATACTAGCAGCTAATTTACGCCTAACCTTGAAGAAAACGCCATATTCTAACGTGGTTACTTAGTCACTCAAGACTGTAAAGCCTAAAACAAAAAAGACGCGAAGCGTCTTTTTTACAACCTATTGCAATTAACATTAAGCGATGATTCGTTAAGCTAAGAATAGATACAACATCAGCACCTACTATGCGACTCTTAGCTTCGTCGTATAGCTCCTCACATAAATCACTAAAAATAGTCCATTGGGACTATTTTAATAACGCATTGCCTCATCAGGGATAAAGCATGAAGTGGCTCGTCGCCCTAACAACAATAAAGGTTGCATACGCGACATTTTTTAGCTTTAGTGTTAACTATAATTGTTGCTATTAAGCAATAATTTTAGCTACAACACCAGCAGTACGACTCTCAGCTTAGGCGCTGAGCTCCTCACCAAAATTTACTAAAAACTGTCCATTGCGACACTTTTCTTAACGTATTTTGTCAT